>JBEGVN010000049.1:0-11624 GCA_041178325.1 Pseudomonadota bacterium
TTCGTCGAAGAGCGAGACACACAAGGAAATCTGGTGATTAACCAGCCGGCTGGCCACCTCGAGGTGGGGGAATCGCTTCTTGAGGCGGTTATCCGGGAAGCCTTTGAAGAAACGGCCTGGCGCGTTGAGCCGCGATCACTGGTTGGAGTTTACGTCTGGGGAAAAGCGGATCGGAGCGTAACTTATCTTCGGGTAGCGGTCGCTGCAGAGGCTGTTCAGCAGGAACAGGGTCAAGCGCTGGATGATGGAATCGAACGCGTTCTCTGGCTCACTCGAGAGGAACTGCTGGCGCGTCAGTCGCAACATCGGAGCCCCTTGGTACTGCAATGCGTGGATGACTATCTTGCCGGTGCGCGTCATTCTCTTGACGTCCTAAGAGCCGTTCTCTCCTAATCTATGGTGGCTAAAGTCATCGTCGGGATGTCCGGGGGCGTTGACTCCTCCGTTTCTGCGTTGCGTCTCCTTGAGGCTGGCTATGAAGTCAGCGGTCTTTTTATGAAGAACTGGGATGAGGATGACGGTACCGAATATTGTACTGCGCGAGAGGATCTGGCTGATGCGCAGGACGTTTGTGACCGTCTGGGTATGAAACTCCATACGGTCAATTTTGCATCCGAATACTGGGATCGCGTTTTTGAGGTTTTTCTAACGGAGTATGCGGCAGGAAGAACTCCCAATCCCGATATCCTCTGCAATCAGGAGATCAAGTTCAGAGCCTTTTTGGACTACGCCGAGGCGTTAGGCGCTGATTTGATCGCAACCGGTCATTACGCGCGCAATGAGCAGCGCGATGGGCTTTATCGTCTGATCAAGGGACACGATCCTGGCAAGGACCAGACCTATTTTATCTACACCCTGGGCCAATCGCAGCTCGCCAAGATTCTTTTTCCGGTGGGTGACATTCTCAAGGATGAAGTCAGACGGCTCGCCGATCGGGCTGGATTTGGTAACGCGCGTAAACGGGACAGTACCGGTATCTGCTTCATTGGCGAGCGCAAATTCAAGGACTTCCTCATGCGCTATCTTCCAGCCCAGCCCGGTATGATCGAAACAGCGGATGGCCATACAGTCGGTGAGCATGAAGGCCTCATGTATTACACGTTGGGGCAGAGAAGAGGCTTTGGTGTCGGTGGCGTCCGTGGCGCTAGCGAAGAGGCCTGGTATGTTCTGGCCAAGGACCTTAGACGTAATGTGCTGATCGTGGGTCAAGGCCATGATCACGCGATGATGCTCTCTGATTCATTGATCGCAAGCCAACTATCCTGGACGCGGGATGGGTTGAATGGGCGGCATTTTTCTTCGAAAGCCAAGGTTCGCTATCGACAGGATGACCAGTCTTGCCATGTTGAGCCTCTTGATGGTGGGCGAATCAGGGTGCTATTTGATCAAGCACAGCGTGCGGTGACGCCGGGTCAATCGGTCGTCTTCTACCAGGATGGCGAATGCCTGGGTGGCGGCATCATCGAGATGGCCCTCTGGAAAGGCCAATCCACCGGCTTGATTGGCGATCCGCCTGCGAACGCCATGAAGGGTTAGAATTTTCTTAATTTAAAGCGAACTGATTACCGAGGTAGCCAAGCGATGTCTCTCATGGATCTTTCTCCCATCGACGGGCGGTATGCCAGCAAGGTCGATCCGCTGCGTCCCGTCCTGAGTGAATATGGGTTGATTCGCTATCGCGTGCTCGTTGAAGTGCGCTGGCTGATCGCGCTGTCGAATGCACCGGAAATTTCGGAGGTTCCAGTCTTTAGTCAGAGCGCACTGGGTGTGCTGGAAGAAATTGTTAGCGGGTTTTCAGCCAGCGACGCTGAGCGCGTGAAGGAGATTGAGCGCACGACTAACCATGACGTCAAGGCGGTCGAATATTTTCTTAAGGAGAAAATCACCGGTAACAAGGAATTGGAGGCAGTCAGTGAATTTATTCACTTTGCCTGTACATCAGAAGATATCAATAATCTTTCCTATGCCTTAATGGTTCTAGAGGCGCGTGATCGGGTGATGTTGCCCATGATGCGAAAGCTCACTTCGGCGATCGCCGAGAGAGCGCATGAATACGCGGGTCAGCCGATGTTGTCCCGAACCCATGGCCAACCGGCTACACCCTCGACAGTAGGGAAGGAATTCGCGAATGTAGCGGTTCGTCTTGACCGGCAAGTCAAGCAGATGGCCCAGGTTGAGCTCCTAGGCAAAATCAATGGTGCGGTCGGCAACTACAACGCCCATGTTGTGGCCTACCCACAGGTCGATTGGCCTGCCTTTGGGCGACGTTTTGTCGAGTCACTGGGGCTGACTTTTAATTCCTTCACGACGCAGATCGAACCTCACGATTATCTGGCCGAGATTTTCCATGCAGCCTCCCGATTCAATACCATCCTGATGGACTTTGATCGCGATGTCTGGGGCTATATTTCACTGGGCTTCTTCAAGCAGAGGACCGTGGCGGGCGAGGTGGGTTCATCTACCATGCCGCACAAGGTCAATCCCATCGATTTTGAAAACTCCGAAGGGAACCTCGGGCTTGCTAATGCCTTGTTTGGTCATCTTGCAGAAAAGCTTCCGATTTCCCGATGGCAGCGCGATTTGACCGATTCAACCGTGTTGAGAAACATTGGCGTTGGAATGGCCCATACGCTGATTGCTCTGGAATCATCGCTTAAAGGTATTTCAAAACTTGCCATTAATGCCGAAGCTTTGGAAGCCGATCTTGCAGCCAATCCTGAGATCCTCGCTGAACCAATTCAGACGGTAATGCGACGTTACGGTGTTGAAAAACCCTATGAAAAGCTGAAGGATCTGACCCGGGGTCAACGCATCGATATGGCCCGATTGGCTGACTTTATTGGTTCATTGGAAATCCCGAATGATGCCAAGGCCTCACTTTTAAAACTTGCGCCTCGAGATTACACCGGGTATGCCGAAGAGTTGGCCCGCTCACTTCGGTTGGAGGGCTGAGTTATGCCGCATGGATTGGTTATGGTTCGTCTGATTACGATGTTCTTGTTCGCTGTAGCATCCATGGGCTCTTGGGCCAAGGAAACGCCCGAACAGAAACTCAAGGCTTTTCTGGCGCGCGCCAGCACCCTTGAATCGCATTTTGTTCAGGTACAAGTAGACGAGAAGGGGAATGCGGGCAAACGTAGCGAGGGAACATTCTCTCTTCAGCGACCCGGAAAATTCCGCTGGAATTATGAAAAGCCACACCATCAGGAAATTGTCTCAAGTGGCGGCAAGGTCTGGTTTTTTGATCGAGACCTGGAACAGGTCACCGTCAAAAAGCTCAACAAGGCTATTGGCTCCACCCCGGCTCTTCTTCTGACGGGAGATATTCCCTTGGAGACCAACTTCAAGATTGAAGCCCAGGCGGATGAGGAAGGGATTGCCCTAATCAAGCTCATTCCAAAGTCCGAGGAGGGTGGATTTCAGTACATCCAGATCGGCCTTGAAAACAACGTTCTGGTGGGAATGGAACTCAGCGACAATTTTGGTCAATTGACTCGGATCTACTTCGATCAGCTCAAGACCGGTGTCAAGCTGAACCCTGAAATTTTTAACTTCAAGGCACCTCCGGGTGCTGATGTCTTTGAAGATCCCTGAGTTTTAGGGATGAGGTTCGACCTCATGCGCGAGCCTCAATCTCAATATCAGCCTTTGGCCGAACGGATGCGGCCACGCACTTTGGAAGAGTATGTCGGGCAGACTCACCTCCTGAGTCCCGGCAAGCCCTTGTATGAGGCGATCACGCAAGGTCGGCTTCATTCCATGATTTTCTGGGGCCCACCTGGTACTGGCAAGACGACCCTGGCTCGGCTTTTGGCGCGTTACGCCGATGCCGAGTTCTCGACCCTTTCTGCTGTACTTGCCGGGGTGAAAGATATTCGGGAGCAGGTTCAGCAAGCCAAACGCATGAGAGAAGAAGAAGGTAGGGGCACCCTTCTTTTCGTGGACGAAGTTCACCGCTTCAATAAAAGCCAGCAAGATGCCTTTCTTCCCCACGTCGAAGACGGGACTTTCTGCTTTATCGGGGCGACGACCGAAAATCCCTCCTTTGAACTCAATAACGCGTTACTTTCCCGTGCCCGGGTCTATGTTCTTCGGGGGTTGACGGAAGAGGATCTCGAAGGGCTTGTGCATCAGGTTCTCAATGATCCGGTTAGGGGGTATGGGACGCAGGACCTGACCCTTTCCTCTGAAAGCGTTCAGCTTCTTGTGCAAGCCGCTGATGGCGATGCTCGTCGTCTACTCAATTTGATCGAAATTACGCTCGATCTCGCACCAAATGAAGGCGGTCTGATTTCTCCTGAACTTGTCGCTGAGGTTCTCTCTGCGGGAAGTAATCGTCGGTTCGACAAAAACGGAGAGGACTTCTACAACCAAATTTCGGCTCTCCATAAATCAGTTCGTGGCAGTGCACCGGATGCGGCCCTCTATTGGTTTTCGAGAATGCTCGATGGCGGCATTGATCCCCTCTACCTGGCTCGGCGGATTGTCCGGATTGCCAGTGAAGACATTGGTAATGCGGATCCAAGAGCACTGCAATTAGCGCTCAATGCCTGGGATGCTCAGGAACGCTTGGGAAGCCCTGAGGGCGAGCTGGCCATGGCGCAGGCCATTCTCTATCTCGCTGCAGCGCCTAAAAGCAATGCGGTATATGTGGCCTATAAGGCGGCCAGGGCGGATGCTGCAAGTTTTGGGAGTTTGGATGTGCCTGTGCATCTAAAAAATGCACCGACATCCCTTATGAAAAACCTGGATTATGGGAAGCACTATCGCTATGCCCATGATGAACCCGATGCGTATGCTGCGGGGGAGCGATACTTTCCTGATGCGATGCCCGAGCGAACCTACTATCAACCGGTTCAGCGGGGTCTTGAAATCAAGATCGCAGAGAAATTGGCTCGACTCAAAGCCCTGGATCGCAAGTCCTAAGCCTTATGGATAAGTTTGATCGAATCCTGATTGAGTCTCTGGCCGATGGTCGTTTTCACTCTGGAACCGAGATTGCCCAGGTGATGGGCATCTCGAGAGCCGGGGTATGGAAGCACGTCAGGCGTCTTGAAAATTTTGGCCTCGAAGTGATCTCGGTTCCCGGTAAAGGCTATCGACTGACACGACCCATTGAACTCCTGGATGCCGAAAAAATTCTGCAAGGAGTGGATCCGGCTGTAACACGTTTGCTGGGGCCTCTGCATATTGAAAGCATTCTCGAATCCACCAATTCGACATTGATGCAAATGGCCTTGGGCACAGCGCCCAATGGAACAGTCGTTTTGGCAGAATTCCAAAAGCAGGGGCGCGGGCGGATTGGACGCAGTTGGCTCTCACCGCTCGGGGGAGGCATTTGTCTTTCTCTGCTGTGGCGATTTCAGGATCCCCGAGAGGTTTCGGGTTTAAGCCTTGCTGTGGGGGTTGGACTCGCTCGAGCCTTGGAATCAATCGGTGCGCGTGATGTAGCTCTCAAATGGCCCAATGATCTTTTGTGGCAAGGGTCCAAGCTTGGGGGCATCCTGATCGAAATCGCTGGTGAGGCGCATGGATCCTGTGCTGTGGTGATTGGTGTTGGCTTGAATATCGATCTTCCGACAGAGATCGAAGCACGCATTGATCAGTCGGCAACGGATCTTCGACGTGTCCTTGGAGGAAAGACAGGGATCAGGAATGACATGGTGGCTGGTTTCATCTCCCATCTTCTCAGGATTCTTGCAAGCTATGCGGAAGAGGGGCTTCAAACTTATCTTCCTGAATGGCGAGCGATCCACGGCGATAGCGGAAAGCCTGCGACGATTCGTGTCGGCGATGAAGAGGTGAAAGGGAAAGTCCTCGATGTCTCTCCGGAAGGGTTTCTGATCTTTGAAGAGGAAGGGGGCAAACAGAGGACGTTTGCATCGGGGGAAGTTCGTTTGCGGGTCATGCACTAATGGCCGGGTACTACCTTTTGATTGATGCGGGAAACACCCGCATCAAATGGGCGAGGGTCGAAGAAGATCGCCTGATGCCTGGGGTGCCTGTTTCGATTCGACCGGCGGTTCTCCCAGGAATTAGTGCCGCTTGGGACGGCCTTGAGAAGCCTCTGGGCGTTGCGCTTTCGAATGTGGCCGGAGAACGCGTTGAGGCTGACATTACAACTTTCATAGAGCGACGTTGGTCCATGGATCCCTTGGTCGCAAAGGCTCAGCATCACGGCTTTGGGGTGACCTCCGGTTACCGTGATCCGGAGCGGCTAGGGGTTGATCGCTGGCTTGCCCTTATTGCGGCCAGAGAGCGAAGCAAGCAGCCGACCGTGATTGTTGATGCGGGTAGCGCCTGTACCATTGATCTCCTCGATTCAGAGGGGCGCCATCTGGGTGGTTATATCCTTCCGGGAATTACAGCGATGGGTGAGGCATTGGTCAGGGGGGCTCACCAAATCCAGGAGTCCAAAGCCGTGGGCGAATTTTGCCTCGATCCTGGTCTGGATACGTCAGAGGGCATGGCTTCGGGTGCTTTGCTGGCCCTTGTAGGGGCGATCGAACGGGTATTTCACGATCTTGGCGGCAGGGGTTGTTGCGAGCCTTTGTTAATCATGACGGGTGGGGATGCTGAAAAACTGGGTTCTTCTCTCCGCTGTCCAAGCCATATTGCGCCTGAGTTGGTGCTCGAAGGGCTTTGGTTAAACCTAAAAGCGTCCTCGAAGCGGAGTTTGAGCGACCTTCCAGAATTCTTTCCCAGAGGCAATTGAGGGATATGTCGCGTAAGATCTTCATCTGATCCTCTGCGAGATACCCCGTTCTTCAGAGCGGGGAGGGATAGCGGCCAATCCGAAGGATTGGGGATGGGTGCATTGCGCTCTCACATCTTCTCCAGTATTCTGTGAGCCATGGAATCGGTCAAGCGAGCCTACAAATATCGGTTCTACCCGACACCTGAGCAGGAAATCCTGCTGGCTAGGACGTTTGGCTGTGTTCGCAAGGTCTACAACACGATTCTGGATTGGAGAACGAAGGAGTTCTTCGAACACCAGAACAAGGTGGACTACCTCAAGGCGAATGCCCGTCTGACGGAAATCAAGAAGCTCCCTGAGTTTGCTTATCTCAACGAAGTTTCTTCCGTCCCGCTTCAGCAATGCCTCCGCCACCAGCAAACGGCTTACAAGAATTTCTGGTCTGGTCGAGCAAGATATCCGACCTTCAAGAAGAAAAGCCACAAGCAGTCGGCTGAATTCACGTCTAGCGCGTTCAAATACTCTGAGGGCAAAATCTACATTGCCAAGAGCAAGGAACCGCTCAACATTCGATGGTCTAGGGCTTTGCCTTCTGCACCCAGCACCATCACGATTTCCAGGGACTTCTCTGGTAGATACTTCGTATCCTGCCTTAGCGAGTTCGTCCCCGAATTGCTGAGAGTCAATCCGAATACCATCGGCATTGACCTTGGCATTAAAGACCTGTTCGTCACGAGCAGGGGTGAGAAAACCGGCAATCCCCGTCACACGGCTAAATACGCTACCAAGCTGGCTCAATACCAGCGACGACTCGCCAAGAAAAAGCTCGGTTCCAAGAATCGACTCAAGGCGAAGATGAAGGTGGCCCGTATTCACGCCAAAATCTCCGATGGCCGAACGGACAACCTCCACAAGTTGTCCCGCAAACTGATTAACGAAAATCAAGTGGTTTGCGTCGAATCCCTGAAAGTGAAGAACATGATCCGCAACCCCAGCTTGAGTAAGCACATTGCTGACGCAAGCTGGGGGAGTTTTGTGACGATGCTGGAATACAAGGCGAATTGGGCCGGTCGCACAGTTGTCGCGATAGACCAGTTCTTCCCAAGCTCCAAACGATGCTCCTGTTGCGGGTACATTAACGATGCGCTGGTATTGGATGACCGGGAATGGACTTGTCCTTCCTGCTCTACCCTCTTGGATAGAGATTTCAATGCCGCAGTCAACATTGAAGCCGCCGGGCTGGCGGTGTTAGCCTGTGGAGAGAATGTCAGCCTTGTGTCGTAAATCGGCATAAGCAGTTCTCGTTGAATCAGGAATCCCCTTCCTTTAGGGAGGGGAGGAAGTCAATAAGCGTGAAGGAAAAATCGTGCGAGTTTCTGCAGAGGAATTAAGTCGAGTCACTTCGGAAGGTAAAACAGGTCAGTTGGACCACATTTGAGTGCCCTCAATTTGACAGACTCTATTTTTCTTTTCGGCCCCCATGGACTGCCGGCCAGTTGATTTCTAGATTACGAGTTGAAATATCTCAACAACACGAAAGCCGCATCCCATAAGGCCTACAAGGCCATTTGCTTCACGAAACTGCCTTAACGTGAAATGACCTTAAGCTTCGGCGGTGTGTCCAGCACTGCCGCAGCTTCTTTTAACGCCCCCTGATCAAGGTGCGCGTACCTCATTGCCGTGATCTTGATGTCAGCATGGCGCATCAAATTCGATACCGTCTTGATGGGCACATTTGCCTGCACTAACCATGACGCAAAGGTTCTTCTCAAGTCCCTGAGCTGCACATCCTCCAAGCCGACTTTCGATCGGCAGGACTGCCACGCTCCATCAATGGAGTGAATGTTTGCCCCAATGAAATCAGTAATCACCCAGCGAGGCGATTTACAGATATTCCTCAAGGAAACAAGCGCCGTCCTGGCGTTGGCATTGATCGGGATTGCTCCCATCTTTCCATTTTTCTGGTTGTCCTTTCCGAAAAGGATCAAGCCATTTTCAAAGTCCACACGATCCCAAGTAAGCTTGAGAATCTCTTGCGGCCTCATTCCAGTGTTCAAAGACAGCGTAATGAAGTCCGCAAGATACGGGGCCATGTACTGATCCCGCGCAGCCTCAATCAGTGAATCCGCCTCATCCCTGGTTAGGAACCGTTCTCGAATGTTCTTTGCTGGGAGCGTCCTTCTATCCCAAGGATTCCTGATATCCAGCTCAAGCTCATCGATTCCCCATGAATACATTCCCTGCATCAGTCCAACATGAATGTTGATTGAAGCCGGGGCATACCCATCGTTTTCGCGCATTCTGATATAGGTCTTAACTTCGGAGGACGGCATTCCGACGGGCTTGCCCACGAAATACGGAAGCAATTGTTTCAAGGCATGCCTATACCTTGAGAAGGTGCTTTCCTTGCAACGCCTTTTTAAAATGGGGAGGTAAGCCTCTACCAGCTCCTCCCAAAGCATATTGTTCCGTCCGCAGACTGCTCTTGGCACATCCCGAGCAAATGACTCTCTTACTCTCTGTGCCTCGATCCCATTTGGATCTAGATCTCTCCTGATGCGAGTTGAGCGGCGAGCCGTTTTGCCGCTGGGGAGCATCCAACACGCCCACCAATAGGGGGAGTCTGGACGTTCGTAAATGCCGTTGTCGTTTGACATGATGGTGTCTCCTGACCTTGCCCGGCCCCTACAGAATACTGCTCAATCTGGAACCGTGAAAATCGCAATAGTTTTCCGACGTAAAAATGGGGGAGTCTCCCTGCTCGTGCCTCCTTTCTTACGGTATTGGTGCAGACCTTGAGAAAGTCAGCGCACTCTTTAGGGGTAAGAATGTCCATCTCCAGCCTCGTCCATGTTTCTATGCAATGACAAATCAGGCGTCATGACGCGTCCCTAGGTGGCAGATAACCCAGTATCGCGTCAGCGTAATCCAGGGCCTTGATAAAGCGTTTCTTAGTATCGTCGTGCGCCGATTGGTTGTGTTGCCTGATGGCTTCTGCTGCAATCCGGTCAGCCAGCTTTTGCATGTTGATATATGAGATGTACCAACCGCTTCCGCCGCCCGCTTTCGAGCCATACAAGCGAAACGATTCCAGTACAAACGTGGAATTCATCAAATGCCCCCGTTTTTCTTGAAAAGATTGGCTTTCAGCTTCAGCACTCATGCGCTTCTCCTGTTTGTCGTTGCGATATTCTTGGAATCAATTTGAAAACGGCTACGCAGCCATGTCCTGGCTATCGTTGAGTGCCCCTCCCAGCGCACTCAAGACGCTCTCGATCAAGCCACGGTACTCGTAAGCCATCAGCGTCAGATCGACCGACATCTTCTCGACCACATCCTCAACAGGCTCTTCCATTGCCTTGCCGGTGGCCACGTCGGTCAATGAAACCTTGCGGAAGACCCCGCTGCTATCCAAAGTGAAAAGAATTCGCTGGTTGTGTTCCAAAGCTAATCGAACAACCACCATGCCGCGTGATATTTGGTCGATCACATCAGAGCCGCTCAAGTCTTCGTTGCTGTACGTCACCTTGCCGTCCTCTCCTTTCAGGACGCAGGAATCCATGACGTCAAATGGCGCAACCGATGGCTGCATCAGCCATGCCGTCATTGCGTCCGGTGCAACCTTGCGGGTATGAAGAAATTTGAATTCCAGATCGCGGTTTAACCGATGAAGTGCACTTCTGACTTCGTTGACTCGATTTTCTGAGGTGGTATCAATCGCAAGCACTCCACGCTCAGAATCAATCCAGGCTGACGTATGGCGGGTCTTGGTGAAAGCCTTTCGAGCCATTTCGCGCATCACCAGCTCTTTTAGCTCGTTCCTTTCGGAGCGAGTAAGGAACCGATCAAAATTGGTTTCCAATTGCTGGATTCGCTTATCGAATTCATGATTGATAGCGGCAGGCGGAAGAATCTTTTCCTCCATGCCAAGCCGGATTAAGAGATGCCTTTCAACGCGTAGCAGCATTCGATCATGAACAACCGGAACCCATCCCGCAGTAGAGAGATCCGCATCTCCACAGGGAATCAGGCGCTGATTCAGTAAATCGTTTTCTCCCGGGAACCAGCCTTTAGTAATCTGAAACAGATACAGGTTTTTGAAAAAAACCGATGATTTGAATTTTGATTTCATCGCGGCACACCCCAAAGAACTCGCGCATAGCTTGCGTCGCGCAGGTAGCGCCTCCGGTTTTCGAGGGCATGAGCGTCTTTGCTCAGCATCCTGTCAGCCAACTGGCTGGCCAAATGAGCAACAAACAAGGAAAAGAACAAAGCCAAGCCAATAATCAAAACGAAAAACATGATTCACCTCACGATTAAAATGTTGGTGGCCCGCACTGATCTCGGGCTTAGGACGCCCCTACACGTTTCGATCCGGCTGCTTTTCCCTCAGGGGTTGTGGGTTGCCGCTCGTTGTCCCTTACGGCTAGCGGATCAGCCTCCGCATTCACCAACAAGAGATGGGACTGAATCGATCCCAACATCACGCGGGATGCCTCCCACGCATATAGTCGGCGGGACTTGGGTAGCCGACTTTCAGTCATCAATCCCATCTCTTGTTAGTGCCGGTTACGATCATCCGGCGCATGTCTTGATGCCCTAGACCCTCAATCAGAGGGCTTGGCCCATGCCGACTCTTGCTTTTACCTGAAACAGCGACAGCAAAAAGATTAGCCGCCACTCAATCTGCGATAAGCCTCAAGCTTCCAGATCTCATCGAACGTGTTGTCGTAGCTGATCTTCTTGCCAATCTCATCACGCCAGTTCGAAGGATCGATGCAAGTAGCCGGTTTCCCCACCACTACGAACTGGTTATCCATTCGGATGCCGCAAAACATCAGCTTTTGTCCCGCCAGATCCACAATCTTGTAATCCACCTCGCGAATGCGCGACTCAATCAATTCCTTGGTGATCCGATTTCCCGTAC
>JBEGVN010000050.1:0-11654 GCA_041178325.1 Pseudomonadota bacterium
AACGGACGGCAAAGCCCAAAACCCTCCTGCATGAGGATCTCCCTCTCAGCATGCGGGTCCTTCGGGACATGCACTGCGAACGCGTCGAAAAAATTCGGGTGGATTCACGGGAAACCTACAACCGCCTCAACAAGTTTGTTCGCGAGTTCGTTCCGGAGCTTTCAGCACGGCTCGAACACTATTCGGGTGAACGGCCCCTCTTTGATCTTTATGGCGTCGAGGATGAAATCCAGCGGGCGCTGGAGCGAAGGGTGGCACTCAAATCAGGTGGCTATCTCATTTTTGACCAGACCGAGGCGATGACGACCATCGACGTCAATACCGGCGCCTTTGTCGGGGGCCGGAACCTCGAAGAAACCATTTTCAAGACGAACCTTGAAGCGGCTCAGGCCATCGCCCGTCAACTTCGGATCCGAAATCTCGGCGGGATCATCATCATCGACTTCATTGACATGCGGGATCCTGAGCACCGCGATCAGGTCCTTCAGTCACTCCAGCGGAGTCTCGAAAAAGACCACGCCAAAAGTGCCATCAGCGAGGTTTCAAGCCTCGGGCTGGTGCAGATGACCCGTAAACGCACCCGCGAAAGTCTGGAACACATCCTCTGTGAACCCTGCCCGGCCTGCTCAGGGCGCGGCGTCCTCAAGACCCCGGAAACCGTGTGCCTCGATGTCTTTCGGGAGATTATCCGGGAAGTGCGGCAATACAACGTCCAGGAGCTTCTGGTCCTGGCTTCAAACGAGGTTGTCGCACGTCTGGTCGACGAGGAGTCCGACACGCTTTCAGAGCTTGAGGCCTTTACCGGGGTGAAGATCAAGTTCCGAGCGGAAGCCCAATACAATCAGGAACAATACGATATCGTGCTTCTGTGAGACTCCGGAGAGATGAATACGCCAACCCACCGTGCGCTAACGTTCCAGACATCACCGAAGCATAGGGCGCTGATCGTCGGTCATCCTGCGGAAAAAACCTGAACGATACCGAAAAGAACCACGATCAGATAAAACAAAAGGCCCCCACTGGAAATCTTACATTAATAGGCGGCTCGACTAAGACCCTCCCTCTTCGGGCTTGATCCCTAGGCTTTCCCACAAAAATGCGTAGGACATCGCTGGGCGATTCTGATTCAAAGCTTGCAGCTGCTCATCATGCTCATAGGTGCGCAGCAAAAACTTTACGTTCTCCAAGCCCCCAGGGGTTTCAACCGCCTGCCGCGGCGTTTGATCATCGAGCATGGGGATTGGCTGGTCAGCCCAATTGTTGTAATACCGCCGCAAATGGTGCTCAAGCGCCTGAGTTATAAGCTCTGGCGAGACGTCATCCAAGGGCTGGGGAGATTTTTTGCTTTCGGCGTCAGACTCTTTTTTCGCACGAGCGAGGACTCCTTCTGGATCTGAAATCTCGCGTCCCGCGTAGTTCACCGCATCACCCAGAAGAGCCTCGAGCCAGGGCTTACCCTCATCCGCATGTGTTTGCGTGCGATAAGTGACCTGTATGCGATCCGCATGCCGACCAATTTCAATCGATGCCAAAGAGCGAATCATCTCATCTTCGCCGGTGCAAAGCCGACTCCAGCCTTCTTCTCGAGAACCTTCCACATCCTGTTGCTCAGACAGCAGCTGTTCCAACAACGCCCAGCTATGGACACGATAATGATCGGTCACAAAAAGAATCGGCGCACCGGTTGATCGATCAATCAATTCGGGCATCTGGAAGGGAGCTACCAAAGTGCGTAGCCAGAAATCCCTGATAATGAGGCTCAACACCTCCTCCGCTTCATGAGTATCCTCCGGAGGCGGCCCCTCCATCTCACGCCGATATTCATTCATGACATCGAATGCTTGTTGGCGATGAAAGGGATACATCGCACCAGAAATCACATGATGGTCGCCGTCAAAAATCATGCGAGCTGCAATGACGTCCAGAGGTTGGATACTTTGTGATGCCAACCGCTCAAGCACATGAATCGGTTCATGCTCAGGATGCAGAAGATCCCGAAAAGTGATGGATTGTGAAGGAATGACCTCAAGGACTTCATATAAATTCAAGGGAGTCGAGCGGAGAGACTCTATCCATGCCCGCTGGGGAGCTGTCATGATTGGACCGCCTCGAGCTAGCACCAGGTCGGAAAGACGGGTCTCCTCACCTTTTCTGAAATAGCTCCCCTCAGCAAGCAACCACTCCATGGCGTTCGTCATGATGGCCTGATAGGTGTCATCATCCATATTTTCAATACGCTGCATTTCATCTTCGTTCAGGGCGCCGAAGAATCCGTCATATAGCGCTTCCTGAACGGCTGGGTAGTGGTTCGTATTCAACCAGTCCAGTGCTTTTGCTGCGCCGTGTGCCGAAGTCTGACTAGCGCGCGCAGTATTTGCTTCCTCCACCTTGAGGCAACATTGCTTGTATTTTTTCCCACTGCCGCAAGGGCAGGTTTCATTGCGACCCGTTTTTTTCATTTCACTCGCTTCAGATAAATCTTGCTCGGTTTTCTTAAGTTAACCACTTCCATGGTCTGAAAAACCGTTTTTAGATACGCTTCTTCTGCGTGGAAAGCGCAAACTCAAGGTGACACGCGAGCGCGTCCAACCGCTCAGCCTTGGCGACACTTTGAGTGCGATTGCAGTGATAGGACAGTTCACCGATCACGCCATTAAGCTCAAACGGTGAGAAGGCAACCCATTTCTTCCGGCTATTCCTAAGATCATTCAGGGTTTCCGCATCATGCAAGCAAAAAACAGCAAGCTCAAGAATGAGTTTCTTCTCGGTGGGAATTAAATCCACCTCAATGTAAGGCTCCCGGCTCATTGCACTTTCCTCAAGGCTAAACCCAAACCCATCATCAGCCGATTTCCAACGAAACCTTGAACTTTGTGTCTTTTCTCCGCTGAAATTCAAGCGGGTCAGTCATCGACTGATTTAAAAAATCGCTCTCTCTGTTTCCGAACACCCGCAAAAATACACTCTGCCAACTCTGGCGGATAACCGGCAGGTAGCTCAGAAGTGACACGACCAATAGCACGTTCAATGTCATCTGCCAAAGCGATCATTCGTCCCCAGACCCCCGGTATTCCGCAGCCTTTGGCTAATGCCTTCCAATGCCGCGTCTGTATTTCGGCCATCCGGTAATGTGGATTTCTGCCGCGTAATGCCATGGCCATTTTGGCGTCTCGGATGGGGAGACAGTGCGGGCCATTACCCAGAATAGGCCATGCCGACAAGACGTCATAAAGTGGCGTCATCTCATATTTATCATGAGCATACAGCCTGATGGAAAAATTCTTACCATGCCCATCAATAGCCGCTAACAACCAGAATGCGAATTGCGTCATGAGAAAAATGGTTTGATCCAAATCAGGTCGCTGACTGCCCCGCAACACCCTCAACCCCTCTAGAATCCCCGGCCCTCCTGCCGATTCATATTTCTGATCCGGCGAAATGCCCAGTGCCTGGCAAAAGTCCTCCTGGGGCAACCTTGCCAACCAACTTGGTTTTCCTGCGCGCGCCGTGATCCATCGACGGTCAAACCTTTCTACTACCAATACCTTTTGGTCCTCAAATTGGGCTATTTCTGCGGAGGCCACCGGCAACCCAAGTGCTGCAAGAAGTCTCAGGCTCAACCATTCGTTTTCTACGGAATGACTCAAATCAAACTGGAAGCCCCCCACAAGCCCCAGAGGGAGTTTGAAAATGTGTGTTGTGGGCGTCGCCCCAATCGGGATACACCACTGATCAGCCACCCGGAGCAGAGCCGTCTTTTCCTGTGCGCCCGCGATTGAGATCCTAAAATCTGTATGGTCTGTGCCTCTGAAGCCGGACACCTCAGGCACCATCCGCAATTGGCTGGCAACACCAGCCTCGTCCAGAACCTCGTAGTTGACTTGGTCATAACCGATGGGCTCCATCCCCAGCGGCAAAAGTTGGACAGCTCCCACACAGTCGCGACCAACGGCCTCCAGAAGATCAAAGACACGATTCGACTGAGTGCCATATCGCGCTTTCAATCGTTTGCGAATGCGCTCGTTATCCGGGAGCAGATTATCAAAGTAGTTTGCGACGGATGTCCCCCGAATCTCTGCTGAGGCGCACAGAGGAAGTGAGAGTGATATCGACCGACAGGCCGGCGATTCAATCCACGCAGCATCATAGGTAAAGCGGTGTGAATCGCCACTTCCGTAGGCCCAGGTCCCAACGAGCACACCGTTCATCCAGACATTCAATGATCGCATTACCAATCATCCACGGTTTGGCCGGACCCATCCTCTGCGGATTTGATCTGAGCCAGTGTTTCTGGACTGTTCTTCATGGAGCCAGATAGAAATTCCTTGCCTGCGTCCTTGAGTACCAAGAGGACATCCAAGGCAGCAAAGACCTTGAGTAGGTTTTCCACACTGACCGTGCTGGGATTCCGTTCAATGTCAGCCACCCGAGACTGAGTCACGCCCAACTGCATCGCAAGTTGAGTCTGCGTCAGTCCTCGCAATCTTCTAAAGGATTTCAAATGCTGCGATAGTTGATCTGCAAAATGAATGGGGTAATCCTTCATCTTTATCTCCTTTGGATGATATTCCCACAATATATCCCAAAGAAGATATTTTTAGAATATCCCTCACAGACGATACCCCGGATTGCAGGATTGCAGCTCCCGCCTTCAAGGCCGAACGAATTTTTAGACACCACAGGTCAATCTGGGTAAGTACCGCTCAGGATATGCTTTTTTTGTTTCCGACCGTTTAGCGAATCACGATGTGAGTCAATTTTAGGTCCAAGGTCCATAGCTCGTTGGTCCCATGGCGTGACACATGCCTCAGCCAGATCAAAGCGAAGAAAAGCCCAAGGGATGTCTCAGATCTTGAGCCGGTTGAAGATGAAGCGGGGCAGATGACGAATGACTGTCATGATGAGCCCCCATTTTGCGGGAAGGTAAGCCACAGGAATTCCTCGATCCATGGCACGAACGATACCCTGAGCGACGACATCAACGGAGGCCAGCTTCATGCCCTTCGCCTTGAACCTTGAGGTCATCGGTGTATCGGTGGGACCGGGCTTGACCAAGACAACGCGAACCTTCGTCCCACTCAAACGATGCTGAAGGCCCTCGGCGTAACGACTGACCAGACCCTTGGCCGACCCATAGACGTAATTTGATTGCCGGCCACGATCCCCCGCGACAGATCCGAGAATGGCCAAAGTTCCGTGATTCGCAGATTGCATAGGGCCAATAAAAGCCTCCGCCCAAAGCACCGGAGAGACACCGTTAATCAGAAGCGTCTCCTGACACAAGGCCAAGTCCTGTTCACAATCGGCCTGCTCGGGGAGGGCCCCCTGTGCGATCAATACCGCATCCGGCACACCGCCCTCAGAGGATTTTTGCACCAGTGCTGCTATGGATTCGGGATGGATCAAATCTCCCGACAAGCTCTCAATCTCGGACTCAGGAGAGCGTACCTTCAAATCAGAGGCGACCCGATCCAGACCTTCGGGACGTCGACCGATCAGCACCAGTCTCGCGGGCGCCCGTTCCAGCCAAATCCGGGCACAGCTCTCGGCCATCAGCGAGGTGGCCCCCACAATCACGATCTTTTTCACGATGCTGTCTCCTAAAAATCCATGACTCGCCGGGAAAACGCGGAGCTGATCCCAGGATCCCGGTGTTTTGAAAAGGTCTCCAAGTGGGGGTATCCCGCCTCAAAAAGATCCCTCGGCATCCTCGCATCCTTGGCCGGGTAAAGCGTACCTCTTGCCTCCCGAACAATCGAATCCAGGCGATCAAAGAGTCGAAGCGTTCGCGGCCCTCGGTTGGGAAAGTCGAGTGCCAGGGTGACGCCCGGCCTTGGAAAGCTCAAAAGCCCCGGGGCTTCGCGCTCCCCAAAGGTTTTCAGCACCGCAAGAAAAGAGCCTTCCCCAGAGTGGGCTATGGCCTGAAGCATGGCCTGAGTGGCCTCGAGGCCGACCTCGCGAGGCAACACACTCTGATACTGATAGAACCCCTTGGGACCGTACATCCGGTTCCATTCGAGCAGGTTATCTAGGGGATAGAAAAAAGGCTCATAGTGAACAATCTTTCGCCTTTTTTTCCATTGACCCAATCGATAGTAGGCCTCATTGAAGGGTCGAAGGGTCAGGGCATTGACCAGGGACACAGGCGGCACCACCGGCATCTTTCGTTTGCGATTCCTGGGCGAATCGCCTTTCTTGCCCACGGGCGCGGGATTGGCGCGCATGAAAAGCCCCCGGGTCTTTGTTCCTGAAAGACAATCGATCCAGGACACGGTGTGCTCCCAATCCGCTTCGGAAGCATCCGCGAAGCTGAAAAAAGACTCAAGGCCATGAAATGGAAGGGTTTCGGATTCCAGCCAGGGTCCCGATACCGGCTTTAACTGAATTTCAGCGGCCGTGATCAGCCCTGTCAACCCCAGTCCACCGAGGGTCGCGCGAAAGCATTCAGGGTTCTCATCGAGGCTTAGGGTCTGGGTGTCGCCATCCGTACGCGCCAGTTGGATCTTGGACACATGATCGCCAAAGCTGCCCTGAAGATGATGATTCTTACCATGCACATCATTCGCAATCGCACCCCCGACGGTCGCCATCTGGGTCCCCGGGGTGACCGGTAGTATCCAGCCTCTGGGGATGAAAGCCTTTTGAATATCCCGGAGTAGTACCCCCGCCTCGACCCTGAGTCGTCCGGTCTTCTCGTCAAAGGACTGGAAACGATCGAGGGATGTCGTCAGCCAAAGCGAGCCACCCGGGTTGAGACAGACATCTCCATAGCTTCTTCCCATGCCGTGGGGAAGTCCCCAACGCTTCCGGTTACGCAGGGTTTCTTGAAGACTCCAAGGATTGGTCAAGGGCTCGACGTGATGCAGATCAGCGCTCAGTCTTCCCCAGGCTGAAACGGGCCTCATGCCGGCTTCACCCGAAAAACAAAGCGCTTATCCAGCTGGTACTTGGTCAGATAGCCCAAAGTCAAGCCGATCACTCCACCCAGGTAGCGCATTTCTTTGGTTTCATAGAGAAGTTGAAACGCCCATTCAAAACCCCAGAAGATCACGGTTGTCAGAAGCCCCATGACCGTATAGAGGATAAAGATGCGGCTGTCGTGTCGACGATTCTGAGCCTTGAAGCGGAAAATATAACGTTTATCCAGGATATATTTCACGACCAGTCCTACAGCCGTTCCGACAAAAATGGATAACCCAATCTCGAAGAAGCCTTGATACACCTGGAGGGTACCCTCCTGGGCTGCGATGTTAGCCACGGTCGCGACGGCGGCCAGGATCGAGTATCGTATGGCAAGCTTGAATGAACTAATCACCCTGAACGTCTCCCCTCTCTTTTACTTGTCGCGACCCATGCCCCAATCCCCGACTTCCCGGCTGACGGGACTTGTTCATTTGATGCGCCCGAAGCAATGGATCAAAAACGGATTCGTTCTGGCACCCTTGATCTTTACCGGAAAATTCCTGGATCCTACGGCGATTGGAGAGGCCCTCACGGCGACTTTGCTTTTCTGTCTGGCCGCATCTTCCGCCTACATCGTGAATGACATCCAAGACCGGGAACGCGACAGGCTTCATCCCAAAAAATCAAAGACCCGTCCGATCGCCAGCGGTGTGGTTTCAATTCGGGCGGCTATCGCTCTTCTCATGTCTCTGTACGCTCTGGTCATCAGTCTGGGTCTCACGATGCTCCCGGTGCTCGGGGTCATTCTGGGTTATCTTTGCCTCAACTGGGCGTACTCCTTCTGGCTGAAACACCAACCCGTTCTCGACATCTTCACCGTAGCCTTTGGCTTTGTCCTCAGAGTCTATGCCGGTGCACTCGCCCTTACGGTGCCTCTCTCCTCCTGGATGTTTATCACCACCTTCTGTCTGGCTCTCTATCTTGCGGCCATCAAGCGGCGTCAGGAGTTGGAGCAACGGGGGGTTGAAGGGCGGAAGGTTCTTGAGAGCTACTCGGTCGCGCTGGTTGATCGCTACGCAGAGATGGCGGCGACGGGGGCCCTCATCTTCTACAGTCTCTTTGTAATGTCGGCGAAGCCCCAACTCGTCGTGAGTATTCCCTTTGTGTTGTTTGGCCTTTTTCGCTACTGGTATGTGGTCGAGTCCCTTGAGGGTGGGGAGTCCCCGACGGACGCCCTGATAACGGATAAACCGCTCATCGTTACCGTCAGTCTCTGGATTTTGGCCTGCGGCTGGGCCCTCTGGCCCACACCCTAAAACCAGACAGGGTACGCACAAATTAAAAGTCATCAAACGGGTCGAAAATCGGCTCCCGGCGTCGACGTGGTGCTTTAATCCCTTTAAGCAACTCTTTCAACTGTCTCAGATCAGCCACCCGATCAAGCTCCGATTTCAAGTTCCGGATCTGGATCTTTGTTGAAACCATATCCTCCTGAAGAACGTTAATAAAATTTAAGGGCGAGAGCCTTTGATACGGGTGAAATCCGAACTCGTACATCAGTCCCGATTCGATCCGGTTAATTTCAACATCCAACTCCCGAACCTGGCTTTTCAGAATCTGGACATATTGCTGGACCTTGTCGCTGGCCAAGGTCGAAAGATAGGACTGATCAATGTGTTCGATCTCCATCTGCAGTTCCAGAAGTTCAAGGAGAGCGCCGCGTTCGTAGGCCTCGTTCGCGCGCTGCATGAGGTGCGTTTTACGATCTCGCTCTGCCGGGTCCTTTTCCCGATCAGGGTGTAACGTACTTGCCAATTTTCGGTAAATCTCACGAATGGATTGCAGTTGTTGCTTCGACTCCTCTTCTCGCTGTGCGTCCTTGGCTTGTTGCTTCGCAGACTTCTTTTTGGCCCTAGCATGGATTCGTGCCTGCTCTTTTGCCTGAAACTGCTCTTGAACCCGCTCAATCAACTCTTCCTGCGAGTGAAACTCAGCGTCGCGCCCAAGTTCGACTCCAAAATTTTCCTCCAGCACGGCCCGAAGAAAATCCAGTTTTTCTCCCTCTTCCTCGTCAAAATCCGAACGACTGTGTTTGTTGTAGAGAGCCTTGATCGCTTCCTGATGATCTCCCGACTCCAGAAGATGAAGCGTCAGATCCACAATCATGGAGGATAGTTTTCGCCTCTCGGTTTGGGTCAATCCTTTTTCCCCATGCGCCCAATCCATGGCCTCAACCAATTGCGTTTTGAGTTCCCTCTCCTCTTGCATCAAGGGCAATAGATCACTGGCAAACTTTTGGCGGAACCTTGGAATCACATCGCTCCAGTGTGCCAATCGCTCACGCTTCGATTCAATCTGCTTGATCAGTCGATTGAAGTTTTTTTGCGATGGGCTCAAAACACTCGCGCTTTTCGAGCGAATCAACCCCTTTTGCGGGATGGGATCCGCATCGTCAAATAAGTCGGCTTGATATTTCTGGGTCACTTTCAATCTCGAATGGACACATCACTCTCAGATCGACCTCATATTTTTTCAGATCAAGGCCGAACCCTGTTTGCCCTGGGGTTTTTTTCGATGCGGATCGGCTGGCCCTCCAGTCGATAGGCCAACTGACACGTTATCCTGGGATGAGACAGGACGGATGGATTAAAAACGACGAGGTCGTCAGCCGCTGGCCTTCGAACCGAGGGTAAAAAGACCCCCGTGCGATGAATACGAGATCCGAACGTCCTAGTTGAAATCGAACAGCAGCAGCGCATTGAATCCCGAAAGATTGGGCCCTGTGCCAATCCCCTTTTGTGTTCCCTAAAAGCCTGCTCAAACACACGCGATCAGGATCTCACCCTTGCCGAGAGCGGAAAAATCTCCCGCATAACGATGCACGCGCTTCAAAGTTTCGGCCCGATCACAGAAAACCGTATCGTAGGATTTGAGGCTTCGAAGAAGAAGCGGAATAAAGCCCAAGGTATGCGTGCCGCAATCCTGGAAGGTCGGCAAAATCGATTCGGGGGCCTGGGCCAGAAGGAGAGTTCCTCGACCCATCGCATACCCTGCATAGGGTCCCACCGTTCCTTGAACTGCGATGGTTCCCGCCGTCATGCGCGATCCGAGATAAGCTCCGGCATGGCCTTCAATCAGAATAATCCCGCGACGCAGGTGATCCCCGACGCGATCTCCGGCATTACCCCGAACCAAAACGACGCCGCCCGCCATGCCCTTGAGGTTTCCAATTTGGCTCGCACCGAGAAAATCACCGGCATTGCCGCGGATTTCGATAAAGCCATTCTTAAGCTCACACGCCCCATAGGCATCAATGGACCCTGAAACCCGAATGGTCCCGCCGCGCATCTGCATGCCGAGGTAGCTCCCCGCATCGCCCATGACCTCGATGGTACCCTCGCGAAGGCCCTTGCCCACCGCATCCAGTGAACCCGTTTCGCCCTGAAAGACCAGGGTGTCCAGCGCCTCTGTGTCACCTTCAAGACTAAAGAGCTCGCCCACGGCAACCTCACGGTTTCCGACCGGCAGCGTTGTCGCGGCAATGGACTCGAGCGACTGGTGGATCAGGGTTTCCGGCAACAAGGCCGCGACATCAATGCGCTGCGAACACGGTTGGCGCAGGGTCAGAGTAAGCGTGCTCATGACAGGATCTCGTGGAGCGGGAAGAGGAAGGGACCCAGCTTGCCGCCATAATTGCCGGCGCTGATTCGCTGGATGCCATGGTCGGATCCCAAGGCACAGGCGGCCTCGATACCGACCTTCATCGCGGCACGAATATCGTCCGCAGAAAGGCCGTCGATGACGATTTCCATCACCGATTCGATTTCATAACCCAGCTGGCTCCGTGTCTGACCCTTGAGGGTCGGGCAAAAGGCATCGTTGGTCGATGCATTGAGCGCCTTGTACTTCGAGCCCACCTTGGAGCCTGAACGGACGACGCCGCCCGGGAACGGCATGATGACGTTCTCGACCTTGCGCATCGCCTCAATCGCGACTTCACACGCGGCAAGGGCCTGGGGCTGGCTCTTGGCCAGGATCAGGAAATTACCGCCCCCCACGGATTCGGCGACCCCGGTGGTTTCTTCACAGAGAAACTCCCCGTCCATCACCGGCACGCGCCAATAACGTTTGGCCCCAATTTTTTTCGACGTCTGGAATCCGTCCCCAAAGAACCTAAGATTCTTGCCCAGCGCGATTTTCGTGCCGCCCTCAAGCCCAGAGAAAAGAGCGCTGGTCGGCGCCGTCAACACACATTGACCGGCGCGGGTTTCAAGCTGCTTCGCCAAGGTCTTTCCGCCCATGGCAAAAAGCAACACGGCAAACCCGGGACGCCCATCCGGTGTTTCCTCAGGGGCAAGCTCCCGCTCGATGCCGGCTTCACAGCCACAGGCAATGACGGAGGTGGCAAAGCCCGTCATGGATTCGGCCGCAATGCGGGCCCAGCGGGCATTTTGCGCCGTAATGATGACGCGGGTTCCCTTCATCGGAAACGCTTCCGCGAAGGTCTCGTCAATCGTGACACCGTTGATCTGCATGGTTATATTTTCTCCCCTGATTCCGGTGCCGTTACGCCTGTCCGCGGCAGGGATGGACCAGGATCTTGCTGCGGCCGTCGTCCTCAATCTCCCAGTTACGGATGATGAAATTGTCCATCTTCATGGTGTGGAACCGATCAAAGTAGGGCTTCAAGCGGCTTTCGATGGCCTCCCGATCAAAATCAGGCTTGACGGTATGGACGTTGCCCCAAACGA
>JBEGVN010000051.1:0-24818 GCA_041178325.1 Pseudomonadota bacterium
TTCAACTAAAAGGAGAATCCATGCGGAGGAAAATGGCCAAAATTGACGGATCATGAACACCTGAGATACAAAATCAAACAACGTAATGCACCGGATAACGCGTGTTCACCATCACGCAAGAATAGGTGTTCACGATCGCAGGAATACGCACAAGAACAACTTGCCCAATTTCAGTGCCACCTTGAATGCGCTCCACATTGAGTTCGAAAAGCACTCGAAGAAATACGAAAAAGATGGGGTCTCCAAGCTAACAGCCTTCATTTCAAATGCTGGTGGCGTTGTTGAGTTAGCAAAAACGGTTCCCGCTGAAGATGATGACAGCAAGCTACCCCCCATCGACCGCGCAAAGCTGTTGGCTCTTACTGAAAGCATCCGCGAAATGTTACTCAAAGAGGCTGTAGTCTGTAGTCGCGGGTCCCCACTTCCAGTCCTTCCGATCCAGCAGTATTTTTCGCTTGGCTACCAGAATCACAGCCTGCTTTTGGTCAACAAGACTGAAAGGGGTGTTGGCTGGTTTTCTACATGCGCAAACCCCAAGCTCATACAGGAAGTGCTCGTAGATGCTGTGAGGCGACGATTTGATTTACAGCATCCTAAAGTTCGGCCTTTGCTGGAGCTGATTCAGACCCAATCGCTGCCCAAGCATCTTGCTGGACTATCGGCTGGGCTCGTTGAAAAGCATGAGGTTGAGGGCTGGGGCAAAACGAAATTCAAAGCAGAGCGCCGTGTTCTGTTCGTCAGGGATACAGGCGAATTTGTTTTAAGTCCGATGAACGCTCAGTCTGGCGTTGTCAGCATCGTAAAGCCTGATGCGACCGGATTGCCACGTCAGCTTGATAAGCCATTCTTTGCTGATTGCGCACACGATGTTCTTGTTCTGCCAAGCGTATTAGAAAGCGTTGAGGCGAACATGCTCCATGAGTTTGATTTCAACGTTTACGACGCGGGGCCACTTTCGAGCATTCCTAAGTACTCAGAAAGGAACAGCGCATCGCATTTGATGAGATTCAAGCATCGAGCAGACAATTCTAAGAGCTTCAATGTTCCTTTCTGGCCGTGCTACGACACATTTGATCAGCCGCAATATCAGTTGATTAGGGACCCGGACTACAAGGCCAAGCCGAAATGGAAAGCAAACTTGTCCGTTTTCTGGTTCCAACAGCTTGCGGATGTTTTCCTCGATAAGTGGCTGGCAGGGCATGGAAAGCACCTCAAGCGTAAGCATCAATACACGCTTCGGCTGATATTTGATCGTGAGTCATTGGGCTTTGAGTTTGTGTATCGGGATGGTGAGTTTGAAAACTACGAACTGGACATCCCGCTGGAGTCATCAGCTACATGCTCAAGTGCGGTCGTTAGCCTTTTTGCGTCCAAGGACCTTGTTCCAGTTTTGCGGAGCATCGCTTATCTTCAAGCAGATTCCAACATCGCACTTGAGCTGACTGATGACTTGTTACGGTTAAGTTTTACAACTGTTGGGCCGGGTGGCAGCAAGCATGAGATTTTGGTTCCAACGCTGGATGCTGAAGGCAATCGAGCAAGGGCGCCATTCATGCTTTACCAGCCAACTATCGTTGCTGATGAGTCCTCGCAGAAAGTTGAGGCCGAGGCGTGAAGAAGCCTGATTTTGCTGTCTACTTGCCCGCCGTTAATACGCTTTACGCGCAGGCTTTAACGGCTGAACTTCCAGCTAAAAGACCATTTCCCAAGGGCTTATCGCTGAGCGATTTGGAATTTTGGAACGAGAGTGCTGGACGCAACCTCTGGCATTACCCGTACTTTCTCCATTCAGTTGGGCAGTACAAAGTAGGCGAACTTGCTGATAACGCCGTTACGCGAAGAGGTAGAACAGATGGCGTGATGGTCGGTGACAGTGGCGGTTTTCAGATTGGTAATGGAAACCTAACTGGACTTGTTGGGCTTGAACCTCAAATGGACCCGGACGATGCTTGCGCTGCTTGGCGTGAGAATGTTGATGCGCGTCTTTGGATCATTAACTGGTTGGAAACTTACTCCAACTTCGCGATGACAATCGACATGCCACTGTGGGCGACTACGCAAGATGGCAAAAACTCACCCTTTCATCGTTGTAACCATGAGCAGCTGACCCAGCTTACTGTTGAAAATCTGCGCTTCATCGATAGTCATCGGCAGGGCAGAACAAAGTGGCTCAATGTCCTACAGGGCGCCACTACCGAAGCAATGGCAGATTGGTGGGATGCGGTTAAGTGGTTCAAGTGCTCCGGTTACGCAATGAGTAGCAGGGGAGCAAGAACAGCTGGAATTGAAGCCTTGCTGGTTCCTTTGTTATTGATGCGCGATCAGAAGGCATTTGACACTGGAAAGGACTGGATACACTTGCTTGGAGTCTCAACGGCTCCTTGGGCTGTGGTCCTGTCTGCGATTCAGTCGGCTTTGCGCTCTTCAGCCAATACAGAACTGACTATCAGCTTTGATAGTGCATCACCCTTTCAAGATGCCGGAATCAGGGAGCAGTACGTCACAAAACCGGATTTTCGAAATGATTTGAAAAGCTGGACGATACAAAAGTTCGAATGTCCGCAAAGTAGGCTTCATGTGGTGAGTGATGATCCTGTGCCTTTCAGTTCAGCCATCGCAGACAAGCTGACATTAGCGCATTTGAGCATCAAAGACGGTATGTACGAGCCAGGACAGTTCGACATCATTAGTCGTGCCCTGTTGTCGAACCACAATGTCAGGATTTATTTGGATTCCTTTGATGAGGCAAATTGGCTCGTTCAAAAAAAGTCACCGAAAGTGCCATCCATCATTTCAGAAGTAGTTGGCATGATTGATCGCGTATTTAAGGCTGAGTGTTGGAAGGATGCCCTTGCGAAAGAACCCAGCCATGCCAAGGCCTTCAGAGGGTAGCCCATTCGCTATTACTTAAATTCAGTAATAGCTATAGCAGTTCGACTGCTTGCTGGCCTACTGTACTAAGGACAAGCGACGATGGGCATATCAGGATATGATGCCGCAAATATCCATATCAGCAGATTTTCAAAGAAAACAAGAGAAGATTGTTTTCTAAAGGTTTTCTCAGATAAAAATAGCAACTAATTCTAAATATTTATGGAGTGAAAAATGCCATTCTCAAAAATTATTGTTCTTGCGACGCTTTCAGCGGGTTCATTACATGGGGGGCAGTGGATCCAGCAGTTAGAGCCTGGAGACTTTAACAGAGATGGGGTAGTTGACTTCGTTTTCACGACTTCTCAAGAAGCAGGATTTAAGCCGGTTCAGCCGCGTTTCTATCTTGGAAATAAATCCAGAAAGTGGGTGGAGAGCACTCAGGCTCTATTCTCTGGGAGTGTTCCTCGAGTGTTCTACTTGTCAAGAATTTCTGTTAGTGACTTCAATAAAGATGGGGCAAGCGATGTTTTTGCCCCTGATAATGGCGCTGATGCTCCACCTTATCCTGGCGGTATGGACTACCTATGGATATCTTCAGTTGATAAAAAACTAGTTGATCAGTCACTGACACTACCGCAGATTCGGAAAGCTTCCCATGGTCTATCAGTTGGAGACATCAATCATGATGGATACAAAGACGTTGTAGTTAATAGCTTTGCATTAAAAGACCGTTCGTATGATGGCCATCCCACAGACTTTGTTTATCTGAATAACAAAGCTGGCGGATTCCTGGATATATCAGGTAGTGCGATACCTAAGAGAGTGGCTTGGGCTGGCGGTCACAGCGCGTCTGCGATTGGGGACTTTAATGGTGACGGGTGGGGTGACATATTCCTTGGAGCTATCATTAGTCCTACTCAACCTTATGATAAAACGTCAAGAGTATTGATTAATAATGGCTATGGCGCCTTTGAGGATGACTTGGTTTATGACGTTCCTCCTCCTCCGGTAGCCGAGCCCCTAGTGGTTGAAGCGAAGTCTTTTGATTTAAATAATGATGGATATGATGACCTTCTCCTTTCTCACACAACTATTATAGGGGGTTCTTCAGGGCCTGGGTACGACAAGGGATATATTCAGATTCTTATTAGTGATGGAAAGGGCGGTTTCACAGATGAGACAAATCTTAGGTACCCGCAGGACCCTAACAAAAAGGGCTCTTGGTGGAAATTTATTCGCTTAGCAGACATAAATGGTGATGGGATTACTGATGTGTTTTTAACAGGGCAAGACACAAAGGTATCTGGGAAGGTTTTGATTAATGATGGAAAGGGGTACTTCCAAGATAGGTTCACTCTAAGTAAATATGCGGAGTCTGGTACCACAATAGCTGATATTACTGGAGATGGTAGGCCAGAAATTGTCTGTATTGATGAGAAAGGAAAGGGTAGGATTATTGCGCTCGTAAATGATATCAGGTGATAAGAGGTATTTACATTTTTGGTTAAAGTAACTCCACAGCCTGTCTTCTGTGCTCATCTGTCACACTCAAGTACTCTTGGACTGAGGACAAGCGACGATGGCCAGATAGCGACATGATTGTGTGAATGCCTACCGATTTGTTGGCAAGCGTTGTAATGAATTCCCTGCGAAAGCCGTGACTCGAGCAGCCATCCAAGCCCACTTCACGGAACAGTCGGCAGAAGAAACCAGAAATTCCATTCGCCGTAAATCCGCGCATTGAATTTTTCTGCGTGGGAAAAAGGCTCTGCTCGGGGCTTATGATCTTCATGCCCTCGATGTACGCGGCCAGCTCTTTACACAATTTGGAATTGATCAAAACGGATCTGCCTGACTTGCCCTTGGTTTGCTGTGCTGTCAGGTAGATTTCGTTTTTGATTTGGCCTTGGGCGTCGACGACATCTTTGATTTTGAGCGAAGCGGCCTCACAAGCTCTTAGTCCCGCGTAGCGCATTGTGAAAATCAGCGCCTTGTTCCGGGCGGCATGGGGGCGGGTGGCAATATGGTCAAGTACGCGCCTCAACTCCTGCTTGGTCAAAATCCTCGCTTTCTTCATCTTCTGATCCTCCGAATTACATGTAAGGTTGGCTTACAGCGTAATTTCTGCGGTTCTGTGAGGACAACCTAAAATGAAGATTGCGTAACCCCATGAAATAAAACGCTGTAGAGCCGAAATCGCAGGGTCTAACTAATCCTTGCGATTCTTGTATTTAGCGTCGAAGTTCGGATTCTGGCTGTTAACTGGAAGGGCAGAACGACAGCGTCAACAGCATCAAAAAGTGCTGGACTCGCTATCCAAGCCAGCCCATGCGCAAGATCAGGCGCTGTTGCTTCTTGTCGTGCGTTCGTCCGAAATTGGTCCTGTGCTTGTAAATTTCTGCTGCGCAAAAAATTGCTGGGAAGTACTTGAAGATTCGGGCTGGCATTTTGATCTCGGTACCCCCTGTCTGTTGCTCGATCATGGAGCCCGGAACAAAAGGCAGAACATTTCATTTGTTTCAAAGGGGCATTGAAGAGCTGCGCTGCGCTTGCTTGCCCTTCACCATGTTCGATGAAGCTCGCAAAACTCGCTTCATCTCACATTGCTCGGACATGTCTCACAGTCCTAAGAATCAAAAATCCTGTTGATGTATTGCTGTTCTTGAATCTTTCTGTAGATCCTTGAGACATAACTTCCCCCTTTCGGAGGAAGTAAAAAAAGGTCTTTCTGTGAGTCCTCTTCGCATCCAGCTTTACAACGTAACAGAGGCGGTTGGTCTGTACCTCGCGTTGCCTTCTTCCGTAGGAGTTTTGAAGTCCTACACCAACGGTACCCGCGAAAATACAAGCCGGAGCATCTACGCGAGCCTGAGAGCACATCGCACAATCAAAGCGATGTCCCAGTCTTTAGCCTTACTAAATAAAAGTGCTGATCAGCAGCAAAATCCGTTCTTTTGGCATATCGGATCAACATCTGGTGGGGTAGTTGCTGCTGGTGCGCTGTTGTCGCTTGGTGTCCTCCCCCGTCCTCTGCGTGAAGTGTTGCCGCTTGTTTCAAACCCGCAAGCTCGGATATTTCAACAGTTGTCGTGCCTGTCCAACTGCCCGCATCGTGCTTTTCCTCTTGCTGTGCGGGTCGTTGGTTTGCCTAAAAGCGCCTGTGTTGCCTTTGTCATTTTTATTTATACGAATTACAGGAAAGGCTGAAGAAATGTGGTTGTAGCCGTGGTTGCTGGCAAATTCCGGTTGTCCAGGCCGAAGTTCTGAAAATACGCTCATGGCTCATTCAACAAGATCGAGGACGAGCAATGAGCATTTTGAGTTCCCTGAAATTAGTCGCAGCGACCACGCAGCCGAAGGCAAATGGCATCCAGCGACAGCGTAATAAGTTGGCTGCGAAATTGGACGAGCAAATTGAAATGGCATCGGCAAAACAATTGGGCGCCAACTACGCTCCGCGCATCGTTAAGTCCGTTACCAATCCAGCAACTGAGCAACGTGTCCAAGTCGAAGCGTACAAACGAGTGCGTCCGTGGTTTTGGGTGTCGGCTGCTGGGGGCTACTGCTTGAATATTCGGTATGGCAGCAAGGTGATTGAACTGGCCAAGGGCAAAAACGCCATTGAAGCAGCCGATCTGAAGACGCTCATCGAAGCATTAGGAACGGTCAAAAGCGCGGTACTGGCAGGGGAGCTGGATGCTGAAATTGAAAAAGCATCGGGCGCACTTCGATCTGGATTCGGTAAGAAGTAGCAAT
This sequence comes from Pseudomonadota bacterium, assembly GCA_041178325.1. Classification (GTDB taxonomy): domain Bacteria; phylum Pseudomonadota; class Gammaproteobacteria; order Methylococcales; family Methylococcaceae; genus UBA6136. The sequence continues at coordinate 6,631 of JBEGVN010000051.1, forward strand.
CGAAGGCAAGGAGCTAAATACAAGGAAAGTAATGGAGACCTTTGTTTTATGCGCCTTGCCGAATTTTCCTCTGCCCAAGATCAGTTGGCTCTGTGGAAGCTCATCAGCGATACCGTTTGGTCCAGCATCAATGCCCAAGCCAAGCAGCAAGCCCAAGTCGCGGCTCAACAAAAGCGCATCGTAAAGCCCAAGACGAAAGTAGCCAGCAAGGTCAAAATCCCACGGCCACCAGCACCTAAGCCTTTACCTCAACCCAAGCCCTTGTATCAGGCAAAAGCAAAACCCATCAAGCCGGCCCCGACGAAAGTTGACCCCGCATCAAAGCGTCTGCCGAGCCAATTGACAGCAAAACCACCGAATCCCAGTACAGCAAAAATGGACACGGGCGTGGTGCCGAGGGGCATAGCGACAATGAATGCCCTAGCCAATCCCGCTATTACTGAAAATAAGTAATAACTTTTCGACAAGATCAAAGCTGCCGAACACTCCATACGTGTACCCGGCCTCCATACTGTGCTTCAATCATTGCCTGTGCTTGTTGGCTCATTACGGCAGTCACAGTCGTCGTCAGATAGCTCAAGTTGCTGTCGGTCTGTGTTTTGGCGTCGTCGTAATAAACGGTAAATGAAATCTCAAAGGTTCTCAGCATCACTTGCTCCGGTTGTTTTGATCCCAAGCAAGTGTGTGGTCGATGGGCTGGAGTGGACAACCAGAAATGGATCTGGGACAAGTGAGCGGCAATTTCTTGGCAATCAATCAATTTGCGGTTTCGAATATGTCTTTTGTGTTTAAGGCTACGCTGGCATTTTTTATTATGCTGGGCGTTCCAACAGTGGCCCAATCCAGCACCTTTCAGGCTCTGGCCAATCTTCCCAGCAGCGCAACTGGCAGGACAGCGTTGGTGGGCGGTGAATATAAGGCGGTGATCTTTACCACGCCCAGTAATTACACTCAGGTGGAGACCATAAGGCTGGGGCTAATGAATAACACTTTTGGCTACACATCAAGTAGTTTTGTTCTCTTGACGCTTTTCTCAGTCGGAAATGATGGTAAGCCGGCAGGCGTTCTCGCAAGCACGTCTCAAACGCTGACGCTAACTGACTCCAATGACCTTTACACATTCGCCATACCAAATTGGACACTTTCTCCAAATACGAGCTATGCCATCGCGCTGAGCTCTGATAGCACGGGAGTTGCTTGGTGGAGAGATTCGGGATCGCCCACGGCGTACAATGATTTTTCATACGGTGGCTTCTACAGATCCTCTTCTGGCAGTTCTGGACCTTGGACTTTGCCTGCTTCAGCCGGTAATGCCCTTGAAATTCTTGTGTCTGACTACGTTCCAGTTCCGACTTTGGATGAAGTAGCACGGTTCATTTTGGGTCTTTTTGTGCTTCTCATTCTTGCTTGGTGGCATCGAAGCAATGAGGAAGAACGGGTTTAGTAAAAGGCAGACTACTTGGGATGATTGATGAGCGTTGAGCAGCTACCCGATTTCACGCCCGATGCCCGAAAGCATTGGGAGTCCGTTCCTGCTGATGTCCGCCCGAAGTTGTTGGCTAATGTTTGGTGCGGAAAATGCCGAGATGCTGTGACGATTAAAAACTTCAGCGGAGCTATTAAAGGCGCTGATCTGCTTTTGGTCGGCAAGTGTTCGGTATGCCAAGGTGACGTTGCTCGGGTGATCGAAGGCAGCTGATTGGGTGACGATGCTGGTTTAACAAAACGCAGGATTTTTCACAGCCATCAAAAATCCTGCTTTTGCCTAAACCCAATGCTGCTCTCAACGTAAAATCTTTTGACGTTTTGATGGCGCCGTAACAAGAGTCGACACCTTATATATAGCGGAAGGCGAGTGGAGCGCAGACGACCTGAATTTTCAGCCCAACTTCCGTTTTCAGTGCTGTTGATTGCTTGGTTTTGAAAATATGGTTCGTTACACACTCTGTAGCACACCGACAAAAGTGATGCGTAACCATTTGAAAACAAAGTGGTGTGATCAGGGTGTATTTACTCTGACTCCGTCAACCTAGGTTCGAATCCTAGTCCCCCAGCCAAATCAAGAAGGCTCTGCGTGAAATCGCAGGGCTTTTTTTTTGCCTGCCTTTTTGATGCGTCACCTTGATTAAGCAAATGAATATTTAAGGCGCTTTCCCATCACCAGACAGAACTACGCTGCGTTATAGAATTTTTGTTGGATAAATCGCGAGGATAAAATTCCGTCCGGTCTACGTTTTCTCCAAAAACCCTCACACCAAGTTCTAATGCACTATTTATGGGCAGTGGAGGGCTTTCGATTATGGTGAGACCGTTCAATCTGTAAATCAGAGTGATTTCTTTATGTCTTTGATGGGAATGGTTTTTCCTCCAATCTTGAGGTATTCGCAATATCGAATGGTCTTACTTCCATAAGTCGGACTAAATAGCTCCAGGAGTGTGAAATCACTTGATAATGCCACAAGTGAAAAATCGTGAAGAGTGCCGGGAAGAATCACCGTATCAATCCCATTGTCGCCCCAGACTGTGTCGGAACCTGAGCCCGGTAAAATTCTGTCATTACCCCCAGCGCCATGAATGACGTCATCGGTCTGGCCATTAGCATCGCCCGCAAGGGTATCGCTATGCTGCCCACCCCAGATAGGCATTTCAGGAACTTGAGCCTCGAGACTTCCCTTGCCCGACCAAGAAATTTGGTGGTAGGTGTTATCAGCGCTATCCCTGAAAATGCAATATTGGAAGGTGCCGTCACTCCCTACAGAGGGATAAATCGTGAGGTCCTTTTTCAGTTGCCGAGTCGACTTGTGCCAGCCATCCGGTAATACAGCGTCATTAAAAGCTTGCTGGACGCCGCTATCGGTTGATTGCCCAGAGGCATGCATGATGTATTCATTGTGCCACTGATCCGTGACGAAGTAGCGATTCAATGGAGTGGCGCCACGAGTCCCCGCTGGGACGCCATCTTGGTTCGCCCAAAACCGCATGTTCTGAGCCTTGTAGTTAACTGTTATTTTGACCGACCCTTTAGGTGGGGTTGTGACGAGGTTTCCTGCATAGTACGTATTGACTGCGGATTGCCCCGAGTACTGCTTAGAGTCATAAGGCCACATGGCGTTGATCGCCATTGACATGGTGCCCCACGTATATCCATCGGTAGTCGTAATGTAGCTGGTATCGCAGACGACTTGGCCCGGTGAAGCAATAAACTGGGACTCATTGAATTGGAGATTACGTGTCGTATTCCGCGAGTAGGGAGGTGGCGGCATATAGCCCGCATTCCAGACGGCTTCCGTCATCGGATTCGTTCCGCTACTTTTATAGGTCAGTATGGGGGCTTGAGGGTTGGTGCTGACAGTTGAGCCGTCTGTAATCTCGTAAGCCACATCGAGAGGAACAAAACCTTGTGTAAGGCATGAGATATGCGTGCCAGCCGAAACGCTCGTTGAAATGGAGCCGAGGAAAATGTGCTGAAGACACTTTTGGTAGAAGCCCTTTCGATGCTGCGCCATTTCCTTTTCTCCGAATTAATTTGAAGGTGAGAAACTACGCTCTTACGGGGGGCTTAACAAGTCTTCTATAACAATCTTGAGCTTAAAAACGGTAAGCCTTAAATCGAAAGTCGGATAATAGAAGGATGCTCGGGTTCAGTGGGAGCTCCCGAAATTAACCGAGGACCATGCTACCCAGCACATCGAACATGATCTACCGCAGTCCCCTCAAAAGTAAGATAAATGTTTGACTCCTCTCTCCTGAAGAAGGAGAGTACTTTCCTGTTTGATCAGGCTGATGAAAAGAGCCCATCCCTGATCGAGATCGACTGGCTGAGCCCTTCTTCGGTATTCACGTTGGATCTGGGATTCTCGGATGTTCCCGGGATCTATTTCGTTATGTTCCTCACCTTAAAGCCATCGACGAGGATAGCTGCGCTATTTTTTGCTGAACAGCATCGAGTGCGTGTGAAGGAAATCCATGCGCTGATGGGCCATGTGTGAATTAATTCGAGGAACCCTCGCCTTCTGCTTCTTCCAGTGGATTGAGAGTAGATTATTGGGATTTCTCTGAACCGAAAAATCCGATTTCCGTCTTCTTGATCGCTAGGTGCAAGGGTGGTTCTCAGGGCTCCTTCAACCTGCGATCGCGCTCTCGCCCCGCAGCCAAATCGAATGTAAGCTCCTCGTTTTTGTGTGACATTGGGTCCGACGTGATTACAACATGCCGGAAACCCATTGGGCGAATGGGTCAGCTGTTCACTGCCATAGCACTTCGAGGATTATGTATGTTGCCAATTACAGCGGTTCTTGCATCACTTTTATCTGTCCTGCTTATATGGCTTTCGATACAAGTCATCAAGCGACGCAGGCAGTTAAAAGTACTAATTGGTACAGGCGATAAGGAGGAGCTGGAGTGGGCAATTAGAGCCCAGGGTAACTTCTCAGAATATGTCCCCATTGCGTTGATTCTTTTTGCAATTGCTGAATTCAACAAGACCGACTGGAGATTACTGATTGTTTTTGCGGCGATTTTGGTTCATGGGAGGTTGTTGCATGCCTATGGTTTTCTCTATGCTCGGGATCGTCTGGAGTTCCGGGTGAAAGGTATGAAGCTAACCTTTTTGGCCATTTTCATCCTTTCTATTTGGAACCTGGGGTTTGTTGGCTATCAAATGTTGGCCAATTAGTCTTACATTTCTCCAATTGCACTCGTGACTATGGGTGATTTGCAATAACTCAAGGAGTTTGAATGATCTATTTCCGCCAACTTCCCTTGTTATTTGTGTTGATGCTATCTGTTACATTCGCCGTAGGTTTCAGCCAGACTGTTGCCGCGGCGGATGTGAAGCTCACCGTTTACAACAAGATTATGAGTTCAACAAACATCAGTATGTCAGGTGCAGCGCAGCGCCAGATGGGGGACGGTTTTGCTGCTCATATGAACGTCTATCGCACGTCAGATGTAGGGCAGCTGCCAATTGCTACTGCTGACTTTTCATTGCTAATCACCGTTCCGGCGAGTGCATCGAATCCCATAGAGACGCGTCTATATCATGCCGTGTTTACTTTTAATCCAGATGATTCGATCATTATCGATGGAATCAGTATTGCGGAAATGCCGGATAATTGGATGAACACATCTCCTTCAGCGCGAGCTGTTACGGGTGGCACAGGAAAATACAGGGGTGCAAAAGGAACGGCCATTTTTACCCGTATTGAGCAGAACCTTTTTAAAATGGATCTAAAATTCAAGACTAACTAGAAAAAGAAAACAACCACGTGTTAGCGTGGGCGTTCCATCCAAGTGAGATAACTTCCTTTTGGAGTATTTAGAATGAAAAGCGTTGTGGGAATAGCCGCCGCGGCGTGCGTTTGTCTTTTGATTGGCTGTTCGGCCAACCCATTGATGTCCGGTGCTGAGAAGGTGCGAATTGTGACCAGCGACCCGCAGGGGTGTGAGTATCTTGGGGAAGCAACAGGAAACCAGGGTAACTTTTTCACCGGTGGTTGGACCAGTAATGCAAACCTGGAGACAGGTGCCAGAAATGAACTGAAGAATGCTGCGCTCAAAATGGGGGGTAACACAGTGCTCATTCTGACGTCGCGTGCCGGTGTAACTGGGAACTATAGTGTCTCCAATGGCTACGGAGGTGGAAGCAGTCAGGAGACTAACGTGACCTATTCTGGAACTGTTTATCGCTGTAAATAGAGAGTCTTGAATCTGTCGATTAGCGTACTGCTTTAAATCCCTGCCGCTTGTCCTTAGTGGCAGACGTTAAGGAGTGAAGAGCCTGCGTTGAAATGTTTCGCAATTAAATGAGAAGCCCGCCTGCTATTTTGCTCGGAGGTGGGCGAGCTCTTAGGTGCTTGTTAAATCTCGTTGTTTCAAGGGTTGATCACATGCGCCTCAGGCTTTTTTTCTTCGTGGTTCTTTTGGGCATCGGGACGACCATCGGCGGTTGGAACTCCCTTCAGAATGGTCTTCTGGAGCCTTGGTGCCAGTCTGCCGCCGCTATCAGCGAAGGGGTCATTCATCTTTTTGGGGGAGGCGCAGTCAGGGCGGGATCGGTGTTGCGTGATCCCCAAACACAAAAAGCCATCATGGTGTCTTGGGGCTGCTCGGGGGCTGATGCTACTTTCATCCTCTTTTCTGCAATTCTGATCTATCCCGCCTGCTGGTGGGCAAAAGTACAGGGATTGGTGGCTGGATTTCTGGCTGTTCAGGGAATGAATGTCGCTCGAATCATTACGCTCTTTCATCTAAATAGCTGGAACGAACAACTTTTTAACTTTGCGCATTTGTATTTATGGCAAGGGCTGTTGATGTTAGACGTGCTTGTTTTCATGTTGGTCTGGCTCCGCTGGGAGAAGACGCGGTGTCACGTCGCTTAAGACTGTTCCCTCTTGGGCTGTTTTGTGCTCACCGCTTTGGGCTTTTGCCCCGGTGGCCATGGACTCTAGCTGAGTGAGAAAAAAGGCCAGCGATTTGCTGGCCTTTTTGTTTGAGACGGACGGCTAACCCGAAAATCAGGTGGTGTCTTTTAGTATTTTGAAGAGTTCATCTTTGAGGGCCAGTCTCTTTTTTTTGAGTTCTTCGACGAAGTCGTCCGCGTGAACTTCAATTTCTGCTTCACAGCGACGCACTTGATGATCAAGTGCATCATATTCGTCGAAAAGATTTGCAAAGTGGCGGTTTGAGACCTTGAGTTCGTGGATACGATCCTTGAACTCAGGCAGTTCGTGAGCAAGATCGTGTTTTTCACCCAGCATGTCAGTTTCCTTGATTTGAGATTCGATAGCGTACCGGCTGTGTTCAATGAAGCCACCCTTAGCGGAAGGTGCTCGAAATGACTTAACCGGCGATCAAATTATAGGGGGTGCTATTCGCCATGATCTTGACCGATCTTAACAATGGGTGAATCAGACCTGAAGCACTAGGCGGAGCTTATGGCTGCCCGGTTCGATGCGCAATAAGCTAAATCCCCTTTGGCCAAAATGGTTGAAAAAAAAGGGAAGGGATTCATAATGCCTTGCATATCCAGGTGCCTGACCGTCGTTCGTCCGCGTCAGGTTAAACGGGAAGCTGGTGATGTTCCGTCCCAACGGAAAGAAGTCCAGCGCTGCCCCCGCAACGGTAGGTGAGTTAAAGCGCATCAAAATGCCACTGTGTCTGTGACATGGGAAGGCGGTGCGTTTGGCCACTCTTAATTAAGAGAGGGCTGCTCACAAGTCCGGAGACCGGCCTCGATATTGTCAGCCGTCGCGGTGGGCGATGGGTAGGCTGTTGCCCCCATGTCCTTCTCGGAATCAGGTTTCAGGCTATCCATTTTCATTGCACGGTTTTTGCCACTGCTGCGAGCGGGTGTTGCCGCGGCTTGACCAGAATCTGAGAATGAAAAAAAAGCTGCTCTTTACTCTGTCCGTTTTTGTCCCTTTGCTTGCTCAAGCCGAGAGCGATTCCACCGATACATTGGATCCTGTAGTCATCACAGCGACGCGAAGTGATGTCAGAGAGTCCAATTTAGCCAACACCGTGACAGTGATTACGGCGGCAGAAATCAAAGCCCGAAGAATCAATGCCGTAGCCGATATTCTCCGGGTCGTTCCTGGGCTTGATGTGATGAGTTCGGGGGGGACAGGGCAGCAAACCTCCGTATTTACGCGAGGTGCTAATTCCAACCAAACCTTGGTGCTAATCGATAATATTCGGATGAACGATCCGAGTAATCCCAACAATTCCTTTGACTTTGCCAACCTGCAGGTTGATGACATTGAGCGCATCGAGGTTCTGAGGGGGGCAGCCAGTGCCATGTGGGGGGCTGATGCCATGGGCGGTGTGATTCACATCATCACCAAGCATGGAAAAGGACCGACCCAGTTCTCAGGACTGGCCGAGGGTGGCAACTACAACACTTGGAAAGTCGGTGGTGGGGTTTCGGGTGAGGTCGACCGATTGAATTACGCGGTCAATGCCAGCCACTTGAGCAATCTTGGAGTCTCAGCAGCGGCCCAGTCGATGGGAAATAGCGAGCGAGATCCCTACCAGAACACCACGCTTCAAAGTCGGTTCAACTATCAGGTGACGGATACCCTCGATCTGGATTGGAGTCTGCGCTACAACGCCGCAGGGACAGGCCTCGACAACTGTGGTGGGTTTGGCTACAAGTCTTACACGGGGCAGTTTGTTCGCTGCGACAATCCCCATTACTTCAACAATAGCAATCAGCTTTACACCCGGGGTCAGGCCCGCTGGTTTTTATTTGATAATCTCTGGGAACAACGCTTTGGGGTGAACTTCACGCTGAGTGATCGTCAGACCTACTACACCGCACCGATCTCACCCGACTGGATTCCTCCCACATCCACCAATGGCCAGGAAACTAAAGTCGAGTGGTTGAATTTTATTCATGTTCTTCCAAATGACACCATCACCGCGGGGGTTGAGGGACGGTTCGATACGATGTACAGCGAAAGCGGTTTGGCTTCAGCGCAGACTAGCAACAATGGATCGATGAATAACGCTGGGTACTATCTGCAGAATCAACTCGACTGGCTGGATCGTTTTCATACGACCGCCGGGGGTCGTGTGGACGACAACTCTCAGTTTGGAAGTCATCTCACCTGGCGTTTCAATCAGACCGTGGATGTGTCGGAACTGGATAGCCGGATCAAGGCCAACATTGGCACCGCCTTTCGCGCTCCATCTCTGTGTGAACTCAGCAAGCAATGCTTTGGTAATCCAAATTTGATGCCTGAGACGAGTCTTGACTGGGATGCGGGAATAGAGCAGGACCTTTTCGATAAAAAAGCCATGCTTGGGTTGGTGTATTTCGACAATAACTACAACAACCTCATCCAGTGGAATCCCAGCGCCAACGGAGGGATGGGGAATGTCGAAAATGTGAGTAACGCGATTGCCCGGGGTATTGAGACCTTTGCAGAGTACAAACCTTTGCCCGAGTTGGCCTTAAGGCTCAACTACACCTATGACGAGACATTTGGGCGCTACAACGCCACGACTGGGCAAAGATCAAATGACCCCTTATTACTTCGGCCTAAAAACAAGGGAAACTTTGACCTTGATTACAAGTTTGTTCCGGAAGCCTCCGCACACCTCAATGTTCTCGTAGTGGGCTCAAGGAGCTCCTACGATACGATGGGTTCGATCACCCAAGTGCCGGGGTATGTTCTCGTGAATCTTTCTACAAACTATGAGATCAATAAGCAGGTGACTGTCTTCGCAAGGCTCGACAATCTCCTCAACAAACAATATCAGCAGGTTTGGGGATATGGCGCACTCGGTTTTTACGGACTGAGTGGCTTTTCGGTGAAATTTTAGTAAGAACTTAGCCGGCACGACCCTTCGTCATGCCGGCCTGTCCTCATCAAAGGACAATGACAGAGTTTTCAGAATCGATACCGTTGTATGTAAAACGGTCCGCTTCAGGCTCATTTAGCCAATGGCTTCCATCGACAACATACCGGAATTGGTATTCCCGATTGTTTTCAAGATCCACGGATATGGACCAGGTGCCATCTTTGGCGCGCTTCAAGGGTAATTCGTCCTTTGACCAAGCGTTAAAATCTCCCGCAAGGCTGACCGAGGACGCGTTGACAAAGGGCTCACCCGTAAGGCTGAACTTTACTTTGCACACGGGTTTTGTTTTAAGGAACTTCTTTTCAAGACTCATGGACGATCACCTTGGAAATGGTTTCACACAACGCTCATTGTGGCGAGGCGAAAGCAACTGAACAAGCGCCTATTCGGTGACAGTGTGTCAATCAGTCTCTATGTTTCATGGCCAGCATGGCCGTGAGATGGCACCTTGCTAAGGTAGAGGCGATTGGTGACAATGGCCAACACTTACTTTTCGGAGGTTCTATGCGTGGTGTCCTGACGATAATTTTTGCTTTGGCCCTTGGAGGTTGCGGGGTTCAATTAAAAGGAGGGGTAACCGAACAGCGCAATCAAATCAAGACGATGGAAACGGAGACTCTTGCCAAGCTCTATGCTAAGGATCCATCAGCGCGGAAGGACATTCGAAAGGCTGCGGGCTATGGCGTCTTTGATGCTACAGGCGGAAAGATCATGTTTGGCGGCATGGATCATGGGAATGGGGTCGTATTGGACAATGCCTCAGGACGCAGAACCTACATGAAGATGTTTGAGCTTCAGCCGGGTCTTGGCTTTGGCTATACCAATTTTAGGTTGGTCTTTGTTTTTGATACTCGTGAAGTGATGAATAACTTCATCACCAGCGGTTGGGAGTTCGGAACCCGCGCGGCCGCAGCAGCAAAGAGCAAGACGGACGGTGGAGCGGCTGAAATTGGTTATACGGTTGCACCAGGGATACATGTGTTTCAGCTGACGGAAGAGGGAGCATTGGTTGGTTTGAGCATCACCGGAGCCAAATACTGGCGCAACGATGACCTGAATTAATTCTTCGGCGGGGCATTCCAGGCCTGCCCCTCTGAACGCAAGAGCAAGCACTAAGAATTGCTGTTTCTCTACTATAAAAACAGCCTGGATTAACGTTGTGAGGAGATTGAGATGGTCAACGTGATCTGTACAAGCTGTCACCACGAAAACCGGAAACAGGCGGAAAACTGCGCAGCATGCGGTGCGGTTCTCCCTAAACCGGTCGCACCCATACGGAAGCTAAGTGGAAAGTTCTCTGCAATCGGGGTGGTTGTGATTGCTCTGGGCGTCATCGGAACCGTTCTTGGGACCTGGTGGGGGCCCCCTACGATTCTTCCCGGTGTCGCTTTTTATATGATGGGCCGCTTCTTTTAGAAGTCTGGTCAAGGACATCAGGGATAAAGGAGGAAGGGGCGACGCTCTTCCTCCCAAGCTTCTTCGTCTTCCCGTGCAATATTTTCAAGGTCTCTCCATGAAGCCTCTGCATCATCCACCCACTCCCTTAGCAGCGGGCTTCCATTGATCAGGTCGATGGCTAAGCGGTCAAACTCATACTCATAAGGAAAATCTCGCCACAAGGGATATTCGGGCATCAGTACCCTAATGGCCTTGAATGCAAGTGACTGAAGTCGCCAAGGTTTAAATCGGGCGTGATCGTACCCGGGCCCGTCCGTATGAATCTGGATGCCCGCGCAAAGCTCGGCACTGTGTTTATGAAAAGTGGGCTCAAACCAGCAGGGCCTGAGTTGACAGCCTTCCATCCATTGTGGAGCCATCCCGTGCATTTCCTGGATGATCGCGTTCGGGACAAGGTTGGGCGCGCCAAACAACTCTAACGGGCGAGTGGTCCCTCGGCCTTCTGAAAGTGTCGTGCCTTCCAGCATAACCGTTCCAGCATAGGCGCGGGCCATTGAAAGGTTAGGAGCATTGGGGCTCGGGTTGACCCAACAGCGAGATTCGAGCGGCCAGCCAAATCCCGGCGCCTGATGTGGATCCCAGCCCTCCATCGTGATGACGCGATACTGCAGGTCCAGCTTGAAGTGATGGATGAACCACGCGCCTAGCTCCCCGAGAGTCAGTCCATGCCTCATCGGAATGGGGCCGGCGCCGACAAAACTTTCCCAGCCTGCTTTGAGGGTAAGTCCCTCGATGGGGCGGCCCGCTGGGTTAGGCCGATCCAGAACCCAGACAGCCTTGCCGGTTTTTGACGCTTCCTCGAGAACGTAAAGGAGCGTGGTGATAAAGGTGTAAATCCTGCAGCCAAGATCCTGAAGGTCAACCAGGACGATATCGAACTGATCCATCATTTCAGGCGTGGGTCGCCTGACTTCACCATAAAGGCTATAGATGGGTATGCCCAGAGTCGGATCCCGGTAGTCGCCCGACTCCATCATATTGTCTTGTTTGTCCCCACGGAGCCCATGCTGAGGACCAAAGGCAGCCGTTAAATGCAGCGAGGGATGGGCGGAGAGCGCATCAATGGAGTGTGTGAATTCCCGCGTCATTGAGGCGGGATGAGCAAGAAGCGCGAGCCTTAGGCCTGTAAGTTCGGCTAACAGTGCGGGTGTCGAAAGAAGTTTGTCTATGCCGAAATTCATGGGTCAAGAGGGTTCGATCGTGAATCAAAGGGCAAAAAAACTATCGGGGTTGTGGAAGTCGGGTTTATCCGCGGAATGCTTAACCGCCCAGTAGCTCATATTTCCGCACTTCTCTTTGAGGATAACCGATATCCCGGCCTCCAACGGCTGAGTTCCTGGGAGATGGTCGTTGATTATTGACCATGGCATATTTGCCGTAAGTGTAAGGGCTTCAGTCTCTATTTGGCTTTTGATGATGGGAGGCGCATTTACATCGGGGCGCTCCAACGCCTTTCGATAGCCACTGAAACGATAGAAAGCCCATAGGCCCGAAGGCGCGAAGTTGAATTCAAGATAGGGTGCAGGCTGATTTTTTCTGCGCAAAAAGACCTCACAACAAGTTGCTTGCCACAGGTTGTCTGCACGAAATGGTTCGGCCTGCTCTTTCGGAATCTCAATCTGTCTCATGTCACCGCTGATGCGATAAACGAGATCGAGGGTCGTTACACTGAACGTCGTGGTGGACTCAATCTGCCAAAACAGGGGCGCAGATGAGGACGTCGGATACGCGAGTAGAGTCCGAATCACTTAATCAACATCACCGGAATTTCGGCGAGCTGGATGACGCGCGCAGGGAGAGAGCCCAGCAGGAGCGCAGTAAGGGTGCTGATGTTCCGGTACCCGATCACGATCTGATGCATGTCATTTTGTCGAGCGAATTGGGCGATGACTTCAGCGGCATCGCCGACACAAATATGGTGTTCAAAAGCTCGATTCACGGACTTAAGCTGCTCCATCGCGCCTTGCAGTTGTTTCATGCCCTCTTCACGCTGGAAGTCTTGAATCTGATCATGACTCAAGAACATTCCGACATCCCCATGGATGGCGGGTTGCACGTTGATCAAATGGATTTGGTGGGCTGTTTGGATGCGATCAATCCAATGGATCAAGGATCCGATGATCTCCTCGCGGATTTCGTTTTCTTCGACGGGAACAAGAAGCTTTAGCATGGGTTTACCCTGATATCGATCAACGACCTTTAGTCTTGGTTTTATTTTTCCTTGGTCCGGATTTGCTTTTACGATTCGTGTGGGCAAGATCGACGAGGACGGGTTCTCGCTCGATGGCTGTGCGCGCTTTCAGCTTTCCGATCAAAAGGACCAATCCAGCAAAGGCATAAGGGAGAACTTGGTGGGTGACCGCGCCTTCATTGAAAATGTCGACTGCGGCAAGAGCGGGTTCGGTCACGAGCATCTCGCCAGCGACAAATCCCAGGATTGCAGCCCCGAGGTCGATGATAAGAGGTTGCCGCTCCATAAGGCGAAGAATGATGGCGCTGCCGAAAATGACGATCGGAATGCTGATGCCTAATCCGACGATCAGCATAACCTGGTTTCCACCGGCCGCAGCAGCTACCGCAAGAACATTGTCGAGGCTCATGACAAGATCGGCAATCAATATGGTCCTTACCGCTGAAGCCAGCGTATTGTGAGAGCTGAGGTTGTTCTCATCCGACTCCTCGGGGGACAACAGCTTCGCTGCAATCCATAGGAGCATGATGCTGCCGAATAGCTTGAGGAACGGCAGCATCAAAAGTTGCAGAGCCGCAAAGGTCAGGCTGATTCGCATTAAAATTGCCGCCACAGATCCAAGAACGATGGCGCGATTGCGATCTTCGGCAGGAAGGGATCGGGCCGCGAGTGCAATCACCACGGCGTTGTCACCGGAGAGCACGATGTTGACCATCATGATCTGGCCGAGATCAAGCCAGAAAGCGGGATCACTGAGGTTGAACGGCATACGGGTATCTCTGATTTATGGCCAGCGGCGAACGGAACGAGTTCCGTGGGGTATTTGGGTAGCCCCTAATATTGTGGGTTCGATTCTATCAGGCAGGCTACCCGATAAGTGCAGGAAGGAGGGAACACCCGCGCCCCGACCTTTTTGTATAGGGGCCAGAGTCGCAGATGGCATGTGACATGCGGTTGTCCACTGAAGTCGGCATGCTGACTTCAGGGTGTGGCGGAGGGGGGGCAGCGCTGCTCCCCTCCGCCTTCTTCGGAACAGCGACTACTTCTTTTTTTCGTCTGGTGTCGCGGTTTCTCTTGGCAGGATGGGTGTTTCGGTGCTGATCTTAAGGTCGGAAAGCAGATTGAGCTCATTTTCGATCTGCAGGAACTGACCGGCAATGATAGGCGAGGTCGCCTTCTTGACGCGGCTGTAATATTTGCGCCAGAGCTCGTTTCGATCATCACGAATTTTCAATGATCGAAGTGCCAGATTATCGGCAATCTCATTGTTCATATTCTCGTAATTAGCCGCGTAGTCGCGAATGATGCTGTAGCGCTCATCGTAGATTTTCTTGAGCTCGGCCTCATAGGCGTAATACTCCTTCCAGAAAGCATCATGCTCAGAAGCGCTGAGGTTTAGTGCTTTTTCGATGAGGGCAACCTTCTTTTCACGGTATTTTGCGCGATCCGCATCCAGAGCCTTCATTTCCGGGTCATTTGCGGTGACCGGCGTCAGGGGCTTAGGAGTCTGAGCGCATCCGAAGAGGAAAAGTCCGGCGATGAAGGTCCCTGCTGTGAGCAGGCGAGAAGCATTAATCGAGTTAATCATGGTGAGGTCCTAAAAAGGTCGAATCGCGGGCGCCATTCGGTCAAGTGGCATTCTATCCCATGCGCAAAACCTCTAACATCCGTCGATTTCCCAAGGCGCACTTCGTGCATCTTGAAAGCATTCATGCCGATTCACGTAGTCCGTATTTTCTGACGCGATAACGGAGGGTTTCTCGTGTGGTTCCCAAAGCACGTGCAGCCGCAGTCACGTTTCCTTGGTGGGAGTTTAAGGTTGTTTCGATGATGTAGCGGTCCATATCATCAAGATCCATGCTGCCATCAAGCGGGATGTAAAGGCCATTGGGAGGATGCGGGTTGGTGGCGGTTTGCGCGGCGCCATGAGGGGATAGCTGGAGCCATTGTTCTGGAAATGTCGGCCCATCGGCAAAAAGAACGCAGCGCTCAACCACATTTCTCAGTTCCCTTACGTTGCCGGGCCAGTCATAGCAATGCAGTTGGGCCCAGACGCCCTGTGAGATAATCTTGACCTGTTTCCCTGCCTTGGCGTTCAGTTCGGCGACAAACATGGGGACGAGCTCATCGAGATCCTCCTTGATGTCCCTCAGGGAGGGAAGTTCAAGTCGAAATACGCTAAGTCGATGATAGAGGTCGCTGCGAAAACTGCCCTCACGAACCATGGCTTCCAGATCCCGATGGCTGGCGGCCAAAATTTGGACATCCACACTGATTTCACGCTCTGAACCCAGACGCCGAAATTTTCGGTCCTCGATCGCTTTGAGAAGTTTTGATTGGAGGTCGAGGGGCATTTCTCCGATTTCATCCAGAAAGAGAGTCCCCCGATCGGCCTGTTCGATCAGTCCCCGATGTCTCCCTGATGCCCCGGTGAAGGCGCCCGCTTCATGACCGAAGAGTTCGGACTCCATGAGGTCTCGAGGAAGAGCGGCGCAATTCAACTCAATCAGAGGGTGGGCTCCCCTGGGGCCACCGTGGTGCAGAATTCGAGCGACCAGGCCTTTTCCGGTTCCGGTCTCGCCCCCGATCACAATCGCACTAAATGGGACACGCGTCAGACGATCCAACATTTCCCGGATATGCTGAGCCTTTTTGCTGCGTCCTGCATAGGCCTGAGATGAGTAGCGTCGTGATCCTGCCTCCGCTTGGTCAAGCAGTCGACGTTGGGCAATCGTGGTTCTTTTTGCACTTGCGATGACAAGATCGAGTCGATCCATTTCGCATGGTTTTTCGAGGAACTCATAAGCTCCAAGGCGGAGTGCCCGAACAGAGTCTTCAATTGCCCCATAGCCGGTAAGAAATAGCCATTCACAGTAGGTCAGGCTCCCTCTTGTGTCTTCCATGAAGTCGAGCGCATTGCCGTCGGGAAGGTTCATGTCGGAGAGGACTACCAGAGGCTCGATGCGCTGGACGGACAAAAGCGACAGCGCATCTGCGAGAGTTCGGGCAAGTTCGACTTCCCATCCTTTACTGCGGAAGTGGCGAGAGAGTTCCTGACCCAGGAGGGCTTCGTCTTCGATGATCAGAAGGGTATCGGCCATGGAGGTCTCATTGGTTCAGTCAGGCGGTGAGTGCCAAATTTAGAGGCCGGGTTCCCGGGTGTTCCGAATTTTAACGGGGCGTCCTGCACAAAGACGCATGTAGGTTCCGGACGCCGAAATACCGTTAAGTACGAGGCTCAAGGTTACCAGGGGTGCCATCCAGGCATGTTCCGAGCTGACGTGATAGAGGATCAAATCTTGGCCGATGAAAGATGGCCACAGTGGAAAACCTACCATTCCAAGAAAGCAAAGGAAGAAAAGGAGTGAGGCCACGGGAGCCCGTTCATCCATAGCTCTGAACATGAAAGGTTTTTCCGAAAAAGAATTGGTCCGATCCATCCAATGGATCACCATTCGCCCAAACAACCAAAACGGAATGATGCCACTGAGGAATAACAGGACGTAACTCCAGTTGCCATCTCCGACAAGACCCGCGGCAATTCCTGCCAGCGTATTGCTGGCACCAATGTAATTCCAGGTTGTTGCGGGATAGCGTTTTACGGTGAAGCCCAAAAGTGAGCAAGCAAACATTCCAAGAATCAGAGTGATGGCTAAAAAGGTCGTGAGATGACCGGTCTTGAGGTAAAAGGCCAATCCTCCGCCAAGCGTGATGGCCATGACCGTCCAACTGGTGTTGCGGCTGATGCGGGCAAGTTTTGATCCCATCGCCCTGAAAGAGTCCCAAAGCCATTTTCGGACAGCGAGTTCCAGGTTGAATTCTTGCAGGGAAAGCACGTGCAGGGTATTGCGAATCGTGCGGGGGAGTGGGTCGCGCAAGGCTCTGGGGAGTGACTGACTCATTCTGAGTCGCTGAAGATCAAGCGCAACATCAATTTCGCCTTCAACGCGCATCAGATGGGAGACGACGGAAGGCGAAACTAGTAATTGATAACAGCGGATAAACGCGTTGCCTAGGACATGGATCAATACAAAGCTCCCTAGCCCAAGGGCTAGTTCAATGAACATAAAACCCACTTGCGTGATCGAAGCATAAGCGATTCGCCCTTTAATGTTGGACTGTGTCTGCTCTGAGATGGACGCCACCAGAACGGTGATACCACCAATCAGGAATACGACTACGCGAGAAAAGTTATCGAAGCCCCAAATGGCCTCTGTTCTCAGAAGCAGGAAGACGCCCAAATGAATCGACAGCGCACCGTAAAAAATAGCACTTGAAGGTGTTGGGCCTTCCATCGCACGAGGAATCCAGAAACAGAAGGGGAATTGTGCTGATTTACCCATGCTGGCAAGAATGAGCAAAAGCGACAATCCCAAAAGCGTAAAGTCCCCATCGGATGAGGTGTGGGTGTTTATCGCATCCGTGAAATGGCTGAAGTGCCGATTTTCCTGAAACAGTAGGTCGACCAAAAGGGCTGCAAGCAAAAGACCGATATCGCAGAGTCGGTAAATACTGTAGGCCCTCAGTGCATTGCGGATGGGTTGTTGGCGGTGACGATAAAAGGCGATCAAAAGGAAGGAGGCGATGCCGACAATTTCCCAACCGGCAAAAAAGACGTCAAGCCCGCCAGAGAGGATTAAGGTGTTGAGGCCAAAAACGAAACCGAAAATAGTCAGAAAAAAACGGCGATAGCCAATTTCCCGATGAAGGTAGTAACGGCAGTATTTGACAATGACCGAGAAGATGACCCAGGTACAGAAAAGATAGGCGGCTCCAATGTGGTCAAAAAAGAAAATCAAAGAGAACCGATACTCACCCTGCTGATATAAGGTTAACCAGTCGAACTCGGTGCTGGGGAATCCTTGTTGTGCCCATTCGGCCAGAAGCCCGAAGACTGCAACTCCGATGGCAAAACTTCCAGCCCGACTGATGGTCGCTATGGCTTTCTCGCGTTGTCCGAACATCAACAGCAGGATGAAGGCCGCCAATGGCGTCATCATGCAAGAAAGAATCAATTGGTTCATCGTTAATCTCGCGAGAAACCCGGTTCTTCAGGGCGGGGAGGGATAGCGAACTCTCCGATCCGGAGAGCGGTTGTTAGGGTGGTTAGCATAAGCTATAGTCCGTGTCGTGAATACGCGCAAACGGGCCTACAAATATCGGTTTTACCCCA
>JBEGVN010000052.1:0-4356 GCA_041178325.1 Pseudomonadota bacterium
AAAGCCGCAGGACTTGCGGTGTTAGCCCGTGGAGAGAATGTCAGACTTGTGTCGCCAACCGGCATGAGCAATCCTCAGTGAAGCAGGAATCCTCTTCCTTCAGGTAGAGGAGTAGTCAAGGGTGGGCCTTCACCAGTCGAGTTCGCAGGATGATGTTCGCGAACTATAACAAAGAGTTCAAACCCATCGGAGGAGAGGGGGAGGGCCTAAGCGATTCCGGGGAGGAAGGGAACGAAGCTGACGGGTTCGATTTCCTCGATCTCAAAGCCAACTTCCGATCGGATGACGCGATTCAGGATTTGGGTACGGCCTTGCCCAACAGGAATGATCATAATGCTGCGCCGACCCATTTGCGCCAGGAGGGCCTCTGGGATTTCACTCGGGGCAGCCGCCGCCAAAATGGCATCATAAGGGGCATATTCTTCCCAGCCCCACCCGCCGTCGCTGTGTTTAAGGCGAACATTTCGGAGGTTGAGTTCTTGAAGGCAGCGGCGAGCCCGTTGTTGCAGGGGGTAAATTCGTTCCACGGAGTAGACGGTCTTCGCCAGCTGAGCCAGGATGGCCGTTTGGTAACCAGATCCGGTTCCGACTTCCAGCACTTTCCCTGGGGTGCCACGTTCCAGAAGAAGTTCCGTCATCCGGGCGACAATGTAGGGCTGAGAGATGGTCTGGTTGAACCCAATGGGGAGGGCGGTGTCCTCATACGCGCGGCTCGCCAGAGCCTCCTCGATGAAGAGGTGTCGAGGGGTATCCAGCATGACTTTCAAGACATCAGGATTTTGAATCCCCTGTTCGCTGAGGCGGGCAACCATGCGTTCGCGCGTCCGGCGCGAGGTCATGCCGATTCCTTCGTGCCGCTGCTTCATGAGTGGAGGTCACCCTCAAGCCATCCGGCCAGCTGATCCAGTCGATCGTAGCGGGTAAGGTCTATTTGAAGCGGTGTTACAGAGACATAACCTTCCCGTATGGCGTAAAAATCAGTTCCGGGACCTGCATCCTGCTCCGATCCGGCGGCGCCTACCCAGAAAAGCTCACGGCCTCGTGGATCTTCGCCGCGAATGACGGGCTCGGCGCGGTGGCGTTGTCCCAAGCGGCATGATTTGAAGCCTTTGATTTCCTTCCAAGGGAGATCCGGGATGTTCACATTCAGAATTGTGTCAGCCGGAAGGGGGTAACGACGAATCCGGTCCAGGAGGGAGACGGCCACGCGTCCTGCACTCTCAAAATGTGTCGGGGTGTGGTTGTGTGAAGCCAGAGAAAGCGCTACGGCGGGAAGGCCCAGAAAACGCCCCTCGGTGGCCGCGGCGACCGTACCCGAATAGATGACATCATCCCCAAGATTGGCGCCATGATTGATGCCAGCAAACACCATATCAGGCTCGCGATCGAGAAGGCCCGTAATGGCAAGGTGGACGCAGTCGGTTGGTGTGCCATTAACCTTGATGAAACCATTCTCTGCTCGGCTGACTCTCAAGGGGACCTCAAGCGTCAGCGAGTTACTGGCTCCACTTCGGTTGGATTCAGGGGCGACGACCGTCGTTTCGACGTGCTCGCTAAGAAAACGGTCCAGAACCTTGAGACCTTCGGCAGAGTAACCGTCGTCATTGCTGAGCAGGATGTGCATGAATTCCCTCGCAGAAGTCTAAATTCTACACCAGAAGAGGGGACGCACCGGCCTCTTGGATGACTTGGATGTGCTGGGGTGCCCGTTTATGATGAAGCGCATTTAGGGGGTTTATCGCTCCAAATTCTCTTTATCTGGAGAGCTAAAACACATGTCCGGACGTCTACAGACGGTTTTGGCATCTATTGATGCCGTAAATAGCAAAGATCCCCGACAAGTCGAGATCGAAGGACGATCGGTAGCATGTGAGGTTCTCTATGGGCAGAGAATGTCGATGTGGCTAGGTCAATTGCAGTCGGAAGCTTCGGAAGTTCTCCAAATTGCTGCGAGAGGACAACACATTCGCCGCTGGGAGATTCCAAGATCCGATTTTCCGATGGATCGGGCGGGCTATCTCAAATGGCGAACCACGCTCTACCGTTTTCATGCGGACCAACTCGAACCCCTGATGACGAGTGCGGGTTATCAGGACGCTGACATTCAAAAGATGAGGGGGCTGGTCGAAAAACGGGGAATCAAGACAAATCCCGAGGTTCAGGCCCTTGAAGATGTCATTTGCCTGGTTTTTTTAGCGTTTTATTTCGATGATTTTCGGACTCGTCACGAGCGGGCCAAAATTGTCGATATCGTCCGAAAGACTTGGAGCAAGATGTCGGAACACGGGCAGGCCTATGCACTTCAGTTACCCCTTGATTCCGATACGATTTCCATCGTTAAAGAGGCTTTGGGCGTTTAAGTCCCCCGGCTTAGGTTCCAAAGGTGGACCGGATCAGAAGATCAAGCCAGTCCATGGCTTGCTGATATTCGAGGTTCTGATCGTTCTCCGGACTCGACTCCGTGAGCGAAAGCGTCTCCGGTAAAGGCCCTTTCTTAACTCCATAGACGCCAGTCACAGAGATGGCCTTTTCGGGAGAGATGAGGCTATAGCAGTGATTAATCACTCTGGGCACCGGCGGGGGCGTATCCAGAAGCGTAAGGCAGATGGCCAGGGCGCATGCGCGGGCTTCGGTTTGCGCTGCAAACGCCGATTTTGGAACCGCACCATAGCTTGAGGCGTCCCCGATGACATGAATCATGGGGGACTTGAGTGATTGGAAGGTTACAGGGTCTACAGGACACCAGCCGGAATCATCGGTAAGTCCAAGGACTTCGGCCAGTTTCCCGGCTTTTTGGGGCGGAATGACATTCAGTACATCAGGGTGGTAACGGTTGAAGGCCGTGGCAACCACGCGGTGTTCAACCTCGATATGATCAATCTCACCCTCGGTTTCAAAGGAAATCCACTCGACCATTCCGGAATAAAGCGAAGTCCAAGCAGCCTTGAAGCCTTTTTCTTTAGAGAATTTGGTCTTGGCGTCAAGAATCAGGATCTTGGCTCTTGGGTTTACCTGTTTCAGTCGAGCGGCAATCAATGAGGCGCGTTCATAAGGTCCCGGGGGGCACCGATAGGGATTGCCCGGTACTGTCATCATGAATAGTCCGCCGTCAGGCAGTGCAGCCAGTTGGTCTCTCAGGAGCCGTGTTTGAGTTCCGGCCTGCCAGGCATGAGGAAAAATGAGGCTCTGGGGCTTCCCGTAGCCCTCGATTTTGTCCCAGCGAAAGTCGATTCCAGGGGCCGCGATGAGTCGGTCGAAGCGGATTTGGGTGCCGCTTTCAAGGTGTAGAAGTCTCTGATGGGGGTCTATGCCGGTGATGGTTCCATGATGGAAGCGTATTCCCTTTCGCTTCAAACTTTCCGCTGGGTAATGAATCAGGGACTCCATGGGTTTGAAGCCAGCAATGACCTGATTTGAGCCAGGGCATCTCACATAGTGAGGGTTTTGATCGATGACCGTGATGTCGATCGCTGGTGCCAGGTCTTTGAGAGCATGGGCGAAATTTAGTCCTGCAAAACCGCCCCCGGCGACAACCATGTGCGGTGCTCCGCGCGATGCACAAAGAGGGCCAGACCGTAACGTCCCGATGGCCGCAATGCCAGGGGCCCACTTCATGAAGTTGCGCCGTGAAAGCTTCACGGTGGCGACCCTTTAGCGATAAGGTCTGCCATGAGTCTGATTTCCTCAGGACTATAGTTTTGCGCAATGCGATGCATGACGGATGGTGTGGGAGCCATACGACGGTAGGCTTCAAATCGTTGAATAAAGGTTTCACGATCGAGTGTAGAGAGGGGAGGGAGGCCGCCCTGGCCTTCATAGTGGGCTCCATGACAGCCAAGACAGCCCACGGTCAAAGCGCGCGCCTTCTCGATTTCAGCAGAAGGCGCTGCGAAAACCTTCAGAGAAAAGGAAGCTATCAATATGCCGGTGATGATGCTTGCGCGTTCTATATTTGAGGGCTTTCTGCGCATTAGTCAATATTAATCAATGGGTTACAGGTGATGGCGATGGTGCGACAAATTGTCGCAATTTTTGTTGACATAGATCAAACGTCTGCATAGACTTCGCATCCCACCCTTCTGATTAGGGGTGCCTTCAGGGCCAACTGCCCTGAAGGAAGAGGTTTCACGGATGATATTAAACAAAACGTTTGGGGGTGAAACCGCCCTCAACCATTCATTAAAGAGGTAAATACTATGGCAGCTACAACTGCAGGTGTAAGCGCAGCGGAGCAACCGTTGCTCAACAAGGGCTGGCTGACGTTCGCGTTCGGCATTTATTTCGTTTTCTACATGTGGGTTCGCTGGTACGAAGGCGTCTACGGCTGGGCAGCTGGTCTTGACTCATTCGCTCCTG
>JBEGVN010000053.1:0-41714 GCA_041178325.1 Pseudomonadota bacterium
ATCTCGGGTGTCTTGACCTACCGAGGCGAGCAGCCAACTGGTGGTGAGGGTGACGCGACGGTGGGTGGCCTTCAATCACATTCAATTATTGCGAATGCTGGCTATCTCTTCGTCACGAATGCAGGAAGCCATTCCATTTCGGTCTTTAAGATAGGGAGCGATGGTTCTCTTATTCTCAGAAATACCTTCGACTCAGCGGGAATTCGGCCTGTCAGTCTTGCCGTCCATGGGACATATCTCCTCGTGGTTAATCAGGGGGACAAGACGGCCGGTGGCAATGTCCGGGTGATGCAGATGGATCCCGAGGGTCAATCGGTGAAGGTGTCGGGCGGTTTCGACTACCCTGCCAATGATTTGCCCAACGACATTGTCAGCAATCGCATCAATGGCTTCTTTGCGGTTTCACGCTTTGGAGCCAACGCGGTTGATAACTTCCTTTTGTCTGAAGATGGCAGTATTCGACTGACAGGAGGGGTTACCGGCGTCGTTAACGCATTTGGTGGCGCGATGGGTTTGGATCAGGATAGCAGGCTTGTTTTTACCCATCTTGGAAAAAAACCAGGCTTGATATCCATGTGGGTTGGAAAAGAGGGTCAAACGCTGAAGCGTTGGGTCAAAACGCGCAGGGATCTTGTTGATCCCTGTTGGGCTGTGGCCATGAATGATGGCAATCATGTGTGGATTTCTGCATTCAAAACCCGAAAACTATCGCTCTACGGCATCACCCAGAGTGGGAACCCCGTCCATGTCTCGGACTATGCTTCAACCTTTACTGGGCTGGGTGGCCTGGATGTGCAGATTGACCCAGCGAACCAATATGTTTTTCAGCTGTTTGTCCCGCAAAGCGCAACATCGACCTCTGCGCCCGTACTTGAAGCGTTCAGAATCGATCTCGCGGGACGAAAAAAATCGGCAGGGGTAAATCCGGTGAGTTCACTGATGCTCCCCCCTGATTGGGCCGGCGGGGCCACCACAGGCTTGGCTGTTGTAAGCCTCTCTCAATAGGGGCGATCGCTCCAGAAGGGGAAGGCTATCGAGCCCCAGACTCAGAACCGGACCTGTGACTGAACATACCAGTAGTTCACGTTGCTATGGTTGCTGGGGGCATCCGGTGCATATTCTGCAAAATTCCCTTTCATCAAGACCTGCCAGCCCACCTGTAATGCGAGGTTCTCATGGGCATCCCAGCGCCCATTCAGCTCCCAGGTTTGTCCCACATAGTTTCCGGCACTTCCTGAGGTATCCACAAGACTCGCCTCGGACCAACCTTCGGTCGACTTTCCATCGGCGAGCCACCAGAACCGGTTGGCGGCATAGATCGTGATGTCCGGGGTAGGCGTCAGGAAGAGGCGGTACCCCGGGGTATTGATGTTGTTCCGTGCAAAGAGTGCGAGGATACCATCAGGTCCAAATTCCGACACGGTAGAGGGAAAGAGAGAGTCAAAGTGGGAGGAGGCGTAATCCCACTGGAGAAGGAATCGGGGGGTCCAGGGCGCGTCGAAAGTATAGCCCGCCTGGAGATGTTGCATGATCGACCCGACGCTCAGAATTGGTGCCTGGGAGTTGACGCGTTTTTGCCCCGTTTGCCCAATGGTTTCGATTTCAAAGTCGAACTCCCCCTTTCGAGGCTGGCGAAATATGCGAAAGCCCGGGGTGTAGAGGGTTGGGCTCAGGTTCGCTGCCATGCCTTCATGGAGATAGTAAAAGTAGAGCTCGAGGTGGTCCAAAGGTGTGAGCGATTGGTCGAGAAAAGCGCCCGCGAACACGGCATCGGTGATCGGCCGGTTCCACGACCAAGCGTTCTGGGCCAATGCGCTAGCCTTGGAGGGCAGCATCTCCACCGGTGTGTTTGCAAACGTCAGGAGTTCCCAGCCTTCGGTTTCACTTCGGAGACGATTTTGGAAGCCGACATATTGGAACTGGGTGCTCTTGAAGGGAACGATACCGATCAGTCGATTGCTTCCCACTGCCATCTGCATCTGGCCGAGCTTGGATTCGGAGTCGATGCCCAGACCCCAGAGGTTATGGTCGATCCAGCCTGCGAATACCTGCTCAAGGTTCAACACGTTGACCATGGTCGTATTGATCTTGTTGGGGTCGGGGGAGCCATACTGGCGGGCATCCCAAAACTGGATTTCGAAACGAAAATCTTCCGTGGGATGGGCCTTGAACCAGATTACGGACTGAATCGGAATGCCATACTGACCTTGGGTCGTATCCTTGATCCAGGGCGTTGCGTAGCTTTCATAACGCACGCGTTCCTCAAAAGTCAGCGACATCCATTCCGGTAGATCCCAGGCACGCTTGAGACTGATGGGTTGGCCTTCCTCCCAGGTCGCCCGCTTTGTCAATTCGTCGATCCTAAAGCTTGCGGAGGGACCAAGATAGGTGATCCGGGGTTTGTAGTTCTTATCCAGCGGAGAATGATCAATAGGCTCCTGGGCGCGCTGAGCCACTGATTTTTGTTGGGTCTCGAGGCCGTAACAGTCTATTCCTGCTGGTGCCTTGGGTAAGGGCGCAGTTCTCAGACCTTGCGGCTGCTCTTTTTTGATTGGATCGGACGTCAGACAGGGCGTTGCAGCCTGCAGCAGGGTCGGTACAAGCAATACTCCCAAAAGACAGATACGCGGGTATTTGCGGTAATGCGCCTGAAAGGCCTGATCCATGCTGTCAATCTGCACTGTGCGTGCCTGGTGATTCTCTCAGCAAAGGACGAGAGGCGTTCTTCTGCCCACGATGGTCCAGTTGTGCCTCATCTTTAAGCCTTCTACGAATATTCACGGCAATGACCAGTATGACCAGAATATTGATCAATAAGGCGGCAATCTTGATAAAGCTGGAACCGAGATAGAGTTCGTAGAGTTCAAAGGGAATATAAATGCTGCCGGAGAGCGCACCAAACCACTCAGCCCACGGACGTTCGTTCCATAGCCCGAAGGCTTCGGTGAACCGGACCATGGCATAAAAAATCCCGGCCAGAAAAACTCCCCAGAGTTTGGCATCGGTCACTTCCCCAGCGTATTGGAGGAACAGGGCGGGATAATGCCCCTC
Source organism: Pseudomonadota bacterium (assembly GCA_041178325.1). Taxonomy (GTDB): domain Bacteria; phylum Pseudomonadota; class Gammaproteobacteria; order Methylococcales; family Methylococcaceae; genus UBA6136. The sequence goes on from JBEGVN010000053.1 coordinate 3,052, forward strand.
AGGGTGAAGGTGCAGCATGCGGATGACCGTTGCGGCAATCGATTCCACATCGCGATGTAGAAGCGTCAGTAATCCGAAACCGGCCAGAAGTGTCAAGACGCCCTTGGAAGCCTCGAAGAAGGCAACGGCCCTGAGGCTTCTGGAAACGGCGGGAATGTTGTGCATACCCCCATTCTAAGAAAAAACGCGGGCTCTAGCCCGCGTTTTTGAATCAGTATCGGCTCAGTAGCGTCTACGGGCAGCCAGTCGGTGCTCGGAATAGGCGATCAGCTCCTCCATTCCCTTGATCACACATTGTCCACCCCGACCTATGTAGTCATGACGGAACTGTTCGATGAATTCCATAACCGTGTGGTCGATGTAGGAAACATCTGTCACGTCAAAGATAATGGATTTGCCGATGGGGATGTCAGCAAGATCACTCTTGAGGCCGACAAAATTGGCAAAGACCGCTGAACCTTCGATTCTGACGATGAACTGTTCTGCTGATGATTGCTGAATGCTGAAGTTGATGCGGATGAGGTTGGAGAGGGGAACGCCCCGGCTGAGTTGAATGCCGATCTTGAACAGGATGCCGATGAGGACTCCTACAAGAAGATCGGTCATGAGGATGGCGATAATGGTCACAGTAAAGACAAAGAGTTGCTCCTTGCCGATCTGCATGGTCTTTGCAAACTCCTTCGGCGAGGCCAGCCGGAACCCGGTATAGACCAACAGTGCGGCGAGCGATGCCATCGGGATTTTGTGAATCAAACCCGGAAAAAGGACGACGAAGAGAGCAAGAAAAGCCCCATGAAAGAAATTGGCCCAGCCGGTCTTTGCCCCGTTGTTGACGTTGGCGGAGGAGCGAACGATTTCGGCAATCATCGGAAGGCCCCCGATTGCGCTAGCCAGAAGGTTGCCCACCCCAACCGCGGTTAGATCCCGGTTGAGGTTGGATTCGCGCTTGAAGGGATCAAGCTTGTCGACGGCTGTCGCGCTCAGCAGGGTTTCGAGACTCCCGACCAGCCAGATGGCAACCACCGCAGAAAGAAACTCTGGAGTCCAAAATTTGCCAAAATCAGGGGTATAAAAACTGGAGCTGATGTGGTCCGAAACACTGACGAGGTATTTTTGGCTGACCGTAAATTCCGGGTTGTGGAAAATCCATTGAAAGCCTCTGAGGGAGTAGGTGTGCTCCTGGGCCAAATCAAAATACTGGCCGAGCGCGATGCCGGCCATCACGACGACCAGCGGGCCCGGAATCATCTTGAGATAGCGGTTCTGGGTCTGGTTCCAGAGGATCAGGATCAGTATGCCCACCACGCCGATGAGGGCTATCTCGGGATTCATGATGGATAGACTGTGTGGAACCTCAAGAATCGTGTCGATGATTTCCTTGCTTTCGGGTTTAACGCCCAGCAGGACGTGAATCTGTTTCGCCATGATGATCACGCCGATCGCGGCGAGCATGCCATGAACGACCGAAGCCGGAAAATAAGCATTCAGTTTTCCCGCTTTCAATAGCCCCATGAGAATTTGAAGAACGCTTGCCACGAAAATCGCGGCCAAAGTGTAACGATAGCCTGCCATGGTATCGCCACCACCAAGGTTCTGGACAGCGGTCAGGATAACGACAATCAGGCCTGCGGCAGGACCGTTGATGGTCACATAGGAACCACTGATTCGGGAGACGACCAATCCGCCGATGACTGCCGTGATGATGCCCGACATCGGAGGGAATCCCGAGGCAATTGCAATACCGATACAGAGGGGGAGGGCGATCAGGAAAACCAGAAATCCTGAAGTGAGATCTGATCGCCAGTTCTCGATGAGTCCATCAATGCCGGTTTTAGGGAGGGCTCTTTGAGAATTCGTCATGCGCTTGGTCCAAGTCAGTTCAGTATGCCTTGAGAATATGCATATCTTATGCCGATATCATCTGGTGGATAATGCGGCTGATTTACAGGGTGTTATTTACTGAATCTTATGAGCCGCGGCCGTTTCGTGGTGCATATGCCCCGAAGCGCGGGGCATATGACCAATGGTTCTTGATTGTTTCAAGACCCGAAATGCGATCGTCTTTTTCTGGTGCACCAGCATTTCAAATTCAATCTGATCTCCGATTACAATCGGAGGTGTTATCTCAATGGGAATACCCTCGTGAAATATTTGCCCTCAATGCTGCTGTGTCTTTCGCTTACTGGGTGTGTCACAGACTCCCCGGCGCTTCATCGTGACGACGCGGCGAAGGTGCGATCACTGGGGGAGGAGCGGGCCCACAAGGACCTTGCCTGTCCATCCGCCAAGGCGGGACGGCCGGTTCGAAGTGTCCGAATGTCGGATCGGGGGGAGCCCCTCTTTACTGAGTACCGGACCTTTGTGGAGGGCTGTGGCAAGCATGTGACCTATGTTATCGCCTGTCATGACGATGATGACTGCGTCTTTGGCGATGCGCTGAGTATCTACCCTTAGCGAAATTTCAGCTGGCCGGCAGAGCCTAGCCATCCGGGAGCCTCATTTCGAAGCCAGTTTTCTGCGGCCTTGTCTTTTCGAAGGACTGAGCCGAGGAATGCGGTGCTTATTTTCTGGATGGCAGCCAGCTGGCGTCCGTAGTGTCTTGGATCGTAGCCGGGACCGAAGCCACGGCGTGCATCACCAAATTGAGTGGCCCTTCCATTGGGGCCGCCGCGTCCTCTTTTCCCAAACAGCTGCCCTTCTTCCTCTGCGTGACGAACCTCATCGGGATCCTCTTCCTGATCTTCGGGCTTTTCACTCTGTGGATCAATTCCGGCCAATTGGCGATGGGTTCCATTGATCAGATTCAAAAGTATCTTGCTTCCCGCGTGTGCCTGCTGCCAGGGGGCTGATCTCACTGAGGGTGAAGTTATCCCCCAGGGGTCATGATCATCGGATCCCGTGACCACCAGGAGAGGGGTATTCAGGGACTCAAAGCGGTGATGAATCCCACCTTTGGCCATATCGACGTGCGGGCTCAGGAGGAGGGCCGCCTGAATCGGGGGCAAAGGTTCCCTGAGCGAAAGCCCTTTGACGGCCTCGCCCAGCATTGCCTGAAGGGTCTGGGCCCCAAGATCGAATCCGACAATGGCAATTTCATCCATGCGCGCCTGACTGAATGGGGGCTTGGCGGTGCGCTTTCGCTCTTCAAGGTTCCGGATGGCATAGGTTACATCCGAGATCCGACCCTCCAGTGAATTGAGGCTGAAGTGCTCGTGGCCGATGGATTTCAGATCATGACGATCAGCCGCACTCAAATGCGTGAGGGCCATGGCATCCCTTTGCTGCTGGACTACCAGAACGGCAAACCCTCCCTTGACCCAGGCATCACGCCAAAGGGGGGCAGAGCCTGCATCCTGACCCAGCCCCGGGAGATACACCACCAGGGGGTAAGAGCCCGGTTCTTCGGGCGCTACGAACAGAATATCCAGAGTCCGTGACCCGTTTTTCCATTGCTCAGTGACTTCAGGGCCTTTCGTCAAGGCGGTGGGTTGGTAGCTCGCCTTGGCACCGAAATGATCGAGTTCGGCTTGAATTTCATCGGGTGGGGGCCGAGAGGGCTCATGCGAGCAGCCGTTCACCATCAGCAGACAAAAAGGGATCAAAAACCGGTGAAATATGTGCATCTGAATCCAATTCATCGAAGGGTCATCTGATTCTAAACTGAAGCCAAGCCTGATAATCTCGATCATCTTGTTTGACTGGTCTTGGGCCCGAAATATGAAACGAATCACCCTCATCGTTCTCTTTACTGTTCTGGCAGTGGGCTGCGCAACCGTTGGCCTCAGGGCGCTGGATCAGTTGTATGGCCCAGAACACCCCGACCGTTTTGACGCGCCGGTCGAAAGGGCCGTTTCCGCGCCCGACTTCATCGCCGATGTGAAGCCGATTCTGGATGGTCGCTGTGTGGTTTGTCATGCCTGTTATGACGCCCCCTGCCAGCTTCAATTGGGAAGTTATGAGGGCGTGACGCGGGGTGCAAACCCACGAAAAATCTACGATACGGCGCGGTTGGTTGAGGTCCCGACCACGCGTCTTTTCTTTGATGCCGACACGAACGCGGTCTGGAGGAAGAAGGGGTTCTTCGCTGTTCTCAATGAGCGTAATTCCGATCCTGAAACCAATATCAAAGCTGGGATTTTGGCCAAAATGGTGACCCTCAAAAATGATCACCCCGGTCCCAGCCAAGGCGTCTTGCCGGCGGACTCCTTTGATTTTTCCCTGGATCGCCCGCAGGTTTGTGCCGGGCTTGAGTCGATCTCGGAATATATGCACAAGCACCCCGACTGGGGAATGCCCTTCGGTTTTCCGGCCCTTGACCCAGCTGAATCAAGGACGCTGATTCGCTGGCTCGAGTCGGGTGCCCCCGCGACCCCTAAAAAGCCCTTGCCATCCGCGCATGAACAGCGCATTGCGACATGGGAGAGTTTTCTCAATGCCGATGATCTTAAATCACGGCTGATGGCGCGTTATGTCTATGAACATTGGTTCCTGGCTCATCTTTATTTCGATGATCTGCCGCCAGGCACATTTTTCGAACTGGTTCGTTCGGCAACCCCTCCGGGTCAGCCGATCCAGTTGATCGCCACGCGTCGTCCGTATGATGATCCAGGGGTTAAACGGGTTTTCTATCGCCTGCGGCCGATCGAGGCGACCCTGGTGTCCAAGACCCATATGCCCTATGCCCTCAATAATGCCAAGCTGGCGCGGATTCGCGCCTGGTTTGTGGATTTGCCCTATCCGGTCGATCAACTCCCAGGCTATGAGCCGGATGCGTCCTCCAACCCTTTTATCACCTTCAAGGCAATTCCTCCCAACTCTCGCTATCGCCTGATGTTGGACGAGGCCCAGTTCACGGTCATGGGATTCATCAAGGGTCCCTCCTGTCGTGGGCAGACAGCGCTTGACGTCATTGATGACCATTTCTGGATTGGTTTCGTCAATCCGGATCTTCCAGAGCTCAAGGATTCCTCGAAGTTTCTATCGGAAGTCCTGACGCACATGTACCTGCCTACGCGTGACCGGAGTACGGCCCTTTTAGGGCGCTGGCTGACTTACGCCGAGCAACAGAATGCGTACCTCCTTCGAAAGGCCGCCTACTTTGATCAGATGTTCAAGGGAAAGACCCAAGTCACCATGAATGACATCTGGGACGGAGATGGCACCAACCCCAATGCGACACTGACGGTATTTCGCCATTTTGACAGTGCCTCGGTGGAGCAGGGGCTCCTCGGCGACCACCCCCAAAAAGCCCTCATCATTGGTTATGAGGTACTTGAAAGAGTCCACTACCTTCTGGTTGCTGGCTTTGATGTCTACGGTAATGTGGGTCATCAGCTGGAAGCCCGCTTATATATGGATTTTCTCCGTATGGAAGCCGAGCACAACGTTTTGATTGCTTTGCCGAAAAGCGCACGAATCCCTGTGCGCGACCACTGGTACCGTGGGGCAACGGAAGATGTGCGGGCCTATCTTCAGGGAGCGCGCAATGACTTCGATCAGGAGACTGGGATTGTGTACAAGACGCAGGATCCTCTGAATGAGTTCTATGAAATCTGGAAGGCGCGTACTTCTCCGGTACAGAGCCATCGCTATGATCTCAATCCCAAGCAACTCGGGCCTTCGCTCACTCAGGCGCTCACCGGGCTTTCCCTCATCAAGGGGCGAGCCTTGAGCTATCTTCCCGAGTCATCCTTTCTGATGGTGGAACGAAGCCGTGGCGGAGCAAAGCACTTCACGCTTCTTCGAAATAGTGCCCACAGCAACATTGCTGAACTGTTCAATGAGACCAACCGACGGCTCCCGGACGAGGATACCCTTTACCTGGCGAGTGGCTTCATCGGGGCCTATCCCAATGTCTTTCTTAAAGTAAAGGAAAGTGAACTCCCGGAATTCACCCGGCTGATTGCCACGATGAATTCGGAAAAAGACTATGAGGCTTTTGCTTCACGGTTTGCAGTCAGACGAACGGATCCCGGTTTCTGGGCTCACAGCGACAGAATTCGAAAGGAAGCCGCTCGTCTGATGCCGGTTGAAGCGGCAGTCTTCGATCTTAATCGCTATGAAAACCGCTAGCAGGAGGAGGGCAGGTGCGGTGCTATGGCCGCTCTTGATCCTGATGTTGTCGGTGACCGTCGCAGGTTGCCAGTCCCAGAAGGACCGCCTGCGCGGCATTCCGGACACCTGCGACTGCAGTCACTGACACCTATTCGGCGGGATGGCCGCTTTCCGGAAGGGATTTGCGGGCGCGGTCGATGCTCTCGATCAAACCAGCCATCTCGGCATACGAAATTTCGCCGGTGTATTCCTCGCCAATCCGGTAGGTCCAATGGCTTGTCAGGTTGGGGCTGTAGAGCTTGGCGTAATGACGAACCAGGGATTCCTTGAGTGGGATACTGATGGATTCCAGCACCCGGCACTCATTCTCGCGGCACTGGCGACGCCCGCTTTTGACATAGATCGTCTGGCGCATCGTGCCCTCGGGCGCCTCATAAGTCACCACGACCTTGTTGCGCGGTGTGTCCGTCATCTGCATGAAATCAACACCAATCGCTGCCTTGCCGGTCTTTCGATCCAACGCAGCCAGAAGATAGGTTCCTCGATAGTGGCGGTTATCTTCGTAGGGTTCCTCAAATCCTTTTTCCGTATTCAGATGAATGGCATCTTGATCTGGCTTCGGTGTGACGGTTGTGGTTTTAGCGTAATGTTCCGGCGTCAGGTTGGTCGGGGGCCTTGAGGATTTTGAGGCGCAGGCCGTTACAAAGACGGCCAGAAAGAATACGGCGAAGGGTCGAAGGCGCGTCAGCATAGTCACGGAATCGGTGGGTTTCATGGATAAAGCCTCAACTGGCATGAAGATCAATGATTCTAGCCGGAAGGATACTTGCAACGGGCTGGATTTAGAAAAATGACATTTTTTCGCGCAAAGGCCATCCGTGCGGTAAAATAGCCGTGAACCCTAGGGGAGAGGGGATCGTAGATGTCAGAAGAACCGTTTGATGTCCTCTCTGGCATCCTCAGCCCCTGAGCATTCCGCCTGTCATTGCCCCCTTGTGGGCTTCACACACGGATTTCGTTATCCCCAACTCTGTGCCCGTCCGATTGCCAGCGCCTTGCCGCCGCAGTCCTCCAACCTGAAACACGAAACGACGATATGACGATGCCTCAAAGGCTTGCTGCACTGAAAGACACCGACGTCCTCCAGCTCAATGAAGCGGCTGAAATTCTTGGACTTGAACCTTCCTATCTCGAATACCTCGCAGCCTCCAAGGCCTTTGGGCTCAAGAGCAAGGCGATCAAGTGGAAGCGACAGTTTATCGTGAGCGATCTGAGAAACTTCCTTGAAGCCCGTGCTAAAGGGGTGACGAGTGGTTGATCGCATGCAGGAAGACTTGCTGACACCGGAGGATGCGGCTCGCATTACCGGCCTGACCCGATCCGAACTCGCCCATCACACCCACCACCGGACCTACGGACTGCACAGCGTTCATCGTGCAGGAAAGACTTGGTACCGCGCTGACACGCTCCGTCACTTCAGAACCAATCTCGAAGCCAATCGCGCTGCTGAGTCCTTGTTCAGCTAATTCCCAAGAGCGCCTTTCGGGGCAGGCGGAATAATTGACGCCGTTCAGGGGCTGCGTGAGCCGATACAATGGGCCCATTCGGCTTTATCTATGGAGGACCCATGCGGATCATTCGATGTCTTGACCAGACCGGTTCCACTCGACATGCCGTCCCTCTGGATGATGGGCGTGCTCATGCCATTCGGGGTGACCTACTGGGTGCATTCGAGGTCACCGACGAAGTCATTGAGGTTCGAAAGCTTCTGGCTCCCTTGAAGCCTGAATCGATCCTTTGCATCGGACTGAATTATCGTGCCCATGCGGAGGAGACGCGCTCGACGCTTCCTGAGCACCCGATACTTTTCATGAAGCATCCGGCCTCGGTCCAAAACCCAGGCGATCCCATTGAACTCCCCCGAACCCTCCGCAGTGACCGGGTGGACTATGAATGTGAGCTTGCGGTGGTGATTGGCAAGAGCGCGCGTAATGTAACCCGCGAAAATGCGCTTGACCATGTGTTGGGCTATACCTGCGGTAACGATGTCTCGGCCCGCGATTGGCAAAAGAGCGGGGGTGGTGGTCAGTGGTGCCGTGGCAAGACGTTCGATACCTTTTGTCCCTTGGGGCCCGCACTGATCACAGCCGATGAGATTCCCGACCCCAATGCACTTGGCATTCGGACGCTTCTCAATGGCACGGTGATGCAGGACTCCAATACCAGCGACATGATCTTCGATGTTCCACGGCTGATCGAATTTCTGAGCGCGAGTTGCACCCTGACGCCGGGAACCGTCATCCTGACCGGGACGCCACAGGGGGTCGGCATGGCCCGCGACCCGAGGGTCTGGCTGCAGGAGGGCGATACGATCGCGATCGAGATCGAGGGGATCGGAACCCTCAGCAATCCCGTCAGGGCCGAGCAAACTTGACCTCATCCTGAACGCCTTTTATGCAGCCGGTCCGCCGTTGTCTTTTTTCTGCCCTGCTCTGTATATCAGGGGGTGCAATGGCGGGCGAAGGTTTCCCGATCTATCCCGAGGATCCTTTTGGTACGCATGAGGATGTCTCGGAAACACCAGGCCGATCAGCAACGCAGGTGGGAAACGATCCATGCATACCCAGAGGCGTGCACGGTGAACGCTGGACTTTGGTGGATGTCATTGATCAGGCCCTCTGCCACAACCCCCAGACCCGTCAAGCCTGGGCCAATGCCAAACAGCAGGCCTCTCAATTCGGCTCTGCCGAATCAGCATACCTGCCTTCACTGACCTTTAACATGCCATTTTCCCGCAGCCAAAATACGGCCGGTGGCGGGATCAGCAACGGCATTCCTGTGAATGGTGGCGGTGGAGCCAAAAATACTCAGTACACCCGTATCGTTCCGCAGCTTAGCGTTAATTACCTTCTGTTTGACTTTGGCGGACGCGCAGCCCGGGTGGAGACCGCGCGTCAGGCGCTGGAAGCAGCCAACTGGCAGCATGCTGCAACCATTCAGACCGTGCTTTATTCGGCACTCCAGGCCTACTATCAGTTATTTGCAGCGAGGGCGTCTTTGGAGGCAGCCGAGCAGACGGTGAAAGCCATGCAGGTCGCCTATGATTCGGCGGCCTACAGATTTCAGGTGGGTTCGGCCGCGCTCGGGGACAAGCTTCAGGCCCAGACGATATTAGCGCAGGCTAAGGTCAACCGAAGAACCGCCGAAGGCAATGCCAAGGCGGCATTGGGTGCCATTGCCAATGCCATGGGCCTGAATCCGCATCAAAGCCTTGAGTTTGAACCCCCTAATCTGGCCGCCCCCGATCCTGAACGCGAGAAGGATGTCGAGAGTCTTCTTGATATTGCGAGGGATGCGCGTCCTGACCTGGCTGCCGCCGAAGCTCAGGTCAAGGCCGGTCAGGCCAATGTCCTTGCCATGCGCTCGCAAGGAATGCCCCAGCTCTCTTTGGTCGGCAATTATTCCTATCTCGACAGCCTGAATGCGATGGCCATCTCCAGTTGGGCGGTCGGTGTCCAGGTTTCGGTTCCGCTGTTTACCGGCTTCAATAATTCCTATCAGGTGCGTGCTGCGGAAGAGCAGGTCGAGGCCCAGGCCGCCTCCCGCGATCAACTCGAGCAGGCGATTACGCAATCGGTCTGGCAAGCCTATTACACGCTGGCGGCGACCAAGGACAATCTCCAAAACACGGAAGAGCTTCTGGATAGTGCCAAGGAATCGGAGCGCGTGGCGCTTGGCCGTTACCGTGAGGGGGTGGGGAATATCGTGGAGGTCACTAACGCGGAGAATAACCTGGCCAACGCCCGGTACAGCTATGTTCAGGCGCATTACAACTGGCGCATTGGCAAGGCGCAGCTCGCGCAGGCGCTGGGTCGACTGGATGCCGGTGACGTCGAAGCGGTGGAAGGGACCCGCCAGAACGGGGTGATCGAGTGACCGGGCTTTTTTTCCTTCGCGTATCTCTCCTCTTGGGCGTGACCGTGCTGTCTGCCTGTTCGACACTTGGGACTGATTTTGAGGAGAATAATGCGCTCAAGATCAGAAAGGGGATGACGCGTGAAGAAGTGATCGGTGTGATGGGGTCCCCCCCGAGTCAGGTTGAAGGCACGAATGACTGGCGTCTGACCTGGATCTACACCATTTCTGACCCGATCTCCTTTGGTTCGCGTTCCAAACGCGTTACGGTCACTTTTGATGACCGGGGCAAGGCCGAAGGAGTGCCTCCGGGCGGCATCGTTCCCGACCTCTACCAATAAAAGATTTAGTCTTTCTTGAGGCGATCGTTGTAGGCATCGAAGCCGACAACCTCCAAGAGGTGATCAAAACCAACTTGGGCCTCCGGCATGGTTCCTGATTTCAGGTCTTCGAGCGCCTCCTCCATGGCTGCGACGGCCGCACCAATCAGTGCCAGCGGGTAAGCCGCAATGCGATAGCCCATGGCTTCAAGCTCAGGCGCCTTCAGAACCGGCGTCCGGCCGCCATGGATCAGGTTGGCCATCGTCGGCTTTGTCACCCGCCGATTGAAAGCCTCCATCTCGTCAATGCTGCTGGGGGCTTCGAGAAAGAGGATGTCGGCTCCGAGGGATTCGAACGCCTCCATGCGCCAGAGCGCTTCTTCCAGTCCCAAGGTTGCTCGGGCATCGGTTCGCGCGAGAATCAGAATGTCTGCCCCGGCATCCCGCGCCCGAACGGCCGCCTTGAGACGCATCATGGCTTCGTCCCGCCCGACGACCGCCTTGCCCTGAGTGTGCCCACAGCGTTTGGGGGCAACCTGATCTTCGATCATGATGGCGGCAAACCCGGCGCGGGCGTAGCCCTCGACCGTCCGTTGAACATTGGCCGTGTTGCCGTAACCGGTATCGCCATCACCAATGACCGGAATCGATACTGACTCGAGAATCGATCGGCCCTGATCGATCATTTCGCCATAGGAGATCAAACCGGTGTCCGGAAGGCCAAGCCGGGCCGCGGCGACCGAAAAACCACTCATGAAGCTCAATGGAAAGCCGGCTCGCTCAATCAGACGTGCCGAGAGTCCGTCATAACAGCAGGGCATGACCAGAAGCTCCGGTCGCTCAAGGAGCCGACGCAGCGCCTGTGCGCTGCTCTTTGCCATCAAGGGGCCTCTCAGCGGGAGAGTGTTGGGTTCACGGATTCGACGCTGGAAGCGCCGTAATTATCGGATTGGGGGTTATAGCGAGCGCCTCCCTGGGCCTCTTGCATCTGATCAAATTCGCTCTGTGTCACGGTCTTGAGCTGTGATGGGGCAGGTGTGGTGCCATCGTCGGCGATGGGCTGCGACAGCGGGCCATCCGAACTCGCGCCGGGGTTCGCCGCTGCATTGACGCGATCCCAGCGCGGGCCGGGGCCGATGATGATGAGGGTCCGGTAGGCCATCACCGTCGCGCCGGTCTTGCGACCGGTTTTTTCGTTGATCTGATCAACGGCACCATAACCGCTGTGGCCCACCAGGTGGAACATTTCTTCCGCGCGGTAATCCTCTTCATGGACACACCCGTGGGATTCGGCGGCTTTGCCCATGTCGGCAATCGAGTTGCGGTCCAGGGAAGAATGCAGCGCTTCGCCACCGTGGAAAAAGACCGACCAGAGCATCGGTGCATCGTATTCACGTGACCAATGGCTGGATGAGAAAGCCTTTGGGCTGAAATAGCCGGACAAGGTGTCATGTCCCTGCATGCCGGTGGAGACCAGCCAGTAATAAATCAGGCCGGCTCCCCGTTGATAGACGCGCAACGTTTGCTGTCGTCCCCAGAAGTCATCATCCGCCTTGCTGATCACCACAATGAGGTTGTAACTTGAGAAGTCCGGGTCATCCAGCGGGTTAGGGAGTTCCGCAACCTCCTTGGGGTCCGGATCCTTGTAAGGTGAAAAGGCCTTGGTGACGCCAAAAACGTGATGAGGATCTGCCGCGGGATCGCTTTCGTAACGGTTTTGAGGCTGGGTTCGTGGAAATCCACCCCAAGGGCCATCGGGACCGTCGTTCATCCCATGGGCTGTAAAGCTCATTCCCGATAGGCAGGCGACAACGAGTGACAGTAATTTAAGTGAGTGGCGCTTGGAAGTCATTGAGGAGTCCTTGAGGGCGATTAGCGCCATCATAACTGACCCGAGGCCCCCAAGTCAGGCGGTGTGAGAGTTCGGTTGCGGTTACCAGTTATCCTTGAGGTAGCGGTAATTCACAATCTCCCGGCAAACCCATGTGGGAAGCTGGAAACCCGAGGGCGTTTCGCAACTTGAAGCGTAAATTTGCACGCTCTCCTGGAAGATATCCATACTGAAATATCCCCCGAGAACGAGCGCAATGAAAATGGCGAGGGTATGGACAGCCTTCATGTTCAGTCTTCCCGATAGCGGTTCCTGCGAACCTGAACCTCAATCCGTGCAAGACGACCCAGGAACTCGGACATCCCCCAGGACATCCAGGCGGCCAGAATGGCGCCAAAGCCCACATCCATGAGGAGATTGGGGAAACCTTCTCCCGAGAGAACGCCCGCCGCACAAGCCAGAAAGCCGGCAACGGAAAAACCCAGTGTCAATCGTGCAAAAACCGGTTCAAGTGAATACATGTTGGGTTCTCCTTCAAGACCTAAGGTGAAAATACCAAAGGTTTGGGGTCATTTTGTCGACGATGTGCTCGTCTTTGTAAATGGATCGTTTCTCTGACAGAAAAGGTCGGGATTAGTTCACCGAATGCATTGAGTTTCGTCGTTTTTTTTCAAATGATTCACTCCATCAATCCTTCCATTAGGAAATGACCATTGGTTCTTTTAAAGCGGCTGTGATCTCATGTAAGGATCGAAGTGGGGGACATCCGTCCGATGCCTTTCCGTTTCGTATGCAAAGGAGGCCCCTGGCTTCCAAAAAACCATATGCAGGACCTGCCTTGGAGCAGCTACCTGTCGATTCTGTTGAGGGTTTGTCATGCTTGAATACATTTTCGTCGATTTTCCGCTGGCTCTGATCGGCTATGCGGGTGCAGTGTTCGCAATCTCCCGGTTTGTCGAGGTTCATGATGTTGGAACATCGGGTATTTCCCCTGCGGCTCGCTCATCGACGACCACAGGGGAAAAACCGCACCAGGATGGGGTCAGTGAGCCGGTGCTCGAGTCCACAACGGAAACCTGGGAGGTGGCTCATGAGCCTGAGGGGCTGACTACGCTCGATGATGAGGACATTGCGATCTTCGACCCGATGACGATGGTGGAATTTGATTCCCAGGATGAAGAGCCGGGTTCGCATGTGCCAAGCGATGTCGTTCTCCGCCGGCATTACCTTGCAAACCTGCGCATGATGCTTGAAACAGTGCATGCCGAGCCTACGGATTGTCAGCTTAAGCGCCATCACCAGCAGTATCTCGATTATCTTTGTGATGTTCTGGTCGAGGACCGGGAGGCCGTTGAGGCGCTCGAAACGGCCTATGAGGCCCGTCACCTCGCGTTTGATGCGGACGGCGAATAGACCGCTTCGCTGGAGTCCTTCGGGTGCCTTAAGGCATCTGGAGGACGCTAGATCCTGATTTCGGTTTGCACAAAGAAGTAATTCACGTTGCTGCCGTTCGGGTGACTTCCAAGGCAGCTTGAGGTTGTGACGCCGTTACAGGTAATCCCCGGAGCGCCTGTGCCGTAGATTGCCAGATTACCTTTCATCAGAACCTGCCACCCCCCCTGAAACGCCACGTTGTAATGGGCATCCCAGCGGGCATTCAGCTCAAGGGTTTCGCCAATATAGCTCCCCTGGTAATTCACGCGATTCATCGGATTGAATATGCCGGCCGATGCCCATCCGGCCGTCGATGATGCATCGGCCATCCACCACCACCGTTGGTTCAGATAGATCGTCACATCTCGGTGAGGAAGGAACTCAAATTTCCAGCCCGGTGAATTGATGTTCGTTCGGCTTGAAAAAAATCCACCAATACCGGTCGGACCAAATTCAAAGACTGTAGGTCCATACAGTGTGTCGAAATGCGAGGTTCCATAGTCCCATTGTGCGGTCAGCCTTGGATCAAACGCCATATCAAAGGTCGTGCCGATATGGATGTGTTGATAGAAAGCACCCAGGTTCTGTTGGGGCAGATAGCCATCCTTGCCCTTCGGATTGGCAGTGGGTGTCTTGATGATCGAGCTTCCCGTTTGCCCGATGGTTTCAAATTCATAATTGATTTCACCTTTTCGGCTTGGCGTTACCACGCGGAAGCCCGGTGAGAAGAGATTGCGCTGAAGATTGGTGGTCGGACCTTCGTTCAAATAGTAGAGGTAAAGTTCGCTCGTCGTGAAAGGCGCTACCTTGTGCGTCAGGATGCCACCGGTGAAGTAACTGTCCTCGAGGGGGCGATTCCACACCACATTGTTGTGCAGAAGTTGCTGGGTATTGCGAGTCCCGTTGGGGGTCGCACCAGGCATGAGGGCTTCAGGGACATTAGCAAAGGCCAGAAACTCATTGATGCCGTCCTGGCTGCGAAAGCGCTGCTGGACACCGACATATTGCTGCTGCGTGTTTCGGAATGCTGCGCGGCCGATCAGGCGCTGACTACCAATGCTCATGGTCATCTGGCCTGCCTTGGTCTCACTGTCGATCGTGCTGCCTAATAGTCCGCGCGCAATCCATGCTGCGTAGATCTGGGCAAATTGACCCGCGTTGATCATAGAACTGGTCAGGCTGTCGGGATAATCGCGGGTGACCCAATGTCCCTTTTTATCGACATAAGCCTGATCCGGTCCCCCGTACTGGCGGGCATCCCAGAACTCGAAACCGGTTCGAAACTGTTCTGTCCAGCGAGCCTCTGCCCATACCACCGACTGAATGGGAAAAGAATATTGCCCCACCAGGGAGGCCTTTCCCGGAGAGCCGCCACGCCAGGGTGTGGCGTAGTCCTCGTAACGAATGCGTTCCTCGATGCTAAAAGATACCCAGTCCGGCATATCGAGAAGCTTGTGAAGGCTCAATTTTTCGTGGTTTTTCCAAATCTCCTTCCCCGACAGTTCATCTTTGCGCTGACTCTCAACCGCGCCTAACGACTGGCGCGGGCGATTATTGGAGTATTCGGGGGCAATTGAACCCTGGGGGTCATTTTTGGGGGCTGATGCATCGCTGATGGCCATCTTTCTGGCGCGTGGTCCGTGGCTCGGACAGGCATCAGCGGGGCTCTGCGTGTGCGGGATCTCCGGTCCCTTCGGTCGGCATGCTGAAGGCTGACTTTCCATCGCATCGGCACTCAGGCATTCGATGGGCAGCATTAAAAGCGGGAGTAGCAGGGAGGCAATAATGCTGTGGGATCGAGTGCCAGTGGGGTAGGGCAGTGAGCCGGAGCAAATCATTATCTTGAACAAATATAAATAAGACTACATATATTATCGTATATGAAGTAATCTTTATAGATAAGGGGCATGGGACAAAATCCGAGGAATGCTTTAGTTCAGGCGGATGAACAGTGAGGCGATGTAAAGCCCTAGCATCAAGGATGAGCCTGTCACTACCAGACGATAACTGCGCTCGGAGGGGAGAACCACACCCGTGATGAAAAGCAGAAGAAAAAGGCTATGGAACAAAAGGTTCTGCCCATGAGGGAGTCGATGGTAAAGCCAGTATTCCTTGACGAGGCTTGAAATCACCATGAGGCTGGCGACGACAAAGGTGAAAGGCGCATGACTGAGAAAGGCCGTTCTCAGATCGATGCGTTCTTCGTCTCTTGCATCAGGAAGGGCAAGGGCCGAGAGTAGAAACAATAAAACCGGCTGTATCAGGACCACGATAAAGGAGGGGAAGGTCCAGTGAGGGATATGGCGGAGTTCGTACATAGCCCACCAGGCCTGGATATGGAAGATCAGGAGAACAATGCCCCAGAGCTTCCCAGGCCAATACCAGGTAATCCTTTCGCGAAGTTGCAAAAGACGCCCAAAACCCTCCATTAACTGGGTAATGCCGAGGCCCAGAATTAATCCGATCAGAACGGAGAGGTAGGTAAATTCGTCCATGGCGGGTTGATCTGTCATGGTTTAACTCCAAGAGCATGAGTAGTTTGTTTGGCGGCATGGTAGCTGGAATATGCCTGGACAAAAAAAGGCGCACCTCCCCAAATGGGGAGGTGCGCCTTTTAGGACGCCAGAGGGAGATTAGTCCTTCTGTGCGTTACGTTCCTGAACTTCCTTGATAACCGCATCTGCAACCTGCTTGGGGCAGGGGTTGTAGTGCGAGAACTCCATGGAGAACTGGCCGCGGCCTGAAGTCATCGTGCGCAGGTCACCGATGTAGCCAAACATTTCGGAAAGCGGGACTTCAGACTTGATGCGAACACCCGTCGGGCCCGCTTCCTGAGACTTGATCATGCCACGGCGACGGTTAAGGTCACCGATAACGTCACCGACGTTGGCATCCGGGCTGAACGTGTCGACCTTCATGATCGGTTCCATCAGCTGCGGCGCACATTTCGGCATCGTCTGGCGGAAGGCCGCCTTGGCTGCAATTTCGAATGCAATGGATGAGGAGTCAACCGCGTGGAAGCCACCGTCGGTCAGGTTGACAGAGAAGTCAACGACCGGGAAGCCTGCCATGGTGCCCTTGTCCACCATGCTCTTGAAGCCCTTTTCTACTGCCGGCCAGAATTCACGCGGCACGTTACCGCCGGTGACCGTGGACTGGAAGGTGAATCCGGTACCGGCTTCGCCCGGAGAAATGGTGTAGTTGATCTTTGCGTACTGACCTGAACCACCGGACTGCTTCTTGTGGGTGTATTCGTCTTCAACGGCACGGGTGATGGTTTCGCGGTAGGCCACCTGCGGCTTGCCGACGACAACTTCGACGCCATGGGTACGCTTCAGGATGTCGATCTTGATGTCGAGGTGAAGTTCGCCCATACCCTTGAGGATGGTTTCGCCACTTTCTTCGTCGGTTGAGACGTGGAAGGACGGGTCTTCCTGAACCATCTTGCCGAGCGCGATCCCCATCTTTTCATTGCCCGCCTTGTCCTTGGGCGCAATGGCGACCGAGATGACCGGATCGGGAAATACCATGGGTTCAAGGGTTGCCGGGTTGTTCTGATCTGCCAGCGTGTGGCCGGTCTGAACGTTCTTCATACCGAGAACGGCAACAATGTCACCGGCCTGACAGGCATCCAGTTCCTGACGGTTGTTGGCGTGCATTTCAACAATACGACCGATACGCTCTGTTTTGCCGGTCGCGGTGTTGAGAACCGTGTCGCCCTTCTTAAGGGTGCCGGAATAGATGCGCAGGAAGGTCAGGGCGCCGAAACGGTCGTCCATGATCTTGAATGCAAGGGCGCGGAAGGGCTTTGCTGGATCGACGATCGCAAAATTTCCGGTTTCGTTACCTTCAAGGTCCACTTCAGGCTGCGGATTGACTTCGGTCGGGTTCGGCAGGTAGTCGATGACGGCATCAAGAACCAGCTGGACGCCCTTGTTCTTGAAGGAAGAGCCACAGTAGGTCGGGAAGAAGTCGAGCTTGATGGTGCCCTTGCGAATCAGACGCTTGAGGGTATCGACATCGGGCTCTTCGCCTTCGAGATACTTTTCCATGACGTCATCGTCTTGATCGACAACCTTTTCGATCAGCTCTGCACGCCACGTTTCAACGTCATCCACCATGTCAGCAGGCGGTTCGCCGACGGTAAACTTCATCGGATCCCCCGAGTCGTCCCAGATGTAGGACTTGCGGCTCAGGAGGTCAACCACACCGACGAAACCGTCTTCACGGCCGATCGGAAGGGTCATGACGAGGGGCTCAGCTGCCAGGACGTCCTTGATCTGCTTGACGACGCGGTAGAAGTCGGCGCCGATACGGTCAAGCTTGTTGATGTAAATGACGCGGGCAACCTTGGAGTCGTTTGCATAGCGCCAGTTGGTTTCGGACTGAGGCTCAACGCCGCCGGAACCGCAGAATACGCCAACGCCGCCATCGAGTACCTTCAGCGAGCGATACACTTCGATCGTGAAGTCAACGTGACCGGGGGTGTCGATGATGTTGAAGCGATGGTCATTCCAGAAACACGTGGTCGCTGCCGACTGAATCGTGATGCCGCGCTCCTGCTCCTGTTCCATGAAGTCCGTGGTCGCTGCACCATCATGCACCTCGCCGATCTTGTGGATCTTGCCGGTGAGCTTGAGGATGCGCTCGGTGGTCGTGGTCTTTCCGGCGTCGACGTGAGCGAAGATGCCGATGTTGCGATAGAGCGATAAATCAGTCATGACGGTGTCTTGAAGGGTTTGGAACAGGTTGGATCGTCGGGTGATTTCGAAAGTCGGGGCCTTGGCCTGAACAACGGCGATGGGCGCCATTGAAGGTTGAAGGCCGGACGAAGTCGCGATCAGTCTTCATCCGAGTTAATCAACAATTGTACCCTTTCAATGTTACGGGAGCAATTTCGACATCACGACAACAGTTACAGGGTGCGAGGGAGCTCAGATCCCGACGAATTTTCCAGCCAGCTGGCAGAGCGTAAGGTCGGACCCTGACGGCCCGATGAGCGAGACGCCGACAGGGAGTCCATTCAGTTGCAGCGCCGGAAAACTGACTTCCGGTCGCGAGAAAAGACTTGCAAGAGACAGTTGTCGGACCAATGCCGCTCGGTGGACCTCAAGATCCTCATCTGAGGACGAGCGAAGGGGGGCAGGGCCAGGTGCACTCGGAAGCATCAGAAGGGCATCGCTCGAAAGCGCTTCGAATTCCTTTTTCAGGGATTCTCGCTCGATGCAGGCCGCCTGATAGGCCTCTGCCGAAATCGAGGCAGCGTATTCGAATCGTTCGGCAATGCCAGGTCCCAGTGCAGGGCGAACGCGCTCAATCATCGCGCCATGGGCCCTCCACGCCTCAAAGCCTTGGAGGGTTCGAATGGTCTCGACCCAGTGATTGATTGTCTGCGCATCCAGAGAAAGATCCCCCACCTCCCCGAATTTCGCGGCTGCTTTTTCCAGAAAGGCATCGAAAGCTCCGGCAACCCCAGGTTCCAGTGATTGCATCAGGGCGCGGGGGACTAAAAGACGGCTGACCTTGAGAGGCGGTGATGAAAGAAAGGTTTCCGCCAGCAGAATCAATGTGGAGGCATCGCGCGTCAGCCAGCCGCCGGTGTCGAGTGAGGGGGCTAAAGGCCTTGCTCCCGCAAGAGAGAGTCGGTCATGGCTCGGCCGAAGTCCGAAAAGGCCACAGTAGCTGGCCGGAACACGAATCGAGCCTAAGGTGTCCGTTGCGAGCCCGATATCGGCAAGCCCCCCTGCCACTGCAGCGGCCGAGCCGGATGACGATCCGCCCGGGAGCCTGTCGGGAGCGCTGGGGTTGATTGGGGTTCCAAAATGAATGTTCCTGCCGGTCAAGGCAAACGCCATTTCCACAAGATGGGTTTTGCCGACGAAATGGGCGCCCTGGTCCAAAAGTGCCTGAACCATCACCGCGCTTTGGGGTTTTATGCCTGATTCAGCTAGCACATGGGGTTGCCCAAAGCTGGTGGGGTAACCTTCGACATCAAAGAGATCCTTAACGGCGAAGGTCTTGCCCGAGAAGATGCCTTGCCTTTCACGAAACGAGGCCGAAGGGTAGGGCAAAAAGGCGTGAAAGGGATCGTCCTCGAGGGCTATTGAAGGTTCCGACATGGATGTTCTACCCCAAAGCTCTAAACTTTCGAAGCTGCCAGGGCAGAACGATGAGGATGGTCATTGTGACCAGTGACCATTTGAAGCCGACTTCAGGGATGACGAAGACCCCGACGGTCTTGAAAGTCTGAATGAGCGTCAACATGAAAACGGCAACGGAAAGCGTGATCCAGAAGTAGGTCATTCGGGCACGCTCAACGGCCTTCTCCAAAGCCTCCTCGAGAACTTTTAGTTTCTCCTTCTCGGTTTCTGCGCTTTTGATCCGGTAGCGATCAATTTCATCGGAAATAGGGCGTTGTTTCTGCATGTAAGATCCTCCTCCTGATTCCATCCTAGTCAATTGCAGCCATTCTGTTTATGCGCATCCTTCTGGCCTATGTTGTTCTTGTCCTACTGTGGTCGGTGACGCCGCTCGCAATCAAGTGGAGTGGCGAAGGACCGGGATACCTCTTTGGCGTAACCGGTCGCATGGTCACAGGACTTATGGCGCTCTTCGTGTATCTTGGGGTGACTCGAACAGCGATGCCATGCGATCGGCAGGCCCTTTGGACCTATCTTGCCGGGGCAGTGCAGATCTTTGGTTCCATGGTCCTGACTTATTGGGCCTCTCAACACCTGCCTTCAGGATGGATCTCCGTCGTGTTCGGTCTGACCCCGCTGTTGACCGCACCATTGGCGGCCTATTTTCTGGGCGAGAAAAGTCTCTCCCTGAGACGACTTCTCTCCTATCTATTGGGTATTGGCGGGCTGGGCCTGATGTTCCATTCAGCGCTTCATTTTTCAGAGTCAGCTAGTCTTGGCATCGTTGCGGTTTTGTCGGCGTCTTTGTTTCAGGCGCTCAGTGCGGTCTGGGTCAAAAGGCTTCAAAGAGGTCTTGGCGCCATGGTTCAGGTCGCTGGGAGTTTATGCATTGCGGTTCCGCTTTATCTGGGGGTCTTTTTTGTCTTTGACGGCAACTGGCCCCAAAACATTCCCGACCGGGCGCTTTATTCGATTCTTTTCCTGGGCCTGATCGCCACCACCTTGGGATTTACACTGTATTTTTACATTCTCAGAAATCTCCAAGCAGGGCGTGTCTCCCTGATTACCCTGCTTACGCCGATGCTTTCGCTCTATGTCGGAGATCTCGTCAATCACGAACCCATTACACCCTCAGTTTATGGCGGCACGACCTTGATCGTTTCGGCTTTGGTGCTCTATGAATGGGAGGGGCTGAAGCAATGGCTTATTCCCGGGCCAAAATCCCCGGTCAGGGCAAAGAGCCCCCTAAAGGGAAGACCGAAACGCTCAAAAAAGCGAGACAAGCGCCGGTAAGTCGAGAAATTTGAGAGCAATGCCAAAAACTCCCCCGGCCACGATGGCCCTAAGCGGGGAGATCCGCCCGCGGGCCAGGAGGCCCAGTGCGCCGACGCTGAGCGCCATCATCGACTGTCGATCCATCCCAAGGGATGTGGCCTCACCAAAAACCGCGGCCGCGAGATAGACCCCAAGGCTCATGATGACGCCCACCACAGCGGCCGATATGGTGGCCAGAATCGCCTCAAAGTCGGGGTGACGCCGGAGTCGTTCTGAAAGAGGAGCACCCATAAGAACCATGACAAAGGAAGGCAGGAAGGTATACCAGGTGACGACGGCAGCACCGATGAATCCGGGAAGCGGGGCAGGAAGACTCGCAAGCGCGGCGGATTTGGAGGCGGCAACATACCCCATGAAACTGAACATCATGAGAAGCGGCCCCGGGGTCGTCTCTCCAAGAGCGAGGCTATCCACCAATTCCTGACGGGTTAACCAAGCGTGGTGCTCAACCATCCCCTCACTGACATAAGGCACCAGGGCGTAAGCGCCCCCAAATCCCATCAATGCAGCTTGTGTGAAATAGACGCCAAGGTCGGTCAGAAGATTGGGAGCACCCAGCCACAGGTTCATGAATCCCAATGGCATTCCCCAGGCAATCGCTCCGCTGAGGAGGATCAGGGGAAGGATCCAGCGTGCGGAGGGGCGAATGGTCGAGATTTCAGGATGGATTTGGGCCCGGGTGCCGGTGGGCAATAATCCCCGCCGATAATAACGCCCTGCCAAAAAGCCCGTGACAATGGCGACCGCCAAGACCCAGGGGTATCCGATACCTGCAACACGGAGCGCGATAAACGAAGCCAAGGCTACTCCCGCCAGGAGAGGCGTCTTTAGAACCTTTCGAGACAAGCGGTATGCAGCAAATACGACCAGCGCCACCACAATCGGGCGTATCCCATCAAAGCACCCTTGAACCGCGGCCAGATCTCCAAAGGTGAGATAGACCCAACCCAGAGCTGAGAGCATGAAAAGCGACGGCAGAACGAAAAGGCTGCCGGCGAGGATGCCTCCCGGTATGCCGTTCAGAAACCAGCCGCAGTAGATGGCGAGTTGCTGGGCCTCAGGTCCTGGCAAGGCCATACAGAAATTGACGGCATGGAGGAATCGCGATTCGTCGATCCACCGGCGACGCTCCACCAATTCCTGGTGGAGTAGCGCAATTTGACCCGCCGGGCCTCCAAAACTGATGCAGCCGATGTACGCCCAAAAGCGGATTGCTTCCCCAAAGCGGGGTGGCTGCGCCAAGGCGAGAGATTCTTGCTTCCGGCTCATGGCCTGGGCAACGTTGCGCCAGGTTGTATCTCTCCTTGGTGCTTTGCCGGAATCTCCGTTTTGGATGATGGGAGTGGAGTCGGTGGAATCACATCGCCATTTCGGTAGCCTTCCACCGCCTTTAGGAAGGCCCTGAAATCCTTGTTATGCCGGACCAGTTCAGCCCCGGTTCGTTCCAGAAGATCAACATCCGTGGAAGACAGCTCGAGCGAGGTAGGAAGGCTGTTGAGATGCTCCTTGAGTGACTTGCCATGCACTGACGAAAATTCGATGGGGACTTTGTAGAGGGTGACCGTATGCCCCGCACTGGCGAGATGATCCCTCAGTTCCTCAAGCTTGTGATCCAAAAGGATTCGGGTTTCATTGTTGAAGAGCTGGAACTGGATGTTCGAGAAAGCTTCTAGGGTGTCGCCAAGGGACGGTTTGTCCGGCGACTCATCGACACTGTGAACCGGCTCGACTTCGGCATCGACCGTGATCATGACGATATTTTTGGGTTTGTGATCACCGAGAAGAAGGCTTAAACCGTTCTGGAAGGCTTCAAGCCGTTCGGTCATTGCCCGGGCACCCAGATTGTCAGCAACCCCCCCATCAATCAGATGGATGTAGGGATGGTTTTCATGGTCCATGTAACGCCGCATGCGACGCTGAAGTTCGCGCACCCGCGGATCCGGATCCTGAACACTCATGAGATTGTTGAAGAAGGGATTTTGTTCAATATGGCACTGCCCTGCGTAATTTTGGAGTACTACGGGGGCGAACATGATCGGGACAGCAGAAGAGGCCGTCACGGCCCGTGCGACCTTAAGATCCATCAGATCCGTGCAGATGAGGTCGAAGTAAAGCTGAATGAATGAGAAGCGGGTTCCCGCGCCGAGATTGGTGGCATTGATCTCGATGAAAGGCCTTTGCGTGAGATCGATGTCGCGGAAGCTCTTGCCCTCGAAAATGTTGCCATCATAGTAATCGATCGCCATTTCCGTTCGGTCAAATCCGCTCGTGAGACTTTTCCACCAGTAAGAGGGATCAAACATCTTTTGGATCAGGATGCCCTGTATGCTCTTTTTGAGGAACACATCCTCAAAATCCGTGAAGATGCGATCCCCAAAAAGTCCGTAATAGGCCGCAGTAAAGCTCCCGCCTGAAACGGAACTGATGCTGTCGACATCATCCAGGAGACGAACGCGCCGGCCACCTGACAGGATGGTGGTGTCCCTGAGTTCCTTCAGAACGCCGAAGGCCAGGGCGGCAGCACGGGTACCGCCGCCGGAAAAAGTCAGAAGGATCAGGTTGTCTCCGAGTTTTCCGCCACGCGCCTTGTTGAAGCCATAGCCGTTTCCGTCAGCGCCGTGATCCATGGGCTTGTTCTGTGGCGCGAAGAAATAAGAGCAACCGCTGATCGCCGCTACCAAGAGGCCCATCAAGAGACTGGAGGTTAGAGACTTGATCGCAGAGGAGAGTTTTGTCATCTGTTCGAAAGCGGGGTAAGCAACGTAGGGGTCTGGTGTGTCAATGCCATGGCTCTCGTGACAACAGAAGGTTCCGCCAGGGTGCTGACTAAGCCCACGATGCGCTGACGGATGCGAGGCCATGCACCTTCTTTCGTCTACCTGCCCTTGATTCAATCGCCATGATAAAGGCAGTTAATTTCTTTGTCCTTAGGCCGTATGACCTGCAGGAAGGTAATAGAACCCGACAGCAAGCATCAGGTACATGATGATCAACATGAAGCCTTCAAGCCAGCTCGTTTGCTGATCTTGGAGCAAATAGCGCGCAACCACGACCGATACGAAGATGGCAATCAGCTCGAAATGGTTGAACACCAGGTCCATCTTCATTCCGATCAGCCCCCCGGTCAGGACAAGGATGGGTGCGACTAAAAGGGCCAACTGCGTCACCGAACTCAGATTGACCGAAAGTGCCAACGTCAACTGATCTTTGCGCGCAAAAGAAACCGAATTGATGAACTGGGGAATGTTTCCGACCATTGAGAGGAGGAACATACCGGCAAAAAACGGGGTCAGGTGGAGCATCTCAGCTGCCGGCTGCAGCGAATCGGTCAGAAGGTCGGAGGTCAGCGCGAGGGCCACCGTGACCGAGAGAAGAATGCCAATGGCTTTGTTTTTTCCCCAAAGTGAGCCCTCCTCTTCGGTGTGCTTTGCTTCCGGTGCAGCGGACTTTTCCGCATGGTTGGCCTGGCGGCAAATGGCTTTGGCCATTCCGGCCCGGTCAATTGGAGGATTCTGGTGATTTAAGGTGTAGTAGATGCTAGCGACATAGAGCAACAGCATAAGAAGGCAAATATGGACGCTGATCTCATGATCGGCAGTCGTACTGAAATTGAAGATGGCTGGAATCAGGAGGCTGAAGGAAGTTACGGTGAGTAGGCCCATGTTCATTGCCACCATCGGGGCATCGAAGGTTCTGGGGGACCTTCCCATGTTTCCGGTGAAGATCGAAAGTCCCAGTCCGAACAGCAGGGTGCCTATGATGGCTCCAGCAATCGAAGCCTTGAGCATGTCGATAAGCCCGTTACGGAGGGCCGAAATACCTATGATCAGCTCAGGTGCGTTGCTCATCGTGGCATTCAGGAGCCCACCGATCGTGTGACCTAAGATCTTTGAGAGCACGCTGGTTGCCTCTTCCATGAGTTTGGAAAGTGGCACGATGGCCAGAGTTGATGCGAGAAAGACGGGAATGGGTCCTGCATGGAAGTGATCCAACGCAAATGCAATCGGCATGAAGAGAAGTAACCAGTTCATGGGGCAAAGCTCCGTTAGGGGATGAATCAGATACCATGACGAACTGCCGAACCCGGCCTGTAGAAGCGAATGGCGCTTGGACATTCAGTATCCACCATTGCAGGAGCATCGACTATCTATGTGGCAAAAGTATTTCCGTCGATCCGGTGAATTTCGGCTCTTACTGTTCCTCTTACTTGTTGGATTCGGGTTGAGCATCACGCCTTTATCGGGTCAAGCTCAGACTGCAAGCGAGAACCGTCATCAGGAAGTACTGCACGAACTTCAATTAACACCGGCCGAGGAAAAGCAATTCTGGCCAGTCTATGAGGCTTATTCAAAGGCATTGCTACAGACGTTTGAACAGACCGCTGACGTCGCATATCAGCTCTTTCAAAAGCGCGCAGGGGTGAGCGATGAGATGGCCGATGAATACACCCGGGCACTCCTCAATGGCGAACTGCGTCAGGCCCAGATTCATCTGGAATTTCAGCCGCGCTTTCGCGGTGTGCTGGGGGCACTGAGAACGGCGCGTCTTTTTCAGTTCGAAAGGCGACTTCAAAGTTATATGAACGCAGAAATCGCTCGCGAGTTTCCCCTCATCCGATGACCCGCGCAATTCTCCTCCTGGTCCTCGGGCTGATGAGGACAGGTTTTGCCGACGCAGTGGCACCTTCAGGAGCGCTAAGTCCTGATGAGAGCCGCGAGATTCGTCTGAAGAACACCCAAATTGAAACGGTGGCCATAGACCTCGTCCACGAACTCATGGCGACATTAAGAACGCGGCATGGGGAAATTGAAGGGGCTTCATCGTCGGATGACCGTGAGGCCATATACCAGAGGAACCTCGGAATCCGAAAGCTGGTCAGCCAGCGTTATCAGGAGGTCAAGGCGGACTTTCTCAAGGGTCGCTACGATCGCTCCAAGGCGCGTCTGCCGGAGAATGTCGATCGCTGGCGCGCGACCCCCGACATCAATAACCCCGGCGCTGACCTTGCCAATTTTCCCAACAGTGCGTTCACGTTACCTCAGGGACGTGCCTATATCGAGTCCTCACCGGTGACATGGTATGGGGGTGCGCCACTGACCGCGCCCCAGTACAACGCCGAATTTCTGCTGCGTTATGGTGTTACGGACGATATCGAGTTGCGACTTTTTGGGAATGGCCCAAGCTGGACGGGCGGTCGGTTTGGAAGCGCGGGATTTTCTCCCTTGGCCTTTGATACCAAGATTCACCTTCTGGATGAACGCGAGGATCTCTTCCTGCCGGCGGCCGGATTAGAAGCGTATGTGCAGACGGAATTGCTTGCGAGCAGTGGCTACTCTCAGGGCACCAATGGTGGCCTCAGTATGAATTTCGATCAGTCACTGCCTTTTGATATCGACCTTGAATACAACTTCGGAGCCAATCAGATTCGAAAATTCAATGGCGATCCTTATTGGCAATTCAACTTCCAGTGGGCGCTTCAAAAGGACGTGCTGGATAAGGATGTTGCGGTCTTCATTCACGGGTTCTACAACGCCACGAGCCTTCCGCGTCTTCCGGCAACGCTGGTGGTATCGCTGGACGATCCCCGGTTGCTAGATGTAAAGCCGCCCCAGGTTGCAGCGATTGGGGGAGGTGCGCTTTGGACGATCAACAGTCGACTGGTGGTTTGGGGGCAGGCCAGTGGTGGGGTCACGCATTACTCACCCAGCGTGATCACCAACTTTGGGTTTGCCGTTGCGTTTTAGATCCGATGGGATTCTCACCTATCGGGATATATCGTTCTCTTTGATGTAGCGCGCAAGGATAGGGAAGAGAACGACTGACAGCATACCCGCGCAGAGTAAGGCTGCAGCGCGCTCTTCACGCATCAGACCGGACGATATCCCGATTTCGGTCACGATCACGATGATGGGCAAGCCTGTGGCTGAGTAGAGGGTAAAGCGCAACCGTTCCTTGAGATCCATCGCATCGCCATAGAGGAAAACCGGAAGACCACGAATCACCAGAAGCAAGAAGAGAAGACCGAGAACCTGGAACGACGCCAGGGGGCCTGAAAGCAAAAGTGTAGGATCAAATTTCAAGCCAGCAACGATGAAGAAGAAAGGGATCAGGAAGCCATAGCCGATACCGTGCAGCTTTTCCTCCAGAACCTGATTGTCTTTTTCCCGCGCCAAAAGTCGCACGATCAGTCCCGCGGCAAATGCACCGATCACAACGTTGAGGCCGAAATTGGCGGCCAATAATACAAAAAGAGCCTGAATCATCATGCACAGCCGAACCTGGAACTCTCCACTTTTGGGAAGGATTTCGGCCAGTTTTTGACCCCAACTCCGACTGACAGGGTGATAGGCGCCAAAGGCCGCGAGAAGGGCGAGAGCGACAAAGGCGACGATGAAAAAGGTATGCAGAACCGTCGCATGGGTTGGGATAAGCATCAGCGAGATCACCATGAGGGGTCCGAATTCCCCAAGGGTGGCAACCGGCATGAACCTTTTTCCAAAATCAGTCTCAAGCTCTCCTTCATCGCGGAGGATAGGAATCAAAACGCCCAGTGCGGTTGTGGAGAGGGCTACGGCGGCCATCAGGGGCGGGGCTGAAATGATGCCGGCACTGTGAAAAACAGTCATCAGAATGAGGCCGGAGACAAAAGAAAGGGCCCACCCCGTGGCGGCCCGGTTGAACAGGGGGCCCTTTAGGGATTCGAGGTCGATTTCATAGCCGACCATGAAAAGAAGGAAGGTGAGCCCGAGTTCTGAAAGCTCGTTGACCAGCCCGATGGGTTGAGCAAGATTCAAGAGGTGGGGACCCATGAGAATGCCAAGCAAAAGCTCGACGACAACCACGGGTACTCGAATCCGTTGAGGAAGGCCCGCCACCAAAGGGGCGATAAGTGCCGCAGCAGCTATGAGTGTGAGCTGAAGGTAATTTTGTTCCATATCCTATCGCTCGGCAGAAAGAAGGTCCGATCATACACCGAGGATTGGGCGAGAGATTTAGTCGCCGCCTGTAAGCGCGCAAGACTGACAGCGGCCGAGGATCTCAAAGGTTTGAGCTTTGGCCGTGAAGCGAGCTGAAGCCAGCTCACTGGCCACCGCCTGACTCAGATGCGGGGTGCTTCTTTCTTCAACGGTGTGGCATTCAAGGCAGATCAGAAAAAGAAGATCGTGCCGGATGTCGGGTTGTTGACAGCCAATGAATGCGTTCAGGGTCTCCACCCGATGGACCAGCCCCTGTTCGATCAAAAAGTCCAGCGCACGGTAGACCGTTGCGGGCTTGGCGCTGGCATCGAAATCCTTGAGGGCTTCAAGAAGGTCATAGGCCTTGATCGATTCGTGGTTGGCCCAGATGAGTTCCAGAACTTTTCTGCGGATTGGAGTGAAGCGGACGCCACGTCGCTCGCAGAGCGCATCAGCTCGACTGAGGGCGGTATTCAGGCAGACAGCGTGGTCATGCGCGGACATGGGCTAGTTTCCTTGGCAAGTCCCGAGGAACCGGTCCTCGGCACACAGTGGGGAGATCCCGTATGGGTGGGTCATTCTCAATACGTGATAATATAACATAACAAATTGGCCGCCCACTGTTTCAAGGGCGTTATGGTAATCCCAGTTAGGCGTGCCTCAGAGGTTCGCCGGGTTCTTTTTTCCTTCTGTTATGAACGTGACGACCATCTGGAAACCATTTGCGGGAAAACATCTCAAGCAAGGGTGTCGTTCGCTCGTTCTTGTGACTGCTGTTTGGATGGAAGCCGGTGTGCGCCCATCCTGGTCGGCCTCCCTTCCAGAGGAGGAGGTCACCTCCCTGGAGGAGATACAGGTGGAGGCCGCGCCTCAAAAGCCAAACATCATCGACGTCGGTCAGCCTAAGCTCGTGGTCAAGGGGGACGTGTTGACCCAGAAAATCACCGATACGCTGGGGGCGACCCTCGAACAGGAGCAGGGACTCAATAATTCTTCATTTGGGCCGGGTGTGGGTCAGCCGGTCATTCGCGGTCAGGTGGGTTCCAGGGTGCAAGTTCTGCAGGACGGCCTGAATATTTTGGATGCATCCCAGTTGAGTGGGGATCATGCCAATGCCATCGAGCCGCTTCTGGCGGAGGAAATCGAAGTGTTGAAGGGCCCGGCTGCGCTCCTTTACGGGGGGAGCGCCATTGGTGGGGCCGTGAATGTCATCGATCGACGGGTGCCTTCATCCATTCCGAAATCAGGTCTTGAGGGCGCTCTTTCCACCCGTTACAACTCGGTTTCCGATGAGACCTCCAGTCTCCTCAAAGTGGATGCCGGCAGTGATCATCTGGCACTTCACCTTGATGGGTTTTACCGCCAGAACGGAAATCTCGGGATTCCCGGTTACGCCATCAATGATGCGGCCTATGCGCAGCAAAATGGCGGCTCCCTGCCAGAGGTCAACACACGGGGCTATCTTGCCAATACGGCCGGTAACGCAATTGGGGGCACGGCCGGATTTTCCTGGGTAGATGATTGGGGTTTTTCGGGCGCCTCATACAGCAATCGAAATGATTATTACGGGATTCCGCCGGATGGTTCGGCGGGCGCCCCGCGGGTCAATATTGCCCAAAATGTGTCGCGAGCAACCTCCAAAACCGAATGGATCAAGCCCGGTGATCTTTTTGAAAAGGCCACTTTGCGTTTCGCCTGGAACGAATACACGCACTATGAGATTGAAGATCAGATCGTCAATGCCACTTTTACCAACAAGGGCTATGACAGCCGCTTTGAACTTGAGCAGCTGCCCCTGGGTCCTTTGACCGGTCAGCTGGGATTCCAGACGCAGAACAATGACTTTAATGTCGTTGCTGCCCCCGGGACGCTACCCAGTGGCGCGCCACCGCTCGCACCGCTGACGGCGGTTCAGCAATATGCGGTATTTGCCGTGGAACGGATCGATCACGAGGCTTTCAGCACAGAGGCCGGGGTCCGGGTTGAACCAAACATTCTGACGCCAAAGTCCGGTGGGGATCCGGCCCGAAGCTACCTTCCGATCAGTGCGTCACTTTCAGAGCTCTGGCATGTCGATCCGCACAATGACCTCAGGGCGACCATCAGCCGTTCGCAACGCGCACCACAGGTTCAGGAACTCTATTTCCAGGGATTCCATGATGCGACCAACAGCATCGAAATCGGCAGCACAGAATTGAATGTCGAGACCAGCTACAACATCGATCTTGGCTACGTTCTCGACACCGACTACGGAAAGCTGGAGGCCAATCTTTTCCAGAACTGGTTCAACAACTACATCTATCTCAACGATACCGGCCAGATGGCTGACCCCGATCTTTATCCTTACAACCAGTGCCCATCCGGAGCTAACAATTGTGTACCTGTGTATCAGTACGCTCAGCAAAATGCCATATTCAGGGGTTATGAAGTCAATTATCACGTGCCGGTCTATAGCGACCCGATTCAGGGCAAGCTATCGATGGATCTTTTTAGTGACTACACCCGAGGTCAGTTCACTGCAGGGGGAAACGTCCCACGCATGCCTCCCCTCCGGTATGGGTTTCAGCTGAACTATGACCTTGATCGCTGGGCCTTTAATTCACGCCTGACACGGGCGAATGCGCAAGAATATGCGGGGGCTAATCAGACCGTGACCCCGGGCTACATTCTTTGGAATGTCAGCGCGCAGTATCACCTTGAAGTCACAGGTTACGACGTCCTTCTTTTCGCGCGCGGCAATAACCTTCTGGATCAGACCATTCGCAGTTCGGTTTCCTATCTTCGGGTCTTTGCGCCGCAGGCCGGTCGGGGCGGTGAAGTAGGAATCCAGATCAATTTCTGAATACTTTTCTTAGTGGTCAGCAGGACTTGTGCTTCTTTCCACGTGTGGGCAGGGGTCTTCTCCGGGGACGGTCGGATTCAAGCCGCTGGATGGCATGGGCAAGATCCTGAGCGAAGATGTCGGCCAAGTCGCGACTGAAGTTCTCCTTGACGACGACCCGCATGACCGCAATGTCTTCAGCATCGGGAGGCAGGGTATAGGCGGGGACAGACCAGCCGCGTTCCCGGAGAATTTCGCAGATCTGAAAGACGGTGTAACGGCTGTCATCACGTAGTTTGAGGACGACCACGGGCAGGAAATTGACATCAGTGAGAAGGTCAAAAAGTCCGGATGCAAGCAGAGTTTTTTCCAGATGGCGTGCATTGCGCATGATGTTATCCATGATGCGGCGGTAGCCTTCCTGGCCGAGTCTCAGAAAGTTGTAGTACTGGAGGAAGATTTGTGAGGCGGATCTTGAGAAATTGAGGCTGTAATTCTGCATTTCGCCGCCCAGATAATTGATCTTGAATATGAGGTCCGGGTCCACGCAGGTTTCGTCACGGAAGATGACACAGCCCATCCCAGGATAGACCAGGCCGTACTTGTGGTTGCTCACATTGATTGAGCGAACCTGTTCAAGTCGAAAATCCCACGCAATTTCGGGATGCGCAAAGGCCATGACAAACCCCCCTGAGGCGGCATCCACATGAATCGGAATATCCCATCCCTTTTCCTCCCGGATGCGCATGAGAAGGGCGTTGATGCCAAAAAAGTCATCATTCTGGCCGGTGAAGGTAGTGCCCACCACGACCCCCACCGCGATGGTGTTTTCATCAATCAGTGGCTCTACCGCTTCGGGACCAATGACATAGGCTCTAGGCCGCATCGGAATGATGCGGGCTTCGACATCGAAATACAGCGCAAACTTCTCCCAGCATGAGTGGACATCGGCCCCAAAAATGATGTTCGGGCGTCCGTCATCGCATGACTGCGCCTGCCGTTTTTTGCGCCATGACCACTTGTGGGCCAGAAGCGCCAGCATGACGGCCTCGGATGAACCGACGGTTGCTGTTCCGACGGCCGATGTTTCTGGATTCTCATCCGCCGGAGTCGGGGCATTCAAAAGGGCCCCCATCATGTTGATGACTCGTTGATGGATGGTCCGGGTTGTAGGGTATTCGTGGAAGTCGACGAAGTTGATATCGCTGGTTTCCTTCAGCAATTCATCAGCTTCAGGTTCCATCCAGACGGTAACAAAGCTGGCCGTGTTCAACGCGGGATGGGTATCAAAATTCAGCTCATCCAGAATGATGCGCTGGGCTGTCTTGGCCGCCATCCCTTGTTCGGGAATTTCGCTGGTCGGGACATGATCGAGCATTTCCCGACTGGCATAGATGACTTCGGCAAAACTCTTTTTTTTCTGGATTTTCAACATCGGGGTATTCCCATCAGGTGTTGTCAGACGGGTTCGTCCGGATAAGGGATCAAGCGATCATCCTTTGGGTCGACATAGGTCTTGGCTGTCAGCGGCGCATAAAGATCCCGGCGCCGATCCTCGAAGTAGTGTGTCGCCTTCGCCCGATCGCCCACCAACGTTTCCGGATGGGTCGGTCCATAGTAAGAAGGGACACAATCGGCGATCAGCAGCATGTCCTCATCCCACCCGGAGCCGGGCTGATCGTTTCTCGACGTGGGAAGGGTGGTTTCGGGCAGCAGCGCGTTGCCGTGCGGGTCATAAAGACAGGAATTTCCGAGATAGCGAGCGACTTCTCGCCCCCCGAGGGTCTCGGCCCCGCGGCGATTGGCATAGGCGCAGAACATTTCGTTTTGATAGGCGTTGGCGCGAATCAGAAATTTTGCGTCGGGGTAGGGTGTCTGGGTCTTTTCTCCGTTTCGAAGGATCATGCTTTGATCCGCCGCCGTTGGAATGACAACCAGTTGTGCGCCCTTGAGGGCAAGGATGCGAGAAAGCTCTGGAAATTCGGCTTCATAGCAGTTGAGAACACCCACATTGACGCCATTCACCTTGAATACCGTAAAGGCTTCACCCTCCTCGGGATGGACGTGTCCAAACGACCAGAGATGACGTTCATCGCCCCCCCAAAGATGAGTCTTACGATAGTTCTTCTGAATTTCGCCCTTTGGGCCAAAAACCGCGATACTGTCGTAATAGCGCCGGGCACCCGCAACCCATGCCGACTCGGGATAGGGACAAATGATGGAGAGCCCCTCTCGGCGTGCGACCTCGGCCACGTGATTGAGGATTCCCTCTTTCAGGATGTGATCTGCTAGGTCATGAGCCGTTTTTCCATCGGTGGTGTTGTAACCGGAAAGGTAGAGCTCGGGAAAGCTCAAAAGATGAGCCCCTAGCGCCTTTGCGCGAAGGGCAACATGACTGAGTTTTTCAAGGTGGGTCCCGATTGCGGCAATGTCGCCCGTGGGTCCAGACCCCTGATACATCCCTAGGCGAATATGGGGGAGGTCAAAAGGAATCGCGTCGCTGGTAAAGGACTGCACAATCATGCGGTGGGGTCTCAAAACGAGGGCAAAGGAGCCTCTATCTTAATGGGATTACCAGAGATTTGATGGGGGATTTTTGTGGTGCGCATTGACCCAAAATGGAAACATTTCTGCACCTCAATGTGACATGTCATGCACAGTTCTCTGCGTAACTGATTGATTTCTGGTTTTGGCTATCGAAAATTCAATGGCTTGCAATATATTCTATATATATCAATAGGATAAAGAACTGTCTTAACTTCGCTCAATTTGGTAGATCCCTTGCCAGTTGGGACTGGGAGGGTCTCTATGCACAAAGTTATCCACAGAAATTGTGGATAACCGGAATGGGCCTTCGCCCCTCAAAGTCAAGCAGAAAACCACCTTGATTTCTGTGGTAATTGATGCGTACACGTATTAGGGGATCACTTCGGTTGCAATTGCTATAAGACAAACGCTCATGTAGCATATGACCTATGCGGGTCGTCCGTGTCTATCGCAGGGGAAAAACCATGGAAATTCATGAATTGAGACTTCGGGCACTGCGTTGGGAAATTGCCAAGTTTCCCTCGATCGCAGCCTTTGCCCGTCACTACAAACTGGATGTGACCTACGTCTCGCAGCTTTTGAATGGTCATCGGAACTTAGGGGAAAAGGCCGCTCGGACGCTTGAAGGCAAGTTTGGCTGGCCCTCCATGAGTATGGATTTTCCCGAGAATGACTGGGAAATAGGGGCCGAAGATACCCCAGACACTCCAAAGCTGCGCAGCCCTGAGAAAAAGACCGGCTCCCGTCAGGCGCGACATTTCTTTAGCACGCTTCCCGGTGGCATCCGTGAAGTCCCCGTTATCAGTAGTGTTCAGGCGGGTCTGTGGCGAGAGGCTGTGGATTCCTATGCTCCCGGTGCAGGGCATGACTATGTCGTTGTCCAGGCCGATCTTGGCAGTCACACCTTCGCGCTAAAGGTCCGTGGAAATTCCATGGAGCCTGAATTCAAGGAAGGCGACACCATCATCATCGATCCTGACGTAAAGCCTTCTCCGGGTGATTTCGTGGTTGCCAAAAACGCTGACCAGGAGGCGACCTTCAAGAAATATAGGCCCCGCGGCCGCAATTCACAGGGCATTGACGTCATTGAGCTAGTGCCCCTGAATGAGGACTATCCGATCCTGCGTTCGGATGTTTCACCCATCGAAATCATCGGCACCCTGGTTGAGCATCGGCGCTATCGGAAGCCCTGCCAAAACTAATTAGCAAAATGTATTGACATTGCAATATAGCAAGAGCTATTCTCCTCCCATGCCGCGTTATTCGCGGCCTGTTCAACAGGAGAAGTTCGATGAGCAATCAGTCCCTCTTTGTGATCATGTCCGTCATTTTTGTTATTGCATCCAACATGGATTACGAGGACGCCGAAAGACTGCGTGAGGCGAATCGCCCGGTGTCGGCGCAGTCCAGCACAGATGCGACCCACCTCTCAGATCGTCATCCCGCCTGAGCCGCACGATCGTTTTCTAGGGGGTCCAGGCAAAGCCAACGTAGGTTTGGAGGCCCGGACTCCCTTGCGTGACTCCAGCGGCCGCATTACCAAAGAGCTGGACATGGTCATCGAGAGTCCAGATCAACCCTCCGCCCAAGACGACCGGTACGCTGAGATCAGCGTCGATGGGGAGCAGTACGGTATAAGGCACATTGACGATATGCTCAATTTTCTGACAGGACGTGTGACCAATCTGTGCGCCTGTTTCCGTACAAATGACCTGATACCGTGTTTCGAGCTTTGTCTCGGTGTGATGGTGTGTCACACGTGGCAAGCTGGTCCGGTTGTAGTAGCCGTTGAAAAATACCGCGACATCGTCGGTGATATCCCTTTGCGCAGCCCATTGGGCGGCAAACTGCCACACACTCTGTGAGAGATTCCCCGGATCCTCGAAATCTGTTGCGCCGAAGTTGTACTCAAGGCCAATGTCGAAAGGTAACTCCTGATCAAAGTTGAAGGAGAAGCCAGGCGATGTCGGGGATTGGAACGCTGTCGAAGACAGCCAGGGCGTTGTGATCGTCAGCTCAAAGCCTGCCGCAGGGATGAAGTACTCCTCCCAGGCATCCCACAGGTGAATCTTGGTATCAAAGGCCATGGGGCCTGATCCTGCGACCGATCCAGTGTGAAGGTTCTGGACTTCATAGGGGGTATAAAAGAGTCGAAGTTCAATGTCATCGACCAACCCATAGCGCAGTAGGATTTGTCCTGATTCGGTTTGAGGGCCTGAGCCTGAACTCTTGCCGGTGAAACCGAAAGGGGTACTTTCAAGATAAAACCCGCCTTCGGGGAGCGTAAAGGCGCTGTTGGGGTAATTGGCCATGTCCGCACCGGGATCTCGAATCGTCAGGGGATGGGCCTCTTCCTTGCCGACCGCATTCGGATTCTCGAGCGCCGGCTGCCTTGAGTCATCCTCCTTCAAATTGCGGGGATCTGGGGGGGCATCGTAGTTCCAGACCAGGTTGCCCTGAAAGCTGCTGAGGCGGGCGTTTCCTGTGTATACCCCCCGATAGCCCAATTCAAGATCAAACTGATCGTTGAGATGGCCGGTGAGACCGGCATTGATGAGACCCGCGCCGGTATTGCTGTTGGATTGTGTCCCCTCCACCAGAAGATCGCCGCTGGACGTTCCGATGTAATGAATCTCGCGATCTGCAAGCGGCTGATTCAGCATTTCCCGAAAACCTATGGCCAGGCTCGAGATCCAGTCCGCATCAAGAGCCCGCCATTGATAATCGTAACGGACCTGCGCTCTGGCCGAGACAAAATTACTGCTGAACGATCCTGTGGCGGCATTAAGCACTGGGAGACCGGATTCGGTCACACCGGAATGTTGGGTGGTCAGTGATTGCAGAGCAATGATTGGCGTCAGACTGTGCCCCCCACCCAGGTCATGGTGCCAAGATGCAATGGCTTCAGCCGTAATGAGTCGGGCTTGACCGGATCCATTGGTCACGCCAAGAAGACTTGTATTGCGTGTGTTGGTCGCGCCCTGATCGTAGCCGACCAAAAGACCGAAGTGCCCGTTCGATCCAACAGGCATATCGGCATAGGTCCCGATTTGCCAGAGATTGGTTGAAAGTTGGTTGTCGATTCCGTTGCGGCTCGCGCCAGCCGATAAATAACCAGCCGTTAGTCCCACACGAATGAGATCAAATAGTTGGGTGTCGGCACCGATCAGTGAGCCTGCGCTTTGCTGATGGTATCCCGTGGCGTTGGGATTCCCATCAACGCCACCAAAACTGCCCAGTCCACTGGCCCAAAAATGGGGCTCACCCCCTGCGATATAGCCCCCCTGACTGGCACTCATGCCCATGCGGGCATACACCGGGTTCCATGAATCAGCGACGGCGCTATAGAGAATTCCGGGGGTTTCAGCATGCAGTTCACCATCGATGCGGGTGAGGGTGTCGTTGAGCTGTTGTTGTGGTAACTGATAGAGCGCATCCAGTGTGCGATAAAGCGAGCCACTTGCCGTGGAGACTTCCCGATCAAGGATCGTTGCCAGAATGCGCTGGTTCCTTGTGAGGGCCTGTTGACGAAAGTATCGCAATGGATCCAGTGTCAGAAACACCTGTCCATTGGCGGTTTCGTTGATTCTGTAACCCCACCTGTTGCTGTCATGGGCGATCTCGACCGACAGACTGCCGGGCGCCAGCCGGGCAGCCGGTTGGGTCGACTCGATCAGGGTATAGGTCGGTCTAAGGGGGCCCTTGTGTGCAGAATCAAAATTCTGAAGATCGAGTCGCAAGGCGCCATCGAGTTGAATGTTGGCTCCTTCAACCTCAAGCCTTGAGTTTCCCCAGGGCGTAATTTTAAAAAGCAGGCTGCCATCTGTAGATTGCCGAAAGTCGCCCGTAACTTTAAGCGTTT
The DNA here is from genome assembly GCA_041178325.1 of Pseudomonadota bacterium. Lineage (GTDB taxonomy): Bacteria > Pseudomonadota > Gammaproteobacteria > Methylococcales > Methylococcaceae > UBA6136. The sequence continues at coordinate 40,267 of JBEGVN010000053.1, forward strand.
CAGTAGCGTGAACCCGGCCATACTGCAACCAGCTCAGGCTGGATGCGTCAGGGATCTGGCGAATGTCTTGCTGGGGCTTCAGGAATGTCTGGGGCGCAACACTCGGGTTAGTCTCGTTGGTGATAATGAGATTGTGATTCTCGATGCCTCCGGCGACGGTACCGGCGCCCCAGATCACGCCCTGATTGATAACGTCATGGCTACCAAAGATGGATCCGTACGGAATGTGGATAATCTGGTCCGGTGCCACAAGAGTCGGCGGATCCACAGCGCTGCGTTGCGATGGTGTCCGAGTGGAGAGAACACCCTGCAGGGGATCGGATCCCAGAAGGAAAGGGGCTGTCGAAGCGGTTTCTGCCGCGAGCTCCGTGGCAGCAAATGCCAAGCTCAAGAGGAAGAGCATCCTGACCGTCCGTAGGGCCCTGGTGTCCATTTTGTGGGCATGGCGGACTGACATTTGGGATATCCTTCCAATCGACGGGGAGGCATTACCCCTGAGTAACCCAATTTTAACTTCCCCCGGTAGCTTGTGCGCTCTTCTTTCTTTTTCAGGTTGCCCCTTTTCCTGCTGATCCTCCTGGCATCGGCTTGTGCCATCGTGGCTCCGGGCTTTGCAACCGTCACCTTTTATGACTTCGGTGCCGGCATTTCTGAATCAAAGCTTCTGGACGCCTATCCCGTCAAGCTTCTGGTCGAGGATCTGCGGCCTCAGGTAGTCGCCTTCAAAAAAATGGCGCGATTTGTCGGAACCGCTGAAAACGGTATGGGTGAGCCGAGGGATGTATTGAACCGGGATGGCTGTCCGGAGCCTGTGAGTGTTCACCGCACCCCGCATTGTCTGAGTTTGGCCGAAAGCATCCGTCACCGTCTTAAAAATGAAAGCACCTTGCCCTCAGCGGATTCCGCCAAGCCCTTGGTCCTGATAGAAATTCGGCAGTGGCAAACCCGAGCCGGGAGTAATCTTCGCCTCGATTATGCGCTGGATGTCTTTCTTCGATCATCAAGCGGTGAAACGTTGTCGAAAGCCTCTGTTCATGGGGAAGATGAAGTGATCGATACCCAGGCCATCGGCAAGATAAACTTTGAAAATCATGAGGCAAAAGAGCATGTTCTGAGTCTTTTGGTCTCGGGGGCTCTGGATGCGAAGATGAATCTGTTGCTGGCCGGCCCATTCAGGGAGGCGCTTTCAAGGCAGCGGTGATGAGTCAAGCGTGATGCTTTTTTCCGCTTTGATTCTCATCATCGGGGTGCTTCTGTCGCCGCTTCATTCGCTCAAGGCGCAAGAAATCCAGCCTGCGGCCTCGAAGAAGTGCATGGATGCACGCCGACCCCCGAGGCTTTGAGTCAGTGCGTCGCAGGACGACCGAGGGCATCTTCGGTATCCATCCGGCCTGTTTCTTCATTTCATTCTTCAGGAAGTCGGGTTCGGTGTTCACGACTTTAATCTG
>JBEGVN010000054.1:0-3424 GCA_041178325.1 Pseudomonadota bacterium
AGCCGGAACTTCTCTTAATGGATGAACCGACCGCAGCCCTTGATCCGGATACAGCCGATCGGATGCGGGAAACACTCCTCGACTATCAGCGCGAGAAAAACGCCACGATCTTCATGTCCTCTCACAACATGCCGGAGGTTGAAAAGCTCTGTGATCGGGTTCTGATGATGCGAAATGGACGGATCGTCGATGATGGGACCGCCGATGTTCTCATTGAGAAATACGGCAGAACCACCCTTGAAGAAGTCTTCATTCATATCGCAAGGCAAACAACATGAGCCTCTCCCAGTCAGGCATCCGAGCATCCAGCCGAAGAATCGCCGCCATGGTGACGCGATATGGTTACCTGATGCTCGCCTCGTGGCCCAGGCTTCTGGAGCTGGCATACTGGCCCACCATCCAGATGATCTTGTGGGGTCTCATTAATCGGTACTTGATGGGACAGGCAGGAGCGACACTTCAAGGTGCTGGCGTCCTGATCTCGGCCGCACTCCTTTGGGACATCCTCTACCGCGCCCAGCTCGGGGTCTCCCTCGTATTTTTTGAAGAGCTCTATTCCCGGAATTTGGGCAACCTGTTTGTCAGTCCCCTTCGCCCCGGCGAACTGGCCGGATCACTTTTGATAGTGAGTCTGCTCCGGACCCTTTTTGGTGTCGGGGTTGCAGCCGCGCTGGCATGGGTCCTCTATGAGTTTTCCATTTTTCAATTGGGACTTCCCCTTTTGGCTTTCTTCTCCAATCTCCTGATCATGGGGTGGGCCATTGGACTCATGATCGTCGCCATGGTGCTCCGATACGGACTGGGCATGGAAGGCTTTGCCTGGGCCATCATTTTTGCCTTTGCGCCCCTAAGCGGCATCTACTACCCCCTGTCGGTTCTTCCTCAGGGGGTACGGGAAATTGCCTGGTTTTTGCCGTCCAGTCATGTCTTTGAGGGCATGCGGGCTGTCATGGCCTCTGGAAAATTTGAGACTGATCAGCTCATCACCGCCGCCCTTTTGAATGGTGTATATCTGGCACTGGGTCTGTCGTTGTATGCTTTAGCAGTGCATAAGGCACGGGAGAAGGGGCTTCTGCTCCAATCCGGTGAATAGATTTATCCCACGCCACCTTTTGGCGTTCCCGGTTTTTTTTCGTTCGAGGTATCCTGATGTCGTTTTCCCTGCCCATCATTCTTGCCGAGCATGGCTGGATTCCAGAATCTTTGATCCGGCTTGGGATACGTCGACTCTCCCGTGACAGGGATGCCTCTCTTCCGCCCAAGAACGGCAAAGACCTTGAAACGCATATTCAAGCCTTCATCAAGGCTATGCAGGAAAGCCCTGTTGCGGTCCTGACCGAGAAGGCCAATGAGCAGCATTACGAACTCCCGCCCGAGTTTTTTGAGATGGTTCTCGGGAAACAGCGTAAGTACAGCTGTTGCCTCTGGGAAGAGAACACCCAGATGCTCGATGAGGCTGAGGAACTGAGCCTCAGGGGCACTGCAGAACATGCCGACCTGAAGGATGGACAGAGCATTCTGGAACTCGGCTGTGGCTGGGGATCACTCTCACTCTGGATGGCAAGGCATTATCCCAACAGCACCATCCTTGGGGTCTCCAATTCCCATAGCCAGCGCGAGTCAATACTGGCACGCGCCCAAGCCGAGGGACTCACCAACCTTGAGATTGTGACCTGCGACATGAATGACTTTGCGACTGAAAGGCACTTTGATCGCGTGGTTTCGGTTGAAATGTTCGAACACATGCGGAATTGGAAAGTCCTTATGGGACGAATTTCCGATTGGCTGAATCCCGACGGTCGATTCTTCATGCATGTCTTCACCCATGCCAAGGCCCCCTATCTTTTCGAAGTCCAGGACGAAAACGACTGGATGAGTGAATACTTTTTCTCAGGGGGTATGATGCCCTCCCTGGATCTGGCTCCACGCGTAACGACGGACCTTCAACTCGAACAGCAATGGATCCTGAGTGGCGAGCATTATCAAAAAACGTCTGATGCGTGGCTGGCCAATATGATTGCGAACCGCAACCGGGTGATGCCCATTCTTGAAGCCACCTATGGCAAGGAACAGACGCGACTTTGGTGGCATCGCTGGCGAATCTTCTTCCTGGCCTGCTCTGAGCTGTTTGGCTATGCCCAAGGCCAAGTCTGGCCGATCGGGCATTATCGGTTTCGCAAATCCGACGTCACCCCATCGCCATGAAACAACCCCAACACGACTCCATCCTGCCGAATCTCTTTCGTTATCAACTGACCTGGCTGGCAACTGTTCTGGGTGCCGCCCACGGAAAGGCCGATCTTGGTGCTTTTATCGGCTTTCTCATGGTCGTGCTCCACTTTAAAAAGTGTCATCACCTTCTGGCCGAGTACAAGACGGTTTTCACGACCCTCCTGATTGGTGGGCTTTGGGAGTTGATCCTCGTGAAACAACAGTGGGTGGTCTATCAGGGGATCTCCCCCATCACCGTGGTCCCGATCTGGATTCTTGTTCTCTGGACTGCCTTTGGCGCAACCCTTAATGGGTGCCTTGGCTGGTTCAAAACCCATTTAGGCTGGTCGTTCGTTTTTGGCGCCCTCGGGGGTCCACTGGCCTGGTATGGCGGCGCATCCTTAGGTGCTCTCAGTGTGCCCGATCCCCTCCTGGGCTATGGGATTCTTAGTGCGGGCTGGGCCGTCATGATGCCCCTTCTCTCCTATTTGGCCCGCTACTACACTCTCCATTCAGAATTCATTGATGCGGAGGTGGGTCGTGGCCATTGAATGGAGCCTCGCATTTTACGCCCTGATTCCGATGGGCCTTTTATCGACACTGGCCTGGATCTTGAGCGTGATCCGGAGAGATGTTGGCATTATCGACAGTTTCTGGAGCCTTTTTTTTGTCACTGCCCTTTATGCGTGGATTGGCCCGAACCCTGAGATCACCTCGCGTCTTATCCTTGCCTCTGCTCTTGTGCTGGTCTGGGCCCTTCGCCTTTCGGTTTACCTCACCTATCGCAACTGGGGAAAGCCAGAGGATCGTCGTTATCAGGACATCCGGCGTCGCAATCAGCCTTTTTACGAAATCAAGAGCCTTTTCTACGTCTTTTTCCTTCAGGTCATCTTGGCCTGGTGCGTGGCCTTGCCCCTTCTTCCGACCGTCAAATCACAGGAGCCACTCGGCCTCATGGATGCAATCGGGACCGGAGTTTTCTTGACAGGTCTTCTCATGGAGGCCATTGCCGATGCCCAAATGGCGCAATTCAAGGCACTGAACCACCCGCAAGGGAGCGTAATGAATCAGGGATTATGGCGTTATTCCCGCCACCCCAACTACTTTGGGGAAGCCTTGCTCTGGTGGGGCTTTTTACTCATTGCGCTGTCCTCGGGCGCATCCCCATGGTTAGGCCTATCCCCCCTGTTCATGACCTTTCTCCTGATCAAGG
>JBEGVN010000055.1:0-7685 GCA_041178325.1 Pseudomonadota bacterium
CATACCGCGTCGCCCCTTCCGCCTGCGCAAAGGCCCGGCGCTGGTCTGGGGTCAGGTAGGCCCGGATTTTGAAGGCTTTTTGTACGGGATGGAGCATGTCGAATAGCGTATGCTATTCATCTAATCTCATGCAAGCGTTATGAGATTAAAAGCAGATTAAAGTCGTGAACACCGAACCCGACTTCCTGAAGAATAAAATGAAGAAACAGGCCGGATGGATACCGAAGATGCCCTCGGTCGTCCTGCGACGCACTGACTCAAAGCCTCGGGGGTCGGCGTGCATCCATGCACTTCTTCGGGGCGTTGCCGCCGAGAGCCAGCGGCAACGTTTTCTCAAGTCAATCGGCTACTGGAAGGTGGCGCCGACCTTCTTGGCTGCGGTCATGGTGACGATGCAGCTTCCTGTACCCGAACAGGCGCCGCTCCATCCCCTGAATCGCTTTCTTGCCGCCGGTGTTGCGGTCAGTGTGACGGTCGTTCCCGCGTTAAAGCCAAATTGGCATGTGGATCCACAACTAATGCCCAGAGGACTGCTGCTGACGCTTCCGCTTCCCGATTTCGTTACAGTGAGAGCATAGGTTGAAGGGGTTGTGCCAAAGGTAACCAATACCGATTTGGCTGCAGTCATATTGACATTACAGGATGTCCCGCTACTGCTGGAGCATCCTGACCATCCGGTCACGCCGTAACCTGTCGCAGGCGTTGCCGTGAGGGTAACGGTTGAACCTGTCGTGAAGCTTGCTGAGCAAACCGAGCCGCAATTAATGCCCGCAGGAGTGCTGCTGAGGGTACCGCTCCCCGATTTGGTGACGCTCAGAAGACTGGTGGCAGGCGCGAAGGTCGCGACCACGGTTTTCGCCGCGCTCATGGTCACAGAACAAGTGCTTCCACTGGCGCTGCTGCAACCCGTCCAGCCCGAGAGCACATAGCCTGTGGCCGGAGTGGCCGCCAAGCTGACGGTCGAACCATTGGCAAAATTTCCGGAACAGGTCGCGCCGCAGTCAATCCCTGCGGGACTGCTGGAAACGCTGCCGCTTCCTGACTTGGAAACGGTCAGGCCATAGGTCGAAGGCGCAAAGGTTGCTACTACGGTTTTCGCCGCGCTCAACGTCACGCTGCAGGCTGTTCCACTGCTGCTCGTACAGCCTGACCACCCGCTGAAAAGGTAACCCGTTGCAGGGGTTGCCGTCAGGTTGATTGTGGCTCCTGAGTTGAAAGTTGCACTGCAGCTCGCCCCGCAATCAATTCCTGCGGGACTACTGGTAACACTGCCGTTGCCAGTCTTGGAGACAGTCAGGGTAAAGGAGGGCAAGCTAAAGTTGGCGGTGACCTGCGCTGGATTGGCCAGACTCACTGAGCAGGGGCTGGTGGTTCCCGTACAGGCGCCCGACCACCCAGTGAACTGGGCGCCGCTCGCGGGTGTTGCCGTCAGACTGACCGAGGTCCCCGGGGCAAACGTGCTGTTGCAGTTGGCGGTACACGAAATCCCGGTGGGCGCACTTGTGACCGAGCCGCTCCCGGAGACGGTTACGCTCAGGGTATTGGCTGCGGCGGTGACCCAAGTGGAGGCAAAACCCACGCGAGAATTTTGGCCATTGGGATCGTACTTGATCTGCATGTAGCCATTGTTGCCCCAGCCCGGTCCCCAGGAGTTTCTCAAAAGCCAGCTCTGGGTCGCATCATCCCAGCCGACCAGGAGGACTGCATGGTTCACCGAACCATTACAAGCATTGGTGGTTGGGCTATAGACCCCGGAAGAGGCACCGTAGCTATACCAGCCGCTATCCACACAGACGGAGGTTGCAACAGCACCATAGGTCATGATGGCGTTCTGGATATCGGCTGTTGTCCCGATACTGTTAGCCACAGGGGCCACTGATCCCCAAGATCCAGAGCGAATCGGATGGTTCTGGATGGCCTGACAGGCGCTATTGGAGGCAGTGTAGGCGAGGTCGGATTCCCTGACGGCGCCAATGAAGGCTTGATTGTTGGCAAGTGTTCCGACGTGATAGTGGTGTGCCCACCATCCGCCATTGCAGCTATAGCCCTCCTTGTTACACGACACCAAAAACTGTTCGGAAAGGTCGACGGTACTGGAGGGTTGGAGACCTGCCTTTATCACCGCAACCTCCTGAACGCCGACGGTTGCAAAGGCCCAGCAAGAGCCGCAGGCCTTTTGATCGCGAATGGTGTTCGGGATCAGGTTCAAGGATCTTGCATCATAGGACGATGGGACAGCCGCAACGGCTCGGGCTGAGAGGCTGGATCCCGGTAATGGAATAACACCCCCCGTAGCTCCGGCATTGGGGGGTGTCGCAGTCTCTGACAGTGTGGCGAGTTCTGGATCTACCAGACGGATGATTCCATCGCTGCCAGTGTTGGTTACCTTCAGTGAAAGTTTGGTCTTGAGGGTTCCGGACTCAAAGGGCCGTCGATAGGAGAGGCGGGCAGCCCCAAGGTTACCTTTGGCCTTGATGCGTACATGCCGGATTGCCGGTGCACCAACAGTCCTTGACACAGTGTCCGGCGATTCGTCACTGACTGAAATCGTGTTACCGCCTTTGTCTGCAATATTCCATAGATAACCCGTGCTGGGGTTGTATTGAAGCTCAAAAACAAGGCCTTGGGCATCTTTTGGGACATCGACATCGATATCGGTGGGGGAATCCAGAATCTCCGTTCGGTCGCTGCCTTTAGCAAAAAGCAGCTGTTGAAGTTCTGTCGCGCTGTTGTTGCCGGATGCCGTCAGCTTTCCGCTGACGAACTGGTTTTGAACGCCGCGAGCGGAGAGCCCACTGGCTGCATCGGTCAGGCGGGTCTGGCGGACCAGCGATTGAGACGGGTCACTGGCAATTTCTATCTGCCACGACAGCTGTGATTCCTTGCTGGCTGCATGAGCCCCGGTGGGTAGACCGAAAATCAGGAGGAGGAGAATGAGACGCCTGACGATGGTATGCAGCATGGCAGAACCTCGAAATGGTGGCCGGGTAAATTGAAAGACCTGAAATACAGGTCGAGAAGACGCTAAGACAAACTGAATTATAGTCAGAATCAAAGATTCAATTCGGGTTATTACATCCTTTGTATCATTAAAAGGCGGTATATGGCATTCAGCTGAAAAGCATATCCTCGTTTTGTGGCGCCAACGCGTCGAACCGATTATTGGGTAGCGCCCTGCGTTCATCTTTCTCCCCCCTGAAGCCCCCCAAAGAAGGGCTTTCCATACGAATGACTCCGTTTCGAAAGGGGGATCGGAGGCCTAGCGTATCTGTACATTTGCGGTGGTTGATTTTGCGAATGCTCATTTTTTAAGGGCATGGAATCCTAGTGGAATCAGGAAAGGCCACTATCGCCCCCGGCAATTTCAGGGTTGGCCGGTTTATTAGATGTTCCCAATTCCCTCGGATTCATAGGGATCCAAGAAATGCTCCCCTTTTGGTGTGGAGATCCGTCGTCCGTTCAATATTTCATTAGATTGCAGTGAGCCGCCTTGGGTGATCTGTAAGATTTTTGGATGAAGGCCTTTGGATTAAAGGCTAAATAAGGCAAACAAAGGTCAAGTGAAGATTTCCTTAAGGCATTTTTTTGAATTGACACAACGACCGATTGCGGCATCGACGCGATACGTTTTTCTGCCTGCGCTTGTAGTCACATTATGCTTTTTGGTCAGGGAGTCCTTTACGGTTTGGGCGATGGGTCTTCAGCAGCAATTCCCATTTGGCATTGGGCTTGTCATGGTCGGTTTCTTTCTGGGCTTTCGATCCGGGTTAGTAATGCTTTTGATGACTGGCTTGAGCGTTTACCTCTGGGGAACGCATTCAAGCTCCGCATACCCGTTGGCGCTACCGATCAACGTCATGCTGGCTATTCCAGTCTTGGCGGTCAGCGCCTATATCCGCGCGCTCTTGAATGAGCAGCGGGTACAGCGCGAAATGTTGGGTGATTTCATCGCAATTCTTGCACATGAAGTCAGGACGCCGCTCTCCACCATCAAAATGGCGGCCGAGAATTTGCAGGAACACGAACAGGATGAATTTTCATCAAAGCGGGGCAAGAACCTGATTTTGGCAGCCGAGCGCATTGAGGATGTGGTCTCGCGGTGTATGGATACAGATTTATTTGAGTTGAAAGAACTCAGGCCCAAATATCAGAAGCTAGATCTCAAGCCTTTTCTTCAGGAGCGAATCGACCTTTCTGTGGATCCCGATCGAGTTACCCTCGATTGTAAATTCTCAGAATCTATCATGACGGATCCCTTTTTATTCGGAGCGGTGATCAGCAACCTTTTGGAAAATGCCCTCAAGTACTCCTTAAAAGACAGTCAGGTAGGTCTGAATGTCTTTGAAAAAATCAAACGAGGCCGCAAAGGAGTGAATGTGAGTTGCGAGAATTTCATTGATCCTATAGTTGCTCCGGATCCCAAAAAGCTGTTCAGAAAGTACTATCGGTCAGAAAAAGTGTCCTTTCATCCCGGCATGGGACTTGGTTTGTGGTTTTCCAAAGAAGTCATCCATGCGTTATCAGGCTTCATAGGTTCGAAGATTAGGGTGAACAAGGTCATCTTTTGGGTGTGGGTACCATGCAAATCATGAGATCGACATCTAGCATCAAGGTTGTCGTGGTCGAAGATGATCTTGCGCATCAAGAAGAGCTTTTGATCCGCCTTCGTGGTGAAGGTTATGACGCCTTGGGAGCGGATTGTGGGGAGGACCTGGATCAGATAGCAAAAGAAGGCATGCCCGATCTTCTGATTGTCGACCTCAGTCTCCCTGAAGAGGATGGCCTGAGTATCGCAAGCCGGTATCGTCAGTTGAGCTCTGAGGTTCTCATTATCATTTTGACGGGTCGAGTCAGGCCGGGCGACAAGGTTTTGGGGTACGAGGCAGGCGCCGACCTCTATTTAACAAAGCCTCTTCGTTCCCGTGAGTTATTGGCAGCGATGCAATCGTTGACCCGCCATCTCACCATCAAAGCCGTAAACAACGACCATTGGTCCTTGGATGTTCAGTCGGGTGTACTTGAATCCCCTAATCAACAGTTTTTCAGCCTTGGGGAAGTGGCCGTCAAGATTCTGGGAGCCTTCGCGCAGGCCCCAGATCAAAAACTTTCAACCCTGAGGCTACTAGAGATCCTGGAGTTGCCCGCCGACGATGTGGGTCGTCGTGCTCTGGCGGTCATCTTGACCCGCATTCGGTCGAAGCTAAGACCTTCACTTGGCAATCGGCCATTGATCAAATCGATCCGATTGGAGGGGTACAAACTGTGTATCCCTCTTCGAATCCACAGGTGAGCTCTGGAAAATCAGAGTCTCACACCTAAAACCCCAGAGTGAGCGGTCATGGCCTCTCTATCGAAACCAAGCGCAAGGCATTTAGAGCTCCATTCGCATGAGTGCTATCTCATTTTGCAGGCCTTATTGGTGTGAGTCGATTTCTGTCATGGTATCCAGGGCTTTTTGATAAGGCTCAGTTGAGACCCTTAATTCGCCACGCATGGGATTATCAAGAACTGCGATCAAGGTGATCATGCCCGCAAGGAAAATAACGTAAAAGCCGGTCATTAAAAGGTGCGTTCTGAGCGAAGGCAGGTGAAAGAAAAAGGTGATTGGAATGGTCAGGAGAGCTCCGCCAATGATCACAAACCAGAGTTCTTTTGGGATCGCAATGTAAAGTCCATTCACCCGCATCCGCCTTGCTTTTACCATTTCGGAAAAGGCATCGACGGCCTCACCGTAGGCTGTGGGTTGATTTTTTGCCTTGAACTCATAATCAGCGAGCATGTGGTGAAGGCTGGTTACCAAGTCGGTCACTCCAGGGTTGCTCTTTCCGACCCGGTGTGCGGGCCAAGCCACTTCAATGATCTCTTTGGTGTAGAGCTTGATCCCTTCCAGAATGGGTTTATGTGAGGGATCTTTGAGGACGTTGACACACCGATAGAGTTGAATGATGGCGGATGCCTCCTCATCAACGAGGTCCTCTAGCTTGTCGAAATTCTGCCACGCAGCAACGGCCACCAATCCCAAAAGAAGGCCATAAAGCATTCCCACAGCACCAAAAATCGCGCTGACGGCCTGATCTGCCTCGTAGGACTTGTGGAAATGTTTGGCGATTATTCCGCGAGTCGCAACCAGGGCCGTCAGTGAGATGAATAAGAAAACTGCTTTTATTCCAAGACCGAGCTCAAGGCTCGGAATGTCATATATCCAATACATATCCATGAAAGACCTCTGAAGCTCTTATTTGGGACCAGTTAAGTCGGGTTCTGATCGGTGTCTTTGCTTTGCCGCCTGATGATACACAAGCCGTTGTCCCTAAAGTTTTCCCAACAATGAGCGAGAATCATTTCATGACAAAACGATTCAGCGCATAGCGAATCAGGTGTCGCTATACCCTGCATGGCTCATTACTGATTGAATCTGGGTTAGGAGAAGCGGGCCTTTGGTTCGATTCCTAGCATACATAACGAAAAAATAGCGTGACATTGTCGCTAAACTCCCCGATAGTCAGGCTTTCTTCACGCCTGCGCGAATGCTTGGCTACTGGAGCAAGACAGACCTTGTGGGCATTCAACTCCCATTACAACGTTTCTTTTCTCTCCTTCGAGGCGTAGAGGTTATTGTTGTCTTCGGACTGATCGCGACCTTTGCCTCTGGAGCAGAGGAAGCCGGAAATAAGGTGCCATCCTCCGGTAACCTCCTTTACGACATTCAAAATCCCTTTGCATACATTCCCAGGGTTCAAATCGAAAATCATTTTGATAGTGGCGAGGGCCCCTTCAACGCATCAACCTACAGACTAAGGATGCGTCCAATCATCCCAGTGGATTTTAATGATGACTGGGGGCTTAGAACCCGAAGTACCATCAACATGACTTACCAAACTGCCCCTACTCCTCTGGCCGCTGGGCAGTTGGGATTCGGGGACATGGACTTGGAGTTTTATTTCATTCCGAGGCGCTCTCTTGCCAAAGATATGCTGCTTGTCGGTTTTGGTCCGTCGATTCATATTCCAACGGCCACAAAAAGTCTAATTGGCATTCACCAATGGGGTGTTGGGGCATCTGCAGCGATCATCTGGCAGCCGGCAAGTATCTATGCGCTTAAAGGTTGGACCTTCGCCTTTAATGCCAACCAGACCTTTGGCTTTGCGCCCGAAGTGCAAGTCCAGTCGCAAAACCTCGTTTCATTTCAGCCGAATGTGACCTACACGACTGAAAGTGAGATTTCCCTTGGGATGTTTTCAGAAACCTATTACAACTGGACAAGAAACCAGTGGACGGTGCCCGTCAACGCCGGGGTGAGCTTCCTTGTAAAGCCCGGCGGACAAAATGTTGTGGTGACATTGATTGGAAGATACTTTGCGGAGAGGTCTGCCTACGATCCTCAGTGGGGGACTCAGCTCAACTTCAACTTCCTTTTTCCTGAGGGTTCTTAATCGTAAGGGTGCGCCCGGCGATTGGTATGGCCGAACTGATGCCTGCAATGCCTCGGTCCTTAATGTGATGGTCGCTTTTATGAAGCAGAAAAAACAAAGGCTCACCGAAGTGAGCCTTTGTTTTTGAATTCAATGGTGGGTCGTGTGGGATTCGAACCCACGACCACTGCATTAAAAGTGCAATGCTCTACCGACTGAGCTAACGACCCTCCAAGCGGGGAATTATAATCTCTCCGTGCTCACATCGGCAAG
>JBEGVN010000056.1:0-13875 GCA_041178325.1 Pseudomonadota bacterium
ATGCCAATTACGGCAGTGCCCAGAACCTCAATACCCGAACGGTCTCTTGTATCAGCGATCCGAACGGCCACGTTGGGGCGGATCTCAACAGCAGCACCCTCAGAGCGGCTCTGAATTATCGCTTCTGAGTCATTCAGCTTTCGCACTTGAGCCCTTATGCCGATTCGCGGGCAGGACTCTATGACTTCGTCCTCAACCTAACGCCTCGAGCTTGTTTCGATTAAAAATAAAAAATCCAATGCTTTTCATCATCAGGGCTCAAAAGATCTCTTCACGAACTCATTTCGGTTTTCGCTTTGGACGTTTATTCATGATGCTCGGCATCATGAGTGGACCTTTGGCGTATGCTGCCCCTGAATCGGATCAGATCTCTACGCGTTCCAGCATCGAGGCTGCCCCAAAAACGCCTCCGGCTCCAGCACCCAAAAAGAGTTACTCATTCACCGAGGCCATGGGGAAATCGATTTGGGGCGATGTTTATGCGCACCCTGAAGATTGGCAGGAACTCTCCTACAGTGACTTTGCATCGAAAGGCTGGGATCAGCCTTGGGTCAGTCCACCCAATGGTGCCGGAGGCGCCCCACGGCAAGGGTGGCTTTTGGCGTTTGAAGGTGTTTTCTACCGATTGGGTATCGCCATCTTCAGTTGGCAACACAACCTCCCAGGGCAGGGGACTGACGGTTATGGGGCTTCCATGGTGAATTTCACCCCTATCAATCAGCGATTGAATATCGAGACGACGATTCCGATGGCCTCGAATGACCTTTACGGCAGTCGGCAGACCAACTTCGGCGATTTTCAGATCCAACCTAAGGTTATGCTCTCAGAGAGTCAGGAATTGACGCAGACCTTCAATGTCAATTTCCGGGTTCCTACAGGTAACCCCATCAATGGAGCAGGATTTGCAGCGGTGACGCCACAGTACGAATTTTGGGGCAACTGGTGGAAGGGGCTGGTTGTTAGGGGCGGAACCGGTTTTCTGATCCCTTATGCTGGGGATATTCAACAGTCTGGGGCAAGGACAGCCTATCTGGCGAACCTCGCCGTCGGATACTACTTTACGGATCACAATTACGCCCCGTTCCTTGGGGATCTGGTGGGCTACGTAGCCACCAACGTTACTCAGGTTATCGACAACCGCGGCCCCAGCAGTCGAAATTTCACAACCATTGGTCCGGGTTTCAGGACACACATTGCGGACAACTGGTATCTCTTGGGAGCGGTTGATATCCCAGTGACATACCCCCAGCCTTATGACTATCAGGTTCTGGGCGGCATCATGAAGGTCTATTGATACAGTCTTTTCAATTCGAGCGGGAAGCTAACGATATTTCTGCAACTGCTCGCTCAAACGGTCAATCTCGAGTTCAGCGAGCGTTTGTTCGGTCACGTTGTATTGAATTCCGAGGTAGTAGATCAGATTGCCTTCTTGGTCAAACAGGGGCGTCAGCGCCAGATGGTTGTAGAAAAGCTCCCCGTTTTTTTTGTAGTTCCTGAGGTTGATTTCAATCGGCTGGCACTCTTCAATAGCGCTTCGGATCTTTGCATGGGCTTCTTCATCGCGGTTGTTGCCCTGAAGGAAGCGACAGTTCTTACCGATCACTTCCTCACGGGTATATCCCGTAATTTTCTCGAATGCCTGGTTGGCGTAGACGATTGGCATGTCGGGAAGATCGGGGTCAGCCAGCGTTACGCCGTTGACGCAATGATCGAGGATGTGGGTCAGTACCTGAGGGATAATTCCAGGGTCCTTTTCTGCTACAAAAAACATTGTGAATCTCCTGGTGACTGCGTGCTTTAAAGCGCGCTTTCAGCAAACTTCTTTAGGTTTTGGAGGGTTTGCGAGGCGCCCTCCTGAACAGCGATGCGAACCAGTTTCTCGAACGGCCTCAAGAAGGTCTCAAGTTCAGGAAACTCGAAACTGAAGAAAACTTCGGTTTTGTCTGAATTCTCCGAACAAGGCTCGAGGAGATATGCGCAGCGATACTTGTCGGCTACTTCGCTGAAGGCAAGCGAACCACTATCGTTAAGTTCGATTACCCGAAAGGTTGACTCAGACTTGTGCCCACGGTCCACCCTGACCTGTCGGATCAGGCTACCCTCACCGAACGGTTCGGGCGTCAAAAGTTCCAATTCCTTGACCTCCGGGGACCACCTTCGGTAGTTCTCAAGGAAGTTTTCGCCCATCAGGGTGAACAGGGGCCCCAAGGGTGCATTGATAATGCATCGGGCCTGTCCCACCACGGGTTTTTTCTCTCCGAACAGCATGATTAGTTACCTCGCATGCTTCATATCGGTACTTTCTTATTATGGAACCCGCAATCAGAGCGCAAAGGTATTGGTTCCTGCTAGAAGAAGATCGTATTGTGATTCAACCACATTCTTTACAGCCAGTGCGGGTGATCCCGCGATAATGTTTTTTTGTGTCCCCACCCAACCGACGGCATCGTTAGGTCCCATGCTGATTACGTAACCAAGATCCCGATGAAGATAGGGTGACTTAAAGCCAAAAAATGAATTCTGGCGAAGTATGTTTTGGGCAACGAGTCTTCCCTTGCGAACCGCTGATTGCGCAGACAGGGAGTTCGAGCCTGGGGATTTGAAATGCGAGCAATCACCTGCAGAAAAAATTCGGGTAAGGGTTTCATGACCAGCTTTGACCTGACCAAACCAATTGGTCTTGAGACGCGATTGGGTGTTCTTGCCAGAAAAATAGAGTGAAAGATCCGATGCCAACGTTTGCCGCTCATAAGTGTCGCGATGCTCGATCACCACCTCATTTTTTCCTTGTCTTAAAAAGTAATGGTTGGGGTGGTAGGCGATGCCAAGCTCATCCATTTTCGAAAGGACATATCGACCCAGGCTGGGTTCAAATTGATGAAGAGGCTGAGATCCAGAGTCAATCAGTCTCAGTTTCCAGGGGAGATGATGTTCAGAAATGTAATGGGCGATCTCAAAAAGAAACTGGATTCCGCTCGCGCCGCTTCCGACAACAGTGATTTCAGAAGGCTTGGTTTTTGATTTTCCCAAATCACGGCCGAGTAGTTCCGGTCCGGGAGTCTTTACAAAATCATCCAGGGTGAGCGTTTTGATACTGTTCTCAAGCCCCACGGTTCTGCTTCCGGTACCCACCGATAGAATCAGGTAATCGAATGTGAGATCCGAGCCGTTTCCAAGGCGAATGACGCGTTCCTTGTTGTACTCAGAAAGTTTCGATTCGGTAAGGATCAGATCTGTTGCGACATGCTCGAAGCCAAAGCGTTTCTCGAGCAGATGAAAAGGAAGTTTGAGGGTTTCGAGGGGCTTCCTGAAGGTCTCGTGAACCTGAGTGATTTTGAAGTGGTCGGGTTGGGGGTCGATCAGAATGATTTCTGCCGCATTGGACTGCCCCCGAAGCGTGATCAAGGAAGCCAGCCCCGCGTAGCCGCCTCCTGCAACAACAATTCGGCATGTCTTGGATGGTTTGGTCATCTGGGGTGATTAGAGGCCATGTCGGATCAGGTTTGAGCCATGAGTTAAAAGAACCATTGTTCCATTTAAGGTTGCTTCACGTACCGGGTTGGGAGATTCCACCACCCGTGGTTCTTGTCGCATTCCAGAAATTTCACACGGGACACGATCCAGAATTGAGGTATTTTCCATTGGAACGGCATCCTTTAAAGATGCCTTAGGATTCGATGATAGGCCGCTTGGATGTCACCAACCAGTTGTTTTGCACTGCCGAGAACGTCCTTCGATGCATCTGTTGCATCAAAGGTGATGTTCTTCAGCTTTTCCTCAAGCATGTGGAATTGATGCTCGGTGGCATTCCACTCTTCTCTCACTTCAAGTTTCGCGAGATGAATCTGAACTTTGATCTCATCACGCTGCTGTTGAAGAGCATCCCGGGTCTTCTCAATCTCAGTTTTGATGTCCATTTGAAGAACCTCCATCGGTAAGTCAACTCGAACCGATATTTCGATGAAAACCATCGATTGGATAATTTCCAATTGTTATTTGATGGAGAATTCGACTTTAACTCACAAGCCACTCGATCCTACGGGGTTTAGAATCCTCCTAACCTGACGGTTGGACCGCACATAGCGGTTTAGGTTCGATGGGGCCTTACCGATTGATCTTTTGAGAAATTGCAGTGGCCTTGGATGATCAGCACTCACAATTTCTTCGATGCTCCTCTGTTGTACTGAGGACTTGTCTGATCATTTCATCGATGGTCCGGGTATCGCAGACAACTTCATCTTTGAGACTGAAACACTTGGATTCTTCAACCTGGCCCTTGAGCTGAAATTCACCCAGCGGATCCCAATCCCATGTTCTCTGACAGGCATTTCTGACTGACTCCTCCATCATCAGGGCGCGGCCGGTTGAGCGGGTAATACCGACAATGCGAGAAGCAATGTTGACAGTGTTTCCCAAAATCGTGTAATCGAGCTTCATTGAGCTTCCAAAGTTACCCACGATGACAGGCCCCATAGCCAGACCGAAGCCGCCATACAAGAAATTCCGTAATCGGCACTGTGCGGCGTTTGCTCTTAAGGCTCGAATTTCCTGCAGGGACTCCAAACAGCTCAAAACGGCTTCATCGGCTTGTTCCGGGGTGAAATACGCCAAGACTTTGTCCCCGATATATTTATTGACCTGCCCGCCGTGGCGCGTTACGGCATTCGATAGTACCTCGAGAAAGCAGCTGGCATGGTCCGCAACCTCTTCAGTCGAATAGAAGCTTGATAGGGCATCAAACGCCGCAATGTCACCGAATAAAACCACTTTGGTTTCCGTTTTCATCGATGAATCCAAGGGGTTTGTGCCATTGAAGAGGAAATCAAGAACCGCAGGTTGCGTGTATCGTTCAAGAATGGAGCGTGACTCGGCCAAATTGGCCAGCATCATGCGGATTGCGAGAATCAGAGTGTCATTGATCGAATCGAGGTAGACCGTTCGCATTGACCAATCGGCGAATTGGCGTTGGTCTTGGCCATTTTCGACCTTGAGAATTTGGATGTCATGATGCCTTGGATCGTGCCGAATTCTCTCGAGCACCTGGTCAACGGCTTCATCGTCACCCTCAAGTATCTGAAAGAAGAAATCACCACATAGCAAAAGGATGCCCGTGACCCCCACCTTGGAATTGTTACGTACGGATGCAGTTGAAATCTGCTCGAGTTCGGCTTCTGAGATGGTCCTTGTGGCCGAGCTGACATAGGTGACTCTTTTCACGGGTGCCGGTTCCTTATCTTGTTGTTGTTATGGGTCGGCCGATCGGCTCTGTGCAGGTTAAGCTCAGTGGGGATGTTACCCGGATAGCTTTGCAATCGCTGAATAATTCAGCCAGATCATATCGAAGTGCGATTTTACGCCGCACATGGAATTTTGAGATTAAGTCTGAAGATTCGATTGTGCAGTTTTTTGTTTCGACGCTTTTTTCAAGGGTCTCACAAGGGTACTCTCCCGTTCGCTAGTAGGATCCGTAATTCTGGTAAGAAGTTCCACAGCACCCCTAAACGGGGAGAGCGATTCGCTGATTCCCTTTATTCCTAATGGGCTCTTAGTCTAGCTGGGGCCCTCAGAAACGCTGGAGCAACCTTGATGGAACCGAACGAATTCAGTCTTGTACTAAGATAACTGACTGAATTGTCTTTGATGTTGTGCATGGAAGCGAAAATCCAAATCAACGTGGAAAGAGGCGGCTCATGATTAAGCGGACCCTGTTTTCTATTTTTCTTTTGTTGCTCTTATTTTTGTGCGGTTGTTCCGGGTTTGGTGGGCCCAAAAAGAGCGTTTCAGCTTCTTTTTCACCCGAAAGATACAACACGCTTGCAGTCCTTGTTGAACAGACCGATTTCGGTCGTACCATCGAAGATGCTTTCGTGATGGGCCTGATGAATAAAGGATACTCGGTGGTATCTCGAAATGATGTCCAGCAGTTGGTTGGGGAAATTCAGTTCCAAGGCTCCGGCTTGACACAGAGTGACCGGGTGAAATTGGGACAAATGCTGAATGTCAGGGGCATCTTGATGGTTCACTTGACCAAAGCCTATTCAGAAACCCGTGACAGCAGTTATACAGACCGCAAGGGGCAGTACCACTCAGGGTCCTACACGGTTCACAATGCCGGCATCGATGCGCGCTTGATTGATGTTGAAAATGGTTCCATCCAATGGGTCTCCTCATATGCTTCAGGGGGGCTCGGAGACATGGATTTGTTTGGTGCTGGCGATCTGCATGGAACGGTACAGGGGGTAGCCGAACGGGTGATCGAATCACTTCCAGACCGATTCAAAAAACCTTCACAACCCTAATTCAGGTTGGCAGGGGATTCTTCGTGCTGCGATTCTTATTCGCTTTCCTTATCTTGTTCACGATGATTCAGACGAACCAGACGTGGGCTTACGATCGGCTATTGGTTGAGCCGGGTAGTGCAAGCGAGGCTGATTACAGCTTCTCCATGGCAACCGAGCATGCATTGGCTGAGAAGGCTTGCACGATCGCTGCTCGCGGTGCTGTTGTGCGGTCTCCGAATGCAACTGGAGCGTTGGTGCTGCGGATCGCGCCCATATCCATTGATCAGGCGCAAGGTCGGTACAGCGGATACGGTGTCCAATTGCATTCCATCCTCTGGACAGCATCGATTAGGGCGCAGTTGATTGAACCGAATACCCAAAAAATCCTGAATTCATTCGACGAGGCCACTGAAGAACGTCAAATTCCTTCATCGAATGGCAGTCAAGATTTGAGTGCCCTTGCCACGGAAGGGCAGCTTATGGACAACTTGATCCGAAGTTTGGGGCGGCAATTAGCCACTCGCCTCGTCGGAACCCTCAAGCAAGCGGGTATTTGCGGGACAGCTTCGGCTACCATTCCCACTCCCTCATTCATCCCTCCTGAACCCATTTCGACACCTATTGAAGTGATAAAGCAGGATGCATCGGCCACGCAAGTGCCGATCGCTCCTTCGGTCATCGATCGCCCGGAGCAAGCTCCGATACAGCCGCATGCGTTGACGATTACGGATGCTCCCACGGCAAATAGGGTTCCTGGCGAGTATCGGGTGGCATTGGTAATCGGTAACGCCCATTACGATCACATTCCTACCCTGAGTAATCCTTCGAACGATGCTAGATTCATCAGCGAGCAAATAGTGGCCTCCGGATTTGAACTGGTAGGCGGCGGTGCTCTTTTGGATCTAACTAAACCAAAGATCGAGCGGGCTATTGCAGATTTTGGCAGGCTCCTCAGTCAGCACCCAGGCGCTGTTGGATTTTTCTATTACGCAGGTCACGGAATTCAGGTGAATGGCTCAAACTTTCTGGTGCCAACCGATGCTAATCCGAGTCGTATCGCTGACCTTTCAAGGCAGGCCATTGAGGTGGATTCACTGCTCCAGGAAATGGAGGACAGCAGAACAGGACTTAACATCATTGTTTTGGATGCGTGCCGCAATAATCCCTTTGGGGGCAGGGGCATTCGGGAAAGCGGGGCGGGTTTGGCCCAAATGCGCGCCCCCAGAGGTTCGATCATTGTTTATGCAACGCAACCCGGAAATATTGCTCAGGATGGTCCATCGGGCCAGAACAGCCCGTTTGCCAAGGCACTAGCCTATGCGCTGGCCGACTCAGAATTGGATCTCTTTGGAACGTTCAATGAAGTGGGTCTTCTGGTGGCCAATGCGACAGGTGGGGAACAACAACCCTGGATTTCAAGCTCACCCATTTCGGGACGATTCTGTTTCAAAGGCTGCCCAAAGTGAGACGATGGGCTGTTTTATTTTTAACGGCTTGGCTCGTCAGCGGATCTGGGCCCCTTTTAGCAAAAGAGTTCCGTGGCGGTTTTATCCCCGAGAATCCCAAGTCCTACAAAACATTCCCGGTCCGGCCGGCGTATCGAAACTTTCTCCCTGCCAGTCAGGATCTTTCTGATTTTTTTCCGCCAGTGGGGCGGCAGGGTGCTCAGTCCTCCTGCGTAGGCTGGGCTCTTGGTTATGCAGCGCGGTCTTATTACGCCCGGCGGGAATCAGGATCTGATCTCATTCCACCTGAGCCCTTCAGCCCATCCTTCATCTACAACCAAACCAAAGAGGGAAGCTGTGATTCCGGGAGCAGCATTTCATCTGGCCTCAGGCTTCTTGAAACCGTTGGCGTGGTCGGATTTTCTGAATTTCCCTATGATCCCAAGGATTGTTCCCGCCAGCCCACTCCCGCGCAGTTAACCGAAGCAAAGAATCATCGCATCAAGAGCTGGGCTAGGGTCGAGACCGCCGAAATCGATGCACTCAAGGCGGAAATTTATCAGGGGAATCCGATAGTGGTTGGACTTTGGGTCACCTCAGGCTTCTATCAGATGAAAAGGGGCACCTACGCGGATGTCGGTGACAGCTCCAGCGGCGGACATGCCCTGGTCGTGGTGGGGTATGACGATGAGCGGCGCGCCTTCAAGGTCGTCAATTCATGGGGGGAAAATTGGGGGGAAGGCGGATTTGGCTGGATTTCCTATGCGGCCATGATGAAGCGAATCCAGAATGCCTTTGTCATGGTGCCCGAGGAGGTCATGAAAGGAACGAGACCTCCAGAAAACATGCCGCGGACAGAGAAGAAGGCATCGCATGATCACGGGCAACCCGTCTCTCAACACCTAATCGATGACGTTGAAAAGGCACTTCCCTGTGCCTCAATTCAAGCAAGAAAAGGCACTCCAGGGTTTCAGGGCATCGTGGGCGATGTCGCGACGCAACAGCAACTGTCAGCGTGGCTCAAGAAAACTGTAGGCACTGAATCAGACAAAATCGCCATTGAGGTCAGACCCTGGCCACAGTGTGAGGCGATTCAAACCTTGAAGCCCCTTTTGGCTAACCAGAATGGGTTTTCAATTCTCATCAATGGTCAGTCTGAGATCAGTCTGAATGAAGGGGATCCGGTCATATTGACCATTCAGAGACCTTCACAAGAAAAGTATTTGAGCGTCTTCTACCTCCAAGCGGATGGGAGTGTTGTTCCGCTGACCGTCCCTGTTCCATCAGGTTTCGAAGAGACTCAAGAGCACATTGTTTTAGGACAGCCCCCCCGGACCCTGACGGTTGGGAAACCCCTTGGAGAAGAAATGGTGATCGCGATTGCGAGCGATCAACCTCCTCCTGTGGAGCTCAAATCAGAGTTGAGACAAGGCGATCGGACTTTCTTAAGTCGCCTTCGGAGCGGAATCCTTTCTGACCAATCATCAAAGCAAAGCCAAAGGCCTATTCGTGCTGCCTATGCGATTCTCCATACACACTGAGCACATGGTCTTTGTGGGCCTCAGTGAATTCTTGGAAAGAGGCCAACTGCACCATCGGCGCTGCCGGGCCTACCGTCATGGGTAAAGGCATCAAATAGCAGGCGAAGGCCAACCTGTCCCCAGACCTCCACCGAACTGGTTGTTTGCCTGTAGGTGTTCATGGTCGGTTGAGCGCCAAAGGTGAGGTCAATGTTCACGTAATCGCTGTAAATCCAGCGGGCGCCAAACTGTCCTGCATAGAGAGGCGCATTGTATTCAAGAGGATCCCCGGCGTAGGCCTCGGCGATTGCGTGAATATCCTTTCTTAGCATTTCTGCATCCAATCCGACACCCCAGTAGGGTCGAAGCCTCAGTCCGATACCGCTTTGGTGTTCGGCACGCAGGCCAAAATTTGTGTGCAGTTGAACCGTGTCGTCAAACAACCGGTAGGTCATGAGTCCAATGGCATAGTAGTTATCTCCCAGTTTGTATTTGGGGTTTGTGCTCTCATCGACAGATGCACCTGCAGCTAAGGTGGTTTGACCCGCATCAAAGGTTGCGCCGGATACAAATGCATACCCTGGGGATCCATCAGCCCCCGCTTGAGTGAACAGGACCTTGGTTTGCATGATGGGATTGGCGATGGCCCATCGATCGTTGGAGGCTCGGGCAACGCCTGTCCCTGCAATGAGTTCCAGCCAATCCGTGGGCGTGATGCCGAACATCGCGTTAAGACCCGGAGCGTCTCCAAATCCCCCTTCGGCATGCGTGATTTCCATCCAGGATTCGATTTCAATCTGACCATAGTCTGCAATCCGGGCATCGTCAGTGACAAAGGGTCTTACTGCGAGTGCGGGATCTGAAAGGCAAAAAACCAGGACGAAAAACGCTGGAATGATCTGCCGCGTACTTAGAACAGAATCCATTAGGACCGGGGTAGGTTAATGTTTTTGCTTTAAGGGATTATCCCGGCATGTGGTGAAGGTTGTATGACAGGCAAATACCCTAAGGGCGACGATGCCCCTCCCAAGCGGCTCCATGTATCCTGGCAAAATTTGGAATTTTAGGGATGGAGGCTCTAAAGGAGGGCGCATCCCGACCCTTAATGTGGTGAGTCCGCCCCGTTTTTGCCGGATGTGCGAACCAGTTGGCCTATGATTTCAAAGACATAGCTTCCAGGAGCAATTTGGCAGGCATTGTGGACGCTGTTGGTCAAATATTCGTCGTTCCAATAATTCGGGAGTCTGGCCTTATAGTGGGCAGTGACATAACCGTCGATCATATCGGTTACCGCCTTTCGTTCAGCTGGGGTCTGCTGGTCGAATTGATCACAGTCAGTTAGTGCCCTATCGGCATGAGGAAAGAGTTTTGTCGGCGTGGGTTTTCTATTCTCACCGAGCGCGCGTACCGCTTTTGCTGAAATGGCTGAGGCATAGGCATCAGGCCAAACACTGCAACCGGTCCGAATCAGCCAGGCAATATTCTGAATGGTACCTGGCGTCTTGAGGTCAACCCGATATATTTCAGCAGCAGACTCAATCAAGGGACCCATGAGGGTTTCTTGCTGATTCAGATTCCCATGCAGTTCCCGGCAGGTCTTGTAAATCATTTCGTGCACGTTATCGGCAGGTTCGGCTGCGAGGGCGGAAGAAGAGCCAATGGAGATGCCGAGGATCAAAACCTTGAGGGGGATTTTTTTGAACATAGTGCTTCAGGTTATCTAAATAGGCCGGTGTTATTGCCAACGACGTAACCTACGCCGCCGCCCAAGAGGCTACCGCCAAGAACACCCCAGGGACTAGCGCCAGCGAGCAGTGCTATCCCGCCTCCCATGACAGCACCGGTCGAAGCACCTCGCTGTCCGGGGGTTGCACAACCCTGAAGTGCAAAGATGAAGATGAAGGCTGGAAGCAGAAAACGAAGTGGCTTGAAGTGTATTGTCATGACGCTATCCTGAAATCCTCAATGAATCAGGTGATCTGGACGGTGGCCTTCCTTCAGGGAACGCCACCATCGAGAAATGGGTTCTATTTGCTGTTTGAGGATTGCCCGTTATTGACCGGAACCAAATCGATGTCGGTTCTTCGGTTCCGAGCACGGCCATCAACGCTGCTGTTGTCAGCTGTCGGTTGATACTGCCCATGCCCCGAGGCGGTCAGGCGACTTGGGTCCACACCCTTGTTTTGCAGATACTCGACGACACTCGCTGCCCGAGCCGATGAAAGCTCCCAGTTGGTCTTGTATTTGGATTTGAGGGCCTTGCCGACAGGGACATCGTCCGTATAACCCTCGACCTCGATGCGATGATCTGAATCGGCATCCTTGAGGGTCGGGATGATCTTATCGAGTGCTTTGCGTCCATCTGCCGAGAGTTCTGCCTTTCCGGACGGATAGAGAATGCTGTCCTCAATCGTTATTCTGAGGCGGTCGTTCAGTTTTTCGATCTTGATGTTGTCGTTATCGACTTCGGACTGGAGTTGGACGTTGAGGTCGTGCTCCCGGTCAAAGGTTTGCTGTGTGACACAGCCGGTCAGGGCCAGAGCGATGGCCGCAGCCACAACGTGTCCGTTTTTTCTTGAAAACATGATCAATGCCTCATGGTGGGGTTCATCACATGGAAACCGCCTGCCAATCTATCGGACAAGTTGAAAGCTGTCATGTCGGATGGACGAGTCAAGTTTTCTTGGCAAGCCCGGGGCAGTTCAATTGTCCGAATTGGCCTGGCTGATAGAATGAAATGCAATGCTTAAGGGCGCTCTTTTATTGCTGGTCGGACTCCAATGAAATCATTAGCCGGATTGCTCTTATCCCTTTTCGCCTCCGTATGCTGGGCAAACGTTAACTATACTTTCAGTTCGGTAGGCTCCTCCACGACTCGAGTTGGTGGATTTCCACCGGGAACGATCTTCTCTGGTTCGATTACGCTGAATAAGCTTCCAAAAAGCTTGGATGCGAACACCGATCTGGTTCCCTATCTTGTGTCCTTCAGCTTTGCGGATGGGGGCGGTAACATTTACACACAGGATGTGCAGACAAACATCACATTCACTGGCCAGACTGATGCGTCAGGGAACATCAGCCAATACGTCCTTATCGGTAGTGTGAATGGCGGGGTGCCCGATTTTTCAATCGCTCCGGGGAATTCGGGGGTCACGTCTGAGCCCAGTGCTACCGTTTCGGCCAAGTGAACGGGTCCCACCTCTTTATCGCCAACGGCGCCCAAGCCAACGCCAAATCCAACGAGCACGACGCCCAAATTTGTCGATGGTTGTCACATTAAGGTCCGCACCTTTTGCCGCAAGACAAATTTTGCGGGTGTTGATCTCACTGGCGTAAATTTGTCCTCTTCCATTCTCATCAATGCAGATTTTCGTAAAGCAATCCTGACCAATGCCAACTTCAGCGGGGCACAGTTGAGTGAGTCCGTGTTTGATGAGGCAACCATGACAGGTATCAAACTCCAGGGCGCTTCCCTTGGGGGTGCATCATTACAGTCAGCCAAGCTCTCCAAAGCTAATCTCAGCAAGGCCAACCTGACGCGATCTAATTTTTCATCTGCCGTAATGAGCGAGACTAATTTGTCCGGAGTGGTTGCGATCAGTACCAATTTCTCAAGTGTAGACTTTAGTAAAGCCAATTTAACCAAGGCGATTATGGACAACGCCAACTTGAGCAGTGCAGATCTCAACAGCGCAAATCTATTTCGGGTCAATGGGTCGGGAGCTAACCTCTCCGGGGCGACCTTGGAAATGACCAACCTCAGGAACGCCTGCTTACCGCGTGCAATATTCTCTGGGGCAACCGTGACTAACGTCTTTTTTAATGGGAAAACGATTTTGACGGGAGCTAAACTCGACACCAACGGTCCCATTACCACCAAATAAGCCCTCCACCTGGAATCCTACGCCATATCTCGAGTAATCCTCCCGTTCAAAGGCGGCAGTCAAAAGTTGAATTTTGAGGCTAACGAAGTTCGAAACGAAAAGATCGAAATCCGCTGCATGTAAATCAGCCGGAACTTTGGCTATCAAATGGATCGGCATGAATCTCATTCAGGCTAGCGTCTGCCATGAACGCCTGCATTTGCGTTGCTCGGACCATAGCGGAATTTCCACACAGGAAAACGCGCCAACCCTTGAGGCTGGGATGGGTCTTCAGGGCGATAGCGGATGCACGGCCCCTGAGGATATGAGACGGCAGCGTCATGTGAGGGTCTGAGACGCAGGCCTGATACCGTGCCTGTGGATGCTGTGCCATTAGCACATTGAGTTCATCTTCCAAATAAAGGCCCTGAACCGTTCGCGCGCCATGGAAGAGGTGTATGGGCCCCTGATGTCCTTGTTGCAAAGCATCCCGCAGTATTCCATAGAGGGGAGCAAGGCCTGATCCAGTAGCGATCATCAATAATGATTGTTCGGGATCCCCAGGCAGGTAGAAGCATTCCCCCATGGGTTCGCTGATGTTGATCTCATCGCCGATCGAAAGTCCGTGATGAACCCATCGACTCACCTTTCCTTGTGGATATTCCCTGACATGAAGCGTAAGCATCGAATCCATGCCGTAGACGCTGGCGAGGGAATAGGATCGTGCAATTCCGTCGGGATTAAAAAGGCGAATGGACTGACCTGA
>JBEGVN010000057.1:0-16275 GCA_041178325.1 Pseudomonadota bacterium
AAGCCGCAGGACTTGCGGTGTTAGCCCGTGGAGAGAATGTCAGACTTGTGTCGCCAACCGGCATGAGCAATCCTCAGTGAAGCAGGAATCCTCTTCCTTCAGGGAGAGGAGTAGTCAAAAAGCCAAGGCGATCCCTTTCCGAAATTCCCATAAACCCCAAGGTCTCCCAAAAGCCCGAATATTTGCTCAGGAGCCTGCTCTGCCCTCAGGAACGATGCCCCAATCAGAAGAAGGAGCAGACAAACAGCCTGAAAATTTAAAATTCCCATCGATTTGCCATCAAGGAGAATGTTGGTGACCAATTGAGTGTTGCGAAATCGAAGATCGGGGAGTAATCTTCCTTTCAGCGCCGATTTGTTCCGCTTGCGGGCGCTTAATAAATTTCGCTAAACCGGGTAAGGACCCGTCAAGGCGAAAGCCGGACGGGTTTTTTGTTTTCAGCCTTCGGGCTGGTCGCCGAGTTAAAGACAACTTGCAGGGCGACTCAAAAATGCTTGCTAAAGCGTCGACCTCCTGCTCCCCGAAGAGGAACGATTGCTTCCAAACCAACGGGGATGATTTTTGGAGGTTTTTCATGCCACTGCATCTCACGCACAACCACTTCGGCGACTATACCCCCCTTGCAAGAACTCCTGCCGGGTTCAAGAGTCCTAGCTTGGGTGGAAAACCGGGATTCCGCCATGGACTGGATGAACTTCACGACCGCCCGCACTTTGGGGTTGAAGAGACCAGCACGGGTCCGTCTTTCCATTCACCCCCCCTTAATTTCGTTCGGGGAAAGTTTTTCTAATCAACAGGATCATCGGGCAGTTATGACAGCAAAGAATGTCCTTGGAACAGAACTCGTACCTTGCTCGCTAGATCCGTTGACCGGCTATTTCCGTGACGGCTGTTGCCGGACCAATGAGGATGATGAGGGGCTTCATGTGATCTGCGCCAGAGTCACCGAAGGGTTCCTTGAGTATTCGCTGGCGCGCGGGAACGACCTCATTTCACCCCGCCCCGAATTTGATTTTCCGGGGCTGATGCCCGGTGACAAGTGGTGTCTTTGCGCTCAACGCTGGAAAGAAGCCTTCATGGCCGGATGTCCTCCGCGAGTCATTCTGGAAAGCACTCACGAAAAGGCTCTCGATATCGTTGCTCTCGAGGACCTTCAGACTTGTGCCTGGCTGAACTGAGTTATAGGGGCGCTAAAGACCCCGTCAAACCGTGTGGCCTGTGTTTTCGACCTTTTCGGGTCAGACAAGACAAATAGGGGGAATTTTTCAGGCCGGTTCAGCGTGCTGAAAACTCCCACTCGCCGCATGCATTGCCTGGAATTCGGCAGCCCCGCCAAGGGCCTCGTTCTCAAATCGAGGACCCACGCCCTGCAGTAACTCGCGAAATTCATCCTTGCTGACACCAATGATCTTGGCAATGGCCGCAAAGGACCAGGTTGGCTCCCCTTCCTTGCTGGTGAACTGATCGGCAGGCGGAAGTATGCCCTGACTGATGAGATCGAAGATTCGCTGAATTTCAGGCGGGGTGGGCAAAAGATCGGGGTCGGCATGCTTACCCTTGCGATCGCCCCGCATGCAACCACAACTGGTGGAAGTCCCGTTTCTTAGCGTAATCGCGGAAACCAGACGCTCTTCGCCGCAATCACAGCGGCAGGGATAGCGCAGATCCCCATTGACGCGCGAGGCGTCTGCCGTGATCAACCAATGGCCATAGCGGCGCCCAACCACCGGTTGGGATGATTCAGTTTTTTTCATATCGACCTCCACGGAATCTCAACGAAGCCCATGGCCTTGGCTTTGTGAAAGGCAGCCACGGCGCAAGAGAGACTCTTCGATGACACGAACAGCCACTTCGGCAAGGGTTGATGACGAGACTTAATCCCCCCCCGGGGACAGGAGCCAAACGTTGAGTGGATCCTGCGAATGAGAAAGAGAGACGGCGGTTCTTCGTCGTGAATTGAAATCCACTTCGTCCGATGGAAAAGGGCCACCGGGCAGAACTCAGAACCGCAATTTCCCTCCTGTCTCGATAGGCAATCGCATCACTTGGAAATCTGAGCATAAATAATCTCATATCGTTTGATCAAGCATTGCTTCGGTTGACACTGCGTCATCGAAATGGAGCAGATCCATCGCCCCCGCGGAACCGCTCGCCCAAGGACTTTTGAAAGGCCTCACTCGATTTCCTGTTCCCTCTGATCGCTGTGGGAGACCAGAATGATTCAAGGAACCGTCCTTCAAGTTTCATACCGCACGAAGGACATTGATTCCGTTCCATCAGATCATTGCGCAACAGTTTTCCTGCTTGGCGAACAATCAAGGTCCGCCCACAACAGTCACAGCCGGTATTGGATCCGTCATGGCAGCCTGGATGATCAATATAGACATGCGAGAGCCCATTGGTTTTGGCAATCGTTTGAGCGCGCGTGAGCATGGCTGCCGATGGGGAAAAAGCTGCTTCAAACGGTCCATTGGCGTCATGGGTCGTTAGATGGAGTGGCACATCGTGACCGAGATGCTTCACCAGCCATTTGGTCATCGCATCAATCTCGACAGGATGGTCATTCAGCCCTGATATGAGACAGGTCGTGATTTCAAGCCAGCAGTCATTCTCATGGTAAAGATGCAGAAGAGTTTCAAGGACGGGACGCAACTGCGAACCGGTCTGCTGAACATAAAAGGCATCCGTAAAGCCTTTGAGGTCGAGGTTGACGGCCTTTACACCCTGAAAACACTCGTTTCGGGATTCTGCGGGCATGATCCCTGCGCTGGAGATCAGAACGCCAATGCCGTCCTGTTGAAATGCCTCTACGACATCAACGAAACTTTCCGCAAGAATAAGGCGTTCAAGATCGCCGAAGCCTACATTTTGAATGCCATGAAGCTCAGCCAGTTGTGTGATGTTCCATGGCGTCCATGCCTGCGCACCGGAGGCAAGCTCCTCCCCGCATCGGGATAGCCCGATACGGACCACCTTCGAGCCAGGAAGTACATGGTAGAAGTTGCTGGCTTCAATTGTTTCTACCTGCCATGCTTGCGCAACCCCGGCCATCATGGATCTCATGGAGCTACCAAAGAGCGACAGTGCCATAGCCCACCACCCGGCGCATATCACCGGTGGTGATCCCGGAATGCGTTGCTGCCAACAGTTTGGCATGGAGCCCACGCTGGGAAGATGCACGCAGGACCCCATTCAAGGCCAAAGCTCCGCAGGCATCCTCGGGTTCCAGGGTCGGTGACAAGCGCATGATCTTCTCGAGGGTTTGACGATCACGCCGAGAGGCCCGCGTACTGGTCAGAAAGTGGGAAAGATCCGTACTGACGATCACCAGGGTCTCATCCCCACCCCACAGTTGCTCCACTACCCCAAAGACGGCATCACTGTCGGTCCGTCCAATCGCGAGGGGTACCATGACAAAATCGGTAAGGACACGCTTTAGAAAAGGCAGTTGCACCTCGAGTGAGTGTTCAAAGGCATGTGCCTCATCACTCACCATCACCTCCGAATTCATCAGTAAATCCGCCATCGTCTTTCGATCCAGCGTGATGGGGCCAATTGGGGTTTGAAAGACATCTACCGAGGGAATGGCCATGCCATGAAGACCATGGCGATGCGTTGGGCCAAGAAGAACCACGCGTCTGATCTGATGACTAAAGGGTTTGAGGAGCACATAAGCCAGAGCCGCGATTTCTCCTGAGGAGAAATAACCTGCATGTGGGACCACCAGAACCTTGGGACAGTGGTCTGATGCACCTGGGACTGTGACATCTAGCCAACGATGAATCTGTTGATCGAGGATCTGAGGGTCACTGCTATAAAAGAGACCTGCGACCGCCGGGGGACGGTAAGAAGGCATGAAGGTGCTCACGTGAGAGGCTCCAGAGTCAAGGGTCACCGAATCCTGGCGGTCCGGGATCCCGGCTACCGCTTTCGCAGGGAAGACTAGGACTTCAGTCGCGCGCTAAAAATCAGTACAAATACAGACTGTACAATTGGCCTTTCCCGATGCCCTTTTTCATTTCCAATGCCAATGACCTCTCTTCCCGACCTCCATACCTTCAGCGTCTCCACCGGTATGGTGGCTCTGGCCGAAATAGGCGATAAAACCCAACTCCTGGCCCTGCTTCTGGCTGCGCGTTTTCAGCGAGCCTGGCCCATCATCGGGGGGATTCTGATTGCCACCCTCCTCAACCATGGACTTGCGGGGGCCCTCGGGCACTGGATCGGCGAGGCGCTAGATCCAACGCTCCTCCATCTGGTCCTGGCCCTTGTTTTTCTGGTCATGGCGGTATGGATCCTGATCCCTGATCAGTTCGATGAGGATGTTGATAACCAGAGTGCGCTGGGTGTCTTTGCCGCAACGACCGTGAGTTTCTTTCTGGCTGAGATGGGGGACAAGACCCAGATCGCCACCATTGCGCTGGCGGCGCATCAGTCCGATCTGACGATGGTGGTGATGGGCACAACGTTCGGAATGATGCTTGCCAATGTCCCTGTGGTCTTTCTCGGGGACCGTATTGCCCATCGACTACCGGTCAGGGCGACTCGCATCGTGGCCTCGCTGCTCTTTCTGGGCCTTTCCAGCACCGCTTTCTACACCGCCGATATCGATCTCAACGCTCTCTGGGAAAGCGCACGCGAGAGCGCGCTGTCCTATTGGACATTAAAATCATAAGTGCAAACCCCAGAGCTTTTTCCGCGGCCTTGTAACACACTGACTCTCCGTCTCGGACGGTCGTCGGACATCCTGTACGACTTCGGTGTTTCGAAAAGAATCCACAGGAACCTGATTGAATGGATCGGGTCTACTTTCTTGTTTGCACTCACGTAAGGAGACCTCATGCGACTCATTTCCCATATCCTCCTGGGCCTTGGCGCCCTGATGCTGATCGGTTATTGCGTGATCGGCATTCGGACCGGTGCTGATTTTATTCATCCGCCCTTTGTCATGTTTCCAGGGGCTCTCTTCCTCATTGTTGGCGGCCTGGCCGCTCGCTTCATCCTGCCTCGGCTATAGCATGAGTGAGCGGGCAAATTGCTGCCCGAATTGCCAGAGTGCCGGCCTCCCCTTAGAGTTTGCGGCTAACCCGCAACCCTGATACGGAGTTTTTCGTGTGAGCGTCCTTTTTTCGCCTTATACCCTTGGTAACGTGGCGTTATCCAATCGGATCGTGATTCCCCCCATGTGCCAGTACTCGGCCCAGGATGGCCTTGCGACGCACTGGCATCTTCTACACCTCGGGAATCTGGCTCTTTCAGGGGCAGGGCTTCTCATCATCGAGGCGACGGCGGTATCACCCGAGGGACGCATTACGCCATGGGATCTTGGACTGTGGTCCGATGCCACTGAGCTGGCACTGAAGCAGACCCTGGACATTGTTCGGGAATACTCTTCAATTCCTCTGGCCATTCAGCTGGCTCACGCCGGGCGCAAGGGCTCGACCCATCGCCCCTGGCAGGGAGGGAGCTGGGTTCCCCCGACAGAAGGCGGTTGGATCCCCCTGGCCCCCTCACCCATCCCCTTTACCGCAGGGGATCCTTCGCCCACCGCATTGGTCTCCTCTGAAATTGACCGGATTGTCGAAGCCTTCGTCGCCTCAGCTGTCAGAGCAGAGCGTCTCGGAATTGACATCATCGAACTCCATGCCGCCCACGGTTACCTTCTCCATGAATTTCTCTCCCCGCTCGCGAATCATCGCGAAGATCAATACGGGGGCTCACTTGAAAATCGCATGCGGCTCCCACTCAGAATCTTCCGCGAAATGCGCGATCGGATCCCGAACAGCCTTCCCATCGGCGTTCGGATCTCTGCAAGTGACTGGGCCGAGGGGGGATGGAATCTGGAGGAAAGTACCCTCTTTGCCAAAGCCCTGAAGGAGGCAGGCGCCGCCTATATTCATGTCTCGAGCGGTGGACTGACCCCTTTGCAGAAGATCCCTCTGGCGCCTGGATATCAAGTGCCTTTTGCCGAGGCCATTCGAAAGGCCACCGGCATGTCCACCATCACGGTGGGTCTGATTCAGGAACCTGAGGCCGCAGAGGCCCTGGTGGCATCCGGCAAGGCAGATTTGGTCGGGGTCGCCCGCGGCATGATCTTTGATCCCCGTTGGCCCTGGCATGCCGCGGTCGCGCTGGATGCGAAGATCGAGATCGCCGCGCCCTACTGGCGCTGTGTCCCCGGATCAGAGGCGCATCGATTCAGCGCAGCTTCTCACCCCTAAACACGGGAAGTGCTCTTCCGGTATCATGAGAACACGGCAGGACTGTGCCGTCGCCCGGTTTTCCCGGTCGCGTCCTTGAGAAGGACCTCACTGATTCAAGAAAAATTACAATGTGAGGTACATCATGAGCGATTCTACGCAGCCTTCAGAGGAAAAAACTTGCGCCTTTGCCGGCTTCCAGAAGGTCATCGACTTCCTGAATGTCGTCGATGACTTCAAAATCAAGGAACACCCCAATTTCCTTCCGCGCTGGGCTTTTCTGGTCATCGTTCTCAGCGTCCTGGCTTTGACCTGAAGGTCCTGATTCGCAGCACGCCAGGCCCCGGTAACCCCGAAGTTGCTGGAGTCTGGCCTGCGACCCGATCAGAGAGCCTCGTTCAGGACCTCAAGATACCCTTGAAGATCAGACTCGCTGAAGCAACAAAAGATGATTTCCTGCAGCGACGACGGCTCTGAAATCGAACCCAGCACTGACTCCACTGCAATACGTGTTGCAAGTTCCTTGGGGAAGCGAAATACCCCCGTACTGATGCAGGGAAAGGCGATTGACCGGGCCTTGATGGATTCGGCCAATGTAATGGATCGCCCATAGCAGGAACGCAGCCGCTCCGACTCCCCCGATCGACCGTCGCGCCAGCGAGGCCCCACTGTGTGGATGACTTTTCTGGAGGGGAGCCGATATGCCTCCGTCAGGACGACCTCGCCGGGGTTACATCCCTTGAACATCCGACATTCCGCCAAAAGCTCGGGTCCTGCAGCCTGGTGGATGGCTCCATCAACACCTCCCCCACCCAAAAGGCTTTCATGGGCCGCGTTGACGATGATATCCACATCCAGATGCGTGATATCGGCAAGTATGGCTTTGATGGTGAGCATAGGGAAAATCTACACATTTCGAGTTTAAAAAGGATCTTTTTTGTCTCATCCAGATTCAGAGGACTAAGATGGAGACACTACGGACCCATAGGAGTTGAGGCATGGTCTTCGTCAACCTACGCCCTCTGATCGCGCTGAACATGATTCTCGGCGGCATGCTCAACGCAGCCCCTTCTGAGGCAAAGACTTCTGGTACACATCAGAACACCGTCAGGAAAGAAGTGATCTATTCGGTCGGCGGCGACATTCGGGAGGCCCGCATTACCTTCATGGATTCCACCGGTCGGGTCGAACATGAAATTGTCCACGTCCCCTGGAAACTGAAGATCATGATGCCCTGCAAAAGCAAAGTCTCCATCGCCGCTCGGAATCTGTCCCCTAACGGCGATGTCATCGCTCGCATCCGAATCGATGGCAAGGACGTCAAGGAGGTCACTGGGCACGGCCATCTGGCCGGTGTTTTTGCCGAAAGTCAGACCTGCCCCTAAGGCCATGGAACCGTCCTTCTGGATCGAGCGGTGGAATGAGGGCCAGATCGGATTTCATCTGAGCGACGTCAACCCCGCACTCAGCCGATATTGGCCCCGCCTTGGCCATGCGCATGCTGGCCCTGTGCTCGTTCCGCTGTGTGGAAAAACCCGTGATCTTCTCTATCTCAGGGAACTCGGACATCCTGTAACCGGGATCGAACTCAGCCCTCTGGCGGTTGAGGCGTTCTGGCTGGAGTCCGGTATCACTCCCACAATCGCGCAGGATGGCTTCCATCGGATCTTTGAAGGGGCGGGTATACGAATCATCGAAGGCGACTTCTTCACGACACGCCCCAGCCAGTTCGAACCGCCAGCCTGGGTCTATGACCGGGCAGCTCTGATCGCGCTGCCTCCGCCCCTGCGCGATCGCTATTGCCAACATCTCCTTTCCTTGGCGAAGGGCGCCCCCATCTTCCTGATCACACTCGCCTATGATCCCGAGGAGAAAGAAGGCCCCCCCTTTCCGGTGACGGCTCAGGAGGTGGAGACCCGATTTAGTGAAACCCATCACATCGAAATCCTCGAATCCCGGGAAGTTCTGGAAGAAAATCCTTCATTCAAGCAGCGGGGCGTCAGCGCCCTGACCGAACAGGTGTTTCTGCTGACCCCAAAATGAGATGCCTGTGCGGGTAGAATGGGACTCCATTTTCGAGAGGTCCACGATACATGAGCAAGATTACCGTCGAACACAATCCGAGCCAGAAACGACTGGATGCCCTGGGCGTTTCCGATTGGGAAACATGGGAAGCCGAGGTTTCCAAGTTTCCGATCGATTTCGACGAAACCGAAGTGGCCTATGTCCTTGAAGGCGAAATCATCGTCACCCCGCGAGATGGCGGCGAACCGGTAACCATCGTCCCGGGTGATCTCGTCTCATTCCATGCTGGCCTTAACAGTGACTGGGAAGTGACCAAGCCCTTGCGCAAGCACTGGAGCTACGACTTCCCCGACGGGGTCTGAACCCTCCAAACTTCAAAGGCGATGGTCACCCCGTCGCCTTTTTTGTAGGCGCAGGGAATGACCGGTCTCACTCCGAATCACCCTCTTCGTCCTCCAGGGCCTCCAGCATCGTCGCCGGCAGATTCTTTGTCGATTTGACCCCGAGCTTTCGAAGATTCTCGGCTCGCGTGATCAGGCTTCCGCGCCCGGTCAACTTGGTCACTGCCCCTTCATGGGCCTTTTGCGCCTGATTCAGATTGCGGCCTACGCTCTCAAGATCCTGAACAAAGGCGCAGAGCTTGTCGTAAAGCTCCCCCCCCTTTCGGGCAATTTCCCGGGCATTTTGTGATTGTTGCTCCTGCCGCCAAAGGTGAGAGACGGTCCGAACGACAAAAAGGAGCGTACTCGAACTCACCAAAAGAACATT
This sequence comes from Pseudomonadota bacterium, assembly GCA_041178325.1. Taxonomy (GTDB): domain Bacteria; phylum Pseudomonadota; class Gammaproteobacteria; order Methylococcales; family Methylococcaceae; genus UBA6136. The sequence goes on from JBEGVN010000057.1 coordinate 8,994, forward strand.
CTTTTCCCAAGCTTCCTGCCAAAGACCATCATCCTCGGCAATCGCAAGGTGAAAGGCCGGTTCGACCGGAATGAACATGATCACGAAATCCAGTGAATTGAGCTGATAGAGCTCCTGATAATTTTTGGATGAAAGCCCCTTGATGTGGAACCGAACCGAGTCGATGTGACGGCGAAGCTCTGCCTTTCTCTCCTCCTCGCTTCCGGCATTAACCCAGGCTTCATAGGCGGTCAGGGAGACCTTGGCATCAATCACGAGCTGGCGCTCTTCAGGCAGTTTGAGAACCACGTCAGGCTGGGCTCTGGAACCATCTTCCCGGTGATGGGAAACCTGGGTTTCATAATGAACACCTTCGATGAGGCCTGCAGCATCGAGAACACGCTCAAGGACCAGTTCGCCCCAGTTCCCCTGGACCTTGCTCTGGCCCTTCAGGGCCCGGGTCAGGTTTCCCGCGTCATCGGAAAGCTGTCGGTTAAGATCAAGGAGCTGGCGCACCTGTTCAGCCAGGGCCGAACGCTCTTTGCCCTCGGTGACATAAACCTCCTCGACTTTCCCTTGAAATACCTGGATACGTTCCCGAAGGGGATCCAGAAGGGCCTTCAGGCTTGTCTGATTCTGCTCGGCAAATTTCTTCGATTTTTCCTCGAGAATCTCGTTGGCCAAGACCTTGAATTCATGAGTCAGCCGATCGCGCGATTCAGCAAGATCCTGAAGGCGCCGCTCGCCTTGTTCTCGTTCAGCCTTGAGCTGGGTTTCAAGCTCCCCGATCTTGACCGAAAGCGACTCATGGGCGCGCAGGAGGGATGCGATCTCGGCCTGATCATCCCCCCGCTGCGACTCCAGCGTCTCTCGTCTCCCGGTTTCAGCGAGGAGGCGTTCCTCCAGAACGGCATTTTCAATGCGAAGGGTATCCTGTTCCTGTCGATCAGAACGGCGACGCAGCCATCCGATCCCTAAACTCAACACCAATCCACTGAGGAGTCCGATCAAAAATGGCAAGAGAAAGTCAGAAAACTGAAGGGGCATGGGGCAATCCGTCGTGGGGCCAATCTGCCAAGAATAACCCTGATGACCTTCAAGGAAAAACAGCCGCCCGTTCGCAGGGCTGAAAGGTAGAATGGAACGATTAGTGATCGGAAGATAAGCATGCAGCCCACCCCCTCTGCCACACTGCCCCCTGCCCCCGGAATCCGGATGCAGAACCTGTGTCAGGCCTTTGACGGGCGCCCGATCATCCAAGACCTTGACCTTGAGATCAAACCCGGTGAATTTCTGGTTCTCCTTGGACCTTCGGGCTGCGGAAAATCAACACTTCTACGCCTGATTGCGGGACTCTCAGAGCCGGTATCAGGGGAATTAATTCTGCATCCTTCAGATCCCGGTATCGGATTTGTCTTTCAGGATGCAAGCCTCCTCCCCTGGCGCACCGCGCTCGGCAATGTCCTTCTGCCGCTGGAGCTTGATGGGGTCCCTTTCGCTCTGGCGCGCAAAGAAGCCCTAAGGCTTCTCCAAGATGTCGGCCTTGCGGGCTTTGACGGGCATTTCCCTGACGCCCTCTCCGGAGGCATGCGGATGCGTGTATCCATAGCCCGGGCGCTTGCTGGCAACCCGCGGCTTTTGCTCCTGGATGAACCCTTTGCCGCTCTCGATGAAGTCACCCGGACCCGACTCGACCAGCACCTTGGAGAGCTGACCCGCAGCCGGGGAACTACGACCCTCTTCGTCACGCACTCGATCCAGGAAGCGCTGGCCCTGGCGGATCGCATCGTGGTTCTTTCACCTCGTGGAGGACAGGTCCTCCATGATCAGGCCGTCCCATTGGATTGGCCGCGAACCGCATCGCATCGTCAGGACCCCGCATGGCAGGCCCTTGCGCGAAAACTCACTGAATGCCTGGAGCCCACCGAGGTGAATCCGTGAGCCGTTCCCTTCGCGATCTTTATCCGCCTTTGATTCTTTTGCTCATTCTCGGGCTTTCGGCCGAGTTAGGCCTCGATCTCGCCGGCGTTCCCGCCTATCTTTGCCCTCGCCCCAGCGAAGTCATAAGAACCGCCTGGCGCCACCAGGAGGCCCTGAGGGAGGCGCTCGGTCGAACGGGGCTTGCTGCCCTCACCGGACTTTTAGGAAGTGCCCTTGGCGGCGGGCTCTTGGCCCTGACCCTCTCGCTGAACGCTTGGGTCAGAAAGGCGGTCTATCCGCTAATGGTCTTTTTTCAGACCGTCCCGATTGTTGCGATCGCCCCCATGATGGTGATCTGGGTCGGCTACGGGCGACCGGCCGTGATCCTCTCGGCACTGATCGTCTCGCTCTCGCCGATCGTTGCCAACAGCCTTCAGGGCCTCCTTTCGGCGGACCCTGCCCTGGTGGATCTTTTTCGGATGAAGCGGGCCTCAAGCCTTCGCATCCTCTTGAAGCTCCGAATCCCCTCTGCGATACCGCAATTCCTCACCGGCCTACGGATTGCCGCAGGGCTCTCGGTCATCGGCGCTATTGTCGGTGAGTTCGTGGCAGATACCTTCGACGGCGGAGGTGGCATCGGAACGCTGATTGAATCCTCGATCAAGGAACAGGAAACGCCTTTAGTCTTTGCAGCACTCATGGGCTCCACCTTGCTGGGACTGACCTTCTTTGTCGCCGTTGGCGGGCTGAGTCATCTGGCCCTGCGCCATCTTCACATTGCCGAAACTCGGAGCTCCCAGGGATGAATCGCTGGTTTTTTGTTGTGGGTCTTTTGACCCTGATCCTGACGACAGGCTGTGATAGCAATAAGGAACATGAATCAGGCCAGCTTCGCATTCAGTTTGACTGGGTTCCGGAACCTGAGTTTGGTGGCTACTACGCGGCCGAACTCATGGGGCTTTTTTCTGCACGCAATCTCGCCGTCGATCTTAGGCCGGGTGCCGCCGGTACTCCGGTCATCCAGATGGTGGCCTCAGGGCAAGCCGAACTGGGGGTCGCTGGCGCTGATGATCTTCTGATCGCCAAAAGCCATGGGATCGATGTCGTTCCGGTCTTCGCCGCATTCCATGATTGCCCTCTGGGGCTCATGATCCACGCCGAACGAAAGATCAATGGCGTGGAAGATCTTTTCAAGAATGGCACCCTCGCCATGACGCCGGGCAGCGCACCAACGCGATTTCTTGAAAAGCGTTACGGCTATCATGGCGTCAAGCTCGTCCCCTACGGCAACAACCTCGCCACGTTCATGTCCGATCCCTTGTTTGGTCAACAGTGTTTCATTACTTCAGAACCGGTAGCCGCCGAGCGGGGTGGCGTAAAGGTGCGGGTGATCCTGTTCAAGGATCTGGGCTACAACCCCTATGCCGGAGTCCTCTTTACCCGACGGGCGTTTTTGGAAAAACACCCGGATGAAATCAGGACCCTAGTGGCCGCCGTCAAGGAAGGGTGGCTGGCCTACCAGTCTGATCCAGAACCGGCTATCGCCCGGATGATGAGTCTCAATTCAACGATGAGCCTCGAGACCTTCAGGACAGCAACCCAGATCCAGCAGGACTATCTTTGGCCACAAGCGGGAGGCCATGAAACCTTTGGCACCATGGAGGCGTCCCGCTGGGATAGCCTCTCCAAAACCTTAAATGAACTGGGGATGACCTCTGCGCCAACGGCCATCGGTAGCCTACCGTGAAGGCTTTCATGGCCTGGTTTTGGGGGCTGCAGCGAAGGATCTATCGGGCCTGGATCTTTGTGTTTGCCTTCGCTTTCATCGAGCTGGATATTCGCAAAATCATTTCGATGGAAATACCGCCTGGGGCTGAGAGTCAGGCGGTCCAATCCGTCATGGAGGTCCTGAAGGAGCATTTCTTCGCTCACTTTCTGCTCCTGCCCTTCTACGGCGTCATTGTCTTTTTTCCCATGGCTGCCTTCTTAGGGCGCGCCATCCAAAGACGGCTGATCTGGCTCCTGCCGATCGCCCTGGTCACGGGTTTCAGCTACTTCATCACGCTGGAGGCCAATATTGGTCTCTTTCTTTTCTGGTATCGCCCAGGCTATGAAGAGGTCGCTTTTTCCATGACCTTGATGCCATTAGCTCTCGTCATCTTCTTCACGATGGATGCACGACGCATTTTCAGGGTCGTTCGAGCGCGAGCGTTTCAGCGAAAAGGGAACCCAAGGCCAGACCGTCGACTTAGCTGATATGCCGCGCCTTTTTCTCATTTTCGAGCGCGAGGGTGGTCACCTCGTGGTAAACCTCAATGGCGCGGTTGTAGACATCAAGGTACTCCGGCAAGTGCTGCACAGTCCCTGAAAGCTGCTGACAGGTCTTAAGGACCTCCTCAAGAAACTCGACTTCTCCCTCCTTCAGAAGCGCGCCGGACTTGACCTCTTCCAGCATTTTTAAAATGACGGGGTAACGCTGTTCCGTAAAACGCTCCAGGAGCGCCATGGCGACGCCCAATTCCCTTTCATCCACATGGTCCATGGGTTTTACCTTGTTCTTGTTGGTCGTTGGTGGCCCCCTCGGAGCCCATTGCTGCCACGATAGCGAATAGTAACCACGCTGAATATCCTCCGGGCTACCAAAGCCCGCCTTTCAAGAGATGTAACACACCGATGCTGGCAAAAAAGCCGAGCAGAATGGCCGGCATCCAGCGCAGGTGCAGCGAAAAGGTATAGCCCTCACCTTCCTTAATATTTCCTTTCATCAGGCCAAGAACATGAAGCGCTGGAGCCGAGCCGATCGCGAGAAGGGAGCCCCCGACGCCCAGGGTGAGGGTCAGCAGCAACCACTGAATCTTTGGAAAATCAGGGTGCATGTTGAGGACGGCGAACATGAGGGTCCCATTGTCGATAGAAGACGAAGTCAGACCAATCAGAACGTTCGCGAGTGTCGGGCTGATGGAGTGAAACATCCATTCGGCCAGGGTATCAAGATAGCCAATGTAGCTCAGGGCACCCACGATCATCATGGCGCCATAGAAGAAGAGCAGTGTATCCCAGTCCACCCCGGCCACGCATTTGAATATGTCGATATGCCGCTGGTTGACCGAACAACCCGGAACTTCCGTAATCTGCAGGTAGTAGGCAAAAAACTGGAGCATGGCCAGTCCGAACATCATGCCCATGATGGCTGGCATCTCGAGATAGACATTGGTGAGAATGGTCAGACTGAAGGTCATGACGAAAATCACGATTACAGCAATGGCACCGCGCTTGAGGAAAATCGGATGCTCCTCATGGGGCAATGGCTTGCCACGATCGACCGCAAAATGCATGAAGCAGGCCGGCACCAGGAAATTGACGATGCAAGGGATCGTCAATTCGAAGAATTCGACAAAATGAAGTGCATCCTGCTGCCAGACAAAGAATGTCGAAATCCCGCCCAAAGGACTCATTGTTCCGCCCGCGTTGGCAGCAACCACAGCGTTAAGCCCCGCAAGACCCACAAATCGAGGGTTGTCGCGGGCAATGTTGAGGATGATGTACCCCATCAGCAACCCCACGGTGAGGCTGCTGATGATTAGGGAAAGCACAAAGGCCATGATGCCCGTGATCCAGAAGAGCTGGCGATAACTCAGCTCATGGTGCTCAAGCCAGACCCTCAGGACATCGAAGATGTTCCTTTCGGTCATGGCATTAAGGAAGGTCATCGACACCGTGATAAAGAGAAACAGCTCGGCATAGGCCGTAAGGTTCGTCTCGAAGATCGCCACCATTTCATGTCCGCTTCCGGTACGAAAGGTATGCTCGATGAAGATCGCAAACCAGATCAGTCCCGAACCCAGCACCATGGGTTTGGCCTTGCTCATGTGATGAACGTCTTCGGTCATCGCGATCGTGTAGGCAAGAATTGTGACGATCACGGCGTAATACCCCACCCAGTGATGCTCAAGGTCAATCCGCCCGGGAAAGTCCGCTGCATGAGCGATATCGGGCAAGAAAATCATCAAAGGCAAGGTCAGGAAAAAGGGCGACATGGGCATCCTGGTAGCAGCATCGTTCATGGTCGGGATATTCTCGCAGATCCTGGCAATCACCGAGAGTCCAGAGCTCTGTTCAGGAATTTGAGTTCTCGGTCGAGCCAAATCCTTATAATCCCTGCATGTGGTCAGTCCCCCGTTTAAGCACACTCCCTCCTCTCGGCACTCTGATTTTGGGTCTGGGTCTCAAACTCGCCCTTGGTTTGCCGGCGCAGGCCCTGGCGGAGGTCCCAGCGGAAGAGGCTGAAGCGCTCTGGCACTATGGGGCCTATCTTGATCTCAATTACGCGCCGGATCTCTCCACTCCACGTTCGGTCCCTTTTCGCGACAAATTGACGACAAACCGACTGAATCAGTTTTCGCCGGATCTTGGGATGATCTATCTGCGAAAGGGAACGACGACCGAGTCCCCTTTCGGCTTTGAAATCTCGGGCCAAGCGGGCTACGACACCAACGGTCAGCTGCCCCCCGATCAGCCCCTGCCTGGCGCCAATGTGCTGCGGTATTTTTCACGCGCAAACGTGAGCTACCAGACTGATATCGGAAATGGTCTCAAGTTTACTGGCGGTCTCATGAATAGCTTCATCGGCTACGAATCCTTTTACGCAAAGGACAACATCAACTACAGCCGTGCGTGGGGGAGTGACTATTCCCCCTACTTCCTGATCGGCATCGGAGCCAATTACCCGGTCAATTCGCAAATCGACACCGGCTTTTTCATTGTCTCGGACTATAACTACCTTCAGGAAGTGAACACCCAGCCAAAATACGCCACACAGTTCACCTACCGGATCAATGAACATCTAAAGTGGATGGAAAATGTCTTTGTGGGCCCGGAACAAAACAACACGGCATTCCAGTACTGGCGCGGATTTCTCAATTCGATGGTGGAATGGACCGAGGATGACTGGACCCTTGCCTACGTGCTGGATGCAGGATCGCAACGGGCATCGACCGCCAACCACGTACAGCAACTCTATGTCGCCAACGCACTCTATGGACGCTGGAATTTTTCAGGGCCCTGGACCTTGGGGCTTCGCCCGGAGCTCTATTACGATCCCAATGGCCTTCAGACCGGCAACATCCAGTTCATCAAGGCGATTACCTCGACGCTTGAATATCGTTATCAGGAAGCCGGTTTCACCAACCGACTGAGGCTCGAATACCGATATGACAATTCGACCGGTACCCAAGGGGGCTTTTACGGTCCCGAAGGTGTTTCAGGTCCATTGGTGCCCGGCCAGTCGGTAATCTTTCTGGTCCTCATGATGAGTTATGACGCCCAGTTCAATCCCTGATCCCATCAGAGCCGGAACTGGCTTTCCAGATAGAAATAATTGACA
>JBEGVN010000058.1:0-21918 GCA_041178325.1 Pseudomonadota bacterium
ATGCGCTTCAATTCCCCAATGGTCTCAAGGTGCTGGATAAAATCGCGAAGGTCGTGGTACTTCATGTTGAGCGCAAATGTAACGCAGAAAGGAAGGCCACCAGATCCGGAAAGGACTGATCGGCCAAGTGCGAAAGTTTATCCCGAAGCACAGCGCGCTGCTGAATCAGGATGGGTTGGGTCCCCGCCGCGCGCGCGGCGATCAACCCGGTCTCTGAGTCTTCAAGCACCAGACAGTGGGAAGGCAGGATCCCGAGGCGCTCAGCCGCCTCTAAAAAAAGATCCGGCGCCGGCTTTCCGGATTGAACCTGATCTCGCGAAACGAAGGTTTTAAAGGCGTTCGTAAGATTCGCCGCCGTAAGACAACGCTCTGCATAGTGCGCGTCACTGTTGGTGGCTAGCGCAAAGGGTATGCCTGCCTTTTGAAGGTCCGTCAGCAAGGCCTCGACACCCGACATACTCTGAATACCCTCATGAGCCAACACTTCAAACCAGTGGCGTTCGGCAATCTCAAAGAATGCCTTTCGATCAAAATCAGGGCCCAGGGCCTCGCCTAAAAGTTTGGCCACATCATCGGCATGGCGACCAAAAAGCCCTTCCGCAACCGCTGCCTCCAGATGCTTTCCAAGTTCCCTTGCGGCACGCTGCCAGGCGGTCACGTAGGTCTTTTCTGAATCAAGGACCAAACCATCCATGTCGAAGAGAATGGCGGAGAAGGGGGGGAATGCCGATAAAGGTTTCAGGTTTCCCTCGCTCATTGCCCATCTTCCATTTCAACTTTGATGAATTCGCCCAGAGCTTCACGGTCCTGACCCACTACCATGCGCTTTCGGCCGCAATAAAGGTCCTCAAGGCGTCCTCGAACCCAGATCCTTTCACCGGCAATGGCCTGACCGGCGTAGGTCTGACTAAAGGCCAACACTTCAAAGATCTCCGGGTGATTCACCCGATAGCGTGCGGGAAAACCAAAGGCCTCACTCGCATCGGTCACCATCGCCCGAAAATCTCTGACGCCGGATTTGCTTTTTGCAGGCTCGGGTTCCTTTTGTGCGGCATCGAGAAGGGTCAGATCAAATTTGACGCCGTTGATCAGGGCCTTGTTTCCCTTTCTTTGCTCGTGCCAAAGATATTCTTTGAGCGTCAGTGATGCGCCCCTTCGGGCATGCGCCTCGGCCCAATCCTTGGCTGAGAGATCCTCGAATATACCTGTCGTTATGCCTTCTAGAACACGATTTCTGATCCGATCAAATGCATTGCGCGCGTAAATCACAAGATCAATATCGGATTGCGCACCCTGTGCGCCTATGAGAAGGGAGCCGGTCACACCCAGGGTTTCAGGACTGGTTGCCCCATCAAGGAGGTATCGAAGGAGCTTTTGGGCGGCGCGAGTGACAGGATCCCCAGGTTCTTGAGACAAAATCTGCCCGACGCGCTCTTTCGCCCTGAAAATACGATGAATGTCTTCTAAGGCGACCCCTTGAAGCCTGATGGCCCTGGTCTCTGAGTCAAAATAAAATCGGTTTCCATAGGAAATCAGGAGCCCAAACGCATCCTGCGTTGCAACTTTTTGAAGCCCCTGGGGAGTTCTTCGATACCGAAGATAGGCGGGGATCCGCCCGGATTCCTCGACTCCTGAGAGGACCGCGAAAAGAAGGCCTTCCGGGGTCTCGATAAAATCCTTGGGGGTCAGAGAATGGGAGGGAGCATGCATGGTGCAGAAAAGCATTGACCCTGAGGGCTCAGTGTCGAAAGACTATAGTCCATCTTGACTCCTCCGACGAGGCATTCCTTGCATTCTTCACCCCGGCCACTTCTTTTCAGTTGGTGGGCACTTTCCTCCCTTTTGCTTCTTGTCCTCGTCCTTTTGGGGGGCATGATCTTTCGCAATCTTGAACAGCTAGAAACCATGCGCGGCCATGTGATCTACGCCCACCGAATTCAGGCCGTCGCGGCAGATATCCAGGCCGCCCTCACCGATTTTTTTCTGGCTGAAAATCGTGAGCATCACCGCGCTCAGTTGGACCGCCTGACGGGAGAAATCATTGATCTGGCTAAAAATGATCTTCATGTGGCCCCTGAAACGCCTGAGAAACTAGAAGCCTTAAGGCAATCCATCAGCCTTTTAACTCGGGCCAAGGCCAATGATGAGCAGCAAGAGGCGCTCCTCCTTCAGGCGCTGAGTTACACCAACACGATCATGGACGTCGAGTCGTTACATCGCGAAGTGCTGCTTGAGGATATCAGTCATGCCACCCGGACCGAGATTGGTCTGGTTTTTGCCACGGTGGTTGCGCTTCTGGTACTCATTGGTTTTTTCATTCGCTACCGCATCCTTTCGCCCTTGCGTGATCTTCAACAACTCCTCTTGCGGCTGGCAAAGGAAGATTTCACCCCGATTGAAACCCGAAAAATTGATCCCATGCTCAGGCCCATCTTTGGTAGCTACAACCTCATGGTCGAGCACCTGGCTGAATTGGAGGAAGGTAAACGGCTCTATGCCAAATCGCTTGAAGCCGAAGTGAGAAGCGCTACCGCAGCGCTACTCGAACAACAGGGCGGGCTGGCACGAAGCGAACGCCTTGCGGCCGTTGGGGAACTTGCTGCCGGTATTGCCCATGAGCTTCGTAATCCTCTGGCTGGCATTCAGATGAGCTGTGCCAATCTTCGAAAAGACTTTAGCGATCCCGACATGATCGATCGGATGTCACTGGTCATCGAGGAGCTCAAACGCATGGCCCGACTCCTCAATGAGCTCTTGGATCTGAGCAAGCACACGCCCGCCCCCATCGAGACCTTTGATCTTTCGACATTGATTCGCGAGTTGGTCGCCCTTTTGCGTTACCAGATCCCTCCATGTGTCGAGCTCACTCTGGATCTTCCTTCCTCTTTGGGTTGTCGATTGCCCTCAAGCCGTATACGGCAATGTCTTTTGAATTTGATCCTGAACGCCGCTGAAGCCATCGGACAAAACCCGGGTCAAATTACCGTTCGGGTTCAGGATCTGGGAAGAGGCCGGCTTTTGATCAGCGTGGCCGACGATGGTCCGGGCTTTTCTGAGGATATGCTTAAAAATGGGATACGCCCCTTTTCCACCGGAAAAGCCTCAGGAACGGGCCTTGGGCTTGCGATGGTGCAGCGCTTTGTAAGGGAGCTCGGGGGGCAATTGCAGCTGGATCGAAATGCACCCAGAGGTGCCATCGTCATACTCAATCTTCCTGCTCAAAATGCGTGAGTCATTCCATGGCGTTACAATCCAAGCCAACGTCCCTCAAGAAGGCCCTGCCTCCTGCTGACCCCGTGCATCATCGATTCATCAAGCCAATCCTCTTCTCCGCCCTGGTACTGGGGGCGTTGAGTGGATGCTCGCTCATCCACACCACCGTAGATATTCCAGTTCGAATGGTCAAGGCGGTCTTGCCCGGGGGCCAGGAAACCGAGGCTGTAGATCCGATTGAGCTCCAAGAGGACATGCTCCGCTTTGCAGACAATTTTGTCCTATCAACCTCGAAGGCCGCTGAGCAACTTTCACGAAATCAACAACCCATCCGGCGATCCGAGCTCCTGACCATCAAGGTTGCTCTGGCCTCCGATGTGTATGGGCTTGCATCCGGTTCGAATGCCTTGGCCAATCTGGTGGGTTTGTCCGTTTTGGCCTCCGGCGCCCGCCATCGGGTCGAGGATTACTGGCTTCCCAAAGTCTATGGGACTTCAGCAGAACCGATGCTGAAATCCTTGAAAGATCGGGAAAAGGAAATCTGGACCATTGCTGAGCGGGTGTTGAACAAGGAGATGATGGCCGAATTGCGTGAAGCCATCGATAAATGGCGTGATACTTCACGCGAACCTAATGGCGACCTGGAAGCCTTTGCGAGCAATGCGCTGGTCAACGATGTCACCAAGGGTTTCGAGAAAAGCCGTCCCAACAAGATGCTGCCGAGCAGCGTTTTTGCATTACTCGATATGGACCCGCTCGCGGGACTTGATCCTGCAACCCGTGAACTCACGGAAACGCGACTTTTCGCGGAACGCGCGCTCTTTATGGGCCAGCGACTCCCCCAGTTGATCGAATGGCAGATGGAGCTCCTCGCGCTACGTTCCGTCGAGATTCCGGAAGTCGCTGGCATTGTGCACAACAGCTCCCAAATCGCGGGGTCCGGTGAACGATTATCCAAAAGTCTTGAGTCGCTGCCTGCCTTCCTGACTGCCGAACGCGAAAAAGTGCTGAAGGCTTTCACCAATGAGCGAGAGGGCCTGCAGGATCTGGCAACAGCAACGAAGGGGACCTTCGCAGAGGGTACGCAAATGGCCCAGGCAACGGATCAAGCCTTCAAAACCTATGACGGTCTCATTCAGCGCCTTCAAAGTTGGCCTTCGGATCCCAACTCTCCTCCGTTCGACATTCGTGAATGGGGCAAGACCGCCAGTGAAATCCATCAGATGTCTGCTGAATTTCAAAGCCTTCTGAGTCAAGTTCTCTCCATTTCGGAAAATGACCGTCTGTCGGAATTATCCAAAGTCTCACGTGTAACCGGTGAAGCACTGGTGGACTATGCTTTTCATAAGCTTTTGTTGCTGATTGGTCTGACGGGCATTTTCATAACCGGCCTCCGTCTCACCTATCTTTGGCTTCGGTCCCGTCTTCGTCTTCAAAACGTCTGAATTCACCTTTTTTCGAAACTTCGCAGACGAAAACAGGTCTTTAAAATAAGCCCCTGTGTTTCCACATCGCCGCTATGGCACCCTCCCAGAACGATCCGGAAAATTTTATGAGCAATCCTTCCCGGCAGAAGCCCCTGATTCTTGCCCTTCTCGTGACCGCAGGCTTCGCGGGAGGCTATGCGCTTCGAACGATGCTCGCGGGTGACACCTCACAACCCGCACCCTTGATACCTGCTCCGAGCGTTCCGACTACCGCAGCCCCTGCCCCTATTCCAGCCCCAGAAACTCCAAGGATCGCGGCAGATTTTGCTGATTTTGCGGTAATCGCAGCCGGTGCAGGACCTGCAGTGGTCAATATCAGCACTCGAGTTGACCCTGCCAAGGTCAAGCAAGAAGCCGAGGCAAATCCCCCGGAGGCTCCAGAAGGCGACGATCCCTTCCTGCCATTTTTCGGTCCACAGGAATCTCCCAAAAATCCAATGCCTCAAGAGGGTATGGGATCGGGTTTCATTGTTCGCGGCGACGGGGTCGTCCTGACCAATGCGCATGTGGTCAATGGGGCCACTGAGGTCACGGTCAAGCTCCAGGATCGGAGGGAATTTACAGCTAAGGTCATCGGTGTCGACAAATTGTCCGATACGGCTGTTCTCAAGATTGAGGGAAATAATCTTCCCGTGGTACCGATTGGAAATCCCAATACCACCCGCGTCGGTGAATGGGTGATGGCCATTGGTTCGCCTTTTGGCTTTGAAAACACTGTCACAGCAGGGATTGTCTCTGCCAAAGCCCGCTCGCTTCCCGAGGAGGGCTATGTCCCCTTCATCCAGACTGATGTGGCCGTCAATCCCGGAAATTCAGGAGGCCCGCTCCTGAATACCCAGGGCGAAGTCATTGGCATCAACTCCCAGATCTACACCAGCTCCGGTGGCTATCAGGGGCTTTCATTCGCCATCCCCATTGATGTCGCACTGGAAGTCGAACGACAGATCCTCGAAAAGGGTCGCGTTACCCGGGGCCGCATCGGAGTATCGGTTCAGGATTTGAGCCAGGGGCTCGCCGAATCCTTTGGTCTTGAGAAACCCGAAGGCGCTCTCGTTGGGATGGTTCCTCAAGACGGGCCAGGGGCTAAGGCCGGCATCAAGCCCGGCGACGTCATCCTCGCCCTCAACAATGAAAAGGTGATTGATTCACGTGAGCTTCCACCTAAAGTTGCCATTCTGAAACCCGGAACGGAGGCCGTGCTCAAGATATGGCGCGATGGTAAGGCTATGGATCTTAAGGTCACCATTGCGGAACTCGACGATACCCCCAAACCGGAGGCTGCGCCTAAATCTGAAGCCAAGGCACAAAAGCCAGGTCGTCTCGGCCTCGCGATCCGCCCTCTGAGCCCTGAGGAACGACAAAAGCATGGGGTTGAGGGTGGTCTCATGATTGAAAAGGCCGTTGGACCTGCTCAAAAGGCAGGGATCCTCAAGGGGGATGTTCTTCTTGCGCTGAACGGCGAACTTGTTTCGGATGTAGAAACCCTGAAAAAGCTCTCCGACAAGGCCGGCGCTCATGTTGCACTCCTGATTGAAAGGCAAGGCAACACGCTCTTTATTCCTCTCACGCTGGGCAAAGAAAAATAATTTTTTAAAGGTTTTATGGGGACAAGCCTGTGGAGCCTTTGGCCTAAGATCTGTGGATAAGCCGTGCATGAAAAAGGGGGGTTAAACCCGCTTAGACTTATCCACAGGGAGTGATAGCAGACTTTACCCCCTTTTCCACAAGTCCATCTTCAGGCAACTTCCTGTTCGTAAAAGGGCTTTTGACTTATCCACAGACTTTGATCTTCCTAAGAACTACCATTAAGAAAAATCTTTATATTTCATAATGTAAGGAGCTTTTTCTTTGAGAGGAGCGAGTTGCGAGACCTCTCCTGAGGCCCTATGATGATTCCCATCCTCCTCCTAATCCACACACACCCATGATCATCAGTGTCCTGAATCAGAAGGGTGGGGTCGGCAAGACGACCCTATCAATCAATCTGGCTTCTGCATTCGCGCTCTTGGGAGGAAAAACCCTGCTGATTGATGCAGACCCGCAATCGAGTGCATTGGACTGGCAAGCCAGTCGGCAAGGAGAAAGCTTATTTCCCGTTGTTGGAATGGCTCGAGCGACCCTCCATAAGGACGTTCCAGGCTTCGGAAGCCAGAATAGCCATGTGGTTATTGATGGACCCCCGCGGGTCAATGATCTTGCCCGTTCAGCCATCATGGCGAGTGATCTGGTGATCATTCCTGTCCAGCCCTCCCCCTACGATATCTGGGCGGCTGATGAGATCGTCAAGTTGATTCAGGAAGCCATGATCTACAAGCCGGATCTCAAGGCACGCTTTGTCGTCAACCGACTGGTCAGTAATACGGCAATTGGTCGCGAAGTTGCTGATGCCCTAAAGGATTACCCCTTTGAGGTCTTTAAAACCGCGATTACACAACGGGTCGTCTTTGCAGAAAGTGCCGCAGCTGGACTTTCCGTACTGGAATTTGCGTCTAAGGGTCCTGCAGCACTCGAAATACAGTCGCTGGTCAGCGAAATCGAAGCCGTTCTGGCGTAATTCTTCGGGGTTTACTCGAGACCCAGGCCGGCCTGTTTTGCGGTCCAGTAAAAATAAATGAACCAGGCCATCAGATGGATGGCGATGATGCCGCGAAGAATCCAAACATAAGTTGTCACTCGGGTTTTGTGACGGAAATCATTCTGCGCGATAAGAGCCCCAGGCCATCCCCCCATCAATTCCAGCATGTGAAGATAAAGTTCTGGGACCCGCCAGCGATGTGTTGCTGCATGGGCTTTGTCAGTCCCGTAGAGAAACATCACGAGGATACTGAGGATCCAGTAGGAAAAGAAGGGAATCGGGTTCTTGGCGAGCACCAGGAGGTAGCCTGAGAGCACCAAAGGGGTGATGATCAAAAGATTGACCATGACCGTCCGGGGTCTTGGGTTCAGCTTGAAATGCTGACCCTTAGGCGAGGGTGGGGGTTCAAGCGCCGGAATGAGCGCGAACGCTGCCCGCTTTCTTCCACTGGTTCCGTCATGAGGTCTAAAGTGGACCTCATCCCCAAGCTCAGGTCGGCGTGGCAATCCCTTCTTGAAGGTACTGATGTGAACGAAATAATCATCCTCTGTTCCCTCAGGCCGAATAAAGCCAAAGCCCTTGAGGTCATTCCACATGACCAAATGCCCTTTTTGCATGGGAAGTCCGGGTTTGGATTTTCGTGAAGCGCTCGCGGCCATTTTAGAGATGAGATTTGAGTGGTCTTAAGGGAATTGAAGTTGCGCGATTATCGCAAAAACCGGGAAGAGGGAGGTCTAGTTTCTCAGCGCAATCAAGCCAGAGAAGTTATACCAGCGAAAAAAGGGTTCAACGGAGGTAAATCCATTACGGGACAGTAGTTCCCGATTTTCGGATTCATGATAGGGCACCAAAATATTCTCAAGGGCTTCCCGTTTCTGTGAAATCTCCATGTCACTGTAGCCGTTTCGTCGTTTGAAACCATAATAGTTTTTGATGAACAGGCGATTGAGCGCTGAATTTTCACTCAAGACTTTTTCGACCAGGATAAGACATCCGCCGCTACGGGTTCCGCGTGCAATATGGGATAAGAGCTGATCACGGTAGAGAGGACGAACAAATTGCAGCGTGAGGTTGAGAACCACGACCGACGCATTTTCGATCGGAAGGTCTCCTTCCAGATTGGCCTCAATCAGTTCTAACGGGTGTCTTGAGGGCTGGTCACGGAATTTGGCCTGAGCGCGGGCTAACATTTCCGGTGAAGAGTCGATTCCGATGAGCGTGACAGGCTCCTCAACCACCTGATCGAGGTGCTGTAGCGTGGTTCCGGTCGAGCAGCCAAGGTCATAGATCTTAGTATGTGGAACCGCAAAATCCTTGGTAATTTCTCCCATCATGCGCTGGATTTCGCTGTAGAACGGGACGGACCGATCCAACATATCGTCGAAGACCCGGGCGGTTTCCGAACCAAAGTCGAAATCATTGACCAATGGGAGGGGATCTTTGAATTTTTCGTCTTTCTGCGTCATGCGCTGAGGGCTTGAAGGCGTCTTTGATAAAGATAAATCAGGGCCAGTATAAAAAAGACCCAGATGCAAGAGAGGTAACCGATCACTTGATCGTACGTCCCAATGAGGAAAATCCAGGGAGATAAAGGTTGGAGCAAGGTTACAGGCTTGAAAAGCTTGATCACAAAGACCCATCCCGCATGAAGGCCGATCGAATAGAAAAGGCCACCTCTGAAAAAAAGTCGAACGGATCCGAGAAGCAATCCCGCCATAAAAAGCGCGAGAAACGATCCGGGATCGGCAGAGGGAAGGTGTGAAAATCCATCCAGGGCAATTCTAAAACCGGTGTCCCAGCCGACCTGAGAAGGATCGGTCGTCCAGTAGGTCCCAATAAAGTGGAGTGCCGCATAGTCAACGGCTGAGATGAGAATCGCGGTTCGAGGTCCTGCCATGCGAATTAGAATGGCCATCAAGGCCCCGCGAAAAAGCGTTTCTTCAAGCAGCGCAACGCCAAAACCGGCGCCCATGGCTGACAGGGAAGCTGCAGCCAGATGAATCAAGCCCATATCAGGAATATGGAGGGTACGCGCACCAAAATAAAGGAGCAGGAGGCCATGCAGGCTCAAAGTGAAAACGCCCAGCAAGAACCCGCGAAATAGCCCGCGGAAGGCCTCTTTCTGAAGTCCAAACTCCGTTTTTTCAAGAGCCAACCATCGACTGATTGGAATGAGTCCGAGCAGAAGAAGCCCCTGCCCGATGCGACTGACGAGGGATCTGAAAAAACTGATATCGCCATCACCGAAAAGGCGGTAGAGGGGGTAGGAAATTCCGGCAGATAAGATGGCCGAAATCAGAAGATAGCCCCAAGGAATGAGAAGGGCCTTGATCCAGCCCAATCGATGGCTCATGTCTCAGACTCACGGCTGTCTCGCCAAATGGACATCAGGACCGCCATGATGGTGGGTCCAAGGAAAAGGCCCACGAAACCAAAACTTTCGATTCCCCCGAGAATTCCAAGAAGTGTCCAGATGAAGGGAAGCCGGACCTGATTGCCGATCAGTTTCGGCTTGGCATAGTTATCGGCCAGTATCACGACGACGAGCCCATAAGCCAGAAAAGTGACGCCCGCGGCCACTGCGCCCTGGGAAATCAAGACCAGTGCCGCACCGATGGAAATGATCTTGGCGGCAAAGGGGATCAGGGCAACCAGACTGGTGAGGACACCGAAAAGGGCGGCATGCTGGAAACCCGCCATCTGGAAGCCAAATCCCAACGCGATACCTTGTCCCAGGGCAACAAGCACAATGCCATTGACGGTTGCACGGACGGCATTGGCGGCATGACGCACATGACGATCCCCATTTTCTCCAAAAAGGCGCTCAGACTTTTTCAAGACCTCTTCCTTCAACATCTCTGCGTTCAGGAGAATGAAGAAAAAAACCACAAGGGTGAAAAAAGCCGAAGCCAAACGATGAACAATAAAGGCTGCCAATGCGCGGGTGTAGCCTGGAAGATGGCTACTGAACAAGACGTGGGCCAGATCCTTAAAGGATTCTGCGCTACCAAGCCATTGGTTCCAAAGATGGAGAAGTTCGGCTCCCGCCAAAGGAATCGTCTCTAACCAGAGGGGAGGTGCAATGCCTTCGAGTTGTGCTGAATGAATCAGACTGATGAGGGACTGCATTTCTTTCAAAAGACGAACCAACCCATAGCTGACCGGTCCATAAAGCAGCATCGCCATCCCAAGGGTCATTCCGAGCGCTGCGTAGATTACGCCCCGGGGGCCTGGGGAGAGGTGTTTTCGAATCGCGTCGTACAATGGCCAAAGGGTCACTGAAAAGACGATGGCCCAAACAATGGGGAGCAGAAAACCGTGCAGGGTCCAAAGACCAAGGGCCAAAATGGCGATGGTTGCGGCCCAACGGGCACGTAATTGGGTCAGTGTAGGCATGGGAACGGGATGTTTTTTCAAATGAGCTTGGGGCGAATGCCTGTTATTGAACCATAAGGATACGCCCGAAGATGTGGCTGAGCGAACCTCTAAATCTTTCTTGGACCCACGATCTGAGTCTCTCTCCTGAGACCCCCCTCCTCAAAGGAGATGAGATTCATCTTTTTTGTTTCCCCCGGATCCCTTTTGAAAATCCGGAGATGGAACTTCATTATCTCGACGCCCTTTCGTTAGAGGAGAAAGACCGCGCTGCTGGCATCAAAAGTCAGGAGAACCAAATGGTATTTATCCAAAGCCGGGCGCGCCTTCGTTGGCTTTTAGGACATCAGCTGGGACTTCCGGCCCAAGATGTTCCTTTGGTGATCGGTCCTCACGGAAAACCCCAGCATCGTTTCCATGAGATTGCCTTCAATCTTTCCCACTCAAAAGGACTGATCCTGATCGGAGTGGCGAAAGGGGGCGAAGTGGGGGTGGATGTGGAGCATCCAAGACCCGTGCGGCAACTCGATGGCCTCATAAGGGAAGTCTTTTCAGCGGGTGAACAACGCTGGTTTGTGGGATTGTCAGAAGCTGAGCAAAACGCATTGTTCCTGCGTGGCTGGACCTTGAAGGAAGCCTTTGTCAAAGCCACGGGACGTGGAATCGCAGCAGGTCTCTCTCGGGTCGTGATTCAGGAGAATTTTCTGGGGTTTGAGGCCGTTCCGGAGGGTGATCCAAAGGGCTATCAGGTCTTTGAATCAGCCTTCTTAAGGGCGCGGATCGCTGTGGTTCACCGCGGCGAAACCCGAACGCTTCGATACTATCGGGGAGTCTTCGAATCCTGATCAGCGGTCATCAGTGTTCCAGAGATTCAAGACCCTCTACGGGAAATGCCTTCCCGAAATTCAAAATATCGTTCGGATCAAATTGTGCCTTGATGGCACGCATCAAGTTCAAAGTGCCCGCGTCCAGTTCTCGGTTCACAAAGTCCCTTTTGGCAATCCCGACGCCATGTTCCCCTGATAGGGTGCCGCGAAGCGAGAGCACGAGTGAAAAGAGATCGTCCAAGCAACGATGGGCGCGTTCGGTCTCGCCAGGTCGGGCGGGATCGTAGAGAAGGTTTACATGAATGTTGCCGTTGCCCGCATGACCAAAGTTAACAATCAAAAGATCATGGGTTTTTGAGAGAACATCGATTCCCCGGATGAGGTTGGGAAGTTCTGTAACGGGAACCACAACGTCTTCGTTGATCTTCTTGGGGGCAGCTTTCCTGAGCGTTGGGGAGAGCGCCTTTCGTGTTTGCCAGAGGGCATCAACCTCCGCTTTGGATTCAGCCACATCGAAACTGAGGAGCCCCTTATTCTCAGCCGCCTTTCGAATGCTTTCAATCTGGACTGACAGGGCTTCCGTGAAGCCATCCACTTCAATCATCAAAAGCGCCCCAGCATCCTCGGGGAGTGCCACGCTGGCGTATTTTCGAACCAGCCGAATGGCGTTGCCATCAATAAATTCCAGTGCGCAGGGGACCGCAGGTTGGGCCATGATGCCGGCAATGGCCTCAGCAGCAGCGCCCACGTCCCGGTAGACCGCCCGGACGGTCCGCTGATCACCCGGCAGGGGAGTGACCTTGAGCGTGGCCTCGGTAATGATTCCCAAGGTCCCCTCAGAACCAATCATCAACCGGGTGAGGTCATAGCCTACGACCCCCTTGGTGGTAAAGACGCCGAGTCGAAGTTCTTCACCTCCACCTGTGATGATATGAAGGCCCAGCGTGTTTTCCCTTGGCGTTCCATATTTGACGGCCTTAGGTCCTGCCGAGTTGTAGGCGAGATTCCCCCCCACACTACAGAAAGCCGCACTCGTAGGATCCGGGGGCCAAAAAAAACCATGGGGTTTTAAAAAATCCTGCACCGCTTGGTTGGTGATCCCGGGTTCGACGACCAGGAAGCGATTGTCTTTTGAGAACTCCACAATCCGGTCCATACGCTCGAAAGAGGCCACAATGCCCTGACGTAAGGGCACAGTTGCTCCGGTCGTACCGGTTCCCCGGCCGCGGGCGGTCAGAGGAATTTTCTCCTGATTGCAAAAACTGACCAGGGCGAGGGTTTCCTGGTGGCTCAGGGGGAAGACGACGGCATCGGGAAGTCTTTGGATCTTGCTGTTGTCATAGCCGTAGACCCAACAATCGGCGGGATCAGTGAGGACGCGATCGGAACTGAAGGTGGCCTCAAGCGCATGCACCTGGGAGGGATTCAAGGCCATGTGGCTATTCTCCAAAAAGCTGGACGTCGATGAGATCACACAGGCAGTGGGTTACCACAAGATGGACCTCTTGAATTCGGGCGGTGGATTCCGAGGGGACCCGGATTTCGATGTCGCTCTCACGCAGCAAGGGGGAAAGAGGCCCACCGTCCTTGCCGGTCATGGCAATGATGGTCATGTCCCTGTCGTGGGCTGCGGATACGGCCCGAAGGAGATTGCGTGAATTACCGCTGGTCGTGTAGATCATGAGGATATCATTGGACTGACCCAGAGCCCTGATCGGCTTTGCAAAGATCTCCTCAAACTCATAGTCGTTGGCTATCGACGTCAACGCGGCAACGTCACCCGTCAGAGCAATGGCTGGAAGACCTGGCCGGTCGCGCTCAAAACGGTTGAGGAGTTCGGAGGAAAAATGCTGCGCTTCGGAGGAGGACCCCCCATTGCCACAGGAGAGAATCTTGCCGTCATTCAAAAGACATTGTGCAAGGCAATGGGCGGCAAGTTCGATTCGGTCGGACAGGCGAACGACACTCTTCTCGATGGCTTCCTGATGAAGGGTAAATTGACGAATGATCCGGTCTTGATAAGGCATGAGGGTCCTGAAAATCGCGCGAAGTCTAAAGAGCGCCGGGTTAAGGTTTAGGGGTCAATGCTTCATTCGGCGCAAGCCCCTGAACGATAGGGAGCGATTTGTCGAAACGAGCGCAAGTCAGTTGACGCGACACTTTTTGGTCCTGCCCGATGCGGAGGACCCCGGTCGCGCCCTCGAGACTAAAACTCGGTCTTACGTTGCCCCGGGTCTCGGTGAACAGGCGATAGGCATCCAGACCGAAAGCGATGAGTCGACCCGCATCCGGCGTATCGGAAGGTGCCTTGGCCATAAGCGTTTGTGCCGAAAGGGTCCCACCGGTTTCCGGTGCAAGGAGGAACGGCATGTCACAAAAGCCGACATTATGAAGGGCCGCATTAGCGGGCGCTCCAGCGCGGCCATCGTAGACTTTACTCGGGGCCCAGATCGACACCTGTGTGGCGGACAAAAGATTCGGTGTCATGGCTCGGGCATCGTCGGGGTCTGCAATCATCAGAATAACGCCATCCTTGGGTAGCGCAGGGATATCGCGGCTGATTTCGCCCAAGCGCTCTCCGCGGGGAGCAAAGCTCACTTGCCCCAGAACACTCCCCCCCTTATCGCGCCAGATCCGGTCAAAGTGTTGCCCCAATCGTTGCCCGAAGGGGGTCTCCGGAATCAGGATGACAGCCGCGCGACCCCCCTCCGACCAGATCTCAGCGGCAAGCTGTTCAACGTCGGTTTCCGGGGTCAAGCCAAATTCTATGAGTCCTTTGGGGCTGTCCCCAGGGATCTGATTCAGGGCGACTATGGGAACATGGAGGTCCTTTATGTTGAGGATTTGGCTCAGATCATCTTTCACCAAAGGCCCTATAAATCCAATTGCTCCGGCATCTTGGAGTACGGTTAGACGGTTAGCCAAATTCCCGGTGGAGGTATCAACAAATTCGAGTCGAACTTTTCCTTCGTGGTTGTCGGCCTCAAATGCAGCTTCGAGACCCAGACGAATGGCGTCCGAGGCTTTCGCATAATTGCCCCCGAGCGGCAAAAGAACGCCAATAAAGGGACCCTGTTTGAGGTTTTCAGCCGGAGTAGCGGGGGCCTTAACGGAGGCGGGATCAGATTTGGCGGCACTGCCGAGATGTTTGGTGAGGAAGGATGGGCTGATGGCGAGGTTGGGAAAATAGTCCCGCCAGAGGGTTAGGGCCTTTCGTCTTTCTGCTTTCGGAGTTGTTCGAATGATACGGGTCAAAGCCAACCATCCTGCAATCTCCAGATCTTCTCGAGATCCTGACTCCAGCTGAGGGGCAGGAAGCCGGTTCAAGGCTTCATAAATGGCCTCGTCGTTACGTGCGATATCTTCTGGTTTAGTAAGGAATTTTCCAAGGGTGATACGCTCCCGAGCGGAGCCTTTCAAATCGCCAAGCTGATTTAAAGCAGAAGCGCGAAGGAGCCTGTAATTCCTCTGATCGGCCTGTGAAAGGGTTGAATCCGTTAGACTATTGAGGTGCGTGATGGCGCTCCGGGCATCGCCCTCATTCAGATCAAGCCGGCTTTCAAGCAGCAGCAGCCGATCATGATCATTGGCGCTGAGGACCTTGGGATCGAGAGTGCCTGCGGCCTTGCGCGCGTATCCCGCATCGCCCGCGCGAAGCGCCGTATCCGCCGCTTCAAGCCGCCAATGATCCACATTTTTGCCGCTTTGGACCAGGCGCTCATAACGTTGAACAGCCCCTTGAAGATCCCCCGACTGGATCAGGGCTAAAGCTTCGGGATCAGGGTCCGGTGTTGGGCTTAGAGAAAATTTAGATGCACCCGTCTGACACCCGGCAAAAACCAGGGTGATACAGCACAACAAGATACAAAGGCGGAATGACATGGAGAATACTCCCGATCGGAGGCCCTCAAAAAGCCCGGAAAAGAGGCCTGAAGCCGGCCTACTATACCTAGTCGCAACGCCGATCGGCAATCTTGGGGATTTGGGCTTTCGTGCGCTTGAGACACTTAGGAGCGTTGATCGGATCGCGTGTGAGGACACGCGGACCAGCCGTCAGCTCCTGGACCATTACGGCATTGACAAGCCTTTGGTGGCCTTTCATGCGCACAATGAAGCGAGAGCCTGTGAACGGCTCGTCGAGAGACTGATCGCGGGTGAAAATCTGGCGTTGGTTTCCGATGCCGGAACCCCGCTGATCAATGATCCGGGCTACCCCCTTGTGGTTCTTGCACGCGCCTCCGGTATTCGCATCGTTCCGATTCCAGGTCCCTGCGCCCTGATTGCGGCCCTTTCTGCGTCAGGGCTTCCATCCAGCCGATTTGCCTTTGAAGGGTTTCCGCCACGAAAATCTGGTGCGCGAAAGGCCCTGTTTGAAAGCGTGCTTTCGGACGCCAGAACACTGCTCTTCTATGAATCCTCGCACCGGGTGCTGGAGACCTTGAAGGACCTTGCACAGGTCTTTCCAAGCACTAGGCGGTTAGTGATCGGACGCGAGCTCACCAAGCGATTTGAGACCATTTGTGCGACAACTGTGGGTCAGGCTGCTGAGCTGGTTGAGAACGACCCCGATATGCAGAAGGGTGAATTTGTTCTGGTCCTTGAAGGGGATGATCCCAAAGCCAAGGACGAGGCCATATCAACCGAAGCCCTGAGGGTACTAACGATTTTGCTCAAAGAGGTCTCTGTCCGATCGGCGAGCCATATGGCGGCTGAGATCACAGGAGAAAGGCGCGAGACGCTTTACCGCGAGGCACTGCGTCTCGGCAAAGGTCGTTAGTCGAGAATCAGCGTGCGGGCTGAGAGACTGGGGTCACAGCCGGAGTCAGGGTTCGACCGGCACGCTCACTGTTCCTCAAAGGCTGGGCCGTTGAGGGCTTACTGTCGGTATTCTTTCCCTGATTTTCGGTTCCAAGTCCCACCAGGTTCTCCCAACTCCCGTATTTGACGAGGTCGGGGTCTCCGGCCGCAATCCGCTTCGCAACTTCGGCGCGAGCAAGATCGATGATTTCATCGGGTGATTTTCCGTCAACAAAAGGCAGAAATGCATCCGGACCTTCCTTGGACTTGATGACACCCAATACGCCATAAGATGTTTCAAATATATGTTGTTGCTGCGTCGTCATGTAGCGCTTCAGCTTCTTGACGGAGTTAGCAGCAGACCGTTGGCTCGAGCCATCGATCCCGCGGGCGTTTTGTGTAAAGGCGGACATGAAGTACATCACGGCCAAGAGGCCCATGGCCCAAAATACGTATTTCATAACGGTACCACTAAGAATCGAAAAGCGAGTAAAGAATGGCCGTCACTATAGGGTTTGGGGGGGTTCCCCGTCAAAAACGGCGCCCTTCGGATGCCCTTAAGCACCCACGCCCAAGGTCAGACACCACAAATGACGATTGGTTCAGCGGCTATTCCCGTAGCCCATCGCGCGGCGGGCCAGAAGCCTTTTGGCAAAAGGCAAGCGGTCAAACGTCAGCAGGGCAAGGTTACGGAGGGCAACCAGTGGCGGAAGCTCATTGGAGAAGATTCGGATCAGGCTATCGGTAAAGCGGATGACGGTCGCAAGGTCGTTTTTGCGGGTTGCCGCATATTGGGCAAGGAATCCTGCATCGCCAATGTCTTCGCCCAACCGGTGTCGAGCGGCGATGCGTTCAGCCAAAACCGCAGCATCTCTGAGACCCAAATTGAAGCCCTGTCCTGCAACGGGATGAATGGTGTGCATGGCGTTTCCGATCAGAACAACCCGGTCGTCAGTCATCTGTTCCGCACGGATCAGTTTCAATGGAAAGCCTTGAGGCTTGCGCGCCAGCGTCAAGGTGCCGAGCCATTGTCCAAATGCGTCCTGAAGTTGAGCAACAAATTCGTTATCCCCTTCCCTCAAAACCTCCTCCGCATCCTCGGAGGTCAGCGTCCAGACCACCGAACATCGCTTGTGTCCAAGTGGCAGAAGTGCCAAGGGGCCAGAGCGAGTAAAGCGTTCAAATGCCGTCCCCTGGTGGTCTTTCGAGGTGCTGACTTCGGTGACGACCGCCGTTTGTTGATAGTCCCTGATCGACTGAGGAATGCTCAGAAGCGAGCGGACCGTTGAATTGCCGCCATCCGCAGCAACAACCAGGCGTCCAGAGATCACCAGATCCTGATCCTTGGAGCGAAGGGAGACCAGGATACGCTCGGGACCCGCCTTGAGGCTGAGGATTCGGGCGGGTTGGAAGGAGGTAATGGCCTTTTCAGAACCCATGGCTTCTGAAATTGAGAGTTCGAGCCCGCGGGCGACAACGACATGACCCAAAGCCTCAACGCCTCGATCCTCGGCATCCAGACGGGCTTTTCCAAAGTGCCCACGATCCGAGATGTGAATCCGCCGGATGGCCGCAGCCTGATCTTCTACCGCATCGAATACCCCTAGACCTCTTAGCGCCTGTACGGTATTGCGCGACAACGCGAGGGCCCGGTCCCCGCTTGCGGCCAGGGCCCGCTCGGCGTCGGTCTGTGCTTCTATCACAGCGATCTTGAGAGGCGTTCCCCGCAGGGCCAGGGCGAGACTTCCACCCACAAGTCCCCCGCCGACGATGATGAGATCAAAATCGGGTGTCATCGAAAAGCGGCCATCAGGTTTTCAATATCTTGCGCCCGTTTGGGCAGATCCCGGGTCAGCACGTCATATCCTTCCGGCGTGACCAGAACATCGTCTTCGATGCGAATACCGATGCCGTGAAAGGCAGGATCGACGTCCGGGCATCCTGGAGCAACATAAAGACCGGGTTCGACGGTCAACACCATTCCAGCCTCAAGGGGTCGCCAGGCCCCTTTGACCCGATAGGCACCGACATCATGCACATCCATCCCGAGCCAGTGACCGGTTCGGTGCATGTAGAACTTTCGGTAGGCCTCCGAGCGAATTAGTGAGGAAGGCTTCCCTTGGAGTAGGCCCAGGCGGACGAGCCCCTGAGTCAGCACCCTGACGGCGGCATCATGAGGCGCATTCCATGGAGTTCCTGGCCGGATGGTATCGATGGCCGCCAGTTGCGCATCGAGAACGACATCATAAAGTTGTCGTTGCGCCGGGCTGAATTTGCCATTGACGGGAAAGGTTCGGGTAATGTCAGAAGCGTAATTCTGGTATTCGGCACCCGCATCGATCAGCAGAAGATCCCCATCCTTCAATTTCTGGTCATTCTCGGTGTAGTGAAGAACACAGGCATTTTCTCCTCCGGCAACGATACTGGGATAAGCCAGGTTTCGCATGCCGTTTCGGGCAAATTCATGGGCAAGCTCGGCCTCAATGTCATATTCGAAAAGACCCGGTCGTGTCATCCGCATGGCCCGAAGATGCCCGAGAACGGAGACGGCAGCGGCTTTGCGCATCACCCGAATTTCCTGGGTCGACTTGATCAGGCGCTGCTCATGAATCAGGGGCTCGATATCGGTGAAGGTGCCAGGAGGGACGGTGCCGGAACGGGCTTCATGGCGGAGGCTTCGAACGGCGCCAAAAATGGCCTCATCCAGTTCGGCATCCTGACCGATCGGAAAATAAACCTGTTCTCGATCCCGAAGGAGTCCTGGAAGCTCAGTCTCCAGGGCATCGATCGGGAAAGCCGCATCGGCACCGTGGTCCTCTAAGGCGCCCTCAATTCCCGCATGGCGACCGGTCCAGATCGCCTTTTCGGGATCGAAGGGGCGACAAAAGAGGAGATACGCGCCTTCTTTTCTTCCCGGAAGCAGAATGGCAACGGCCTCAGGCTCATGGAACCCTGTCAGATAGTGAAAGTCGCTGTGTTGTCTGAAAGGATATTCGACATCACGGTTACGAATGACAGCCGGAGCACTGGCGATAATCGCGATACTGTTCTTTTTCATCGCCTTCATCAGGCGACGGCGACGTTCCTTGAATTCGCGGGAAGGAAGTGTGGCCATCTCAGTGTCGTCCCTCAGGTGTCATCGCATCGAGCTCACTTTGGATTACTTGGACCCCGACACGGACATACTCGGTGAGCTCAGCATAGGCTTCCTCATCGGCGTCTTCAGCGGTCTGGGCGTCCAGCCGCACGATTTCCAGAAAGTCCCGCAGGATTTCGCTGGATTCCCCGGGCCAGTGGCTGGTTTCCCCTGTGTAGCCAAGCCCCTGAAGGAAGCCATGACACCATTCTCCAAGAGCAAGTGCACGACTATCGAGGGACTCCTGATCGTCGGGCAAGAGGGGTTGAAAGCTGAAGTCCGTATCTGTCAGTTGCCGACGGGTTTGACGATAGAGCGCCTCAAAGGTTTCACGGTCATAGTCCCCCTCCTGCGGCGTTTCATCACCAAAGAAATCCTCAAGCCATTGGGCGGGATCTGTTGTGGTATCCATACAGAGCATGCCCGAGAGGTGGCCGTGGACTTCAGCAGCACTTCCAGAGAGTTCACCCCGGACCATAAGATCCTGGATAGTGTCAAAATCGAGATCACCTGACATCGGTTACCTTGTCGGCCAAAGATGAATTCTTTATCCTAACACCCGTGATCCCCCTCCCCAATCCCTATCCGCAAGAGACGTCATGAGCGAATCCAGTACGCCCGTCAAGGTCCAGATTCTCGGCAAGGAATATCCGGTTTCATGTGAAGCGGATGAGCAGCATGAGCTTTTGTTGGCTGCCCGCTATCTGGATGAGAAAACCCGGGAAATTCGTGATGGCGGCCGGATCATTGGCACCGAACGGATCGCGGTCATGGCCGCACTGAACATTGCCCATGAGCTTTTGCAGTTGAAGCAGCGTCGCATCGACTGAATAGGTACCCCCCAGCTGCTTTACCGGCTACAATCCGCGCCGGGTATTTCCTGCAGCGTTCGAGGCTCGCTGGGTTACTTCTTGAGCCTAATCTAAAACCCCGGGAGCTTCCGGTGATTGATGTGCGCAAGTCCGCCCCGAGCGGAAAGCCTGATTCGACCATCGCTGATCCCACCTGAACCATTGGTTCAAGGGCGAAAGCGTGCCACGGCGCAGGCGGGAGATACCTCCCTCTCATCCGGTCAGTTCGGCCGAAAGATCCTGAAAAATTTTCAAGGTTTCCTCCGCAGTTCGACGCCAAGTAAAGGTTCTTGCTCGTTGAATACTGGCGTGACTCAAACGTTGATGAAGTCCATCGTCCTCGATCAGAGCTGTCAAAGCCGCTTGAATGGCATCACAGTCATAGGGGTCGATTTGAATGCCGGCATCTCCAACAACCTCAGGGAGAGAAGAGCAATTTGCAGTGATGACCGGGGTTCCCGAGGCCATGGCTTCAAGGGGTGGAAGGCCAAATCCTTCGTAAATGGAGGGGTAAATCAGCAGTCTCGCACCTGAATAGAGAGCGTTCATGCTTTCATCCGGAACAAATCCCAAAATCTTGGCTTCCCCCGCATCAACCAATCGGGTGATGGCCGCCTCAAATTCGTGATTCAACCAACCCTTCATTCCGGCAATGGCCAGAGGGTAATGGCTTCTGGTCGCCTGGGGTAATGCGCTGTAGGCCGTGATGGCCCGCGCCAGATTTTTGCGGGGCTCAAGGGTTCCTACCGCGAGCAGATAGCGTCCGTGGGTTAGCCCCAGTGCCTGCAGAAATGGGGCCGTGGCCTCTGGATCCATGGGTTGATAGTTATCCCGGACCCCTTCAAGAGTGACAAAGGTCTTTGATTCAGCTTCGGGAAAGTAGTCAATGACCTCTTGGCGGGCGAATTCAGAAACCGCAATGATGCGTTTGGCCTTGGCAACGGCCTCCGGAATGCGTTTGGAAAAAATTTCCACCCATTTTGCTCGGTGAGTCTCTGGCACACGTAAAACAGAAAGGTCATGGATGGTAATGACGGTGGGAAGCGTCGTTCTGAAGGGAATGAAGTTTGGTTCGTGATAGAGACTTCCCTTGCCAAGACCCTGAGAGGCAGAAAAAAAAGTTAATTTTCGCGCCACATTCATGGCCATCCGAGTGGGGTAGGTCGGATGGGCGAATCGCTCAACGGCATTTGCGAATTCTCCACCGCCGGTCTTGAGTTGTTCCGAATAGTGATAGCGGTAATAAAAACGACACGGCGCCTCTAACTTCAGCATTTCGCGATAAAGCTGATAGGTGTACTGACCGACACCGGAGAGGGGGTGCAGAAGGGGCTGAGCGTTAACCAGAATCTTCATGGGAGGGTTCAATAGTTTTTTCAAAGGATAGCATTGCAAGAAGGCTGTAGCCTTAGGGATAAGGTTTTCCTCTTTGTGCCCGAAGGTTAGGATGCTGACAAGATAAGTCTAGGAGAGATCCACCGCATGAAATATTGGCTGATGAAATCGGAGCCCGAGGCCTTTGGCATTGATGACCTTATCAATCGTCCCGATCAAACCGAGCCGTGGGATGGGGTTCGCAATTATCAGGCCCGCAATATGCTCCGGGATGATATGGCGGTCGGTGATGAAGTTCTCTTTTATCATTCCAACTGCAAGG
>JBEGVN010000059.1:0-3815 GCA_041178325.1 Pseudomonadota bacterium
TCTTGAATAAATGCTCGATACCATCCAATCAATGCGTTCTTCGTCGGATATCCGAGCTGTCGAATGGTTGCTTTGGGACGCATCCCAAGCTTGATAAAGAGCTTAACGGCTCGAATTCGATCTTCGTATGAATACATGAACTACCTCCAAGTAGTCCAAGATTTTGTCCGCACCTCCCAACGAAAATGGTTAGGATTTCGGTGTTTAACACTGAAAAATTCAGGCCCCACAAACCAGAATGAGCGCCGAAGTGCCCGTTCCATCCCACAACATCAAGTCAAATCTCTACCGAATATTCACTGTCACGGTATTTGACGTCACAGAATCGAAAATCTTGTTTCCGGAATTGGACGCTGTAACTGAGCAAGATCCTCCGACCGATCCCCTCAGCTTCATCCGTCGACTGTAGCCCGCGCCGTGAATAAAACACTTCGCCCCATTCTTTGAGACGGCGGTGAATCTTGGGGGTCTCCTCACATCCCCACCCCGAGCCAAGAGGCGCACAGAGCCGTTGACAATGGTCCAAAACATGTTGACACGTCCCGAGAGCATCCCTGATGCGGTTGTGACCGTTTCGGCCTCATCAATAGAGAGGGCGTTCACACGTGTTAAAAGTCACCTGGGCTCCAGTAAGACATTGCGCAAATTTTTCAGGGCCGCCTTTAGGTGCTCCTATACGAAGAATCGCGCCATTATTGCCCGGCTTCAGGCCTGTGCCACACACTGAATCGAATTCCCTTCGAGTCATCGGGCATGGCTTTGGGCCGTAAACCTGATAATTTCTGGCCGTGGTAATGGGACAGGAACACATAATCTCGTTAGTGCCCACCTGGCCTAAACCCGGGAATGATTGGCCTGTGGTACTTGTGAAGCAGATGCCTCCGTCGCATTGTGCATAAGAGCCCTGGGGTTTGCAGTTATAAAGCGCCATATTTCCGGTTGGATTCGTAGACTGTTCTGGCGGGCTGTAGGTGCTCACCAGATAGCCACCATTTGCCGGTCCGTCGCCTGTTGCATTGACCGTGGCAATGTTGCCACCTGGCGTGAAGGGCGTTGACGGATAATTTAAGGGTAGGCTGATACTGTTGCCGCGCTCGAAAACCTGGCACTTTGCGTACGTGATGTCATCGTAGATCCAAGACAATGCTCCGGCGCAGAGCGCGTAGCTTTGGTTCTGAAGAACGACATAAGGGCTACAGTCCGTCGTCGCAGACTCCGCAGCAAGGCACGTGAACGAAGCGGTCATTAAAAGGCTTATTAGGAATGCGGTCGTTTTTTTCACAGAAAAATCCCCACGGAGAGATTCAAAGGCGTACCTACCGGGTTTAAGCGACGGTCTCTGTAAGCAATTTCCTCAACCACAAATCTCACGGTCTTTGATCGGCAGGTCATATCAACTAGATCTAGGGTTTGCCACAAAGGGTTCCGTTGATACCGCATTGAGGTTCTATCGTGTTGATGCGTTGAAGCTTATTCAGCCTGGATATGCTCTGGTTAGTTTGTTCATTCGGTATCGCACAACCACAGATTTGGCTGGCACAACAGCTACAGTTTGAAAGTGACTCAGCGAGCGCGATTTGAGTGAAGTTCGCCATCTGCCCAACGCCTTGACAGGCCTGACTGGCCAAGGTCGTTTGTGCCGCAACAGAAGGATTGTAATTCTTGCCCTGCCCTATGCCTATGGTTGTGCAAAGCGTCGCATCACATGTGAACCCGACCTGAAGGCCAGGTGTGACTGGGGTACTCGTCTCGTAGGATGCACACACGTTTTTACACAACTGGCTGTTCGGATCGAGCATTTGAGTACCACCAATCTTGTTCGTGCTATAGAGCGGGCAACCGTTCTTTCCTGCCATATCAGGCGTGCACTGAGAGTCCGTAAGAGGAAGCGCCTGATTACTGGAATTGTAGGCTGCCGACCATACATGTTGCGGCCCGACTCTGGGTGCAGTCCCATCCTGTCGGACGTTAGCATCACAACTTTGATTTGCCTGTCCGATTTGATAGGGACCATTGAAGATCGGGCAAGCGCAATTCACCAGTTCGTTACCCGCAGCATCAAACTGCCCCGTCCGTTGGCAGGGAGCAGTCATACAGCCAGCATACACACCATTACATGATGTCGTGTCACTGGAACTGGAACTGTAGTCTCCCATGTAGAGCGTCGAAAAGACTGAAACGAGATCAGCTCCTGGCACGAGAAGATTGGTATTGATCGCCTCACAAACGGGAGCAGCCGGGCTGGTGGTGGGACAATTGGACCCGTCATTTCCGCATGCCGATATCGTTTCCTGATAAATATCCAGATTGGAAATTGCGTTGATATCGACCAAATAAGGTGTTTTCGCTCCCGAACCAGTGTTGTTGATGGCATAGCAGGTGCAGTTAGCTACCAACCCATCCTTGGACAGGGTGCAGGGTAACGACGGATTTTGAGGGTTGCTACCGGTGGGCTGCACGGGGCCTGAGTAGTAGCAAAGCGCATAGCTGAAAGAGCGTCCCGTAGGTGGCGAGCATTTCAAGAAATTAGAAGCTTGCTCGGTGATATTTGCGTACGCAGGGCCTAGTGCTGTAGTCCAAAGGTCGTTGTACTTATAGACACTTTTTAATGTGACCCCTCGAAGGATATCGCGACTGTAAAGCCGGCCGTAGATACGCGTATTAGCGGGTGATGGTGTTGATATTGGCGACACTGAGGGCGAGAGAAAGAGCTCATCCGCGTGTAGACCGGAAGGAGCCATCGTAAGCCCCAGAAGCAAGCCGATGACGAGGCGTATTGCGAACATGAAAGTTTTGGTGAAACGCTTCATTAACATGTCTCTCCAAAGCCCCGTCTTTCAGATGGGGGGGGGGGTAAAAAGGGGCTTCTTAGAGAGCGTATTAATTGGCGTCATCGCCTCCACAGGGAGACAAAACATTTCCTATAACGTCGGCCTCCTCCCGAAACCCTGCCACACACAGGACTATCGTTTGCAAGCAAAGTCTACAACGAAGGATCGCAATAATGCACGATGCGCCTCAGACTTTGAGTGATCACCTTGCATCACCACAGAGAAAATTTTCACTCGTTATCAGGGCCGTTTCTTCACATAAATCCGTGAGCAGTTGAACTTTGATGAAAACGGCCGGCAATGTGGTCAAGGCTTAACGGACGCTCGATTGAGCCGCTTTGGCCAGTTACCCACCACTTTCAAAGTCTTCTGGACTCAAATAGTTATCTTTTCTACGCATGCTCCCCAGTATCCAGTTGATACCTGAACAAGCTCGAATATCATCAGGGATTGCTCAACCCAACTTCGAAAGCGTGAGACCAACAGATCCCAACTCAAGAGCAACCCCACCAATCAGAAAATCCTGAATTTGAAATTTTAACAGCAGAATTTCGGTGTTTACCCCACAAAATCGAAACCAACCCGACCGTGCTACACGCCAAAAGTAGCAAGGTCAAAACAGCCGATCCAAAATCTCATTAACCAGCCACTAAAAGCATCTCAATCTCACCATTAGATCGACCAACAGATTGATTTCGCTTGCCCGTCAGAATCCCACACGCTAAAATTCGCGGTCCAAGCCGATGTAGCTCAGCTGGTAGAGCAACACATTCGTAATGTGTGGGTCGTCAGTTCAAATCTGATCATCGGCTCCATCTGACCTAAACTCTCCATCCCCTGACCCCTTGCAACCCTCTACTAGCAGGCAAAGCAAGGCAAGGGCAGCGACATCCGATAGGCCGCCATGGATAACGTCCGTGATCTCTTTTCCTATCGTAAGTATTGGGCTCACCGATTTGGTATCGCAAAGCAGCTCCCCACCAC
>JBEGVN010000060.1:0-38959 GCA_041178325.1 Pseudomonadota bacterium
TCCTCATAGATCGCATCCAGCAACTGCCCCCTTGAATACACACGTCCAGGTTGCATCATGAAGACATTCAGGAGCTTAAACTCCTTAGTGGTTAGTTCAAGGCGTTTATCACCGATCGTCGCCGACCATTTCGTGGTATCAAGCGTGATTTTTCTATCGCCAGTTTTTTCGCCCTCAGTCGGCAACAACCGGCGGAGAACGGTTTTGACCCTAAGGACCACCTCGCGGGGCGAATAAGGCTTACAGACATAATCGTCGGCCCCAAACTCAAGCCCGAGTAGCCGATCAATTTCCTCCACCCGAGCCGTCAACACGATGACAGGAAGCGTCGAGGTTTTTCTGATCTCTCGAAGGATGGAAAGACCATCCATTCCCGGAAGCATCAAATCCAAGATCATCAGGTCGGGAGGTTCCTGCTTCAGTGCCTGCATGGCCATGATCCCATCGGAAATAATGTCCACATC
This sequence comes from Pseudomonadota bacterium, assembly GCA_041178325.1. Lineage (GTDB taxonomy): Bacteria > Pseudomonadota > Gammaproteobacteria > Methylococcales > Methylococcaceae > UBA6136. The sequence continues at coordinate 465 of JBEGVN010000060.1, forward strand.
AAACCCGCCAAGCCTCAGGTAATCCCGGAGGATTCCTGCAAGATCCTGCTCATCCTCGACAATTAAAATTCGCTGGGTCATCGTTTTTCAATTGGCAGTTGGACGCGAATAGCCAGTCCCCCGAGGGGGGAAAGCCCGGCGGTCATTCGACCGCCATGAGCCTCCACCAGATTCTTGCAAATGGAAAGACCGAGCCCAGATCCACCCAGAGCGCGACTCCGCGAGGGCTCTGACCGAAAGAATCGATCAAACAAATGCGCAAGATCCTGTCGTGAGGGCGCCGGGGGAGTGTCCTCGAAAATCAGTGAGAGTTCGTCACCCAAATCCTGTACCAAAATCCTCAACAGTCCACCCGGATCCGTATATCGAAGACTATTTTCAAGCAGGTTAGAAAACACCTGCATCATTCGTCCCGCATCGCCACGCATCATGAGCCGATGATCCATGACCGCTGGACGCTCTATCCTCTGCTGGGCACGGTGAAAACGCTCAGAAAAGCCCTCCAGCACCTCTTCCAGAATCTGAAGGGGTGAGAACAGGATCTGTTCCATATGGCTCATCCCGGCATTCTGATCTAAAGTCTGGCGAAGGTCTTCGATCAGACCCGCCAACTGTTGGACATGTTGGTGAAGCCGGGCGTAGGTCGATGCATTGGGCTCCCGGACCCCATCTTGTAGCGCCTCAATTTCCGCTCTAAGGACCGCAAGGGGCGTCCTGAGTTCGTGAGACGCATCATGAATCCACTGCCGCCGAGTTTTCTCAGCCCGATCCAGCCTTTCGGCCATCGCATTGAAGCTTCTGGACAATTCGCCAAGCTCATCCCCCGTTCTTATCGGAATTCTTGCGTCGAGCCTGCCTTCTGCAATCCGCCGAGCGCCTTGCATCAAATCATGGATCGGCGCCAGAAGATGCCGGATCAGAAGCCCACCGGCAAAAAGGGACAGCAACAAGACCGTCCCCCCCGCCAGCAAGACGCTTTGCGTTTGACTTGCGAGGAAAGCCGCATCAAGGGCCCTTAATGCGTGGCCGGAAGATCTCAGAATGACCGTACCTACCTGCTCACCCTGAAAGACGATGGGGCGTGAAGCTGAAATCTCACCCACATCCTTTGCGCCTGCAAGCCAGCTTCCCTCCTCGTTCAGAAGCGTTAGTCGGGGCCCAACATTCAGTGGATCATGGGGAGGTGGTGGGCGATTGGCTTCGGGGGGCGGATCTTCACCACTCCTCTCATCCCTTGAACCCCGGTCCTCCGCACGCGGCGGATGGAAATCCCATCCAGGTCGGGGGGGCGGGGGATGTTGGAAGTTTGGGTCCATTCCACCCCGCGGCTCCTGCAAAGGACGAGTCACTCCATCGGGGCGAGAAAGCAGCCGCCAAACCCTATCAGGATCCTTACGGATGAACTCCCAACTTTGATGATTTGCATATTCAGATTCGACATTCCTGATCAACCAGTCCAGCCGAAACAATTCTCCCGCCGCGCTGTAGCGCTCAAACCCCTGACCCAAATTCCAGCGAATAACGGCCATCAGGATCAAGACCATGGTCGTTGAAAGAACCAATGCGGTCACCAGGACCTTACGCTGAATGGTGAGTCGGACCAATTGAAGAGTTCCTCATCATGGGTGAATGTGCCTAAAAGGCATGTTGAAGCCCATGAGTCGACAGCGCAACTTTATTGCGCCCGCTGTCGACTCCCCGACAGGCCAGAGCGGATCCATCCATCAGCGCTCTACCTACCTAACCCCTCTATAGACTGTTCAAAAATGTCAGCAGATTCTGTTGCTCGGAGGATGGCAAGGACTGGAAACTCTGAATCACGCCTAAAGCTTCACCACCATGTCGAGAAATGGCTGAAGTGATATCGAGTGAGGCGCCATCATGCATCAAGCTCTTCCGGGTTGAAATCCCCCAAAGCGGGGCAGTTCGAATGCGATTACGCGTGCTCTGATCACCTGACTGGACAATCCCATCTCCCGTTCCTACGTCATGCAGAAGATAGTCACTGAAGGGATGAAAAGTAACTCCTGAGAGCACGGCCGGCACGGTATAGGCTCCCCCGTTAACCACCGAACCTTGGGGTCCTGTAGTCAGGCTAGGGACATGACAGATGCCGCATCCAATCGATGTAAAGGTTCTTTCTCCGGCCTTAATGAGCTGAGCCTGCCCCGAAGGCACAACTGCCTGATCGACACCCACTTCTGGCGCACCCGGAATCCGGGGCCGAAGCGGGGACGATCGAATAAAGGAGGTCACAGAGATCACATCGTTATTGTCAGGGCGATTGGGTGTCGTCTCAAAAAAACCGGCCGGTTCAAATGCCTGAACGGAATTCCCGTTGGATGAAAGCTCCGTTGGAAATAGCGGTGTCGTAATCCCCATTTCATTTCGAAAGGCATCGGCGGAGAAAGAAAGAAGGCTCGCATGCTGTGCCTTCCAACCGAACCGTCCAACCGCAGTGGCATTCGACAACTCAAGGATGGGAACAATATTGGCTACCCCATGAATTTGACCATTCGAAAGTCCCGGCTGAGCCGCGGCAATAGCCTGAAGGGTTTGATCTGGGACAGCCTCCACATAGCCATCGCCGAGGGTACTGATTGAAGCTCTTATGGCCCTTACATTCGCATTACCGGGCACACGCGGAACGATCTGGGGAGAGAGTGCCCGATGATCGATTAAGCTGCCTCCCGGCGGATCTGAAAACACCCCATCGCTAAAGATTCCCACACGCAGAGCTGTGACCTGACTGTCTCCCCCGAGATTTGGTGCATGGTGACATTGAGCGCAGGAGTCATCATTGAAGACCGGTCCGAGGCCGGTTGACGGGGTCTGTTTTTGCCTGAAAATCGCGGCTGCTGCGTTAAATTCTGCAGGGGAAAGGAGGCCGTTGTTACCCTGGTTCGGACCGCTCGGAGCCACAGGGGGACGAGGGGGGGGTGGGGCGGGAGCTGCCCATAGTGACGATCCCCCAAAAAGGAGGCCCGAAAACAGGAGGGCTTGAGTCAGATGCTGAGCTTCGGATGGCGTCGGTGCAACAGTCGAGAATTTAATTTTCATGGCAATACTTCTCCAGTTCAGGATGACGGCCCCACGCCATCAATAGGGGCATCCTGCACCCACATCATGGAGGCATGATGGAGCAATTGAGGAGAAATATAGGTTTTAAAAGCTCAGCCCCCTGAGAGGGTCTGGATTTAGCGTACCGGGATCGTCAGCGCTGGCGTGACTGACTTTGCTGAACCCGCCTGCAAGCGGAATAACTGGGTCAATAGCATGAAGGTCGACTTTGACTCCAAGTCCTTCTGAGGGATATAGAACCAGTTGTCGTTATAGGGAATCGAGATGAAGGCGTCATCGGGACGGCTTGAGCTCGTCTGGATTCTGAAGATTCGTCCAGCCGGCGTCTGCTGCCAATCGTAGCTGTGCCCTTCATGGTCATGCGTGACTTTGGTCCAGCCCTTCTCAAGATGTTCTTTCGGGGTTTCCACGTTATGGGAAAGGTAGAACATGATGCTCATTAAAGATCGCGTCACGATTGAGATGACTTCCGGATCACGGACGATCACGTCAGTGACCAAGCGATAGGTTGTCCGCTTCGGATCAATCTCCAGAAGCCGCTTGATTTCTGCAACTTCACGCGCAAACTCGGGGTCATCCCGAATCTCGAGGAAGAGCTGTTTTCCAGCTTCATCGCTTCGGATCGACATGAGATGACCATGTCGGATCTTATCCAGAAGGTCGATAAGGCGAATGAAATCTCCGCTATGCGTGGGCCCAAAATCCGGCATCGGCCCTGAGGCAGAAGGGGCATTGTCCAGGCCATTCATTCGTTCGACGCAAAGTCCGAAAACGCGCTTCGCACTCCAGCCTGAGCCCGTCAGATCAAAAATGGAGCGGAGCGGCACCGGACTTAACAGGCTTCGAACAAAACCCTCGCCCTGAAGGGGAGAGAAGGTTATGGTCGGCAATTCATAGTAGTCAGCTCCCCCGGAGATCTTCAAAAGATCGGAAGACGGCATCGTACCCAGCTGGGCCTGATTCAGGCCTCCATTCAGATCCAAACGCGCGGAAGCTGCAATGGTGCTGACATCAAGAAAAAGAATCGGATCAAAATAATGCAGACGGACAAGGTTCTGCACGAACTGATCGTTAAGACTGATGTTAACCGCGTTGTTGTAGAGAGGATGAACGCCCTTCAGCGTGTCAGGGCCGAAAGAGTGACAACCCGAGGTCAGAAGAAAAGCCCATGGCAACAACAGGCGGGCTCTTAGCAACATGCCCTGCCTTCCGAAAAACCAAAGCTCATTCGTTCCTCTCATCCATTCAATCACAAGTCGAGTAGCGCCTTTCAAGCCCCCGGCATGAGGTTTATTAGCCCATGTCGCATACTAACACGCCTTAAACCGCCAAGCTGCGAAGCACTCGGATGCCTGACGTTGGATGCTCAAGAGCTCTCCTTCGATGCTAATCAGAGACGATTCCGGAACATCGCACTTGAGGAATCGCAGCTTTTCTCGACAGACAAAGACAAGAAAGCCCCGACGAGCGGGGCTTTCAGGTTTGTGTGAGACGTTCGCCTCACACCGAATGCACTTCAGACTTAGAGGCTGTAGTACATATCGAACTCAACCGGATGCGTGGTCATACGCAGACGGGTGACTTCTTCCATCTTCAGGCCGATATAGGCGTCAATGGCGTCGTTGGTGAATACACCACCACGGGTAAGGAACTCACGGTCAGCATCCAGGGCATCAAGAGCCTGGTCAAAAGCGTGAGCAACCTGTGGGATCGCCTTTTCCTCTTCCGGCGGCAGATCATAAAGATCCTTATCCATGGCATCGCCAGGATGGATCTTGTTCTGGATACCGTCGAGACCTGCCATCAGCATGGCAGAGAAGGCGAGGTAAGGATTCGCAGTCGAATCGGGGAAACGCACTTCAATACGACGTGCCTTCGGATTCTGAACGTAAGGAACGCGAATCGACGCTGAACGGTTACGTGCAGAGTAGGCCAGCATGACCGGCGCTTCAAAGCCAGGAACCAGACGCTTGTAGCTGTTGGTTGAGGCGTTACAGAATGCGTTCAGTGCCTTTGCATGCTTGATAATACCGCCGATGTAATAAAGGGCAGTTTCAGAAAGGCCACCGTAAAGGTCACCGGTGAAAAGGTTCTTGCCGTCCTTAGCCAGTGACTGGTGAACGTGCATACCGCTTCCGTTATCACCCACGATCGGCTTCGGCATGAAGGTTGCGGTCTTGCCATAGGCATGAGCAACGTTCTGAACAACGTACTTAAGATTAAGTACTTCATCCGCCTTCTTCACCAACGTACCGAACTTGACACCGATTTCGCACTGACCCGCAGTCGCGACTTCATGGTGGTGAACTTCAACCACCATACCGAAGTCTTCGAGGGTGTTACACATCGCAGAGCGGAGATCCTGCAACGAATCGACCGGGGGGACCGGGAAATAGCCGCCCTTGGTGCCCGGACGATGGCCGGTGTTACCGTCATCATAGGACTTTGAAGAGTTCCAGCCGGCTTCCTCAGAGTCAATACGAACAGAGCAGCCACTCATGTCCGCATGCCAGCGCACGTCTTCAAATACGAAGAATTCGTTTTCCGGTCCAAACAGCGCGGTGTCTGCGATGCCGGTGGACTTCATGTAGGCTTCTGCGCGCTTTGCAATGGAGCGCGGGTCACGTTCGTAACCCTTCATGTCAGCCGGTTCGATGATGTCGCAGCGGATGATCAGGGTGACGTCGTCGAAGAAAGGATCCAGGACGGCGGTGGACGCATCAGGCATGAGGATCATGTCGGATTCATTGATGTGCTTCCAACCGGCGATGGACGAACCGTCGAACATCTTGCCGTCTTCAAACATGTCTTCATCCACAGTGCTGGCCGGGATGGTGACATGCTGCTCTTTGCCTTTGGTGTCCACGAAACGCAGATCCACATAACGGACCTCGTTTTCCTTGATCAACTTCAGCACGTCTTTTGCGCTCATTCTTTTTCACTCCTCGCGGTGTTTACAGGAACCAATTTGGGATGGAATCCGATCCCTTGTTATATGCAAGTTCGATACCATCAAGGTATTGCCTAGATTTTGGGCATTCGCGCGGCAAACCGCCGCACAAAGTACACCATTTTGGGGAATTACGCACCTAGACCGTGCGGATCTTGAAGAAACGCTCGAATCGCTGCGACACCCTGTGCTCCGTGCTCGCGCGCCAAGGGAATCTCCCGGGGACCGATGCCACCCAAAGCATAAACAGGGAAAGAGGCATCTGCGACCAGAGACTCAAACCTCCCCCACCCCAATGCAGGCGCCCCCGGGTGACTTGCCGTTGGAAGGACTGGCCCTAAAACAGCAAAATCGACGCCAAGTTGCGCCGCCTGGGCCAGTTCGCGGGCATTGTGGCAGGAGGCTGCCAGCCAACGGTCCTCCGCTATCGGTCGGCGAGACAGTTCATGCAACGCCGACCCGCGAAGATGGAGTCCTGCGGCATCGCTGGCCTCCACAATAGATACCGAACCATCGATGAGCACCTCTATACCAAGCGATCGGGCTTTTGCTACCCAGAGGAGGATGCCCTCGGACGCCATTCCATTGGGACGGGTTCGAAACCGAACCAGTTGGATGCCCTGCTCGCTCCAGACATGCAAAATTTTCTGAAGCGTTTCATTCGGGTGGTCGTCCAGGTTCAGGATCGGATAGCGATCTGGCAGCTGAACAGCGGTTTTGATGGGGTAATTTGCAGCAGGAAATTCGAACTGATCCAACGCATCAGGTGTTACCCAGAGGACAGGCTGCCCCTCCCGACCCAAAGGCTTACCAGAAAAATCTCGCACTTCCCGGACATAAAGCCGAACCGTCCGATCAGGATAGGCATGTTCCAGGGTAATGAGAGGCGTCGATTCGTGAACGGTAATCCCGATTTCTTCCCAGAGCTCCCTTTTCAGGGCTTGCGAAACCGTCTCACCCGACTCGAGTTTGCCGCCAGGAAACTCCCAGAGGCCACCCTGATGGACGCCCTCGGGTCGCCTCGCGACAAGAACTTGTCCTTGAGCGTCATCGCGGATCACACCTGCCGCAACTTCGATCTGCCTGCGGGGTGAACTCATCGGATGAGGGACCCAAAAATCAGGTGCGGTATTCCGCGTTAATGCGGACGTAATCGTAGGAAAAATCGCAAGTCAAGACCGTCTCTTGAGCGACGCCTCGACCCAGTGCGACCCGGATGAGAATTTCGCTTTGCGCCATCACCCTGGCACCGGACTCTTCGGTGTAGCTTGCGCAACGACCGCCAGCCTCGACAATCTGAACCTCATCCAGCCAGATAGCGACGTTCTCAATGACGAGATTTTCACAGCCTGCTCGACCCACGGCCGCAAGAATCCTTCCCCAATTGGGGTCGGAGGCAAAAAAGGCGGTCTTGACCAGCGGTGAGTGCGCGATGGTCTTACCCACCGTCCGGGCCTCCTCACGATCTTTTGCCCCCTCAACCTGAATCCGGATCAGCTTGGTTGCGCCTTCGCCATCGCGCACGATGGCTTCAGAGAGCTGGGCAAGAACCGCATGCACTGCTCTGGAAAATGCATCAAATCCGGGCGTTCCCGGCAACAACAGGGGCGATTTTCCGGAAGCCATCAACACGCAGGCATCATTGGTTGAGGTATCGCCATCGACCGTAATGCAGTTGAAGGTGCGATCAGCGATGTCGCTCAAAAGTGCCTGAAGCGCATCCCTTTCAACGCGGGCATCCGTTGCAATGAAGGCAAGCATCGTTGCCATATTCGGCTGAATCATACCGGCGCCCTTGGAGATGCCGGTCACGGTCACGTTATAACCTCCGACATCTACCCTCTCGCTCGCGCACTTCGGATAGGTATCAGTTGTCATGATTGCTCGCGCCGCTTGGTCCCAGTGATCTTCACGAAGATCACCGAGGGCATGCGACAAGGCAGCCTCAATCTTTTCAACGGGAAGGTATTCCCCGATCACGCCGGTCGAAAAAGGGAGGACTTTCTGAAGCGGATGGCCGACCTTTTGGGCCAGACTCTCGCACGTCGAGCGGGCATCTTTCAAACCCCGGGGTCCCGTACCGGCATTGGCATTCCCTGAATTGATCAGCAACCAGCGCGGCCCGTACTCCAGGTGCTCCCGGGCGACCAGGACCGGTGCAGCACAAAATGCATTCTGGGTGAACACGGCAGCAACAACGGCCGCCTCATCCGCCTCAATGACCAGAAGATCGTCGCGGTCCTTTTTCTTGATACCCGCCTGAGCCGTTCCAAGGCGAACCCCGGGGACTGGCCGCGCATCACCTTGTGCTTGAGCAACCGCCATTCCGGGCCTCCAACTGTCCGACTCAATCCAGCTTGCCGTGACAAACTTTGTATTTCTTCCCAGATCCGCAAGGGCAAGGATCATTGCGGCCGACCTTATCTCCTTCTCGGGTATAGGGCCGGTTGGATTCCCCAGATTCAGCGCCCTCTTCCGGTGCGCTGATCGTATAGCCGAGATCCCCTTGCGGGAGGGTGTACCCCTCATTCTCGCCAACGACGCCACTGACCAGATCCGGGGCATCCGCATGCTGATACTCAAACTCGACCGGTGCCCGGTTCTGTTCTTCCATCCGGACGACTTCCGCCTCAGAGTGAACCTGTACCTTGGAAACAATCCCAGTCACCTCATGCTTGATCCCCTCGATCATCGAGGTAAACATCTCAAAGGCTTCCTTCTTGTATTCCTGCTTGGGGTCCTTCTGGGCATAGCCACGCAGGTGAATGCCCTGACGAAGGTGATCCATGGCGGCCAGGTGCTCTTTCCATGAATCATCAAGTACTTGGAGCATGACGGTCTTTTCAAAGTGTCGCATGACACTGGGCCCAAGGGCCTCAACCTTGCCTGAATAGACAGTTGAAAGTTCTTCAGCAATCCGCTCTTGCAAGCTGTGTTCATCCAGACGGTTATCCGCATCCAGCCACTCCTGAATGTGAAGCTGGACACCCATCTCGCGATCAATCGCCTCCTCAAGCCCCGAAACATCCCACTGCTCCTCGAGGGTCTGAGGCGGGATGTATTGACCAAACAACTCAGCCACGGTGTCGACACGCGAAGCCTCAATGGTCTCGGAGATATCCTCGCTCTTCATCAGCTGATCGCGCATGTGGTAGATCACCCGGCGCTGATCGTTGGCAACATTGTCGTACTCCAACAGCTGCTTACGAATATCGAAGTTGCGGGCCTCGACTTTACGCTGCGCATTCTCGATGGCACGCGTGACCCAGGGATGCTCGATGGATTCACCTTCCTTCATGCCAAGCCGCTGCATCAGCGAACCGACGCGATCGGATGCAAAAATCCGCATCAAGGGATCTTCCAGCGAAAGATAAAAGCGTGAGGAGCCAGGATCACCCTGACGACCAGAACGACCGCGGAGCTGGTTATCGACGCGACGGGATTCATGGCGCTCTGAGCCGATCACATGAAGGCCACCCGAGGCTACCACGGCCTGATGGCGTGCTTCCCATTGCGCCTTTGCTGCAGCATGGGATGTTTCATCACTGGGGTCGAAACCTGCGGTGTCTTCCTCAAGACTACCGCCCAATACGATGTCCGTCCCACGACCCGCCATATTGGTGGCGATTGTAACCGCACCCGGCATACCCGCTTGCGCGACAATGTGGGCCTCCTGCTCATGATGCTTGGCATTTAGCACCTTGTGTTCAATGCCCTTCTGTCGCAGGAGATTTGAGATGAGTTCGGAATTCTCGATCGAGGTCGTACCCACGAGGACCGGCTGGCCCCGCTCCGCACAAGACTTGACGTCTTCGGCCATCGCCGCGTACTTCTCACGAACCGTAAGGTAGACCAAATCGCCGAGGTCCTCACGCGCCATAATCCGGTTCGGCGGAATACAGACGACTTCAAGATTGTAGATCTCGTGGAATTCGGTCGCTTCCGTATCCGCAGTACCGGTCATGCCGGAGAGCTTGCTGTATAGACGGAAGTAATTCTGGAAAGTAATGGACGCCAGCGTCTGGTTTTCATTTTGAACGGGCACCCGCTCCTTGGCTTCAACGGCCTGATGGAGGCCCTCAGACCAACGGCGTCCGGTCATTGCGCGACCGGTAAATTCATCGACGATAATGACCTGGCCATCGCGAACGATATAGTCCACATCGCGCTGGAACAAGGCATGCGCTCTAAGAGATGCATTGACGTAATGCATCAATCGAATATTGACCGCATCGTAGAGGCTTTCGTTCGGCTGCATCAAGCCGGTCTCAACGAGCATCGTCTCAATTTTTTCGTGACCCGCTTCCGTGAGGAAAACCTGACGGGCCTTTTCATCTAGCGTGTAATCACCCGGCCCATGCTCAACTTCCTGCTTGACCAGAGAGGGCATCAGAACCTGAATCTTCTGGTAAAGGTCACTTCGATCCTCGGTTGGGCCCGAGATAATCAAGGGCGTCCGCGCCTCATCGATCAGGATCGAATCGACTTCATCGACAATTGCGAAGCTGCGCTCTCTTTGAACCCGCTGATCCAGGCTAAACGCCATGTTGTCGCGAAGATAGTCAAAACCAAATTCGTTATTGGTGCCGTACGTAATATCGGCCGCATAGGCCTCTCGACGCTCTTCCGTATCGAGCTGGCTCAGGATGCACCCTACCGACAGTCCCAGGAAGTTATAAAGCTTGCCCATCCACTCGGAGTCACGCCGGGCAAGGTAGTCATTCACGGTAACCACGTGAACGCCCTTGGCGGGAAGTGCATTCAAATAGGCAGCGAGGGTAGCCACCAAGGTCTTACCTTCACCGGTTTTCATTTCGGCAATTTTGCCGTCATGAAGAACCATGCCACCAATCAGCTGGACATCGAAGTGACGCATGTTGAGGACGCGACGCGACGCCTCGCGGACCGTCGCGAAGGCTTCAGGCAAAAGACTATCCAAGGTCTCGCCACCGGCGAGCCGGTCACGGAACTCTTGGGTCTTGGCTCTGAGCGCTTCGTCGGATAATGCCTGTATCTCAGGCTCCAACGCATTGATGCGCTTGACGATTTTTCTCTTCTTGTTGACGATGCGGTCGTTTCGACTCCCAACGACCATCTTGACAAGGTTGCCTAGCATTACGGTGTGCTTCCGGTTTCGGGTATGTTAATCGTGGAATAATACCGCAAAACCCTTCCCCCTGACGACCGTTGAGCCGGTAAATCCCCCCCGAAAATCCCATGCCGCAGGCTCCAAAACCCCTTACCACCCTTCTCCAGTCAGGGCTTGGAGGTGGGCTTGTCGCAGAATCCGTGAGGCAAGCTGCCTTGAAGCAACGGATTCAGGATGCCCTCCCGGACGCACTGAAGGATCAACTGCTCGGTTGCGGACTAAAGCAAGGCATTTTGATGCTCGAGTGGTCCAGCGCCGCTGCCGCGAACCTTGGGCGTTTCCATGCCCCAAGACTGATGGAGCTTCTCCGGGGTTCTGGCCTTCACGAGCTTAAGGAAATCAAAACACGCACGAGACCCGCCTCAACACGACCTTTGGCGCCACAAAAACCAAGGACGCCGCCAACAGAGGCGGTCATTTGCCACCTTGCAAGCACGACCGGCCATATGGCGCCGGACGCGCTAAGGGATGCGCTTGTTCGGTTGACCGAGACCCTCAAAAACAAAAGGCGCAAGCCCTAGGGGCCCGCGCCTTTTTCGCCGTTTTAAGGAAGCCCCCTACTCGAGAGCACCCGCCAACTGGCTGTAGCAGATCGGAAGGACCTGCTCATTTTCAAAGGTCACGGCCTCCCAGGCGTCCGGCTGACTGAGAAGCTGGCGCAGCAGCTGATTATTGAGCCCATGGCCGGACTTAAAACCGGTAAAGGATCCAATCAAACTGTGCCCGAGAAGATACAAATCACCAATGGCATCGAGGATCTTGTGCTTGACGAACTCATCCGAGTAGCGAAGGCCATCCTCGTTGAGCACACGATAGTTATCCACGACGATCGCATTATCCATGCTTCCACCAAGGGCAAGCTTCCGCTTTCTCAACGCTTCGATGTCGCGCATGAAACCGAAAGTTCGTGCACGGCTGACTTCTTTCACGAACGAGGTTGACGAAAAGTCGATCGTTGCCGTCTGCGAATCCTCACTGAAAGCCGGATGATCAAAGTCGATCGTGAAGCTGACCTTGAAGCCCTCGTAGGGCTCAAACATCGCCCACTTGTCCCCATCCTGCACTTTCACCGGCTTCTTGATGCGAATAAAACGCTTGGCAGCGTTTTGCTCTTCAACGCCTGCAGACTGAATCAGAAACACAAAAGGTCCGGCACTGCCATCCATGATGGGCACTTCGGCTGCGCTTACATCAATGTAGACGTTATCAATCCCAAGTCCGGCCAAAGCCGAAAGCAGATGCTCGACTGTCGACACCTTGATGCCATCCCGAATCAACGTCGTTGACAGGGTGGTTTCACCAACATTCTGCGGGGTGGCAGGGATATCGACGGGTTCAGGAAGGTCAACCCGGCGAAAGACGATGCCGGTATTGGGGGCCGCGGGCCTCAGGGACAGATACACCTTTTCGCCAGTATGTAAACCGACGCCGGTGGCCTTGATGATGTTCTTCAGCGTTCTTTGCCTGATCATCCGGGTTCTCCAGATCACGTTTGCGTTTCCGGGCCTGCTCCCCCCCCCTCGGAGGGCCAGAACCGGGACCACCGGGTCGCCGTGAAGACGCCCCGGTCAGGGTTACCTAGTCCGCCTGACGGCGAAGGAAGGCAGGGATATCGAGATATTCGAGATCCATTTCGCGCTCTTTCTTCGATTCAGCGCGGGGCTCGAGCTGCGAATGCTTGCGCGCCACAGCCGGTCGACGAGTCATCTCGGTGTAGTCGATTTCGCCGGTGTTCTTGTGAACGATCGTGAGCTTGGGCTCACTGGCTGCACGGGCACCAGAAAGCCCTGTAGCAACAACCGTCACACGAATCTCATCGTGAAGATCCGGATCAATCACCGTACCAATCACAACTGCTGCATCGTCTGATGCAAACTCACGAACCACATTACCGACTTCGTCGAACTCGCCAATGGCCATATCCATGCCACCGGTGATATTCACAAGGATGCCACGCGCACCCTGCAGATTGATATCTTCAAGAAGCGGGCTGGCAATAGCTGCCTCGGCCGCCTCGCGTGCCCGGTTTTCACCGTGACCCACGCCCGTTCCCATCATGGCGAGACCCATCTCGGACATGATGGTCCGGACGTCTGCAAAGTCCACATTGATAAGCCCGGGACGGGTGATCAGATCGGCAATCCCCTGAACAGCGCCCAAAAGCACGTCGTTCGCAGCGGCAAAGGCCTTCATCAGGGAAACGTCGCGCCCCAGAACCGGCAACAACTTCTCGTTCGGAATTGTGATCAACGAGTCAACGAACTGACTGAGTTCATCAATTCCCTTTTCGGCCAACTCCTTGCGGCGCTTGCCTTCAAAAGCGAACGGCTTGGTCACAACGGCAACAGTCAGAATACCCGCCTCCTTGGCGATTTCTGCAATCACAGGCGCTGCGCCGGTACCGGTACCACCACCCATGCCAGCGGTGATGAAAACCATATCCGCACCTTCAAGGACTTCCAGAATGCGGTCACGGTCATCAAGTGCTGCCTGCCGGCCGATCTCTGGGTTTGCACCCGCGCCCAGCCCTTTGGTCAGAGCCGTTCCAAGCTGAATTACCGACCGGGCTCCAAGGCTCTTGAGAGCCTGAGCATCCGTGTTCGCACAGATGAAGTCGACGCCATCTACATTGCTGCTCACCATGTGGTTGACTGCATTACCGCCGCCGCCGCCCACACCGACCACCTTGATGACCGCGTTTTGACTGTAGGAATCCACGATTTCAAATTTCATTTCACCACCCCTGATTGAATTGTTATGTCAAAAATGTCCCGAGAACCACGTCTTCATGCGATTCCACATCCCCCGGAATCCTGGCCCCACGGACCCAAAATGCTCTCCATGCTGGTGCTGCTGCCGTCCAAACATCAACAAACCCGCCCCGGTTGCATAGGCGGAATTACGAACCACTTCATTCAAACCGGTAATGACCTGCGGCATGCCGATCCGGACCGGTACATGAAAAATTTCTTCTGCCAACTCCGTCAAACCCTCAACCTGGGCACTCCCACCACTGAGGACAATGCCTGCAGCGATCAGATCCTCAAAGCCGCTGCGGCGCAGCTCCGCCTGAACGAGGAGAAGCAATTCCTCGTATCGGGGCTCAACAATCTCTGCAAGATTTAGTCTTGAAATCTGTCGGATCGGCCGCTCCCCAATACTAGGAACCTCGATGAGGTCTTCAAGGCTGGCCAACTGCGCCAACGCACACGCGTGCTTGATCTTGATTTCCTCGGCGAACTGCGTCGGGGTCCTCAATGCCACCGCGATGTCGTTGGTCACCTGATCGCCAGCGATCGGAATAACAGCGGTATGTCGAATGGCTCCATCCGTGAAAACGGCAATATCGGTAGTGCCACCACCAATATCTACAAGGCAAACGCCCAAATCCTTTTCATCATCCGTGAGAACCGCTGCGCTGGAAGCCAGCTGCTCAAGAATAATGTCTTCGACTTCAAGTCCGCAGCGACGAATGCATTTGACGATATTTTGGGCTGCACTGACAGCGCCCGTCACAATATGGACGCGAGCTTCAAGCCGAATACCCGACATTCCCACAGGCTCCTTAATCCCCTCCTGACGGTCAATCACGTACTCCTGCGGGAGGATGTGAAGAATCTTTTGATCAGCAGGAATTGCCACTGCTCTCGCAGAATCAATGACACGATCGACATCGCCTTGAGTCACCTCTTTGTCCTTGATCGCCACGATGCCATGGGAGTTCATGCTGATGATGTGGCTCCCTGCAATTCCCGCATAGACGGAGTTAATCCGACAGCCCGCCATCAGCTCGGCCTCATCGACGGCGCGCTGAATCGACTGCACCGTGCTTTCAAGGTTAACCACAACCCCCTTTTTCAAACCCTTGGATGCATGGGTCCCAAGACCCACCACCTCGATATCGCCATCCGGGTTGATCTCCCCCACGATGCAGGCCACCTTTGAGGTGCCGATATCCAATCCAACGATCAGATTGCGATCTGATTTCTTAGCCATGTGTTGAGAGCCCGCCCCTGAAAGCTTTGTTTATTCTTTTGTGCATGCTGTTTGCGCTCTAGCCATGCCCATCGAAAGCGGAAGACCCCGGAACCGTTCCTGTCGGCTGGACCTTCCAACTGATCGCAAACCCACGCGGATACCGCAGATCTACCGTTTTGATTTCGGCCTGATGCTGTTCTTGCAAATGGGGCAACAACTCCAGCAAACGCTCCGTGGATTCCGCTGGCGACAAGTTGCCATAGGTAATCTCAAGTCCGCTTGCAAGGGTTGCGGTCCAGGCCAAACGTTCGCTCAAACTGAGCTTCACCACATGATTTCCGCTGGCAGCAAACTTCTGATCCAACTGCCCCTGCATCGCCAAGACTTCCCGCTCACGCCCCACCGGGCCCTTGAGCACCGGCAAATGATCAAAATCAACCTTGGATGCCGGTCGACTGAAAACTTTCCCAGTGGACGAAATCAATTGACGATCACCCCACCGCGCCACCGGATCCAGCTCTTCAACCGCAAAAACCAAGGTATCCGGCCAAACACGGCTGACAGTCACATCGCCCACCCAAGGGACCTCTCGGGCTGCCGCCTCCAAAGATGAAAGGCTGGTCGTAAGAAAACTGCCCTGCACCATGGGACGAATGGCCGCCTCAAATTGCTGTGGCTCCAATCCCTCAAAGGCACCTTCAATACGCACGTAACGGATAGGTGTCCATTTATCAAAAGCCCGTATGGCCGCTTCGCGCTGGTAGACCCCACCGAGTACACCGAAGATCATGAGCGCTCCCAGCAAAACCCTCACCGGGCTGACACTGGATTTGCGCTGATAACGGCGAACTCTGGCCACTCTGATTACCCTCGCTCAAAACTGGTTTCGAGGATACGCCAGACCAATTCCTCAAAGCTGATCCCCGCCTGCCGGGCCGCCATCGGGACAAGACTATGGTCCGTCATGCCAGGAACGGTGTTGACCTCAATCAACCAAGGGTTACCGGCCGCGTCTATCATCAGGTCGACTCTCGCCCAACCACGTACGCCGACGATTTGGCAGGCCCTTTGGGCCAGAGACTGGATCTCCTCCTCCGCTTTAGGAGGCAATCCACAGGGGCAATGATACTGAGTCGTCTCGGCGCGATACTTGGCGTCGAAGTCATAAAAGACGTGCGGTGTTTCCAGTCGAATTAGGGGTAGCGGCATATCATCGAGGATTCCAGCGGTATATTCCGTACCCGTAATCCACGTTTCCGCAAATACATCACAATTATATAACGATGCGGCCCGCCATGCCTCCTTAAGATCAACAAAATTATCCGCCCGACTCATTCCAATACTGGAACCCTCCTGTGCCGGCTTGATAATCACAGGAAAACCCAATTCATCACGGCAGCGCTCAAGATCAGCCTCTGACCTGAGTAACATCCAACGCGGCGTCGGCAATCCGGCGCCCATCCAGCACAGCTTGGTGCGCAGCTTGTCCATGCTGAGTGCTGAAGCCAAAACGCCACTACCGGTGTAGGGGAGCCCCAACGCTTCCAGAGCCCCTTGCAGAACCCCATCCTCACCACCCCGGCCATGGATAATATTAAAAACCCGATCAAACCCCCGCGAATCCTTGACGAGGGGAGCAATCATGTCCCGCCCGACATCAAAACCCTCCGCCTCGACACCCCGACTGACCAGGGCATCTAGAACGGCTTTCCCGCTTTTCAAAGAAACCTCGCGCTCCGCAGCACTCCCCCCCATAAGGACGGCAACCCGCCCAAAACTTGCCGCCGTATCAACCTTGTTGTTCATTCTGACGCCCCCTCGGTCGCACTTCCCACAATTTTTACCTCCGGCACCAAATCAACGCCGTGGACGTCTCGCACTGTGCCTTTCACATGCAACATTAATGCCTCAATATCGGAAGCCTTCGCGGCGCCCAAATTGACGATAAAGTTCGCGTGTTTTTCTGAGACCTGAGCATCCCCCATTCGGCAGCCCTTCAGGCCGCATGCCTCGATCAGACGGGCCGCGTGGTCGCCTGGTGGATTCCTGAATACAGAGCCGCAACTGGGCAGATTGGTTGGCTGCGTTGCCGCACGTTTAGCGAGCAATCCTTTTATTTTGGTGCGCGAAGCATCCACATCACCCTCTTCAAGTTGAAGGTCCGCCCCGATGAACCACTCTCCCTCAGGCCCTTTCACACTCCGGTAGCCCACGAGAAAGTCTTCGGGTGTGCGCTTGTGGAGCGTCCCATGACGGTCCACCGTGGTGACCTCTCTCACCTTAGGCCAAGTTTCGCCCCCAAAAGCACCCGCATTCATAGCCAGCGCGCCGCCCATAGTGCCGGGTATCCCGGCCAGAAATTCCGCGCCCACGAGTCCCTTATCGGCACTAAACTTGGCAACATGGGCACATGGCACCCCTGCCTCGACCCGGACCACTTGCCCCGGCAAAATCTCAAGCCGCTTGAGTCGATTCAAGGTACAAAGAACCGTGCCTCTGATCCCACCGTCGCGAATCAGCAGATTACTGCCCAACCCAAGCCATAACAGTGGCTCGCCTTCAGGCAGTCTTTTTAAGAAAGAACAAAGATCGTCAAGATTTTGCGGCAGATAAAAGCGATCGGCCTTCCCGCCCGCACGCCACGAGTTATGGGAGGCCATTGACTCATTAATCAGGAGGCGGCCCTGAAGAGGAAGGCTGTCCCCGAGAAGATCCCGGGGCTCGTTCACCGAGACTCCCCAGCCGCCAGAATCCCTCCGAGCGTTTTTGGAAGTTCAAGCGCAACAGCCCCGATGTTTCCTGCGCCAAGGGTAAGAACCACATCGCCCGCCTCGACGATGCCTGCCAACAATTCGGGCAACTCAAGAACTTCAGCCAGGAATACAGGCTCAATCTGCCCACGCATTCGTATAGCACGGGTCAATGATCGACCATCCGCACCAGCAATAGGCTTCTCACCCGCCGCATAGACCTCGCACAGAATGAGAACGTCGGTCTTAGAGAGAATCTGGACAAAATCCTCAAAAAGATCGCGCGTTCGGGTGTATCGATGGGGCTGAAAAACCATGACCAAACGTCGCCCCGGATAGGACTGACGAGCCGAATCCAGCGTGGCTTCAATTTCACGCGGATGATGGCCGTAATCATCAACCAAGGTCAAACTGCCGCCCTGATGCGGGATTTGCCCATTTTGTTGAAACCGGCGGCCGATTCCCTTGAATTGGCTTAAGGCCCGACGGATCACTTCTGCCGTTATGCCGAGCTCTTCGGCAATAGCGATAATAGAGAGCGCATTCAGAATATTGTGCTGACCAGGGAGATTTAAAGTGACCTCAAAGCGACCACTCCTGCGCGTCTCCACGGCAAACGTGCTCTGAAGACCCTCACGACGGACATCCACAGCCCGGACGTCCGCCTCAGGCCGAAACCCATAGGTCACGACCGGCTTGCTGATCTGCGGCAAAATTTCCCGGACTCCCTCATCCTCGAGGCAAAGGACGGCCAGGCCATAGAAAGGCACATGATGCAGAAACTCGACAAATGTCTCTTTTAGCCGCTCAAAGTCCCCGGCATAGGTTTCCATGTGATCCCGATCGATATTGGTGACCACGGCAATCATCGGCTGAAGATGGAGGAACGAGGCATCGCTTTCATCCGCTTCGGCGACCAGGAAGGTACCTTTACCCAGCTGGGCATTAGTTCCCGCACTGTTCAGCCGCCCCCCAATAACGAAGGTCGGGTCCAAACCAGCCTCCGCAAGGACACTGGCACAAAGACTGGTGGTCGTGGTCTTACCATGGGTTCCTGCCACTGCTATGCCGTAGCGAAACCGCATGAGCTCAGCCAGCATCTCAGCACGAGAAATTACGGGTATTTTTTTACTCAGCGCCTCGGCAAGTTCCGGATTGGAGCGATCAATGGCGGTAGAAACCACCACGACTTCAGCACCCTGAATGTGGTCCGAGGCATGCCCTCGGTAAACCGCGGCACCCAGATCTCTTAGTCTTCGCGTGGCTGCATTTTCACCCACATCGGAACCTGAAACGTCGTATCCCAGATTCAGGAGCACCTCAGCAATCCCGCTCATTCCGGTTCCGCCGATCCCAATAAAATGGATCCGCCGAATACGGCTCATTCCATGTTGACGTTGATTGTCGGCGGAGACCTTCATAACCTCTTTATCTCTTGGCTTTGTTCTTATTTGCGTGCTCAAGACAGACTGCCGCAACAATTTCTGCGGCTGCAGGCCGTGCAACTTGACGGGCCCCTTGAGACATGGCCTCAAGACGGCCCGGCGAATTAACCACATCGGCAATCGCCGATGCAAGATGCGCCGCCGTCAGTTCACCCTGAGGCATTAGAATCGCAGCGCCGGCCTCTGCCAGCACTTCGGCATTTTTGGTTTGGTGATCATCAATCGCAAAGGGGTACGGTACCAAAACTGCAGGGAGCCCTGTGACGGCCAACTCACTGATCGTCATTGCGCCCGCACGACAGATCGCCAGATCTGCCCAGGCATAGGCCTCAGCCATATCCTCTACAAAAGCCAGCACTTGTGCGTTCAGGCCCAAGGCCTGATACCGCGATGCGGTTTCATCTCGAAGTGCCGCTCCGGTTTGATGACGGATTTCCAATGGGCGTTTCAGAAGTGCCAGGGCCTCAGGAACGTACTCGTTCAATGCCTTGGCTCCCAAACTGCCTCCCACCACCAAAATTCTCAAAGGCGCATCAGGGTCTCGCTCTCGAGAGAGGGTACTCAAGCCGACGATTTCTCTTCGCAGCGGATTGCCTGTGACTCTCGCTCTTACTTTTGTCGGGAAGCTGCCTCGAAAGGCCTCCAGAACCACACGAGCCCGGGATGCCAACAATCGATTCGTCGTCCCGGGCAC
This sequence comes from Pseudomonadota bacterium, assembly GCA_041178325.1. GTDB lineage: Bacteria > Pseudomonadota > Gammaproteobacteria > Methylococcales > Methylococcaceae > UBA6136. The sequence goes on from JBEGVN010000060.1 coordinate 20,512, forward strand.
TCGATTTTGCTCATGAAGTACGAGCGGGATTCCGGTCAGGCTGGCAATGAGTCCACCCGGCCCCGAGACAAAACCGCCCATACCGAGAACCACCTCGGGACGTACTTTCCTGAGAATACCCAGCGACTGAGACAACGCCTTTAGCAGCATGAAAGGCGCCTTCAGCGCCCCCTTGACCCCTTTCCCCCGAACACCCTCGACCGCCAACCACTCCACCGTAATACCAGCAGCCGGAACCACCCGAGCTTCGAGCCCACGCCGGGTTCCCATCCAGACAACTTCATTGCCGCGGTCGATTAACTCGCGGGCAACTGCCAGGGCCGGATAGACATGCCCACCGGTTCCTCCCGCTAGAATCATTACACGTTTGCCCACGTTGCCCTCACCCGTGGTTTGGCGGTCACCGCCGCGATGGCATCACTTCGAACTCGGAATAGCAAAGCAAGGGTCGCACTCATGATCATGATGCTGCCACCGCCGTAACTCATGAGCGGAAGGGTTAAGCCTTTCGTTGGCAAGAGCCCCATATTGACGCCCATGTTGATAAAAGCCTGAACGGAAAACCAGACACCAATGCCATAAGCCAGGTAGGCCGAGAATCGGGTTCCAGACTGCTCTGCCAAACGACCGATCACAAATGCACGCCAGACCAGCAACATGAATAGGAGGATGACTGAGGTCGTGCCCAATAGCCCCAACTCTTCCCCAACGACAGAGAAAAGAAAATCCGTATGCGCTTCAGGGAGATAGAACAGTTTTTGAATGCTGGAACCTAATCCAACGCCCGTCCATTCCCCCCGCCCGAATGCGATAAGCGCCTGTGATAACTGAAAATCACTGTTTAGCGGATCGTCCCAGGGATCCAGAAAGCTCAAGACCCTTCGGAGGCGGTAGGGGGCGGTAATCACCAGAAAGACACCCGCCATAATAAAGGCTCCGACCAAGAGCCCGAAGTGCCAAAACTTGGCCCCGGCCAACAGCAACATTCCTGAGGCCACGGCAAAAATCACTACAACCGATCCAAAATCAGGCTCCTTAAGAAGCAGGAGTGCGCCCACACCCAAAAGCATGAAAGGCTTCAGGATGCCCGACCAGGAACTTCGCACCACATTGATATGCCGATCAATAAAGCTCGCCATGTAAATCACTGAAATCAGCTTGAAGATTTCGGAAACCTGGATTCGGATTCCGAGGATATTGAGCCAACGGACACTGCCATTGACCGACTTTCCGACCCCCGGTATCAATACGACGATCAGGAGAATCAAGCCAAGAAAGAAGAGTTTGAAAGACAACTCCCGCCAGGCTTCGAGATTGACTGATGCCGCGGCAACCCCAAAGACGAGGCCCATAGCAATATGAATCAACTGATGCCGCGGAAAATAAAAACTGTCACCGGCCATCTTGTCGCCAAGATGCAGAGAGGCTGAAGCAACCATGACGTAACCGAACAGCAGCAACGTCAGGGTCACTAGCAACAGAATGGGGTCGATGTAGAAGCGGCTCCCCCGCCACTGCAAGACCAGCCCCTTACTCGGATTCGTCATCAACGCTCTTACTCCTCAAAGAAGGGGTGATTTTCACCGTACCGGCCCCCTCGGATCACGACAGTTTCCTGACTTCTTCCTGGAAAATCCGGCCCCGTTCCTGATAATCCTTGAACTGGTCCAGACTGGCACAGGCTGGAGCCAACATAACCACATCGCCCGCAACAGCGATCTGAGCCGATGCCTCAACAGCCTTGGACAAACTCACGGCCATAACTGTCTGCACCAAATCACCGAGCGCTTCCCGCAACAAGGGAGCGTCTCTTCCGATCAGAACCAGCGCCTTGACCTTCTGACCTACCGCTTCACGAAGCACCCTAAAATCGGCGCCTTTCCCATCGCCACCGGCAATCAGGATTACAGGCTTATCCATGCCATGGAGCGCCGCAATACAGGCACCCACATTGGTCGCCTTCGAGTCATTGATGAACGTTACGCCATTGATTTCTGCGACCCATTCGGTGCGATGAGGAAGCCCGGTAAATTCCCGGATGGCCTCAATCATTGCCTTTCGTGAAAATCCAGCCGCATCACCAATCGCCAACGAGGCCAAAACGTTGGCAATGTTGTGTCGACCGTGCAACCTGACCTCATCACGCGCCATAACCGGCTCGCCATGAGCAAAAATCCATTCCCGACCTTGGTGTGCCCGCAACTCATAGTCGACCTCTGCGGCATCAAGACCAAACCACGATAGTTTTCGATCAGCTTGCGCCATAGCGGCCACAACGGGATCATCCCGGTTCAGCACCATGACGCCCTGCCCATTAAAGATCCGTTCTTTTGCACCAGCATAGGCAACAAGATCCGTATATCGGTCCATATGATCCGGGCTGATATTGAGGACTGTCGCTACCAGTGGCTCAAGTAAGTGCGAGGATTCCAGCTGAAAGCTCGAAAGCTCAAGCACATACATCCCAACAGATTCATCAATCAAGTCGAGCATGGGCGTTCCGAGATTCCCGCCCGCCCGACTCTGCCTGCCATCTGATTGCGCCATCAGACCCAGCAAGGTGGTCACCGTGCTTTTACCATTAGCACCGGTCACAGCCAAAACTGGCACATCGACTACGGCAGAAAAAAGATCAAGATCGCCCATGACCGGGACCCCTCTCGCTTCAGCTGCGACAATCAAGGGATGATCTAAGGCAACGCCTGGACTGACCACAAGATGGGTGGCAGCTTCAAATGCCGTTGAATTAAAGCCTCCTAAGAACACGGCCGCATCCGGAAAGTTTTCGCGAAACTCCTCAATGAACGGCGGAACCTCACGGGTATCCGTGATTGCAAAATGGACGGACTGAGACGCAAGGAAACGTGCAATCGAATATCCAGTCTTTCCCAGGCCGACAATGAGCACAGCCGACTGCGCATCCAGACCCAGACGACTGCTGATCTTTTCGAGATGCTGCCCGATGCGCAAGTCCGTAATCATCGCCTTACCTGAGTTTCAATGTGGCTAGCCCACACAGGACCAGAATGACGGAGATAATCCAGAATCGAACAATCACACGCGGTTCAGGCCATCCCTTGAGTTCGAAGTGGTGGTGTATCGGCGCCATCCTGAAAACTCTTCGCCCGGTCAGCTTGAAAGAAAGGACCTGAATCATCACCGACAGAGTCTCGACAACGAACACCCCTCCCATGATGACCAGAACGATTTCCTGACGCACCAAAACAGCCAATATCCCGAGGGCAGCCCCCAAAGCCAATGCCCCAACATCTCCCATAAAGACCATGGCGGGGTAGGCATTGAACCAGAGGAATCCAAGCCCAGCGCCTACCAGCGCGCCACAAAAGATCACGAGTTCGCCGGCAAGCGGGACAAAAGGGATCCCCAGATAGTCAGCAAACACTGCGTTACCTGATAGATAAGCAAAAATGCCAAGAGCACCAGCAACTAGAACTGTGGGCATGATGGCAAGACCATCCAGACCATCAGTCAAATTGACCGCATTACTGGTTCCAACGATTACGAAATAGGTCAGGATCGGATACGCCAGCCCCATATTCCATGCGAACTGCTTGAAGAACGGCAAAATAAAGGTCGTTTCTGCAGGAACGGTCGCTGAGACGTAAAGGAAGGTGGATGCGGCAATTCCGAAAATCGATTGCCAGAGATACTTGTGACGTGCTGCAAGCCCTTTACTGTTCCTTAATACCAGCTTCTTGTAGTCATCCACAAAGCCGATGATGCCGTAGCCCAGGGTCACCAGAAGGGTCACCCAGATATAGCGATTATCGAGATCGGCCCAGAGTAGCGTGGTCAGACTGACTGCCACCAAGATGAGTGCCCCACCCATGGTCGGGGTTCCTGCTTTCGAAAAATGGCTCTGCGGACCATCGTCCCGAACACTCTGACCAATTTTGTACTTGCTCAACTGCCGAATCATTGCAGGACCCACCAAAAGCGAGATGAGCAACGAAGTCAGGATGCCGAGAATCCCCCTGAACGTCAGGTAGTGAAAGACCCGAAAGTCATCAAAATAGTTGGACAGCCAGTCAGCCAGCGCGAGTAGCATGTGTTTACCCCTATACGAATCTCTGTGGTTGGCTTTCGACCGCGGAACCTTGGGCCCCCTTCAATAGATCAAGCCAGGTTTCTTCAATGATGGCGCGGTCATTAAATGGATATTTGATCCCTGCAACTTCCTGCGTGGTTTCATGGCCTTTCCCAGCCACCAAAAGCAGGTCATCTGGACCAATGGCTCCCAGCGCGTGCCGGATCGCAGCCCGTCGATCACGGATGACGATCGCATCAGGACAAGATACCCCGGACAGAATGTCCCGAATAATTTCATCACCGTTCTCGGTGCGCGGGTTATCGTCCGTCAAGACAACATAATCAGCCATTGCCGAGGCCACGGCCCCCATCTCGGGACGCTTGCCGCGGTCTCGATCACCACCGCAACCAAAAATTACCCAAAGGCTCTTGGGGTCATGCTTTCTTAGGCCCTCAAGCACTGTGGCTAGGGCATCAGGGGTATGCGCATAATCGACGACAACTTGCCGATCGCTGCAATTCACACGCTCCATCCGTCCAGGCACTGCAGCCACCTGCCCTAGCCGAGCGACGGCCATATCAAAATCGACGCCGAGACAAAGCATTGCAGCGAGAGTCGCGGTCAGGTTTTCAATATTGAAGTCGCCGTAAAGGACTGTTCTCACGGTGCCACGTCGCCCCTGATAGAGAACATCAAACTGCATCCCATCCTGATGATAAGTGGGGGTCCCATAGCGCAAGAGCGGGATCTCAAGCGCGGTCTCATAAGTCTCTGCACAGAAACCCAATAGATCTAACTGGGTCCCCACACGTTGTGCGATCGGTGTCGCAAATTCTTCCTCAGCGTTAAACGCAACAAATCGGAGTTTGGGCCATTCCGCTAGCGCCAATTTGGCTTCCAGATAAGCTTCCATCGTTCCGTGATAATCCAGGTGATCACGGGAGAAATTGGTGAACACCGCCCCCTGAAATTGCACCCCGGAAAGCCTCCCCTGCTCAAGGCCATGGGAGGACGCCTCCATCGCCACCATCTGGCATCCCTCCGCCTTCAGACTGGCCAGAATCCGTTGCAATTCGACCGGCTCTGGCGTGGTGTGCTGCGTCAAATGAAGGCGGCCTGGGCGGCCCCAACCGAGCGTTCCGATCACAGCCGCTTCGTCCGATCCTTGCAAAGCTTCCGCGAGAAAATGCGTGCAGGATGTTTTGCCGTTCGTGCCGGTCACCGCGATCACTTTGAGCGAGGCCGAGGGCTCATCATAGAATCGTGCGGCAATCACTCCCAGATTCCGAGTTAACCCTGGAACCTCGATCAAGGGCACCCTTCTATCTGAAATCTCGAGAGAGGATCCAGCACCTTGCGGATCGTATGCGACTGCGGCAACGCCCGCGGCGATGGCGGAGTCTAAAAATTCGAGACCGTGACGATGGAGGCCTGATGTCGCGAGAAAAAGCATCCCGTTCCCGAGCTTCCGGCTATCGCTCTCGATGCCGGTAACGCTAAGGGATGGAATCGCTTCATCAGCGACCCATCCCTTGAGCAACCTCGCCAGATCGACGGATCGATCTTGAGGGAGAGGCACAGTCATGCTGGCCCATCCTGACGAGCCACCATGATCGATGGCGTAGATTGATCGGGAGCAATATTGAGGACTCGCAATGCTTCCTGCATGACTCGGGAGAATACGGGGGCCGCGACGACGCCACCGTAGTAGTCTCCTGCGGAAGGCTCATCGATCATGACGACCATGACCAATCGAGGATCACTCGCTGGGGCGACGCCGGCAAACAGTGCGTTGTAACTTGAAGCGGTATAACCATGGGCGCCGAGTTTCTTGACGGTTCCGGTCTTACCCGCAACGCGGTAACCAGGAACGGCAGCCTGGAATGCCGTACCCTCCTTAGATACCACGGTTTCCAGCATGGCCATCATCATGTTAGCCGTCTTCGCAGACATGATGCGATGCACTTCCGGCTCCTCATCCACACGAGTCAGGCTCGCCATGGGCATCAACCCTTCATTGCCAAGGGCGGTGTAGGCTCGGGCCAATTGCATTGCGGAGACCGAAACCCCATAGCCGAAGGACAATGTCGCTTGCTCAAATGTACTCCAGCCGTGGTAATCGGAAAGCCGTCCGCGCGCTTCACCGGGGTAATTCGTCTCCAGTGTCTGTCCAAAGCCGAGATTGTGATAGAAGGCCCAAAGCTTTCGGGGCGGAATCGTCAGAGCAATCTTGCTGGTTCCGACATTACTCGACTTCTGGATCACCTTCGTCACATCCATCACACCGTAATTGTGGACGTCCTTGACGACATTAGTGCCAACATGCCAAACCCCGCCATTGGTATTGATAATGGCTCGCGGGTTGGTGAGCCCAAGCTCCAACGCACACGCGATCGCAAAGGGCTTCATGGTTGAGCCAGGCTCAAAGAGATCGGTGATGGCCCGATTGCGGGACACATCCGGCGCGGCCTGAGACCGGCTATTGGGATTGAAGGCAGGCTGGTTGGACATGGCCAGAACTTCACCGGTCTTCACATCCATCAACACCAGAGTCCCGGAGCGGGCATGATGCTGAGCCACCGTATTTTTCAATTCACGGTGCGCGATGTACTGGAGCCTCGAGTCAATACTCAGCGCAATTTCCTTGCCCGAAACCGGGTGGCGCACTTCCTCAATCTTTTCGATAATCCGACGCTTGCCATCCCTCACAGCACGGCGCGCCCCATCCACACCCCGAAGTCCGGAGTCCATGACCAGCTCCATCCCTTCCTGGCCGTTGCCATCAACATTAGTGGTTCCCAGAAGGTGAGCCGTGACCTCTCCAGTCGGGTAATAGCGCTTGTATTCGCGATCGGCGTAAACGCCGGGAATCCCCATGGCCAGCACCTGATCCGCCAAATCAGGACTCATCTTGCGCTTAAGGTAGGCAAACGCGCGGTGCTCGTCTTCACCCACTTTCTGCAGAATTTCTTCCACCCGCATACCGACAAGACGGGCCATGGCCTCAATCTTGTCCCGTCCAGGTGCCGCCTTCAAGAATTCCTTGGGGTTTACCCAAATCGTCTTAACCGGTGTACTGACTGCCAGAATTTCACCGTTCCGGTCAGTAATCTTGCCCCGGTGAGCAGGGATCGGCATGACGCCGACATGGCGAAGATCCCCCTGATGCTTTAGGAACTGCTTGTCGAGCACCTGGAGATAGACTGCTCGACCAATTAATACGGTGAGGGATGTGAGAAGCAACCCCAATAGAACGCGCCAGCGAACACCATAGTCCTGGGGGGCCTCGTTTGGCTTGATGATCTTCATGATGCAGTCCCTCAGGGCTTAATCGAAATAATGGTGGCTGGATCCGGAACATTCATGCCGAGGCGAGCCCGCGCCTCTCGCTCAATCCGTTCACGATCCGCCTGACGATTTTGTTCAAACTGGAGCTGGGCCAAGGCCTCGTCGTAAGCCTCATTGGCCTGCTGAAGGCGCTGGATCTCTGAAAACAGCAACCGCGTGCGGTATTTCATGTGCACCACACCCAAGGCCGAAGCCACTGCGATCACAACCATCAAGAGAAGCAACCTCATCTCAAACCTTTTCCGCGATCCTGAGCACTGCGCTACGTGCTCGGGGATTAACTGCAACTTCTTCCGGCCCTGGCATCACTGCCTTGCCGATCCGCTTCAGGCGGGAGACCGCTGGGGCCGCCATGGGGTGCGGCGCCTGCCCGTGACTCCAACCCCGTTCCTGATCCCTGATAAACCGCTTCACAATCCGATCTTCCAGTGAATGGAAGGAAATCACGGCTAATCGGCCACCCGGCTTTAATACGTCAATTGCCTGATCCAATGCGGTCTCCAGATCCTCAAGTTCTCGGTTTACCGCAATTCGGATCGCCTGAAAACTTCGGGTTGCCGGATGCTTGCCTATTTCCCGGCTCGGCACTACCGACTCGATCAGGCTTGCCAGATCTCGCGTGGTTTGAAGCGGTTTTTCCCGACGTTTGGCCACAACCGCGGCAGCAATGCGTCTTGAGAATCGCTCCTCACCCCACCGCCAAAGCACATTCGCAAGCTCAGCTTCTGATATACGGCTCAGCCACTCGGCAGCGGTCTCCCCCGAACTGGAGTCCATCCGCATGTCCAAGGGTCCTTCCCGCATAAAGCTGAATCCACGATCAGCCTCATCAAGCTGAGGAGAAGAGACCCCAAGATCCATCAAGACCCCCGCAACCTTCCCCGTCCAACCCAAGCTCTCAACCTCGCGGGAGAGCCCTGCAAAACTTCCGTGGCGAATTTCAAATCGCCCTTCCTCAAGTAAGGCTCGCGCTTCCAGGGATGCAACCGCCTGGGGGTCCTTGTCCATCGCCAGCAGCCGCCCCGAGGGCCCAAGCTGATCTAGAAGCAACCGACTGTGTCCTCCTCGGCCAAACGTGCAATCAACTGCGCAGTCCTTCGGCTCAAGCTTCAGTGCTGCGACACTTTCAGTCAGCAGGACCGAAACATGCGATGAACTGGCGTTGTCCATCAGAGAGACAACGCACCAAGCTCCGGAGAGAGCTCCTCATCGTCTGCCTGCTCTTCGTCAATCCACTCATCACGGGCAGCGACCCACCCGGCCTCGTCCCAAATCTCGAATTTGTTGCCCTGACCGATCAGCGCCACCCGACGCTCCAGTCCGGCGAAATTTCTCAGCGGCTCAGGAATCAGGAAGCGCCCCTGACCGTCGAGCTCACACTCCGTGGCGTGACCAATCAGGAGGCGCTGCAACCGCTTGGCCTTTTTATTCAGTGCCGGAAGCTTTACGAGCTTGCGCTCAATCTCTTCGAATTCCGGCAGCGGATAAAGCAGCAGGCACTTGTCGAGGCCTACCGTGACAACCAACTGGTTATCACAGCAATCACCCAACTCGGTGCGATAGCGGGTAGGAACCGCTAATCGCCCCTTGTCGTCGAGATTGATTGCACTGACGCCTCTGAACACCTTGCCCCCTTACTCCCCATTTCCTACCACTTTTACCCACTTCTCCCCACTTTTACGCGAATATAGAAAGTGTCACCCCACAAGTCAAGTGGTTGTTTTTTGGTAGGCATAAAGACGCACCCCTCGAGCGATGAGAGGCATATACATCAATGGGTTAAGTTTTTTTGCGGATCAGGCACCGGAAAAAGGATGTCTCGACGAGGCACCCAGATTCAGGACGGGGAACTTCGAAAGGATCGAAAGGGCTGGAGACCTGATGGGTATCTGCCTAGAAAACAAAAATGCCCGCTGATGCGGGCATTTGAAGGCGATGGCACTGATCGCTCAGCGCCTCACAAACGGGTCTCAATGATGCGGAGCGCTTGGCGCCGGGGGCTCATCACCCGGAAGCACACTGCTCTTGGAAAGCCCCGAATAGGCCGGACACCACTGCAACTTCGCAGTGACAATCAATGCGATCCCGACCAACAGCATCGCGATGTTTGCCAGAAACACGGAGACCAGAACCAGTCCAATACCAGCGCCGTAGCGAATCCGCTGTTCCTTGCTGCCGACATTGAATTCACGCTTCATTGCGCGTTTGTGATCAAAGCTCATAGGGACCTCCGAGTAGGAATTGGGCATCAGGGTGGCAATTGTGCTTGCTTACTCTCAGCCAATCAAGGCGATTCAGCTAAAATGCCTCATGGATATCACCTCAATTATAGAGTCTCTCAATCCGGCGCAACGCCGAGCCGTATGCGCTGAGGCCTCCTCACTTCTCGTTTTAGCAGGAGCAGGCAGCGGAAAAACACGGGTCCTCGTCCACCGAATTGCTTGGCTGATTCAGGCTGAATCCACACCACCGCAACGCATTCTTGCGGTCACGTTCACCAACAAAGCCGCCCGAGAGATGCGTACACGCATCGAGGATCTTCTCGCGATCTCGTCACGTGACCTTTGGATTGGAACGTTTCACGGGCTCGCCCACCGGCTCCTGAGGCGTCATGCGCAGGAAGCCCGACTGCCCCCGGCATTTCAAATCCTGGACTCCGATGATCAGCAGCGGATTATCAAGCGCATCATTCGCGGCCTTGAACTTGATGACACCCGTTGGCCACCCCGTCAGGTCCAGTGGTACATCAACGCACAGAAAGAAGAAGGCCGTCGCGCGCGAAATCTTCCTGAACCTGGCGACCCCTTCGAGCGCCAGATGTTGGCGATCTATCGCGCCTATGAAGAGCAGTGCAATCGATCCGGCTTGGTCGATTTTGCCGAACTTTTACTGCGCAGCCTTGAGCTGTTCCAGGAAAATCAGGAACTACTCGACTTTTATCGCCGAAAATTCAAATACGTATTGGTCGATGAGTTTCAGGACACCAATCGGATTCAGTATGCCTGGCTTAGACTCTTGACCGAACCCGAACAAAATCTCTTCGTTGTTGGCGACGATGATCAGTCGATCTATAGCTGGCGCGGCGCCCAAGTCGAGAATCTTCAGAAATTCCAGAGCGACTATCCGAATCACGAACTGATTCGTCTGGAGCAAAACTATCGCTCTACGGGGACGATTCTTGCGGCAGCCAACGCGCTGATCAGTCACAACAGTGACCGACTCGGCAAGGAACTTTGGACAGAGGACTCCCAAGGGGAAGCGGTATCACTCTATACCGCCTTCAATGAGCAAGATGAAGCCCACTTCGTTGCCCGCAAAATTCAGGCCTGGACGGAGCAAGGGAACCTGAGGCGGGAGTGTGCCATCCTGTATCGCTCCAACGCCCAGTCTCGGCAGTTTGAAGAAAAATTGATTGCACTGGGCATTCCCTACCGAGTCTATGGCGGCCTTCGCTTCTTCGAGCGTCAAGAAATTAAGGATGCACTGGCTTACTTGCGCATGGCCAGCAATCCAGACGATGACGCCTCCTTCGAACGCATTATCAATACACCGACCCGAGGCATCGGCCCCAAAAGCCTTGAACTCATTCGGGCTCTCGCTCGGCATGAGGGCATTTCACTTTGGAAAGCCACGCAACGCATTGCTGCCGATGCAACCCTGCCTGGACGTGCCCGGAATCCACTCAATGCTTTCATTGCCCTCATGGAAGACTTGATCAGCAGTAGCGGCGATTTGGGACTTTCCGCCAGGGCTTCAGACATTCTGGTACGTTCTGGCCTCCTTGAACATTACCAAAAGGAGCGCGGGGAGCAAGCTGAGCAGCGCGTCGAGAATCTCGCCGAATTCGTCAACGCAACGCGACAGTTTGAAAATGAACCTGCACTTGATCCCGAACTTCCGGTAATTGACCAATTTTTAGCCCATGCGGCATTGGAGTCGGGCGAAAGCCAATCCGATCCCTCCAATGACTGCGCCCAATTAATGACCTTGCATGCCGCCAAGGGGCTCGAGTTTGAGCTCGTTTTCGTCGTCGGACTTGAGGAAGGACTTTTTCCAAGCCTTCAGTCTTTGGAGGATCCCGGCCGGCTTGAGGAAGAACGACGTCTTTGCTATGTCGGCTTGACCCGCGGCCGGAAGAAACTCGTTCTCTGCCACGCAGAATCCAGACGCCTTTACGGCAAGGAAACGTACCCCAGACCTTCGCGATTCCTTCGGGAAATACCCGCCTCTCTCATTGAGCCGGTTCGGATGGGAAGCCCCGCCACGCGTTCGATGAATGAATACAGGGCATCAAGCGATCAAAATAAGCCAGGATTTCGTATTGGTCAGCAGGTATCACACCCCAAATTTGGGGCCGGCGTCATCCTTCACGCCGAAGGCGAAGGCAATCAAGCAAGGGTTCAGGTCAGCTTTTCGCAGAGCGGTGTAAAGTGGCTTATGCTGGCCTATGCAGCCCTCACTCCGCTTGAGAACTAGCATGTCTGCCTTTGATCTCGTTATCTTTGATTGCGATGGCACACTCGTCGACACGGAGCGGGTCGGAAATCAGGTAATTGTAGAGACCCTTCAAGCCATGGGACATGCAATTACGCTTGAAGAAGCTCTGACGTCATTTGCAGGTCGCAAAATGGCGGACACCCTGAGGCTGATCGAAGGCCGCCTCGGATCCCCCCTGCCGCCCTCATTTTTGGACACGCTGCGCGAGGATATGGCCGTCGCCTTTGAGGAGCGACTCGAGGCCATGCCCGGGGTCCCCGAAGTCCTGAACTTTCTTCAGACGGCCAATGTTCCTCGCTGTGTTGCCTCAAACGGCCCCCACGAAAAAATGGAAATCAGCCTTGGTGTGACGGGGCTTCTGCCCTATTTTGGGCACTCCATCTTTAGTGCCTATGAATGCAAGAGCTGGAAACCCGAGCCAGGGCTTTTCCTTTTCGCCGCAGAGAAAATGGGGCATACCCCAGCCGCCTGTGCAGTCATTGAAGACAGCGCCTTCGGCGTCAGGGGAGCTGTTGCGGCAGGTATGACAGTATTTGGCTACGCCCCGAGACATGAGGGCAATGACCTGAGGATGCTCGGCGCGAAGGTCTTTCACCACATGGATGAGCTTCCCCACCTGTTAAAGTCGATGCCCTAAGGCAAATGCCCGAGGAAACCACCGCCTCAAGCCGCTTCCAAAGGGAAAGCAGAGCGGATATTCCATTTGACAGATTGCCACCTTATACTTGCACGAGCGAAAACCCACGCTCCCTGCCCTTCTGGGGCCATAATCAAACTAATTCATCTCGAGGGGAAAGACATGAAAGTTCGTAATCTGACGAAAAGCGTACTCGTGGCCCTGATGATCTCAAGCCCGATGGTCGGCGCTGAGACGCAGTATCCGGCCGCTGACTTCCAGCCTGAAATCATTAAGCAGGATCAGGAACTGATCGCTAAGACCTCGAGCACCCCGTCATCAACTGCCAGCACTTCCTCTTCCTCCAAATCTTCATCCAAGAGTGAAACGAAGTACACCTCAGCTGCTCCGGTTGCTGCCGCTCCCAAAGAGGACTCATCTAACCTGACCTACCTTCTGGGAGGTTTGGGTGTTGCTGCGGCGGCCTTCTTCCTGACTCGCAAGAAGGGACCGGCCGTTGCTGCCGCTGCTCCTGCTGTTGCGCCTCAGGCTCCTGCCGCTGCAAGTGGCCAGACCGGCGTCGAAAAGTATCTTGCCAGCCAGGCAGGTAGCGCAGCTGCACCTGCAGCCGCTGCACAGACTGGCGTTGCAAAGTACGTCGCTTCCCTTCCGGCTTCAGCGCCTGCTGCCGCCCAAACCGGTGTTGCGAAATATCTGGCCTCGTTGCCTGCTGAAGCAAAGCCTGCAGCAGCAGCGGCTCCTGCACCTGCAGCAAAAGGACCGACGGGCGTTCAGAAGTATATTGATGCAACCGCACCTGCAGCCGTTGCAGCGCCTGCAGAAACTGGCGTATCCAAGTACCTGAAGGCTCAGGGACTGGCTGCTTAAGAAACGTTTTTGATTTGTGGGAATGCGGAAGGGAACTCATCCCTTCTGCGTTTTCTTAAGACCCCCGAAGGCCAGTCCTAGGCGGGTCTGATACCGGAAACGATCAGAGAGTCCGTACGCGGTCCTTGATCAAACTCGGAACGCGTGTTGACAGAAAACGGACTTCTGACTTAAATTCGGAAATAGTGCATTAATTTATATGCATCGCACGCGAGCTTTTAACTAACCATAAACTAGACTATCGGAGAGATAACAATGGCAAGACCATTAATTCAGTTGGCTCTGGACTCCCTGGACAACGCCACCACCTTCAAGCTCGCTACTCTGGCGGCTCCCTACGTCGACGTTCTTGAAATCGGCACCCCGAACATCAAGGCTAACGGTCTTCCGTTGGTTCGCGAACTCAAGAAGAAGTTCCCGAACAAGCTGATCCTCGTTGACCTCAAGACCATGGATGCTGGCGAATACGAAGCTTCTCCTTTCTTTGAAGCGGGCGCTGACATCGTGACCGTACTTGGCGTTTCTGGTCTTCCGACCATCGCTGGCGTCATCAAGGCTGCTAACAAGTACAACGCTGAAGTCCAGGTTGACCTGATCAACGTTCCGGACAAGGCTGGCTGTGCACGTGAATCAGCAAAGCTTGGCGCCCAGATCATCGGTGTTCACACCGGTCTTGACGCACAGGCTGCTGGCCAGACCCCGTTCGCCGACCTTCAGCTCGTTGCTAAGCTCGGCCTGCCGGTTCGCATCTCGGTTGCTGGTGGCATCAAGCAGTCGACCGCTCAGCAGGTTGCACGCTCAGGCGCTGGAATCGTTGTTGTCGGCGCAGCCATCTACGGCGCACCGAACCCGGCTGATGCAGCTCGCGAAATCCGCGGCCTGATCGAGGCAGCATAAGATGGGTCATCGTCGGCTCATTCTCGACAAGATTGATAGCATCCTCGATGCTACCGATGTCGCACTCGACAAAGAGTTGACGGGCTTGGTTGATTCGGCGTCCCGCATTTTTATTGCGGGCGCCGGTCGCTCCGCTCTGGTCGCTCGCTTCTTCGCCATGCGTCTCATGCATGGTGGATACAACGTTTTCGTGGTTGGAGAAATCGTTACCCCCAGCATCAGCAAGGATGACCTGCTGATTGTGATTTCGGGCTCTGGCGAAACTGAAACCATGCTGGCGTTCGCAAAGCGTGCAAAGGAACTTGGGGCCAAGCTGGTTCTGATTTCCTCCCGGACGAGCTCCACCTTGGGAGATTTGTCAGACCGTGTCATCACGATCGGCAAGCCTGAACTCTATACCAAGGTTGTCGGCATGCCGATGGGCACCGTCTTCGAACTGTCAACGCTCACCTTCCTCGAGGCCACCATCTCTCATATCATTCATGAGAAAGGAATTCCCGAAGAGGAGATGCGCGGTCGTCACGCGAACCTCGAGTAATCCATTCGGACTTACTACAAAAAAACCGGCTCTGGCCGGTTTTTTTGTGTCCGCACTTTTTCCCCATCAGCCTATATTTCAGGCGAAAAAAAAGGTGAGCCAGAGAAGCCCACCTTTTTTCTGTAACGCGTCAAACTTACTTGATCACAGGATCCAGCTTGCCCGCAGCGTAAAGGTCGGTCATCTCAGCCAGCGTAACCGGCTTAATCTTACCTGCATTGCCCGCCGTGCCAAACGCTTCGTAGCGATCCTTACAGATCTGCTTCATGCCCTTGGTTGCAGCGGTGAGGAACTTGCGAGGATCGAATTCCTTCTTGTTTTCCGCAAAGAACTTACGAATGGCACCCGTAGAAGCCATACGGAGATCGGTATCGATATTCACCTTACGAACACCGTGCTTGATCCCTTCAACGATTTCTTCGACGGGAACGCCGTAGGTTTCACCCATCGCACCACCATATTCATTGATGATCTGCAGCCAATCCTGCGGAACCGAGGAGGAACCGTGCATGACAAGGTGGGTGCTGGGAATACGCGCATGAATCTGCTTGATACGATCGATGGCGAGGATTTCCCCAGTCGGCGGACGCGTGAACTTGTATGCCCCGTGAGAGGTTCCGATCGCGATCGCCAGAGCGTCGACCTTTGTCTTCTTTACGAAGTCCGCAGCCTCCTCAGGATCGGTCAGTAGCTTGGAGTGGTCTGCATCGCCGTGCTCAAGTGAGCCGAGGCAACCCAATTCACCTTCAACTGAGACACCGCATGCATGGGCCAGTGAGGCAACACGACTGGTGACTTCAACATTGTATTCATATGAGGACGGAGTCTTCGCATCTTCGAGCAAGGAACCGTCCATCATCACTGAACTGAAACCGCTCTGAATGGAACGGAAACAGACCGCCGGCGAGGCACCGTGATCCTGATGGATACAGATCGGAATCTCCGGATAGGTTTCCAGTGCTGCATACATCAGGTGACGCAGGAATGCTTCACCCGCGTACTTCCGAGCACCCGCAGAGATCTGGACAATCACCGGGCTTTCAGTTTCTTGGGCAGCTTCCATAATTGCTTGGATCTGCTCAAGGTTGTTAACGTTAAAAGACGGCACGCCGTAGCTGTGCTCAGCGGCGTGATCGAGGAGCTGTCTAAGGGAGATTAGCGCCATGATGAGTTCTCATAAAAGCTATAACAAGACAGGGTGACCCGAGGGTCACCCTGCTGCCGTGATCAGAACAGGGCTTCGACGTGCTTGATGACGTTCTCAACCGTGAAACCGAACTCCTTGAAGAGCTCGCCTGCCGGCGCAGATTCGCCAAAGCGGTCCAGACCCAGAACATTGCCGTTTGAGCCGGCGTACTTCCACCATGCGTCAGTAACGCCCGCCTCGACGACGAGACGGCGGGTCACTGAAGGCGGCAGGACAGAGTCACGATAGGCCTGGCTCTGACGCTCAAACACGTCCGTTGAAGGTACAGATACAACGCGGACCTTCTTGCCCTTGTCGCCCATAGCTTCCTTGGACTTGATGGCCAATTCAACTTCTGAACCGGTCGCAATGATGATGGCCTCAGGCGCACCTTCACTGTCGGAAAGGATGTAACCGCCCTTTTCAATCGCAGCGATCTGATCCGCACTTCGTGCAACGTGCTGAAGATTCTGGCGAGAGAACACGAGGGTGGACGGACCATCCTTGCGCTGAATCGCTGCCTTCCAGCAAACGGCACTTTCGACGGCATCAGAAGGACGCCACACATCCATGTTCGGAATCAGTCTCAGGGTCGCTGTCTGCTCAACCGGCTGATGGGTCGGACCGTCTTCACCCAGACCGATCGAGTCGTGGGTAAATACAAAGATGGTACGAATCTTCATCAGAGCAGCCATACGCAGCGCGTTGCGGGCGTATTCAGAGAACATGAGGAAGGTTGCACCGTAAGGGATGAAGCCGCCGTGAACAGTGATACCGTTCATGATGGCTGCCATACCGAACTCACGTACACCGTAGTAAACGTAGTTGCCGGTATGTCCCGGAGCATTCACATCGCGGCAACCAGACCACAGGGTCAAGTTGGAGCCCGCAAGGTCAGCAGAACCGCCCAAAAGTTCAGGAAGGAGAGGACCGTAACCGTTCAGACTGTTCTGTGAAGCCTTGCGGGTTGCGATCGTTTCACCCTTCGCATTCACTGCGGCAACGAATGCAGCTGACTTCTCAGCCCAATCACGCGGCAGCTCACCAGCGACACGGCGCTCAAATTCAGCAGCCAGCTCGGGATGTTCACGGCGATACTTTTCGAAGCGATCATTCCAGTCGCCTTCTACCTTTGCGCCAATTTCCTTGGCATCCCAACCTTCATACACATCCGCCGGGATTTCGAACGGCGCATGCTTCCAACCCAGATTTTCGCGGGTCAGAGCAATTTCGTCGTTGCCAAGCGCTGCGCCATGACACTCTTCCTTGCCCTGCTTGTTCGGCGAACCAAAACCGATAATGGTTTGGCAGCAGATGATGGAAGGACGGTCCTTAACAGAACGTGCTTCATCAATCGCCTTCTTGATGGCTTCAGGGTCATGACCATCAACCTTGGAGATAACGTGCCAGCCGTAGGCTTCAAAGCGCTTCGGCGTGTTATCGAGGAACCATCCGGTCACATCGCCATGACCGCGCACTTCGCCGTCAATGGAAATATTGTTGTCATCATAGAAGGCAATCAGCTTGCCAAGCTTCATGGAGCCAGCCAATGAGCAGGCTTCATGGGAAATACCTTCCATCAAGCAACCATCGCCGAGGAACACATAGGTGTTGTGGTCGACGACTTCATGTCCTGGACGGTTGAAGTGACCTGCCAGCGTGCGCTCGGCAATCGCCATGCCCACAGCATTGGTGATGCCCTGACCCAGAGGACCAGTGGTGGTTTCAACACCCGGGGTGTAACCGTATTCCGGGTGACCTGGGGTCTTCGAATGCAACTGGCGGAAACGCTTCAGTTCTTCGATCGGAACGGCATAGCCGGTCAGGTGAAGCAGGGAGTAGATCAGCATGGAGCCATGACCGTTGGACAGGACGAAACGGTCCCGGTCCGGCCAGCTCGGATTTGCCGGGTTGTGGCGCATATAGTCATTCCACAGAACCTCAGCAATATCAGCCATACCCATAGGCGCACCCGGGTGACCGGAATTAGCCTTTTGTACGGCGTCCATGCTTAATGCGCGGATGGCGTTCGCAAGTTCTCGGCGCGACGGCATGTTGCTCTCCTTCTAAGATTGTTGATGAATTCGGAACGGACAATTATCCATCAGGAAGCACTATTTTGTCACGATCCATATCACTATAGCGTGTTAGGTGTGACGTCAGTGCCCGATCCTGAGTCTGGCGAGGTGCCTTTGGCATCTTCCCAGCGGAATTGGGCTGGACACTCTACGGGGAGACTCGTATAAGGAGAAGTAAGATTTACTTACCTCAACGATAAACCCAGACTTATGAACAGAGCGGAACGGCCTTGACTACTCCTCTACCTGAAGGAAGAGGATTCCTGCTTCACTGAGGATTGCTCATGCCGGTTGGCGACACAAGTCTGACATTCTCTCCACGGGCTAACACCGCAAGTCCTGCGGCTTT
>JBEGVN010000061.1:0-18925 GCA_041178325.1 Pseudomonadota bacterium
TCAAAGCCGCAGGACTTGCGGTGTTAGCCCGTGGAGAGAATGTCAGACTTGTGTCGCCAACCGGCATGAGCAATCCTCAGTGAAGCAGGAATCCTCTTCCTTCAGGTAGAGGAGTAGTCAATGTATCTTAGGGGTTGACGATCCCCGATGATCAGGCTCATTACTGGACTGAATGGGTCTAAATTGCTATATTAACGGTGATTTAGCCGAATTCTCCCCCGGATTCTGCGCGGCGATATCGGGTCCGTTCCCGGGGTGCGGCAGTTGGATTGTGGATCCCATTCGCGATTTCTTCTGCCGATCGTCGGATTCCCATCGCTCTTGCGATGACAACGCGCAGTCCCAAAATCCCGGTGCCTAGCCGCACCGAAGGCGTCCCGCTGTTCCCGAGCTTCGGGGGCGGGGATTTGGAACAATCCACGTGCAATCCTGCACACCACCTACGGAACAAGAAAGACATGACGATTAAAGTTGCGATCAACGGCTACGGCCGCATTGGACGGAATGTGCTGCGCGCCCTGTTCGAGTCAGGCCGCAAAGACGTTGAAATTGTAGCGATCAATGATCTCGGCGATGCCAACATCAATGCACATCTCACCAAGCGTGATACCGTTCATGGTCCTTTCAATGGCACCGTGGAAGTCGCTGATGGCGCCATTATCGTCAATGGCAAGACCATCAAAGTCTTTTCTGAACGTGATCCTGCCAAGCTGCCTTGGGGTGCCCTCGGAATCGATGTGGTTCTGGAATGTACCGGTATTTTCCGTAACAAGGAGCGTTGCCAGCCGCATATTCAGGCCGGCGCGAAGAAGGTCATCATTTCCGCTCCTGCAGACAAGAACGAAGCGGACGCCACCATTGTTTACGGTGTTAACCACGGCATCCTGAAAGCTTCCGACACGATCATTTCGAACGCATCGTGTACCACCAACTGTCTGGCGCCGCTGGTTCAGCCGCTGCATGCCAAGATTGGTCTGGTTTCAGGTCTCATGACCACGATTCACTCCTACACCAATGACCAGGTCCTGACCGACGTTTATCACAGTGATCTTTATCGTGCCCGTGCCGCGGCACTGAACATGATCCCGACCAAGACCGGTGCAGCCCAGGCGGTGGGTCTGGTTCTTCCGGAGCTCAACGGCAAGCTGTCCGGCTTTGCCATCCGTGTTCCGACGGCTAACGTTTCCGTTGTCGACCTTACCTTCGTTGCTGCTCGCGACACCACCAAGGACGAAGTCAACGCTATCATCAAGGAAGCTGCAGAAGGCCCGCTCAAGGGGATTCTGGGCTACAACACTGAAGCTCTGGTCTCGACCGACTTCAATCACACCACCACGTCGTCAAACTTTGATGCAACCCAGACCCAGGTCATTGGTAACCTGGTCAAGGTTCTGTCTTGGTATGACAACGAGTGGGGCTTCTCGAACCGTATGCTCGACACCACCGTCGCGCTGATTAACGCCAAGTAAGGCGCTGGTTCTGTCGTCATTCACCAGTAGGGCCACGCGAAGTGGCCCTACGCGCACCTGTTAATGGTTCACCATGTCCAACGTGTTTCGCCGCACCAAGATCATTGCTACGCTCGGGCCTGCCTCGGAATCGCCAGAGGTTCTTGAACGGTTGATTCGTGCAGGAGCCGATGTTGTTCGGCTCAACTTTTCCCACGGAACGGCCGACGAGCATCGTCAGCGCGCTGAGCGAGTGCGCTCGATTGCCAAGAAACTGAATCGCCATGTGGCGATTCTGGCCGACCTTCAGGGTCCCAAGATCCGTGTTGAACGGTTCAAGGATGACCGCAAGATCAATCTTCAGGCAGGTCAGAAGTTTGACCTTGATACGGCCTTTCCCTTTGATCAGGGGGATGAGACACAGGTCGGCTGCAGCTACGAAGCTCTGCCGCGAGATGTTTCCAAGGGCGATACCCTGCTCTTGAACGATGGTTTGATCGTAATGCAGGTTGACGATGTCGTCGGTACCCGCGTCAAGTGTACGGTAACGGTCGGCGGGATACTCTCTAACCGAAAGGGCATCAACAAGCTCGGTGGCGGTCTTTCCGCACCAGCGCTGACCGATAAAGATAAAGAAGACCTCAAGACAGCGGTCTCCATTGGTGCAGACTACCTTGCGATTTCGTTCCCACGTTCACGGGAAGACATGGAGGAAGCCCGCGCGCTGCTTAACCAATACGGCAGTGATATGGGTCTGGTCGCCAAGGTGGAGCGCGCCGAGGCCATTCTCGAAGGGACGATTGAAGGGATTGTCGAAGCTTCTGATGTCATCATGGTTGCCCGTGGCGACCTTGGGGTAGAGATCGGTGACGCACGCCTCCCCCATGTTCAAAAGCAGCTGATTCGACTGGCGCGGACTTACAACAAGGTGGCCATTACGGCGACCCAGATGATGGAATCGATGATCAACAATCCGATTCCAACCCGCGCTGAAGTGTCTGACGTTGCGAATGCTGTCTTTGATGGCACCGATGCGGTCATGCTTTCAGCTGAAACGGCCTCCGGTGATTTTCCGGATCTTGCGGTCAAGGCGATGGCTCACATCTGCGTTGAGGCGGAAAAGTATCCGCGTGAGAAGTCAAAGCATCGGCTTCATGAACGTTTCAATCAGATCGACGAGACGATTGCGCTCTCTGCGATGTATGCGGCAAACCATCTGGAAGTCCGCGCAATCGGCGCATTGACCGAAAGTGGTTCGACGCCGCTTTGGATGTCGCGTATCAGTTCAGGGATCCCGATCTATGCACTGACCGCGCATGAGAAGACCTGTCGTCGGGTCTGTCTTTACCGCGGCGTTTACCCGATCAGCTTCAATGCTATTGGGATTCAGGATCACGCCATTTTGAATCGCGCCACAGTAGAGCAATTCCTCCAGCGGGGCTTGGTGGAGAATGACGATATCGTCATTCTGACCAAGGGTGACCTGATGGGAACCTGTGGAGGCACCAATGCCATGAAGATTGCCAGTGTCGAACAGATTCTGGCGGCGGTACCGGACGACTGGCAGTCGCATATCCCGGATCGCGCATAACTACTTATTCGGCTGAGGAGAGAAACTATGATCGGTCAACAGCTGACCCAGTTCCTGATCAATGAGCAGCGGAAGATTCCTTCTGCTACGGGCGAACTGACCCTTTTGCTCAATGACATTGCTTCGGCTTGCAAGGCCATTGGCCATGAAGTCAACCGCGGCGCACTTGCGGGCAACCTTGATGTCATCGGGACGGAAAACGTTCAAGGCGAAGTTCAGAAGAAACTCGACGTCATTTCCAACGATATTTTCATTCACTCGCTGGAATGGACGGGGCATCTGGCGGCCATGGCTTCCGAGGAAAATGACGAAATCATTCAGATTCCTCCGCAGTATCCGAAGGGCAAGTACCTGATTGCTTTCGATCCTCTCGATGGCTCCAGCAACATTGAAGTCAACCTGACGATCGGCACCATTTTTTCAGTCCTCAAGGCACCGGAAGGCAAGAAGGAAATAACCTCCGAAGACTTCATGCAAAAGGGCTCATCTCAGGTGGCGGCCGGGTTCTGCATTTATGGTCCGACCACGATCCTGATTTTGACCACAGGTCAGGGCGTGAACGGATTTACCCTGGATCGCAACATCGGTGAATTTGTTCTGACTCATCCGAATATTCGGATTCCGGAGGACACCAAGGAATTTGCAATCAACATGTCCAACCACCGTTTCTGGGAAGAACCGGTCCGCCGCTATGTTGATGAGTGTGTTGCGGGAACGGCGGGTGGTCGTGAAAAGGACTTTAACATGCGCTGGCTAGCGTCCATGGTGGCCGAGGTCTACCGCGTCCTCATGCGAGGTGGTCTTTTCACCTACCCGATCGACGAAAAGATCAAGTCCAAAGGCGGCCGTCTCCGCCTCCTGTACGAAGCAAATCCCATGGGATTCATCGTGGAACAGGCGGGGGGTGTCGCATCGACGGGACGTGAACGGATTCTCACGATCCAGCCGACGGATGTCCATCAGCGGGTTCCGGTGATCTTGGGTTCCAAGAACGAAGTTGAGCGTCTGGAGTCTTACCACAAGTAAGCGCGACGCAAGGTCCGGCTCCACTAAGCCCGGTCTCGTGAGAGCCGGGCTTTTTTGCGGGGATTTTAGGGCGAAGATGCCGTTTTTGGCGCTTCCTGGCGAAGGCCCTGGCCAAAGCTGTGCGGTTTAATGAGGCCACTACCGAAAGCTAAAAGCAGCAGCAAGAAAAGTCCGATCGAAAGTCCAATACGCCAAGTCAGAGCCCGCACCGTCTTTTCTGATTTTTCGCGATCGGTGACCAGATAGTACAGAGCGGAGCCGAGGCTCAAGACGATGACCAAGAGGATCAGGATGATGACAATTTTCAAGGGGGCTCCTAGGTTCCGAGAAGGGTACAACGGGGATCAGCACAAGACGGCCTCCAATGCGCGATTATAGATTTATTCCATCGACGATCGGTTGGATCCTGGTCCTGATCCTGGTTCCCTCCTTCGTGATGCTGGGTTTTTGGCAGTTGGACCGGGCCCATGAGCGTGAGGCCTTGAATCGACTGCAGGATGAACGACGTGAAGAGCCGGCTATCGCACTAGGCGCTAACGACGCGATAGACCTTTCGGCTGTTCGGTACCGTGAGCTGATCCTCGAAGGGCAATACGACAGCGAGCATCAGTTTCTCGTCGACAATCAACTGGAGGGTCAGACAGCGGGTTACCACGTGCTGGTTCCGCTGCGACTGAAGGGATCCACCCGATCCGTGCTGATCAATCGCGGATGGGTGCCCTTGGGGCCTGATCGCAAGGTACGGCCCGATCTTCGGGGGCTTCCAGAGGGCCGCGTCAACGTCAGGGGACGAGCAGACTACCTGCATCGGGTCGGATTCAAGCTCACGGGTGCTGAAATCCCAACGGATGGATGGCCTGCGGTTGTCCAGGTGCCTGAATCTCCCGCGTTATCCCAACGGCTTGGTTATCCGGTTGAGGGCTTTCAAGTATTATTAGGCCCCGCTGAACCCGGTGGTTATGTCCGCCATTTCAGAAACGTTCGGCTCGATGCGGGAAAGAATCGAGGGTATGCCCTTCAATGGTTTCTTTTTGCCGTGGCAACCCTTGTGCTTTTTATTCGCTCCAGCATTCGCAAGTCCATCACTTCATTATGAAAACAAAAGCCTCATCGCCTTTTCGCGGACGGTCCATCCTGCTGCTGATCGCCCTGACTGCGGTCATTCCTTTCGTACTTGCATGGTATTACGCCCAGCACCCTGAGTTGATCCAAAAAACCAGCAACTATGGAACGTTGGTGGTTCCGGTCCAAACCCTTCCGGAGGGTAGCCTGCTCGCTGAGCCTTTTGGTGACCCCAAGTTGGTTGAGGAGGTGAAGGGCCGATGGGTCTTGTTACAGGTCACGCAAGAGGGCTGTCCTGCTGTTTGCAAGGATGCACTGCACAGGACACATCAGGCGTGGTTGATGCTGAACAAGGAGATGCTGCGAGTGCGCAGGGTTCTCTTGGTCCAAGATGCCAAGACGGCGTCTGAAGAGGTGATTCGAAAGGACGATGCACTGGTTCCTGCACGTCTGAATCCCGTTTTGCTGAAGACCCTTGAATCTGCAGCAGGCGGACCGGTACCCGAGGGCGCTCTTTTTCTGATCGATCCTCTGATGAATGTTGCGCTGTGGTATGCGCCAAGCTTTGATCCCTATCAACTCGTCAAGGATCTAAAGCATCTTCTTAAGGCTTCCCAGATCGGTTGAAGTCTATTTCTCCCCTCCAAACTGACAAAGTTCCTATGGAAACCCTCTTTCGCAACATCATTCGGTTGGCTTTCTGGGCCACGCTTATTTTGATCCTGGCGGGCACGGCTCAGCGCATGGCGTCGGCCGGAGTCGGCTGTCCCTTGGGTCTTGGCTGTGCGGAGGCTGGGGTCGGGAGTATTCAGGAAAGCCTTCAATCTTGGACCGGCTATCTTGGGATGACGCATCAGGCTCTCGGCGGGCTTGCCGGCCTCTTGATACTGCTGGCTCTCGGTCTGGCCTTTGCGGTTCCCACTGGAAGACCCGCCAGAATTCCGATGGTATTGGTTTTTCTCCTGGCGAGTGTCCAGGCATACGTCGGGATGCATCTGACGCAATGGAGCGGTGTCCCGCTGGTAATGGTCGGGCACTTGGTGACAGGGTTTGTCATCATTGCGTTATTGGGTCGGGCAGACCTTGCGCTTTCTCCCAAGGTTTCACCGAAAGCGCCCGCTCCGATCCTCCTCTTTGTGGCCAGAAGCTGCGAATTCCTGATCCTTTTGGTCGTCTTCCTGGGGGGGTGGGTCTCGGCGACGGGTGCAGGCCTTGCCTGTCCCGATTTTCCGACCTGCCGGGGTGTCCCGCTTCCCGATGCGGATTATTCGGCATTGATCAAGGGTTTATTTGATCCCGCCGTGGACCCCAGGGTCTTGTTAGCACCTGCCGCTTTGGCGGCGCTTCATGTTCTGCATCGGAGTCTGGGCGGGGTTCTACTCATCCTCTTGACTGGGCTCAGCTTTGGCGTGACGTCTAACCCTAAGGTGCCGGCACTCAGTCGCATCGGGCTTGGGCTCAATGGACTGATATTTCTGACAGTTGCTACGGCCTTTGCGTTAGTCCAGCGCCATCTTCCGATCGCACTGGGGGTCCTCCACGTCCTGATTTCCATCATCACTTTGGTTTGGGTGGGACGCATCCGACAGGGGCTGGTGGTTTCGGATGATTTTTCACCTGTGATCGAGGGGGCCAGTGAATCCAGGCCTTCCCCTGCTTTACCGGGAGATGCCGGAACACCGACGGGTTCTGTGACGGGAAGGCTTCGAAGCCAATTGGGTAAAACCCGCGGCGGATTGATGGGGTTCCTTCAGGGCAAAGGTGCCATAGACCGAGCCTTTATGGAGGATCTTGAAGCGCAGCTCCTGATGGCGGACCTCGGGGTTACGGCCACCCAGGACATCATTGCGCACCTTTCGGAAAATCTCGAGCGACAGGAGCTGGCGGATCGAGAAACGCTCAGATCCAGGCTAAGGGCCCATCTTCGCGACCTCATCATGCCGGTGAGTCAGCCACTCGAAGTGCCCGCGAACGTGAGGCCCTATGTGATTCTCGTGGTCGGGGTGAATGGTGTCGGAAAGACCACCACCATTGGAAAATTGGCCAAGCGGCTGCAGCAGCGTGGACTGAGTGTCATGTTGGCTGCGGGGGATACGTTTCGGGCGGCAGCCGTCGAGCAGCTGGAAGCCTGGGGTCAGCGAAATGATGTCCCGGTGATTGCCCAGCATACGGGTGCTGACTCTGCCTCCGTGATCTTTGACGCACTGGAAGCGGCCAAGGCGAGAAAGGTGGACGTCTTGATCGCGGATACCGCGGGACGCCTTCACAACAAGTCCAACCTCATGGAAGAGCTCAGCAAGGTCAAACGCATCATGGCCCGGCTTGATCCTTCCGCACCCCACGAGGTGCTTTTGGTGCTGGATGGAGGCACGGGTCAGAATGCCGTCAATCAGGCAAGGCAATTCCATGAAGCGGTCGGTTTGACTGGGCTGGTGCTGACCAAGCTGGATGGAACCGCTAAGGGCGGGGTTCTTTTTGCGCTGGCGCGCCAATTTGGTATCCCGATTCGTTTTATTGGCATCGGCGAGGGCATTGATGATCTGCGTGACTTTGATGCGGATGAGTTCATCGCAGCGCTTTTTGATGACGAACCTGCGACAACCTTTCACTGAGATCGCAGCGGGGTTTTGCAACTGAAAAGGCCTTTTTGAACCTAGGCGCCTTGCCAGAGGTGCCTGCATTCTGATCGATTCGCTCGTAACCACGTGATATTAAGTTGGGTTACTTCTTTATTTCGGCTCTGTAGAAGTTCAGGCTTCTGACGCTGCGTGGGAAGTTTACCGTCTTGCTGACATCATCTACGATCCTGACTCACGTTTTACAGGCCTGCTGTTCTTCTTTGACGCAGCCGGCAACCGTACGGTCACTCAGATCGATGCTCCGCTGATCCCGTCCTTTACGAAAGTCTTGGGGGTTCCGGCTATCCGGTACCCCCAAGACACTTGAAGTGGGAACATGAAAAGCCCCTTGTCGAGAGACACGGGGCTTTTTGCTAGCCTGCTCCGTTGAGTCCGGCGTCGAAGAGGGGTCCATAGGGATCGCCAAGAGCAGAACGGGGTACACATTTTGTAAAGGCATCATGTCAGCGTGAAAACACCGGTAGAATGGGCGGTTTGATTCATTCTTCGAAGGTGTGATGTACGTTCTTCATTGCTCCTGGATTCCTGAATCAGGCGATGGATTTATCCAGGCGGGTGATTTTTGGCTCTGGGTTGAGTCATCTGGCGAAGCGAGCGGGGTCAATCCGTTTGCCGTGCCCGATTGTCTCCAGAAGCCGGAGGCTATTCTCTTCCTTGAAGAACATCTTGGAATTCCACTCTCACCTTATGAAAGGCGCTTTCATTTCAAAAGTCAGAAACTGGGTTTTTTGACGTCCGGCGAAACCTTTCTGACCGTACCTGATGGCCTGAGCGATGTACCTTACGCCGCATCGGGTCCCTTCGAAATCGTTTATCGTGAGGTCATGGCCTATCGTCTGGCCCGTCCTTTCTCTCAATTTCTCGACCTTCGCCGGCAACTCATGACAAGTGCCGGTTCGCTAGAGAGTGCAGAAGACTTTGACTTCTGGTCTGTTCTGGTGGAACGCGTTCACCTCCTTCTCCTCTCGGATCGCTATATCCCCGTCCCACGCATGCCGATTGACCCTTTGGGGCGGGAGGGCGAAGTCCATGTGGGGTGGTCACTGGTCCCTGAGCCGGGGGACCCTTTTCCTGAGGATCTTATCGGTCTCATGCCTGGGCGGTGTCGTTACTGTGATGATTGCGCCTTTGAGCCGCGTAGCCTCCTTCTACATTGCACAGAAGTCCTGCTCCAGCGGGCCGTGACGCAGTGTTTGCCCCCAGCCGCCATGGTGCGAAAGCTACGAGGGACGTTTCTTGAAAAAACCTTTCAAGGCCTGGGTGACCCACAGCCGCTTCAGGGAGCGGGAGTCATTGAATCTGCCGGGTACTGGGAGGCCTGGCGCCAGGAAGTGGGGATGGCGCATGAGGGCCGGGAATTTACCTTGAGTTTTCAGCTGGTTGAAGCGGAAGCCGAGGACCAGCCCTGGCGGATTGAAATGGGAGTTCTTTTGGCGAAGGACCCGTCCCGGCATATTCCGCTGGATCAATTCTGGTCTGAAAGAAAGGAATCATCCTTGACCGAAACTGAGGGCGTCTCCTTGGGTCGGTTGCTCGAATCCCTGGGTCAGGCCGCCCGCATTTTTCCGCCGCTTCTTGAGGGTCTGGATGCGGCTATTCCCCAGGGTATCCACCTGGAGTTGGATGCCGCCTTTGATTTTCTGGAGCGGGATGCCTGGGTATTGGAAGAAACCGGATTCAAGGTTCTGGTTCCTTCGTGGTGGACCCCGCAGGGTCGCCGGAAGACCCGCATTCGTCTTCGCGCGGGAGGGGCATCTGGACCTGTGGCCTGTCGGCGTGTTGGACTCGATCTTCAGCACATCACCAACTACCGATATGAGCTGGCACTGGGTGAAGAACCCGTGGATGAGGCGGAGTGGACTCGACTGGTCGACAGCAAATCCCCCTTGGTCAAGTTCCGAGGGGAGTGGATGGTGCTCGATCGGGAGCGCATGGGAGAAATGCTGACCTTTTGGCGTCGGCATCGCGAAGGCGAGACGCCCCTGTCGCTGCTCGATCTCCTGAAGGTCACGTCGGAAGATACCGACTTTCTGGAGATTGATCCCCGCGAAGCGTTGCATGACATGCTTTTAAAGCTTCGGGATTATCGAACGATTGCCCCGGAGGATAATCCCCCGGGTCTTTTGGCAGATCTTCGCCCTTACCAAAAGCGGGGGTTGGCTTGGATTGCTTTTCTCGAAAGCCTGGGCCTCAATGGCTGTCTCGCGGATGATATGGGGCTTGGAAAAACCATTCAGGTCCTGGCTTTGCTTCTCAGGGAAAAGACCGGTAAGGATGCGCGAACACCGACTTTGCTGATTGCGCCGACCTCCGTGATCGGCAACTGGCGGATGGAGATCGAACGTTTTGCGCCGGGGCTTTTGGCGTATGTTCATCACGGGGTGGAGAGGATTCGGGACCCCGAGGCCTTCGAACATCGCATCCAGGGACATCAGATCATCATCACCTCCTATGCCCTGGCGCGCCGGGATGAGAAGCTCCTCAGCGCGATACCCTGGTTCAGGGTGGTCCTGGATGAGGCACAGAACATCAAGAATCCCTCATCCGCGCAGACCCGATCGATTCTAAAATTCAAGTCGCAACATCGGCTCGCCCTGACCGGAACTCCCGTGGAAAATCGGTTGCTCGATCTGTGGTCGATCTTCAATTTTCTCAATGCGGGCTATCTCGGCCGTCAGGCACAGTTCCGTTCAGGATTTGAGGTTCCCATTCAACGGGATAACGATGGTGATCGGGCCGACACCCTGAGGCGTATGATTCAGCCCTTTGTTCTCAGGCGAGTCAAGACCGATCCGGAAATCATTCGGGATTTGCCGGAGAAGGTCGAAAATCGCCAGTATTGCCAACTGAGTCTCGAGCAGGCCTCCCTGTATGAGGCGGTCGTGAGAGATATTGAAACCCAGTTGCAAAAATCTGAAGGGATCAGCCGTCAGGGCTTGATTCTTTCCACTCTGACGCGACTGAAGCAGATCTGCAATCATCCCGCTCATTTTCTTCATGACGGTAGCCGGTTTTCCAACGATCGCTCCCCCAAGCTGGAGCGGCTTTGTGACATGCTGGCCGAAGTCATTGAGGAGGGGGAAAGCGCGCTGGTCTTCAGCCAGTTTGCCGAGGCCGGAGCGGCCCTCCAGAAGCATCTTCATGCAACCCTCGGCTGCCCGGTTTTTTACCTGCACGGCGGCGTCTCTGCTGCGCAGCGGCAGAAGCTGATAGCCGAGTTTCAGGATGCACAGACGGGACCTGCAGTGTTCGTCCTTTCCTTGAGGGCCGGCGGCCTTGGGATCACTTTGACCCGCGCAAATCATGTCTTTCACTTTGATCGTTGGTGGAATCCCGCCGTTGAGGATCAGGCCACCGATCGGGCGTTTCGGATTGGGCAGCACCGTAACGTTCTGGTCCACAAGTTCATTGCGGTCGGGACCCTTGAAGAGCGTATTGATCGGCTGATCGAAGAGAAAAAAGAGGTGGCTTCCTTGATCGTCAGCAATGATGAATCTTGGCTCTCCAAGCTCGACAATGACACATTCAAGGCACTAATTGCCCTTAACCGCGAGTCGGCGATCGCCTGAGGCTCCGACCTAGAGGAGGTCGGCGCGACCGTATCTCGCTTCCGAGGCGGTGGATGGATGCTTTTGTGCTCGGGTAAACGCCCACATCTGATCGCCAAGACTGAAATGCCACCACTCCTCCGAATGGCGCTCGAAGCCTGCCGAGTGCATGACCTCAAGGAGCCTCAGGCGATGGCCATGCAAAACAGGGTCTTTCAGGCAAAAGTAGTCGGGAAACGAGCGATCGGAGTTCTCATCGATCGGGGAGCCCATGGCGATATCAACGCCCCCGCGGGTGCACAAGGTCAGATCGATGGCAGCGCCGGTGGCATGGGGAGGGGGTGATCGGGGATCCTCCGAAGGTTCGGCCCAAATCCGGTAGGTTCTCTCCCAGAGGGCAGCTGCTTCATCGGCGGGCACCTGATCTGGCCTTCGGCCACCCGACAGGCTCATGAATTCATGGACCACCATAAAGGACTGGATCGTATTGGGCCGATAGGCGTCAAAGATCCGAAAGGTCCATTCGGGATTCTTTCGTTTTAGTGCCGCCAATGCGGTTTCGAGGGCCTGGACAACGCTTTTGCGGGCCGTCCAGGGGTTTGCCGCACCATAGGGCGCACCAAACGCTGCGTAAGGATGGGGCGTGGTCAGAATAAATCCCAAGCCCTCCAGTGAGGCCAAGGGCTCACCGCATTCTCTGATCGGGAGCAAACGATAAGGTTTCACGGCGATTCGGCGACAGCCTGCGGGTGTGCCTCGATGAGCTGACGAACGACATCGGGATCTGCCAGTGTGGAGAGATCCCCAAGATGCGCACTCTCATCGGAGGCAATCTTTCGAAGAATCCGCCGCATGATTTTCCCTGAACGGGTTTTGGGGAGTGCGGGCGCCCATTGAATGACCTGAGGGCTCGCAATCGCACCGATTTCATGGCGCACTTGCTCGATCAATGCTTTTCGAAGCTGGGGACTGGCGCTTTCCCCATCGGATAGCGTGACGAAGGCATAGATGCCTTGGCCCTTGATGGGGTGGGGATAGCCGACGACCGCAGCCTCAACGACCGCAGGGTGGAGCACGAGTGCACTTTCGATTTCCGCTGTTCCCAGTCGGTGACCCGCGATGTTGATGACATCATCAACGCGGCCGGTGATCCAGTAGTATCCATCCTCATCCCGTCGGGCGCCATCGCCGGTAAAGTAATAGCCCGGAAAGGGGGCCAGATAGGTCTCCCGAAAACGGGGATGGTCATTGAACAAGGTTCGCGCCTGACCTGGCCAGGAGTGTCGCAGAAGGAGAATACCCTCCCCGGGCCCTTCAATCTCTCTGCCTTTCTCGTCGACAAGAACCGGCTCCACCCCAAAGAAGGGTCGGGTTGCTGAGCCGGGCTTCATGGGTGTGGCACCAATCAGTGGGGTGATCATGATCCCGCCGGTCTCAGTTTGCCACCAGGTATCGACGATCGGGCAGCGTGAGTCCCCGACCACATGATAGAACCAGTTCCAGGCCTCCGGGTTGATGGGCTCACCCACAGAGCCCAAAACGCGGAGGCTTTCGAGGCCGCTTTCATGCACCCAATGGTTGCCGTTTCCCATCAGGGCGCGAATGGCCGTGGGGGCTGTGTAGAAAATATTGACGCCATGCTTTTCAATGATCTGCCAGCATCGACCCGGATTCGGATAGGTAGGAACCCCCTCAAAGACCAGTGTGGTGGCGCCATTTCCCAGGGGGCCGTAAACCACGTAGCTGTGACCTGTGACCCAGCCATAGTCGGCTGTGCACCAGTAGATTTCGCCTTCCCGGTAGTCGAAAACTAGCCGATGAGTCATCACGGCTTGAAGAAGGTAGCCCCCCGTCGTATGGACGACCCCTTTGGGGCGTCCGGTTGAGCCTGAGGTGTAGAGAATAAAAAGAGGATCCTCGGCCCCCATAGCCTCCGGAGGACAGTTCGAAGAGGCTGCCGCCACCAGGGTCGCGTAGTCGAGATCGCGGTCCGGGTGCCACTCAATTTTTGCGCCGGTGTGGCGAACGACAATGACTTTGATGTCGGCGTCGAGATGGGACAGCGCCTCATCAACGTTGGCCTTGAGTGGGACCGCGCGTCCCCCTCGAAGCCCTTCATCGGCGCAGATGACGATACGGCAGGCACTGTCCTCGATCCGGTCCCTGAGGGCCTCGGCTGAAAATCCACCAAAGACCACGGAATGCACGGCGCCGATGCGGGCGCAGGCCAGCATCGCAATAGCGCCTTCAGGAATCATGGGAAGATAAAGGCAGACGCGATCCCCGCGGCGGACGCCCTGTGCTTTGAGGGCATTGGCCAATCGGCAGACGGCTTCAAAGAGTTCGCCATAGGTGAGGGAGCTGGAGGCCTCAGGATCATCGCCCTCCCAAAGGAGAGCAGGTTGATCCTTTCGCAGAGCAAGGTGGCGATCGAGGCAGTTGACGCTGACGTTAAGGGTCCCATCCTCGAACCAGGCAATCTCCCCCTTCGCAAAATTGCAGCGTCGCACCTGCGTGAAGGGCTGCTCCCAGGAAAGCCATTCCCGGGCTTTTTCGGCCCAAAATCGATCCGGTTCATCGACTGAGCGTTGATAGTCGGCCGCATAGGTTTCAGCAGAAATCTGGGCGTTACGAATGAGATCAGGGCTGGCGCGATATACCGGATCTCGATTGCTCACAGAAAGGTCTAGAGGATTCATGGGTGATGTGCTTGACTCGGTTCAGTGACATTCGTCGGTTGCACAGGGGAAGCCATGCAGCGTTCCGCGATATTGTATTAAGAATTCTCCCATGCACGGCGTGAGCGGTACAATGCGCGATGGCCAAGTCATCTTCTTCGCGGACTTCACCGCCACTTCAGGGACGTCTCCCTTTAGGGCGGAGTTTTCTCAGGACACTCAAAAGCAGTTTTGACACCGCTCGGTTTTCGAGAGGGCGTGAAGTTTTCGAGCATCAAAGGGTCCTCACAGCTGTATGGTCCTCAGGTCAGGTCAAGGGACGTATCAAGGGCCGCCCCAAACCCTATCGGGATATGGGCGCATGCCCGGTCTATGAGGCCTGGATGCGGTTTGACCCCCTGCCTCAGGCTGAAGTGCTTCCGGTGCTTCTCGAAATTGGAAGTCGGGTGGGCCTAGCAGCCCAGTTGCTTTCGCATGATCTTTGCTGGCGCGAAGACGATCTGTTGCCGCTAGCCTTTGAGGCCGGATGCAGTTGTCCCGATGCTAAGGCGCCTTGCAAGCACGTCGCAGCATTAACCCATCATCTTGCCCGTTGCCTCGATCGTGATCCTCTGATTCTTTTTGAGCTACGGGGAATGGCAAGAGAGGCCATTGAAAACCATCTCTCAGAAACGCCCCTCGGTGGCATTGTTCTTGAGGCATTGCGACATCCCTTACCTCGGCCCTTGATGCGCGAGCATTTTTTTACCCGACCCGAGGAGCTTGCCGTTCCTTCGGAGCTCTCGCCGTCCGAATATTTCGGTCCCTCGGCGATCCGCCGGGAAACTCAGGGACTCCAGCCTTTGGGGATTCCCGGGATTCTTGTTCGAAAGGGAGGCGACTATCCCCGGTTTTGGGAAGGGGATGAATCTTTCATTAAGGTGATGGACGCCCTTTATGCCGAGCTTCGACGTCGGCTGACCGAGGTGCTCTGAGCTTAGGGGCGGTCGGAGTGCCCAAGGGAGCGCTCCGGAGCAATTTGGTCGCGGACCCGTTGCTTGAGCTCCTTGGCTTCAGGAAAACGCCCCTCAGTCTTTCGGGACCAGAGAAGGTCCCCATGGCCCCGCACTTCAAAGATGCCTCCGGTCCCAGGGATCAGCGTCACCCCGCCCAGGTCTTCCTCGAATGTTGTTAAAAGTTCCTGCGCCAGCCAGGCCGCGCGGAGCAACCATCGGCATTGGGTGCAGTACTCGATTTCCAGGACGGGCTTGCTCATGAGGGCTTGTAGGGGTCTGTGCGGTATTTTTTCTAGAGTGTCAGGGGCTCCTCGAGAAGCCCTTGAAGCAGCCTTTTAAAAGCCCATTGATCCCGGACGCCGGCACTCTCCCGGGCACTGTGCATGGCCCACATCGGAACGCCACAATCGATGGTTGGAACACCAAGACGCGCAGAGGCAATGGGGCCGATGGTCGAGCCACACCCGAGATCCGTTCGGTGCACATAGGTCTGGCAGGGGATGCCGATGGTGTGTGCGAGATCCTTAAATAATGCCGCTCTGGGGCCGTCGGTTGCATAACGCTGGTTAGCGTTCACCTTGAGGGCCGGTCCCTCATTGATCTGGACGTGGTGGAGCGGTTCGTAGGCACTGGAAAAGCTGGGGTGAAAGGCATGCGCTGCATCGGCGCTGATCAGGAGACTTCGCGCCAGCGCGCGGCGCTCGTTCTCCTTGTTTCCCCCGGTCAGGCGGCTCAGGACATCGCTGAGGAAAGAGCCTTGCGCCCCCTGATGGCTCTCACTGCCGATCTCTTCATGATCAAAAAGAGCGATGACCTGCGTCATGGGGCCTTCAGCCCCTGAGAGAAGCGCTGACAAAGCCGCATGACAGGACGAGAGATTATCGATTTGCCGCGTGGCCAGGAACTCTGAATGCGCTCCCCATAGGCTTCCGGCCTGAGTTTCGTAAACGTTGAGCTCAAGGCTCAAGATGGAGGCAGGCTCAATCTCGAGGCGCTCGGCGATGAGGTCATACAGTAGGGTCTGGCTGGGGGCATCGGGAAGCGTCTGTCCCAGAATGAGCGGAAGTTCGGTCTGCATATTGAACTTGAGACCGTCTTCATTGACGCCTCGGTTCATGTGGATGGCGAGATTTGGAAGCCTGAGCAGAGGGGATTCAAAACGCACCAGGCGGGTTTCGATACCCTGGCGGCCCTTGATGCTGACGCGCCCTGCAAGACTAAGATCCCGGTCGGCGAAGCTTGCGAGGATGGGCCCCCCATAGACTTCCACCCCAAGGCGAACCAGACGCCCTTCCCGAAGATGGCCCTGTGGCTTGATGCGAAGCCCAGGGGAGTCGGTATGTGCCCCCAAGATGCGGAAGCCCGCTTCGGAAGGGGGCACGCCGCCCAGTTGAAAGGCAATGAGGGATGAGTCGCCGCGGATCACATAATGGCGCGCACCTGGGGTCATTTTCCATGGATCGCGCTCTTGGAGCGGCACGAAACCTGCGCCCTCAAGTGCCTTCCTTGTGGTTTCAACCGCATGCCAGGGACTCGGACTTTGATCGATGTAACGAAGAAGCGCCAGCGCATGCGCCGTTTCAGAGTCGGTTGGAAGAGGATGCATGATGGGCAATCCGAAAGGCATGAAAAAGGGATGACATCATCTTAGCGCAAAGAGAGCGCTTGATTCGCTCAGGATCAAGCGCCCCCGCGGCGCTATTTCTGGGATAATGCGCTCAATGACTGCCCCTGATCGATCGCGCATCGACTTTCCTATGTCCCCTATCTTGCTTGAAGGAATTGACCTGGCCTGCTATCGCGGGGAGATCGCCTTGTTCGAGCATCTTGACTTGCGAGTCGAGGCCCAAGAGGCGCTCCGCATAGAAGGGGCCAACGGTGCAGGCAAGACCAGTTTGCTTCGAATTCTGGCCGGCCTTTCGCGCCCTGATGAGGGGAGGGTCGAGTGGTCCGGCACCGATATTCATCTCAGGCCCCTGGGTTTCAACGCGGTACTGGGTTTTCTTGGCCACCTTTTGGGGCTGAAGCAGGATCTCAGTATTGAGGAAAATCTCCGCATGATGATGGCTCTTAGGGGGCAACAACCTGACCGGCTTGCGCTCATTCGGGCGCTTGATCAGGTCGGGCTTTCCGATCGATCGGACCTTCATGTCAGGCAACTCTCTCAAGGGCAACGTCAACGCACGGCCCTTGCCGCGCTGATGCTTTCAGGCAGCCTCATCTGGATCCTCGATGAGCCTTTCACAGCACTCGATCGGACTGGGATTGCCTTGGTGGAATCCCTTTTGGATCGTCATCTCGATCAGGGAGGGATGGCGATCCTGACCTCCCATCAGTCCGTTAGTACCCGACACCGGGTTCGGTCCCTGGAGCTTTAGGCCATGGTGCAGGTTTTTTGGGCTCTGTTGCGGCGTGACCTCCTTCTGGCCTTTCGTCATCGGGGCGAGCTTTTGAACCCCCTTCTTTTCTTTAGCTTGGTGGTTACCCTCTTTCCCTTGGGTGTCAGCCCTGAACCCTCGGTTCTAAAGACCATGGCCCCTGGAGTCATCTGGATTGCCGTTCTTTTGGCGGGTCTTTTTTCCCTCGAGGGGCTTTTTCGGTCGGATTTTGAGGATGGCACCCTCGAGCAGATGGTCTTAAGTCCCTTCCCTTTGGCTTGGCTGGTGGTGGCCAAGGTGGCTGCCCACTGGATAGTTACGGCACTTCCAATGTTGCTTTTGGCGCCTTTGCTGGGCCTTTTTCTGGCGTTACCTCTTGAAGGCATCCGCGTTCTGGAATGGACGCTCCTCGCGGGCACGCCGTTTCTGAGTCTTGTGGGTTCGGTCGGGGTGGCCCTGACGGTCGGGCTGCGACGCGGCGGCATGCTGCTGACCTTGATCGTGATGCCGCTTTATGTTCCGCTGCTGATTTTCGCGACCCAAGCCGTGACCTCGGCGGTCGCAGGACTTCCCTATGACGGCGCCCTCGATTTTCTGCTGGCGCTCTTTTTTCTGTCACTGACCCTTGCACCCTTTGCAACGGCTTCGGCCCTTCGCATCAGTCTGAGTTGAATGTATGTGGAACACGATTTGGCTGACTTTTCATAAATTTGCATCCCCAAAGCATTTCTATGCGCTCTCGGGCCGATTGGTGCCCTGGCTCGGAGCATTGACGTTATTGCTCCTTTTATCCGGTCTTTATCTCGGGCTTTTCGTGGCGCCGCCGGATTACCAGCAGGGCCAGAGCTATCGGATCATGTTCGTGCATGTTCCGAGTGCCTGGATGTCGCTCTTCGTCTATACGTTCATGGCGGTTCTGAGTGGGATATTCCTGATCTGGAATATCAAGCTTGCGGATGTCATGATCCGAAGTTCAGCTGCCTTGGGTGCCTCCTTCACCTTTCTGGCTTTGGCCACGGGTTCCCTCTGGGGTAAACCCATGTGGGGTGCCTGGTGGGTTTGGGATGCCCGGTTGACCTCCGAGCTGATTCTTCTTTTTCTCTATCTTGGCTACATGGCGTTGGTCGCAGCGGTTGAAGACCCCCGCAGCGCAGGCCGAGCCGGAGCCGTATTACTCCTTGTCGGGGTCGTTAATATTCCAATCATCCATTACTCGGTCGAGTGGTGGAACACACTCCATCAAGGACCGACGGTGACCAAGTTTGACAAACCCTCGATCCACCCGAGCATGCTGTGGCCCCTCTTATTGATGGCGGGTGCTTTTCAGTTTTATTACTTCACGGTCTCCCTGATTCGGGCCCGGGCCGAGGTTCTGGAGCGCGAACGCCGCA
Source organism: Pseudomonadota bacterium (assembly GCA_041178325.1). Lineage (GTDB taxonomy): Bacteria > Pseudomonadota > Gammaproteobacteria > Methylococcales > Methylococcaceae > UBA6136. The sequence goes on from JBEGVN010000061.1 coordinate 18,757, forward strand.
GCGAATGGGTCCGTGAATTAATTGCCAGTCAATCAAAGGGATAAAACCCTTGACTACTCCTCTCCCTGAAGGAAGAGGATTCCTGCTTCACTGAGGATTGCTCATGCCGGTTGGCGACACAAGTCTGACATTCTCTCCACGGGCTAACACCGCAAGTCCTGCGGCTTTG
>JBEGVN010000062.1:0-21159 GCA_041178325.1 Pseudomonadota bacterium
TTAATTCCCGCTGCACTGCTCCCGAGCCGGCACCAGTAAGCTTGATCAGCTCATTAGCAAAATAGGAGCGTTCCGGCTGACCAAACAAACAGGCTAGAACGCGTTGCTGGGTATGCGTGAATAACACACCCCCCAACCCGTCATGAGTGCAGGATCCTTGATCGGAAGAATTTTCTGTCGTGCCCATATAGGGCATTATGATGCCCATAATGGGCATGTCAAGTAATGAGTTGATCGTTGGCCGATTAAGGTTCAGTGTAACCATGATGCGTCGAGTCCACACACCATAGCTATTGGCTGCTTTTGGCCGGAAGAGGTCATTTAGCTAATCCACGAGAATCCGGTTTCTGATTAACCTATGGTTTTTGATTGATCGCCTTTCATCCAAGTCCAGCAGGCAGGGGAGCACGGAGTTGAGTTCCATACGATCAAAGTCATTAGCGCTAAACCATCTGTCGCTTCTCAACTGTATGCCAACGGCTATGCATACGAGGACCAGGATGATGACAGCACCTACGATGGGATTTTGTAAACAAAGGCTGCCTAGATTCATGGTCATTACCTTGGAGATGGGATTAGGGACATATGGTTATCCTAAGGGGTGACCATGGATGGAGATCCTCAAATGCCTTGACTCCATCGTAGCGGATCTCTTAAGCGGAACGAACCCTTCAGAATCTTGCCGAATTGGTGCCGGCCCCTTTGAGTTGGGAAGAGTCGTGCAAGGAAAATCAATGCAAAGGCCCCATGGCATAAGAAGAATGCGGCTATAAAGAATTTTCGGGCCTAGAATCCACTTTAAGACCCATCAAAGATTATTTATACCGTTGGGCGGTTTGTTTAAAGGAAAAAAATAAACGCGCATACCTTGGGGATATGAGGATGCTTAATTGATATTTGAGGAGACATCATGCGGTACGTCAATCCAAACCAACCGGGAAGTAAGGTCCATTTCAAGGCACGCTATGAGAATTTTATCGGCGGTGAGTGGATCAGGCCGGTCAAGGGACTTTATTTCGAAAACCTGACTCCGGTTACGGGAGAGGCCTTCTGTGAGGTCGCTCGGTCGACTGCCGAGGACATCGAAAAGGCGTTGGATGCAGCCCACGCAGCCAAGAGGGCATGGGGCAAGACGGCCCCAACCGTGCGCGCCGGAATACTCCTCAAGATCGCAGATCGTATTGAAGAAAACCTGGAAACCTTGGCAGTAGCCGAGACCTGGGACAACGGAAAGCCCATCCGGGAAACTCTCGCGGCCGATATCCCTCTGGCAGCGGATCACTTTCGTTATTTTGCAAGTTGTATTCGTGCGCAAGAAGGCTCAATTTCAGAGATCGATGCCGATACGGTGGCCTATCATTTTCATGAGCCACTCGGGGTTGTGGGTCAGATCATCCCCTGGAATTTCCCGATTCTCATGGCCTGTTGGAAACTCGCACCAGCTCTTGCGGCCGGAAATTGTGTGGTCCTAAAGCCAGCTGAGCAAACCCCAGCAAGCATCATGGTCTTGATCGAGCTTATTGCCGATCTTATCCCCCCGGGCGTACTCAACGTTGTCAATGGCTTCGGTATCGAAGCGGGGAAACCCCTGGCCTCAAATCCCAGAATTTCCAAAATTGCGTTTACCGGCGAGACCACCACGGGTCGCCTGATCATGCAATATGCTTCGGAGAATCTGATCCCCGTCACCCTCGAGCTTGGCGGAAAATCTCCCAATATCTTTTTTGAAGATGTATTGGCTGCGTCTGATGACTTTGCCGATAAGGCTATCGAAGGGTTTACTCTTTTTGCGCTTAACCAGGGGGAGGTGTGTACCTGTCCCTCACGCGCCTTGATTCATGCCTCAATCTACGACGCCTTTATCGCCAAGGGCGTAGATCGTGTCCGCAAGATCACTGAAGGTCACCCCCTCTCTACCGAAACCATGATCGGCGCTCAGGCTTCCAATGATCAACTGGAAAAAATCCTGGCGTATATCGATATCGGTATCAAGGAAGGGGCCAAGGTGCTGATTGGCGGGAAACGACGGGAAATGACCGGTGAATTGGCGGGTGGCTACTATGTCGAACCTACCGTTCTTGAGGGGCACAATGGGATGCGGGTTTTTCAAGAAGAGATCTTCGGGCCTGTTGTTGCGGTGACACGTTTCCAGGATGCCGAGCACGCTCTAGAACTCGCCAATGACAGTCTCTATGGTCTTGGGGCCGGTGTCTGGACCCGTGACGGAAGCACGGCTTACCGGATGGGGCGTGAAATTGAGGCGGGGCGCGTTTGGACCAATTGTTATCACCTTTATCCCGCGCATGCGGCTTTTGGGGGTTACAAGCAGTCAGGGATTGGCCGTGAAACTCATCGCATGATGCTCGATCATTATCAGCAAACCAAGAACCTTCTGGTGAGCTACAGCCCAAAGGCGCTAGGCTTTTTCTGATCTCATGCGGGTCGTGACTGTCTCCTGTACTGATGCCGCCGCGGATCTGATTCGCAAGCTGCGAGCCCTTCACGGGCGTAACCTGATGTTCCATCAGTCGGGGGGCTGTTGTGATGGCAGTGCCCCGATGTGCTACCTCGAGGGAGAGTTTCTTCTGGGCGATCAGGACATTCTTTTGGGAGAGATCGACGGTTGTCCCTTCTATATGGGTGCAGCGCAATTGAAGCGATGGGAGAACACCCAGTTGCTGATTGATGTGGTTCCCGGTCGAGGTGCGGGGTTTTCGCTCGAAGCCCCTGAGGGCATGCGTTTTCTGACGCGATCCGAGCTCTCGGTAAAAGGTGCCGGTTTGGATCAGGATCCTTAAATGGGCCACTCCCCCGCCTGACGTTCAAAGATCTCAATGTCATGGATCTTGTCTAAGGTCTACTTCTTCCCACCCGGCGTGATCAAGGTTGATTCCCAAAAGGCGCTCCACCAGCACAACACAACACCAGAGCCCCTAGCGTTCCTCTCACGCGATGAAATACAGGTGTTAAGGCATCCTGGCTCTCCGTCTCAGGATTGCCAGACTTCCTGGCCCGACTTCACGATTAAGGGGCGCTGAAGTGGGAAGGTACCGGACCGGTCAGGCTTTCAAGGAAAGACCTCAAATCGCCGACTTCAGCGGGAGTTAGCTCTTTGTTCAGCTGGACCTTTGCCATGACGCGAATGGCCTGGTCGAGATCATCAACGGATCCATCGTGGAAGTAGGGTGGTGTCACGGCCACATTTCGAAGCTGCGGGACTTTGAAGACATTCTGGTCCGAAGGTGATTTCGTGACGCGAGCCCGACCTTCATCACCTGTGATGTTGGGGACATCACCAAACAGGCCAAACTTGGCATAGCGCATGCCACCCAGAAGCATCCCGTCATGGCAGTTGGCACAACCGATCTCCATAAAGAGATGCAGTCCCTTTTTGGCAGAATCACTCAATCCCCCCATGGCTCCTTTGAGGTAGGCATCAAAAGGTGATGGGCTGACGAGCGTTCGCTCGAAGGCCCCGATGGCACTCCCCCAGTGGTCGGGCTGAATGGGGTCAGGGGCTCCAGGAAATGCGTTCTGAAAGTCCTTTTCATAGCCGAGTGACTTGAGCTTGGCGATGACCGAGGAGTAATCCGGGTTTCCGAAGCTGGTGGGCCCGATGAGGGATTGTTTGGCCTGATCTTCCACGCTGTCACGTGACCCATCCCAATGCGCGCGAAACTGAAGCGCGGCATTCAGGAGCGTGGGCGCGTTTCTCAGATTCAACCGATTTTCGACACCGATGGCACGGCTGCGTCCATCCGTGGCGTGAAGTCCCGGTAGGTGACAGGTTTCGCAACTGACCGTGCCATCGGTTGAAAGGCGTTTGTCAAAGAAAAGCTTTCTCCCCAATGCCACCAGAGCGGGGCGGAGTGGATGATCCGCATCGGAAAGCGTTTCAGGAAGTGGGCTGAAATGTTGCCGAGCCAGAGCGAAGGACTCATCAGCCGCCTCGGCAGTGAATGGGCCACAAAGCAGCAATAAAAGTAGCGTGGGCAGCTGACGCATGACCACTTGCGATATTCCGCTCAAGCTCATGATGACCTCATGCATGGGGTGATGAATACGATTCCTTTAGCCGGGTTCAAGGAACGGGTTGATCTGAAGCGCTTGTTGTATTCAGCACCTCGCCCGAAATTCCCGTGACAAATCATAGACCAGAATCTGAGGTTCGCTATCTCCGGCTGCGGCGACTTCCTTTGCTTACACGTTGTGAGCGTCACCCCAGGTTTCGCTCAAGCCCCCCTTTTTTCCTCCCTCCAGCTGATGACGCAGAGATTTATGCTGCGCAATACCTTAAAAAAGATAGGGGTATATCTCGCCTCTGCCTTATGTCTCTCCTCGTAAGTATCTTTCCGAATGGATGGGATGCGAACCACTCTCTAGTATTCACTCAAGCTTAAATAGAACTGATAAATATCTGATAGATGATTCTCTGAAAATAGATGTGTTATCCAGACTTTCTGATGTCTAGTTTTTTATAGCAGTTATCTATAAGTGTTATTTATACATATATTTTATTTATAAATATATTTTTTTGTGTGTGCAAGTGCTTGTTGAGGTTCATGCGGTGATGAATGAAATCCTCCGACTGAAATATTATTTCAAAATATTAAACCATCAGAATTGCAGTGATGGTATGAAAAATAACATGCCGCCGCCAAGAACGTGGGGCCCTGTAAAGAATGATATGAGCGGCATGGCTGTCGTCGAAACCGCAATCGTTGCTCCATTAATCCTGTTTTTGCTGTTTGGTGTTTCGGAATTGGGCCTGGTTCTTTATGACAAGGCACTCGTTACGGCTGCAAGCCGATCTGCCGCGCGAGCCGGTGTGGTTTATGCCGCGCCACAGATTACAGATGCACAGATCATCCAGAGTGTTAACGCCCTGGCGGGCCAGCTCATCCCACCGGGTGTCGCCAATACATCTATCGTGCGATCGGCGTCAGACCCCCTCGGGCCCACTTTGCAAGTGACAGTTTCATATTCCTATCAGGGGCTCGTGCTTCCTGCGTTATCTCGCCTTTTTGGGGTGAATGGGATCAATAACACACTTCCTGTGTCTTCAACTACAACCATGTATATGGAGTAATTGTTTGGCATGGGGGGGGATGTGTACGTAGTTATTTCTATTTGTTTTATATAGATAGCGATGATTACGTTTTCCACATATTGAAAGATGTGTGGAATGGTTGTGATTCTTTAAATACATTTATGGTGAAATCATGAAATCAGTTGTTGCGTTTTTTAAGTCTGAGCTGGGTCGCCTCTCTCGTGAGGAAAAGGGTCTTTCAATGGTTGAATATGCAGTTGCTGGAGCAGTGATTGCAGCAGCTGCATCAACCGCTTTTGCAACGCTTGGGACGAATATCACGACCAAGATTACTGCATTAGCCACCACAGTGGCTGGTTAATAATAGGGTTCTACTAATGAAACGAGTAGACATACCGTTTAAAACGCAACTGGTCAGGTTGTTCCGTGAGGAACAGGGTCTGTCCATGGTTGAGTACGCAGTAGCCGGGGCTGTTATTGCAGCAGCCGCTTCGACTGCGTTCACAACACTGGGAGCCAATGTCGTGACCGACATCACGAATCTGGCGACTACGGTCGCTGGGTAATTGGAATAGGGCGGCGCTCCAGAAAATGGAGCGCCTACCTTGATCACTGATCGTGTCGTGAATGTGCTGCCATGCAAACCGGGTGAGAGAGGCCATCGACGTGAGTACACAGGTTTTGATGAATCTTTGGTCCTTGTTCATGACTCTGTTTCTGGCCATTCATGACCTTCGTCACCAGACCATTCCCAATCAGGGTCTTCTCCTTCTTCTTGTTCCTGCTTTGGTGGTGGGCATATCGTCATTCGGATTCCTCTGGGCCTTTGATGCGTTGTTGAGGTCTTTAGGCCTTTTGGTGATTCTCCTTCCGATCTTTGTCAGCAAGATCCTCGGGGCTGGTGATATCAAGCTCCTGGTTCTGCTATTGGCCATCACAGGATTCCCCACGTTCTGCGGCATTGTCTATGCGTCCCTTTTATCGGGAGGACTGATCGGGATTGTCTATCTTTGGATTTTTAAATGCCGCCTGATCGATGAAAACCGATCGGTACAGGCTGATACGACGCGGTTGGATTCTGAGCCTCAGGGAAGTGATGCCGCATTCTCGAGTCAGCGTCCCGTAATGCCCTTTGGACCCGCCATATTTCTCGGATTTCTGTTCGAAGTCGCAGGCCACGAGGAGGTCACCGAGATTCTGTGTTGGGCGAGAGGTTTTAAAGCCAGTTTGCCTTTTTGGAGCCAAGCATGATGGAACACACCATTCGCGTTGCGATTTGTGGGTCAAACGTGACTCTTGCTGCGAAAGTCGCGGCCGAAGTTCGCCCGTTGCCTAACCTTTCCATTGATTCATATCGCTGGATCTCGTCACAGTCGACGGAGGTCGAGTACACGAAGACGCTAAAGACCGCTAAATATGATCTCTGCCTGTTTTGCCTTGGCGAAAATTGGCAGAGCGAACTGGCCCAGATCAGAAACATTCCCTTTTATCTTCGGCCGACTCAGCTATGGCTGATGTTTGACGCCACCCAGTCAACACAACCCGATGAGCGGCAGGCTATGCAGTCTGGTGCACTCGACCTTTTCTCGATTCCGACAGAAAAGGATCGGCTTCTTGAGGCCGCAGTCCGGTACCAGCGGGCATTTGATCTTGAGGAGCATGGCGGGAAACGGATCACCATTGTCATGAGTGCCGTTGGCGGAGGCGGAGCATCCACTGTTGCGGCGGGTCTTGCCCATGCCATGTCGAAGCGCTTCGCTTTAAAAACCCTGCTGGTTGATCTGGACCTTCAATTTGGAACCCAGTACATCCTCCATGACCTCGATCCTGAGAAAGGGCTCAAAGAAGCGTTTGACAATCTCAATGATCTCGACCCGATCGCGCTGAAGACCTACACCAGCCATGGAAGCGTTCCCTTCGATCTGATCGGCGTCACGCCATCCCAACTTCTGCTGGATCAGGACATTCCATCGGGTGTTCTGAAAAAACTCATTGATCTTGCAAGACCCCAATACGATCACATTCTCGTTGATCTTCCCTCGCGAATGGGGGTGTTGACGGCTCAGGCCTTGACCATGGCAACGGACCTGCTTCTCGTGGTCAGGCAGGATGTTTGCTCGGTTCGCAAGGCTCAGCAAATGGTCGGCATCTTCCTCAATGAATTCGAGTATTCGAAGGAGCGCGTGGGCTATGTCATCAGCCAATATCAAAGTAAGAATCCGATTCAACAGGAGGACATTTCGGATGCCTTAGGTATCCCTTGCCTGGGTGTTCTGGCGGATGAGGTTGATCTGGTCAGAAAAGCGGAGACCCTCGCGCGGCCTATTGCTGATCATGCGCCAAATTCCAGTCTTGCACGGACCTTTTCAAAAATTGCCGTCGCCATTTCGGAGGTGGATGAAAGTCTGCTTACGCCTTCAGTGATGTCGCGTCTCTTTTCCAAGGTGAAACTCTCATGAGTCTACGATCCCGTCTCGAATCGCTCGGTTCTGTTTCCCCCCTTGAGTCAGCGTCAACTTCTCTGACGACTGGAAAACACGCGGGTTCTCATATTCCCCCGTTATATGAACTCATTCTGGAGCCACCTCGAAATGAAACAACCTATGTCGAAACGGTGCGATGGGTTGCGTTACGGGATGATGAGAAAGAGTGGGAGTATCGGATCTACGAGGAAGTGGTCTCCATGCTGGATATGGCATCCATCAATCAGCTCGAATTCGAGGTTGCCAGCGAACAAGTCAGAAGCCTCACGGAGAAATTATTCAACGACTACAAGGTGCCGCTGAATTCCAGGGTGCGGCAGCTCATCGCCAAGAATATTGAACATGAACTCTTTGGCTATGGCCCCCTGGAGCAGCTGATGAATGACCAGGAAGTCAGCGATATTCTTGTGAACGGCGCAAGAAAAATATTCGTGGAAAGACAAGGGAAGCTGGAAAAGACGCCGATTCGATTCAAGGACGATGCCCATTTGATGAAGATCATCGACAAGATCGTCTCGGCAGTCGGACGTCGTGTCGATGAGTCGGTGCCCATGGTAGATGCCCGCTTGCCGGATGGTTCACGTTTCAATGCCATCATTCCCCCGGTTGCGCTGGATGGTCCGACCGTTTCCATTCGACGATTTCCAAGCTCCCGACTGACGATGCAGGATCTGATTCGTTATCAGACCCTGACGCCTGATATCGCCAGCGTGCTTGCAGCCGCGGTCAAGGCCAAGGTGAATATTCTGATTTCCGGGGGTACGGGGTCCGGTAAAACAACTCTGCTCAACGTGCTATCGAATTTTATTGGTCAGTCCGAACGCGTTATCACGATTGAAGATGCCGCAGAGCTTCAATTGCAACAAGCGCATGTCGTTCGCCTTGAAACCAAGCCATCAAACATCGAGGGGCGCGGGGCCATCACACAGCGGGATCTGGTCAAGAATGCCCTGCGTATGCGTCCAGAGCGCATCATCCTGGGTGAGGTCCGTGGCGATGAGGCCTTCGACATGTTGCAGGCCATGAATACCGGGCATGAAGGGTCGTTGGGTACGGTCCATGCAAATACCCCACGTGATTGTCTGGCCCGGTTCGAAAACATGATTGCAATGAGCGGGATGGATCTTCCGACGCGTATGGTCCGCCAACAGATTGCTTCTGCCATTGATCTTGTGGTTCAGGTCAGCCGTCTGGAGGATGGTCAAAGGAAGATCTTGAGCGTGTCCGAGATCTGCGGCATGGAAGGCGAGATCATCACCATGTCGGACATCTTCAGCTTCAAAAGGAAGGGCATTGATGAAAACGGTCTGGTGAAAGGCACGATCGAACCGACTGGCATCATTCCTTTCTTCTACGAAAAAATCCGCCTCTGTGGAATAGATATTCCACCAGAAGTCTTTGCCCCGGTTAGTGAGCCTGAGGTGGGGGCACCATGAAAGCCATCGATCTTTTGATGCTTACGGGTCTGATCTTCAGCGTAGTGTTGACCCTGATTCTGGTGTTTTATGCGGTCTTTGGTCCTGATGGTCCCAAAGCACACCGAAGAGTATCCGCAAGGATCAACAGTGCAAGGATCAAGGGCGCCCCCAGCGCTTCCGGGCATGTGCTTCAGGAACGATACCGGGTTCGCCTGGGGTTTTTTGATCAGTGGTTGCTGACACTCCCCAATGTCAGATCCTACATTCGCAATCAGGAATTCGTTCTATCGATCCGACGATTCCGCCTTTGGGTGCTCAGCAGCCTTGGCGCTGCTCTGGCCTATGGGATCGCGGCGCATCAGGTTGCAGGCGACCCGCTCATGGTGGGTATTCCCTCTGCCGCCATTCTGTCTATTCCATTAGTGCGGATGCAGATGGCCATGCGAAAGCGGCTAGAGGAATGTGAGGCCCAAATTCCTGACGCCATGGATATCTTGACGCGGGCCTTGAGGGCGGGCCACTCCCTCCCCGAAAGCATCAATCTCGTTGCGCTGGAGTTGCCCGAGCCTCTGGGAGGGGAGTTTGCGGTGTTCTTTGATGAACTCCATCGCGGCGTGGAGTTTCGTCGTGCGTCACAGAACTTTCTGGATCGTGTACCCAGCGTCGCACTCGTGGCGTTCTTCACAAGCGTCATGATCCAGCGGGAGGTCGGTGGCAACCTGACGGAGAACCTCAAGAATATCAGCCGAGTGATTCGGGCCCGTTTCAAATTCCAAAGACAAGTTCGCATTCTTTCCGCCGAGGGCAAGCTTTCGGTTTGGGTGTTGAGCCTTATTCCTGTAGCCCTGTTCGTCTTTCTGTGGATCTTCAACCCCAACTATGTCGATGTGCTGGTGACGGAGGCGCAGGGAAGAGACATGGTGATGGTGGGTTTTGGATTGATGGCGGTCGGATTTGTATGGACCCGTCAGGTCACCAGAATAGAGGATTAGGGACATGAACAGTGTGCTTGAAACCTATGATGAACCCCTCCTTTTCATGTGGGGAGGGAGCGTCTTCCTTGCGATGATTGCCATGAGTTATGTCTGGCAGGGAGGATCGGTCGGCAAAAGTGTTGTCCGCAAGCGCCTTTATTCCTCAAATACGTCGGTAGCGCTTAAAGCCACCAAGATCCGTTGGGAGGCCATATCAAGGCTCCTCGAAGCGGTCAGATATTTCAACTTTCTGATTCCAGGAAGTCTCAAGGACCGTGAGGATGTAAGGACACGGCTTCGCCACGCGGGATTTCGATCGCCCTCGGCCGAGACGTTCTATTACCTCTTGCGCCTTCTTTCCATGCTTTGCTTTCCGGCGCTCGTTCATTTTGGATCCGTGGCATTCGAGCCGCTTGCGAAACACCGCGAAACTTGGGAGATCGTTGCACTGGGTATCGGTGTCATTCTCCCGAGTTACCTGCTGGACCGACGGGTACAGGCCCGCCAGACCCGTTTGCGTCAATCCCTTCCTGACACACTGGACCTGCTTGTGGTCTGCGCCGAATCAGGCCTTTCGGCCAACAGTGCCCTTATTCGGGTCGTTCGCGAACTGGATGCACTGCACCCGGAACTGACCGATGAGCTGGAGCAATTGATTTTTGAAATTCAGTCCGGTCGTGATCGAACCCAGGCCTTTGCCAACCTCGACTCGCGATGCGGAATCAGGGAGCTTCGCTCGTTTGGAATGGTTCTGAATCAGTCTCTTCGTCTCGGCACCAGTGTTGCCGATACCTTGAGGGTCTACTCAGAGGAATATCGTCAGGAACGCATGCAGGCAGCCGAAGAAAAGGCCGCAAAGATCGGAACCAAGATGATCTTTCCCCTTGCATTCTGTTTTCTGCCCTGTTTCTTCATCGTTGCCGTAGGTCCTGCCTTCATCCGCATCATTGGGGCCATGAAGTAATCACACCCACCCAGGAGGAACTGTCATGCATGATCCATCCATCTTCGAGAGACTCGGTAAAGCCGCCTTGCTGTGCATCATCATTGCGCTTGATTGCGGTTGCTCCCTCAACTCGCAATCAAAATCAGCCGCCCAAGCCTTATGGGATCACAAGGATCTCAGTAAGGATGAGCTGCTCTCGCGTGCCGATAATTATCGGACCATGGGTCAGCCGGATGATGCGCTGTTCTATTACGCCTCCTTCCTCGAAAAGAATCCAAGCCATGCAGGCGCACTCCAGTCAGTGGGCGAGATTCACTTCAACAAGGGCAACATGGATCTCGCGCAACTGGCCTTTGAAATGAGCCTGGCTTCAGATCCTCGCAGCGCCGGTGCGCTGGAAAACATGGGGCGGGTTGAAATGCAGCGCAAGCATTACGACCTTGCGAAAGAGTACTTCCAAAAGGCGGTGTCGACAGATCCCAAGCGCTGGCGATCGCATAACGGGCTCGGACTTCTTGCAAATCAAAAGGGACACCATGACGAGGCCATTCAGCATCTCAAGACAGCGATGGCCATCGACAGCAAGAATCCCCTGATTGCGAACAATTTGAGCTATGCCCTTTTTCTGCGTGGGGATGTGCAGGCGGCGGAGGCAATGACGGGCCAAATTCTCAGAGAAAATCCCGCCTACCAACCTGCCGTGTTCAACCATGGCCTCTATCTTCATCGACAAGGGAGAACCGATCAGGCACTGAGCGCGCTGCGTCGTATTCAGCCGGAGGCTGATGCATACAACAACGTGGGTTACCTTTCGATGGCCTGGGGCGATCTGCCCAAAGCCAGACAGTATTTTGAAAAGGCCATCGAGATATCGCCGCATTATCACAAGAAGGCGCATGAGTACTTGCAGGTGGTCTCAAATCTCGAAGACAGGGAAAACGCCGCCAGTACGCCATAAGTGCGGCGGATATCGATGGACTTCGTAGTCCCGGATTAATCCAGATCCCCGGTCTTTCCGACAGTGGGGGATCGAAAAGGAGTCAGTTCATGTTCAAGTCAAGACTGCTTTATACCGTCTTATTTGCCGCGCTCTTCGCCGGGGCGTCGACACTGTTTATCAGCAAACTGATTGGAAAACCGCAACCTGTTCAGGCAGTTGTCCAATCCAGTGACAAGACCACCATCATGGTGGCGGCAACGAACATTCCATTTCTTTCGACCATTACGGAAGATCAGCTTCGATCTCATTCGATTCGGGAGGATGACCTGCCTTCGGCCATCGACGGCTATTTTGCTGATTACACCGGACTGATCGGAAAGGTGGCGACGGTCCCGATACATGCGGGGACGCCAATCCTCAGGGAGGATGTCCGCGCTCATGATGCAGGTTCGGCCCTTGCACTGGAGGTCAGACCGGATTTTCGTGCGGTGAGTGTTCGTGTGGATGATGTCAGAGGGGTGGGTGGTTTTCTTCTCCGCGGGAATATCGTCGATTTGATTGCGACCGGAAACTCCCCGAACAGCCATGATGAGCCCCCTAAATACATTGCAGAGGCTGTTCGCGTTCTGGCCGTTGATCAGGAGGTCAATCAAAAATCGGACAAGGCATTGGTTGCAAAAGCCGTGACGGTTGAAGTCTCTCCAGCTCAGGTGCAGGAGATTGTCAGTGCCCAGTTCAGTGGAAATATTCAGATGGTCTTGCGTAATCCCGAAGATTACGGGCCCTCGCAGATCGCACGTCGTAACCGTCCATCGATGGTCAAGATATTCAATGGGCAAGATCATGCCCCGATGCGCATTCATGAGTGCCCCAGTCATTTGAGCTGCTCCAATGACGTCTCGGGATCAAATCCGTGAACAAGATCTCGGCCCATGACAAGGAGAGGGGAACCATCATCCCTTTGATGGCGCTGGCCATGACCGGAATGCTTGGAATGGTCGGGTTATCGGTTGACGGGGGGTTCCTCCTTACCAGCCAGTCCGAACTCCAGACGGCTGCGGACAGTGCGGCTCTCAAAGGGGCATCGCAACTGGGCAATCCCGGATCCAATAATGCCCCGATCCCGAATTTCAGCCTGGCATCCTCCACAGTTCCTGACGCTCTAGTCCACCTCGGGAATGTATCTGCGGGGCGCCCGGTCACCGAAGCCACCATCACAACGGGTGGATGGGATATGACGCAGGCAAACAAAGGTCTTCAGCCCTGGATAGCGAATTCCGGCTTGATTCCGGCAGTCAAGGTAACCGTTGCGAAATCCGGTGCCAATGGGATCGTGAACAGCACCTTTCTGCGTGTTCTTGGCCTGACCGGGTTTTCACCTGTAGCGACAGCGGTTGCAATTGGGGATTATGGCCCTGGATCCGCTAAGCCGGGCCAACTGGCCCCCATCATTCTGAGTCAATGCGTGATGGATCAGATATGGGACCCAGTGACCAATGCGCCCCTGCTCGCGAAATCGGCAGCCCCTTTCTGTACTGGGTGCCCGAACAATACCGTAGGGAAACCCATTATCGTCAGGATCTTTTCTCAGGATCCCACGAGTGGTAATGGAGGGAAAACGCCGAATTATGGCAGCAGTAGTCCCTCGTGTTCCTCTACAGGCTCTTGGACCACATACGCATCGAATTCAAACTCTGATGCGGATATCAATACGTATCTCATTAATGGGTATCCCAACAAGGTGTCCATTGGAGATCAAGCCTGGGTGACCAGCGGGGTCAAGAACGCCAGCAATAAAACTCTGGCGGGACTGATTCCCTATGCTGCGCGCGTTGCTTTGGTGAAGGGCGCAGCAGTTGCGGGAACTTCAATGACGATCTCGGGATTTGCCTGCGTAAAGATTCAGGCAGTCGATAGTACTACCTCGGTGAAAAGTTTTGATCTGACCTTATTGGGTATCTCAAATTCAATCGTTACTGGGGTCAGCAACACCAATTTCTCGTGCGAGCTTGCAACAGACCCGGGTTCCGCGGTCAGTAACAATACCTACATAACTGCACCACCACGTATTGTTAACTAATGGCTCTGAACCTGAACGGTGGAGCCCATGAATTCAGAACTGCAGGCCATTACTTTTTATCCATCGCGTGTATTTACCCGACGGATAATCGAATTCCTTGTTTTCGTCGCCTTCATGCTGGCCATGGGGCTAGCACATGCCACAGTCCCCTTACAGGTGGCTCTCCACAAAGGAAAAATCCTCAACTTGCCCAATAGCGTCGAGAGTATTGCGGTTGCGAACTCTGAAATAGCCGAAGTACAGAAGCTCGACGCCAAGCATCTCTATGTTCTGGGGAAACGGATTGGCAGCACAAACGTGGTTCTATGCCGTGCCCAGGACTGCTTTAAGACATATGAAGTCGAGGTTACCCACGACCTTGAAGCACTGAAACAAAAACTCGACGAGATCTACCCGGATGAGCATCCTGCGGTCTATTCTGCACAGGGCTCAATCGTCCTTGCAGGTCAGGTGTCCAGTGTCGAGAAAATGAATGGGCTCATGACATTGGCGACAGCCTTTGTGCCCAAGGAAGCCAATCAACCGCCTCCTTCAATGCCGGGTATGAGCGGCGGGGCAGGGGGCACTATGGGACAGCCTATTCCGGGCACGCCGATACTTCAAAATCACCTCGTCACCAATGTTGTCAATCTCATGCAGGTTGGGGGCCCTCAGCAGGTCATGCTCGGCGTGACTGTGGCTGAAGTCGCGAGATCTTTGACCCGCAGATTGACGGTGGACTTCAACGCCTTTGGAGGAGGGAATGTGACGGGCGGGGCGGTCAGTGGGGCCAGTATCATCTCAGCTATCAAGCAAATGGCCACGCCGCTCCACCCTGCAGCCCTTTTCTTTAATTTCATTGGTCATGATGCGACGGTTCACACCGTCATCAACGCTGCCAAGGAGAATGGACTGGCAAAAGTGCTCGCTGAACCGAATCTGACCACGATATCGGGACAGGATGCCGAATTCGTGTCGGGCGGTGAATTCCCCATCCCGGTTCCACAGTTTGGTTCGGTGAGTGGGACGGGGGGCGGCATTACGGTTCAGTTCAAGGAATACGGAGTCATCTTAAAATTCTTGCCGGTTGTCCTCAATTCAGGACGAATCAGCCTGAAACTCAATATCGCCGTCAGTGAGATCGACAATACCAATTCGATCACCATCGACACCAGCTCCAGCGGTACTTATTACATTCCATCCCTCAAGAAGCGTAACGCCGCTTCTTCCATGGAGCTTGATGACGGCCAGACTTTGGGCATCGCAGGTCTGATCAGTGACACCATGCGCGAGACCGTGACCAAGTTCCCCGGGCTGGGCGATGTTCCGATTCTGGGTCAGCTTTTCACCAGTCAGAACTATCTCAAGAACGAGACGGAACTCATGATCTTTGTGACGCCGCATCTGGCAAAACCCATGGATAGTCAGAAGGTTCGTTTGGCCACTGATGCCTTTACAGATCCGGATGATGCCGAGTTCTTCCTGATGGGGAGAACTGAGGGCCTTGATACACCCAAGCAACATGCACCCGAAGACAAGACCCGTTATGGCGCGGGATTGCGGGGGCATTTTGGTCAACACATGTAGGAGTACCGCAATGCCTCAGAAATTCAAATCACTCAGCTGGTTGATGGTTATGGTCTCGATTTCGGGCTGTGCCGATTGGCGCTCCGATCCGAAACGGGTCATGGGGGATTACGGCAATTCGGTCAGGGAAATGGTGTCCTTGACGCTATATTCACCCCAGAAGGCCCAAAACCCCAATACTCTCGCACCTGATGGCATGGAAGGCCAGAAGGCGGCTGTTCTTCTGCAGAGGACTTACCAGTCCGATATTGGATCTGCATCCAGAGTCAGGGCTGTTCCGCAAATGAACATCTCACAATCTGCGGGTACTCCGGGTATGGCGCCCTGATACATAGTGGGCTCTCTGCGAGGATGAAGTCGCTAGAGATCCATCCTAGCTCCAGGTCATGGGTCCCAGGACTCAAACGCCTGGGGTATTCCATGCCGATCATGCGTCCTTGCGCGTCTCCTGAAACTGCGCTCATTTAACCCTTGGGATCCAAGCGTATCTTTCCCCTCCCTCTGCCTGAGGCGCCCGCTTTGCAAGGCGCGAATGGATCAGCCCGGTGAAGTCAGTTGAAGATCTGCGTTATGTAGTGGAAGAGGCCGAGGTGCCGTCGGGAAAGTGTCCAGCCGTCAAAAATCAGGTCGATTTGGGGGGAAAGTATGGCCTCGATCGATGAGCCTTAGGTTCTTGAATTACTGGGTACGTTCAAGTTCCAGTATTTCTCTTACGGCCGTCTCAACTTTGAGATGACTCAGCGCCGCGCCCAGCTCACGACTGGCTTTTTCCGGATGCCCGTTGGAACCTTTAAGGTCCGCGTCCTCACCTGATGCGTCGAGTTTGTTGATGCGGATTCCATCCGGATGGGCGAAAAGAAGTTCAGCGGTATCCCGAATTCCTGCGTGGGTGCCAATCTCGTCTTCGCTGAACCCAAGTCCACGAAGATAATCGAGCTGGTGATTATCGAGGTAATACTCGGGGAGCGAGTAGACATGGAGACCGGATCTGTCCTGGGACTGATTGAGGCGTTGCGCGACTCTTTCTTGCGCCTTCTGGTTGCCTCCGCTGTCGCCCATAATCAAAATTTCCTTGAAGCCATGCCGAGCCAGGCTTCTCACGGTATCTTCAAGAATGGCCTCGAAAATCGGCTCCTGAATGGACAAGGTCCCTGCAAAGCGCATGTGACCTTCGGGGGGATCGATCGCGCCTTCAGGAACATAAGCCAGAACTGGTGCCACCAAGGTTTGGCCAAGCCTTTCCGCAACGTTGATAGCATTCTGACGAACAATGTAATTGTGCTTCCCCGTCACGAGATGAGGACCATTTTGCTCGACGCCTCCGGTAGGAATGATGACCCGGTGTGTCCCCGTCAAAATGGATTCTCTTATTTCATTCGTGGTCATATCTTCCATCAGCGGCATCGCATTCCCTTTCCCTTCGTGAACGGCCACTATTTTTGATCTGTATTGGGCATCAACCCAGGGAACCAGGGAAAGCACCGTGATCACCCCGAGCAGGAGAGCGGTGCGAGAGAGCGCGCGTTGTGATCGGACAAACGGCATCCACAGCAAGTTCAGCAGACTGGAATCGTCTTGGTGCCCCGGCTCTAAACCAAACCGAATATTTTCGTGAGAGCTCGGAACATAGAGAGATCCGGCCAGACGATCCCAAATCGCCAGCATGTAGCCAAAATTGCGGTCATGATGCTCTACAGCGCAGCTGTGGTGAATCTGATGCTGGGCGGGGCTGATGAAAATCCGATCCCAAAAGGGCCCATAGTCCAGCCAGACATGGCTATGTCTCAAGTGATAACCAAAAAGGTAAAAAAGAAGAACCGGAAGGGCCTCTCCATCGGCAGAAATGATGGAAGCGGGTTGACCGATGATCCCATGGATCACGCCAAGATAGGATCCGACGAGGATGCCGATGATGAGCGTACTTAAAAGGAGATCAACGGGATGCTGACGGTAGCCTGTAAAGGGATTCAGCTCTGGTGCTGAGTGATGAACGGCGTGGAAATGCCATAAAAATGAGACATGATGTTGAAGGTAATGTCCCACAAAGAAAGCAAAATCAAGTACCAGCGCAAGCCCGAGGGTGGCGATGGCGCTGGACTCCCATCCCGTCTGCTGGATCATTCCAGCGAAATAGGGGGTAGTCATCATGGTGAGGTGTGACTCAAACCAGCCTTCAAGCTTGATGGTGATGGTTCCCAGGAGCGCAACCTGAAGACAGATCGTGAGATAGGTCAAGGTGACGTCGTGTATCAGCGAGCGGGATAGCCAGACTCTGGTGGGAAAAAGAGCCTTCATCCCACGGACAAGATTCATCTCGCCCCTGGATCGGACCAGCAGGACGGTCAATCCGATGAGGTAGCTGGTGAGTAAATATTGCCAGTAGAAGCGCTGCCCGACTTCCAAAAAGGCACGTTTGGGTGCGGTCAGAAATATCGCAACGAGATCATCAACCATGCTTCATTCTCGATCGTGAGCCGGTTTCTGCAATGCGTTGAATTTCGTATGGTCCAATAAAATCACCGGATGCACTGAGTGCACCCGGTGGGCAGGCCTTCGGCGGGGAACTCCTATTCCCCAAGGGTCAAGGCGTGCATGGACTATCGATCGGTGATCGGCTTGGCTATAGAAGAACGCGCCGCACAACTGGTCAGTGCGCCTTTTTCTGCGCCGCTGATTGTGGTTGCTTTCTTGAGTTCATTCATGGCGCTGGTGAAGCAGCTGACATAGTTGCCATGGTTGATGGCTTCCCCTGTACATGTTTTGGATGCCATCTGAACGCGGTCTTGCACGGTGCAATTCTGGGGGTCACCCGTAATCAGGTGATTCTCGACGCCGCAAGTGTCGTGATCCAGTAGGACTGAAGCCACTTCGGTGTATTGAAGATTGTCGAGGTAATAGGTTTCCTGAACACCGCTTTGAGTGCCTGCGCGAATCTCCAGCTTGTCGATCGGTTGATCGCCCGTGAATCCGACAAATCCAGTGGTCGTCGGGGGGATTTCATAGATGTATTCGCTGCCACCACTATGAATCACGGCAGTGAGGGCGATACCGGTACCAGGTCCACCCGGGTTGGCAAGATCCCAGTCGCCACCAACAGCAAACACTGGCACATCCCAGTTGAAATCGGTGGTTTTCCGCGGGTCGTTATCGACGATATCCACCCAATGACCTCCATTGACGGTTCCGTTGTCGGAAACAGCCGTCAGTGAACAGTTGAGTGTGCTGTCAGTGAAGTCCTCGGTGATGAGGACATTACCCGTTGCCGTGGCATTCGTTGCCCATAGCGCTTGATCAGTATAAATATTAAAAGCGGCCTGGCTTGTGGTTGTCGCCAGCATCAGCGCAACTGTCAGTAAATGATGATTCTTCATGCAATATGCTCCTTTTTCATCGCCTCTTGTGAGGCAGATTGAATGAAATCCACAGGGAACACCCAAGAGACTCCCTGAGGCAGTCAACGCACTGCGCCATGTATGAAAACGGGCACAATGGTCGGGGATAGGCTAGGAAGGTATTGGAAGGCGGGTAAGTCGGTCGATTACGATCAGTAAGAAGCCGTAAGGCTAAATGGTCTTGACGTTCGATCTGGGGCAGCGGGGGATAGAATCGAAGTGTTTCGGGTCATAGCAGGGTGATCAATCCAGGCCGACCGGAGAATTGAGAGATGTGGTTTTCCTTTTCAGCATTACCTCGGCGAAAGTCAGCTGGCTGGATCAATTTGACCCTGGTTTTGATCATGGCAGGGCTTTTGATCGGCTGCGACCCGAAATATGCCTACAAGCACAGAGATTTCAACGATCCCGATGACGAACTTTATGGGGCGTATCAGGTTGAGTCCGAGTCCAGACATTGGGTGTGAGAGACTGCGTTCAACGGGAGGGTTTTATATCTCGAGTCAACCCGTAAGATAATTTCGCGCTTCGTTGTTGCCGAAATAAAGTTGACCCTTGGTGGTGACCGATGGATTTTTATTGGATCTATGACTTACCGACCTGGTATCTGGGACTTGGGCTCAAGGTGCTTTTTATCGGGCTTTCGGTTGTTACCCTCATCGCCACGCGCGGTGTGATCGCAAAGCATCTGCAGCTGTCCCATGACCTTGATCAGTCGGTAAGTGCCGTCTTTGGTGCCGTTGGCATGATCTTTGGGCTTTTCTTGGGATTAATTGCCGTGGCGGCCTGGGAAAATCGGGATAAGCTCGATGATCTGATCAGTCAGGAAGCCTCATCCATCATTCAGCTTTATCGGTCGGTCAGTGTCCTCAAGACTCCAGATCATCAGGAGGTTCTAAAGGAGATCAGGGGCTATACCCAAAACCTGATTGAAGTGGCCTGGCCTGCCTACAAGCGGGGCGAGATGACGGATGATGGCGAGGCGATGATCACGGTGATCCATCAAAAGATTACGGCTATGGAGCATGCCTCTTCCGATCAGGGCGTCGCCTATGACGCGGCCGTCTCATCATTTGCCGAAATGGCGAGGGCCCGAAGCCTGCGGATCGATAGCGCCGACATCAGTATCCCCACACCTTTCTGGTTCGTGATCATGGGGGGGTCCTTGATGAGCATTCCGATCCTTTATTTCTTGAAGGTCCCCTCGCTTCGCCTCCATGTGCTTTTCATGGTGGCCTATACCTTTTATCTATCCGGAATTGTGACCTTGATTGCCGTTCTGGATAATCCCATGCGGGGGAGTATCAGTGCATCGAGTCAGCCCTTTTCCAGAGCGATGCGGGCCATGGCAAACATCGACCAGGTCAAATTGACGACAGGGACGACCCGGGCCGTCCACTGAGGTTTAAGAAGCAATCATCCAAGCGGCCTTAGGCAAATTTAAGGCTGTTTTGGAGCCCTTAGGGCATCACACGCGACTTCCATATAAGCCCCTTCTGTCGAATTGGGATCCGTTGCGACCCAGACCGTTTTTGGAATCAGGATGTTCTTGATCTGATTGCCATTCCCCATGGTCTCGGAATAAAACGCCATGTCGATGATATGGTGTTTGTGGGATTTACAGTCGAATTCGAACAGTGTCTTGACTGAACTGTAGCCATCTTTGGGGGCAGGCAATGAGGTCATCGTCCAAACGCGACCTCCTTTGGAGGTCTTCTTGAGGCTGCTCATTTCAAGGTAAAAACTGTTGCCATCCTCGGTGTCACCGACGGACTGCCAGCCATCGGCCAGGGTAGAAAGGGAACTGGTGGTGAGGGCAGCGAGGAGAAATAAAGGGGTGATCTTAGGCATGGTTTGGGCTCCTTTTTGTTGCGCATCAAAATGTGAAAATGGTGAGCGGCTCATCACGACTTTTGTTGGATCTACTAGGCAAGAGAAGAGGGTTCAGACGTCGATTCGGGTACTTCGATTTCGGTATGGGCTTCCGATGCTGTCTCCCCACCTTGAGGCATGTCTAGCCATTCGTTATAGCGTGAAAACTGAATGCCGTCCCGTTCGGCCTCATGGGCAATGGCCAAGAGAATACGTTGCTGCTCCTTGAATTCCTCGGCTTCATCGTTAATCTCGCGAGAAACCCGGTCCTTCAGGGCGGGGAGGGATAGCGAACTCTCCGATCCGGAGAGCGGTTGTTATTAACCCGGCCACTATAAACCGCATCGCCATGGTAAAATATGCCCATGGAAATCGAGCGAGTAGATACCCGAAAATTGGAGCCCGCAGCGAGGGAGCAGCTTCGCAAAACGGCGGTAC
>JBEGVN010000063.1:0-38985 GCA_041178325.1 Pseudomonadota bacterium
AAAGCCGCAGGACTTGCGGTGTTAGCCCGTGGAGAGAATGTCAGACTTGTGTCGCCAACCGGCATGAGCAATCCTCAGTGAAGCAGGAATCCTCTTCCTTCAGGTAGAGGAGTAGTCAAGAGATGTCTCACATGATCCCTCATCCGTTAGGGAGGGGGGTAAATCAAAAGGAAATCCCTAAAAAACTAAACACCCTGAATTGTCAGCTCCTGCCCCCCTTTGAGTTTCTCCTTGGGGCCAAGACCATTCCATTCCAGTAACTGCTTCAAGGGTACACCGATTCGTTTGGCAACATCAGTCGAACTCTCACCGGGGTTGACCTTAATTTTTTTTAACACGGCGCTCCGATTATTTCTTGAAGTCATCATGCTTAAGATCTGGACTTTCTCCATCGGCAGCATGAAGGTTCGGGCTTCTGAAGGAGGCAATACGTCGGGTCGCACATGGGGATTAAGGCGGAAGAACTCATTCGCGCTAATACCTGTTTTTTCAATCAAATCGGCGATCTTGAGCCCCGGGCGTAGTTCAACGAGCGTCAGACTACCATTGGATTGGGCGTTTCGAGGAATGAATCCATTACCAGAAGGATCTGCCACGATATGCGACAAGGTAATGATTTTTAGAACATAGTTTTGAGTTTCCTGAGGAAGGGAAAGCTCCCAAAATGTCCCACGTCCTCCCGCCGCACGATTTGCCTGAATCGCACGGTTTACGGTCCCCTCACCTGCGTTGTAGGCCGCCAATGCCAGGGTCCAGTCACCCGCAAAAAGGTCGTTCAGATAACCGAGGTAGCGAAGCGCAGCCTGAGTGGCGAGGTGTGTGTCGTAGCGTCCATCATAGGTCTCACTGAGGCGCAAACCATATTGTTGTCCGGTACTGGGAACAAATTGCCAAAGACCAGCCGCCTGTTTAGGAGAGACCGCAGTGGTTTGATAGGCGCTTTCGACCATCGGCACTAAGATGAGGTCCGTAGGCAAATTCTCGCGCCTTAACTCACCCAAAAGATAATGAAGGTAGGGTTCGGCGCGACCCATCAAAAAGTCGACCGTGCCGGGCTTTTGTCTCAGATAATCAAGAAAAATCTTGATCTTCTCATGATCAATGCCATTAAGAACCAACCCTGCCCGAACACCGTCCCAAAGGTTGCCATGGACCCCAGAAAGCCTTACCCCCGATTTTGAACTACGAACTGGAATACGCCCATCACCGGGAGACAGGCAGTTTTTTTGCAACATGACTGATTTCAGGTGAGGATCACTGAATTTATCCCCGCTATAGCCAGTCCCGCAGGTAATTCCTAACCCACTAAGGTCTGCTTGTAAGACGGGCACACCAGATTTTGTAGCCACAGAACCTGGAGGACCGAGAGTCTTGCCAGATCTTTTACCCTTTCCAGGACGGGTCTGACGTAAGGAGAAGTCCCGAAGACGTTGCTCCTCCTCTATTGCACGGCGATGGCTTTCGACGGCACGCCCGACCATGCTCATCGTATTGGGCGGATCTAACAATGCGAGTTGAAGACGCGTTAATTGATCTTCATCACGCGATGCCTGATTGAATGTTGCACCTGAATAGGGGGTATAGACATGCGGCCGACTGGCTGCATAAGAAGAAGGCGCCGGAGCGTGTGCGCAGGACGTCAACCCACCCGAAATCAGCAGGAGAATCAGGTAAGCGGAAAATCTATTCAAAAAGAATCCCAGCGCCGTTGCGGACAAATTCGGCCAGTGTAACCGTTCATACGGACTGAAATACAAAAACGCCGGGCATAGCCCGGCGTTTGAGTGGAGACAGAGAAGATTACTTCTTGCCAGCCTTGAGGTAGATGATCAGTGAATCAACTGCCTGTTCCTGAGTCAGGCCAGCGCTCTTTACCGGGCCAAGATTCATGATCTGGTCCATCGCCTTGGGCATCGCGTTACGACCTTCAACGAGAACCTTGGTCAGTTCTTCCTTGCTCAGCTTGTTGACGCTTTCGAACAGGTTCGGGTTCGGCTGAACGTCATGACAAGTGCCACAACCACGGCCAAAAGCACGGGTGTAGATCTTTTCACCGATCTCAGCGCTCGGTTCACCAGCAAAAGAGGCACTGGCGATAGCAAGACCAGCAACAACGAGGATACCTTTCAGAGTCTTCATTTTTTTATGTTCCGATAAATCCAGAAGGGCAAATACGATTGAATCCGGGAGAATCTCTCATCAAGAGATCCCTTTGCGGATGGTGGATTATTTCAAAGAATTCCCAACGGAATCAAGAGGCGAGGAAATTCTGGCACTCTAACGGATAGCAATTACCGTATGGGATGGCTATAATGCGCAAGTAGGTTGGTTAAATGTTTCGAGAGAAACGGCGTGACAAGCCTACATTGCGTGGAAGTGTGGCCGAGTGGTTTAAGGCACTGGTCTTGAAAACCAGCGAGGGTAACACCTCCGTGAGTTCGAATCTCACCGCTTCCGCCATCTCCCCAAAAAGCCCTCAGTAAGAGGGTTTTTTTGTGCCTGATTTATAGCCCCGGGAATCATCAATTACCGTCGAATGCCGACTGCGCCCCTGGGATAAGGGCCAGCCATATAGCCCATCCCATAACCAAAACCGGCACCATAGCCATAGGGCATTCCATAAACATAAGGCCTCCCCCACGCGTCATAGATCATGGGTGCCTGACTTTGGCCATTATTCTGGGGTTGGCCGGGACCTTGGGCATCTCGCACCAAGTCATCATTAGCGCTTGTCTCCGGCTTTGCATCAGCGTCAATATCCTCCGAACTGGCAGAGTCGCCATTATCTGACCACCAATCGGCCGAAACAGAACCTGCGGCCAAAAGGCTGAGAAAAAGCACAACGAGAGGTAATGCGCGCGACATAAGATCCTGATCAATTGGTGATAGATACTCAAGGACTAGCAAGCCTGGCCCTTATGGTACCCTCCTACGGTGAGTCACGGTTGCTTTCAATCGGACAAGGGATCCACAGGAGTTCGTAATGTCGGTCAGATTTTCTAGTGCCCGTAATCGAAGAACGCGCTACGTCGGTCAGGCTCTTTCAACTACTCATCCACTCACAACTGTAGAGAACTACCCTCCCAGCGTTGCTGAAAAGGCCATTGACTGGTTGAGTGTGGTCGATGAGTTCAAGATCCGGAAGCACCGTAACGTCTTTCCCCGCTGGTCCCTGCTAATGATCGTTCTCGCCGTGATGGCGATCTAACCATGGGAACCTGGAAAACCCATCGAAGAGACTCCGGCTATCCGATGATAGCCGGATAATTCACCGATCAGGCGTCGCCATGAACGTGGCGTGAAACGCTGAGCGCTGGCGACAGGATGTGTCCTTGAAACTCGAGCCAGTTCAAAAGTCCATCCAGATAAATGATGTGCGGGGGAACACCAGCGCTGGTGATCTGCACGACACACTGATGTCCTGGCCCCTCCCATAACGCAAACGTCACCTCACCGGCGTCTAATTCGCCGCGCGTCATAGACTCGTAACCTTCCGACTTAATTGTTGCAACAACATCGGCAGGGCTTTTTGCCTTACCACCGAAATAACGGGTGACATCAGCCTTGTGGAACTGACCAGCCGTGTAGGTATAAAACTGCGGCGAAGCCGTTGTGCTCATGGGATACTCCTCAAAATAAGTCAAATGATTGTACCAACTCTCGATCCACGAGATGCGCAAGCCTAACGCTCACACCTCAACGGCCATCCTCTGGTCTACCTTCTGCCTCTGGGGTGGGCTGACCCTCTTGGGGCTAATCTGCTTGATCTGGTCACCGTTTGCATTGGCTTTACTGGCGCTGCCCATATCACCCCATCATCGCGAGAAAATCGGAAGAAGCATTATTCGCACCGGCTTCTCTTTTTATCTGACCGTGCTTCGAAAGTTTGGCTGGCTTCATCTCGCCATTGAGAATTGGGAATTCGAGCGCACCGCCCCACCCTCGATCATCGCACCTAATCACCCAAGCCTCTTGGATGCCGTCATCTTGCTATCGGAATTGCCGGACTGCACGTGCATTCTCAAGTCCTCATTGCTCAACCATCCCTTGTTTGGTCCAGGAGCACGCCTTGCAGGATACATCCCGAATGATCGGACTCACGAAATGATTCGAAAAGCCGTAAAGGCACTTAATGCAGGACAGCATGTCCTGATGTTCCCTGAGGGAACCCGAACCTTGAGACAACCCATTTCACCACTGAAGGTCAGCCCTTTCCTGATTGCTTGGAGGGCCCATGCGCCAGTTCAAACGATTCTGATCCAAAATGCTGCTGGCTTTCTTGGCAAAAACACGCCGTGCTTGAAACCGCCAAACTTACCCATTTCCATTTCCGTGCGACCCGGAAAGGTATTTACACCGAAAAAAAATGTTCGCCACATGGCAAAAACGGTGGAAGACTACTTCATGGACGCACTTTAGCTCCCGTACTTTTGCGTACCCTCCATCCAAACTATGAATGAGATCGCACCTCTGGTCCTTATTCCCAGTTACAACCCTGGAGCGAAGGGCGTTGAGACGGTGATTGGCGCCCTTGAGGTTTTTACTCCGATACTCGTGGTGTCGGATGGGTCAACCGACCATTCGGATCATGAATTCAAAGCCGCCTGCCAAACATATCCCAACCTTTATCTGATCCAAAATGTAAGGAATGAAGGCAAGGGTGCTGCAGTTTTAAAGGGTCTGCTTTGGGCCCGTCAGCATGGCTATACCCATGTTTTGACCATGGATGCGGATGGCCAGCACCCCATTGACCGGATAAACGATTTCATTAAGACCGCACGTCAGCACCCCAAAGCCATGATTCTGGGGGTGCCTGTCTTTGATGCGGATGCTCCGCGCATTCGGGTCAAAGGGCGACAGATTTCAAACTGGTGGGCCAATTTTGAAACCTTATGGACAGGGATTGGCGATTCGTTGTTTGGTTTCAGGATTTATCCTATCGAGCCACTCATCGAAATCATGAATACAACCCGCTGGATGAGGCGTTTTGACTTTGACCCTGAGGCCGTTGTCCGCCTCCGTTGGGCCGGAGTTGAGGCCATCAATCTCCCGGCCAGGGTTCGCTATCCCAAGCCTTCAGAGGGGGGGGTATCGCATTTCCAATATGGCCGAGACAATCTGCTACTCACCGGAATGCATCTGAGGCTGCTTGCGGGTTTTATTTTGCGACTACCCGTACTTCTTTACAGGCGGTTCACCGGCAAACCTTAAACCTCATAGGGGTCTGGAAGAGGCACCGAACGAAGATGTCTTTTCTTGAGGATTTCTAATAGCGAAGGAAGAACCTTAAGGACCATCGTTTCGCCTTCAGGCGGGGAGCCATAAGGCCCGTCATGAAGAAGCAAAATATCTCCACTGGCAAGATTGTGAGTCAACCGGTCCAGCACTTTGCTAGGTGAGTTGCAGCGGGTATCGAATCCCCGGCGTGTCCATGAAACGAGATGCAGGCCTGTCCTACAAAGTGCAGGTTCAAGCAAAGGGCTTCTGAATCCGAAAGGGGCCCGAAAATAGTGGGGCCAGAGTCCTATCGCTTCGAAGATGGTCTTTTGTGCGACCTTCAACTCCCGACTGAAACCATCAACTCCTTGCATCGCGAACGTGTAAGCGTGGGCATCGCTGTGATTTCCGACAGCATGCCCTCGTCGAACGATTTCTCTCAGGAGCTCTGGATGTTTCCTCACGTGTTCTCCGATCACAAAAAAAGTACATCTGCAATCATATCGATCCAAAAGGTCGAGGACTTTTGGGGTAACGTGCGGATTCGGGCCATCATCAAATGTGAGATAGATGAGGGAAGAAGACCCCGCTATACGCACCGTATTGGGTCCCAGCAGCGAACTCCTGGGCCAAAGACCCAGCGCTGTAATCACCAGATGGTTTAGTAACAGAATGGCCAACACGTGGGGGCCGAGCACAGGATTCCAGCAGAAAACCAGCACACCAAAGGTATGGAGCAACCCCGAAAGAATAATGAACCAAGAGGGGTGATAGGGTCTTTTCACAGAGGATACCTGTTGTGGAATTCAGCCCGAGAATGGAGGCAGAGACTCCGACCCTCATGTAGAATATGTGTTATCTATTGTACCTCTTGCCCTCCCCCTCAAATCGGCCCCGTTTTCATGGAACCGAATCAGTACTACAGCGACGTCCTCGTCATGGGTGGAGGACCAGCAGGATCGGCTACCGCTACGCGGCTTGCTCGGATGGGCTATAGCACGACCCTGTTGGAAAAGGATCATCACCCACGATTTCACATTGGCGAAAGCCTTCTTCCCTTGAGTCTCCCCTACCTCGAGGACCTCGGCGTGCTTCCTGAAGTCGAAGCTATCGGACTTCGAAAGTACGCGGCTGAATTTCACTCGGTCTACCACGGACGACACATTGCCTTTCCATTCGCAGAGGCTGTTCGAGACGATTATCCCTATGCCTACGAGGTTCGACGATCCGAGTTTGACGAAGTTCTTTTCCGGAATGCCGAAAAACATGGGGTCAAAATCATTGAAGGCTGCAGGGTCGATCAAGCTAACTTCAATCAGGACCGACTCGAATCTGTTGCCGCATGGGATGATGCCGGCAGCAGAATCAACTTCAATGCCCGATTTTTTGTTGATGCGACCGGTCGTGACACCTTCCTCGCCAGTGCTTTAGGCTCCAAAAAAAAGAACCCCAAACACCAAAGTGCTGCTATCTATGCGCACTATGAGGGGGCCGTTCGGAATCAAGGAGAGGCCGAAGGCAATATTGCCATCTACTGGTTCGATAAAGGCTGGTTCTGGATGATTCCCCTAAAGGGAGGCACCATGAGCGTGGGCGCAGTGCTGAAGCCGGAATACCTTAAATCAAGGACAGTACCGCTGGAGGATTTCATGGCAGACACCATCGCCATGTGTCCTGGGGTCACCCGTCGCCTCCAACACGCTGAGCGCACAACCCCTGTCACCGGAACGGGTAATTATTCCTACCGCTCAACCCGCATGTTCGGTCAAAACTATCTGCTGGTTGGCGATGCTTACGCATTCATTGACCCGGTCTTCTCCAGTGGAGTGCATCTCGCCCTTCATGGGGCTTTTCGAGCCAGCGAAACGGTTGCAACCATTCTCGAAAATCCGAAAATGACAACCCATGCGCTCAGACTTTACGAAAAGGATATCGTGCGAGGGATTGATCGTTTTGCCTGGTTCATTTACCGGGTTACTACGCCCGCAATTCGGGATCTTTTCATGAATCCCAGGAACTTTTTCAACATGCGGCAAGGAATCATTTCGGTTCTTGCTGGCGATCTCTTTAGAAAAACCCCCATTGATCGTCCTTTG
The DNA here is from genome assembly GCA_041178325.1 of Pseudomonadota bacterium. Lineage (GTDB taxonomy): Bacteria > Pseudomonadota > Gammaproteobacteria > Methylococcales > Methylococcaceae > UBA6136. Next base: position 7,314 of record JBEGVN010000063.1, read on the forward strand.
CTGGTCTTTCAATGTGTTTATCGCATCAAGTCACTGCTCATCCGGCTGGGCTTGGCTCGCCCTGTGACTCCGTAAGTCATGCTGGCCATCCGAAAAGCTGATGTTGATGCCAAGATCATCCATTCGTGCGGTCTGGATCTTCGGCATCTTGGGGAAAAAACGCTTCAAATACATGCGGGAGAACATGTCCTTGCCTTAATGGGGTTCGCATCTACCGAACTGGATGCCCGTGACTTCGGTATACCCTTGGCGCCATTAGATCAAACGTGCGATGCTTCCGCATGGATCTCCGGTCAAGCACCTCGAATATCCCATCCCTCCGATAACCTGACCTTGACGCAAACCGACCATCTCCTGTTCGGTACGGTTCGTCTTCCTGCGGAAAGGATCGAATATGCCACTCAGCAGGCGTACCGATCTATTCTGGCGATTATTCAGCAACATCCCGGTTTCAGACTGATCCGTTTGTGGAATTTTTTTCCCGGAATCAATCTCGAGGATGAGGGTGTCGAGCGTTACCGGCTCTTTTCACGTGCGCGCTACGACGCTCTGGCATCGTCTGGCTATCGCATGTCATCTGATTTGCCTGCGGCATGTGCCGTCGGGAGCAAAGAGGGGCCTTTGGTGATTCATTTCCTTGCAGGCAATGGCGCCCTGACCACCCTCGAGAATCCACGACAAATCAGTGCGTACCACTACCCACGAACCTACGGCCCACGTAGCCCCTCATTCTCTCGCGCGGTAATACATAGTGCGCATGAGGGCCGCCAACTCTTTTTGTCGGGCACTGCCAGCATCATTGGCCATGAGACCGTCGCTCCCCTCGATCCAGAGATGCAAACACGTGTCACTCTGGACAATGTCGCTGCACTTTTGGAAAGCGCAAACTACCCCTCCATGAATGCACTGGGATCTTTGGCCTCTTGGGTGGTCTATGTCCGAGAGCCTTCTCATATCCATCAGATTCGGCCCCTGATTTGTGACCATATTCATCCGGAATCGGGGATCGTTTACCTCCAGGGCGATATCTGCCGAAAAGATCTGATGGTCGAAATTGAAGGGACCATTTTTTGTTAGTCAGGCCCTACCATTTATCTTCAAAACATGTCGAAACAGAACGACCTAGAACTGGAAATCGCCACACTGCTCGTTGAATCGCTCAATCTTGAGGTGTTGCCCACCGAAATCGACCCTGTGGCGCCGCTATATCAAGATGGCCTGGGCCTGGACTCCATCGATCTGCTCGAGATTTCTGTCATTCTCTCTAAACGCTATGGCGTTCAGATCAAGTCCGATGATCCCGACATTACCCGGATTTTTACTTGCTTACGTTCCCTATCAGAAACGGTTCTCGAGCGGCGGGCTCACTGAGTGCGGTTTCGCGCCATTATTAGCATTGGTCTTGCAGTTGCCTTTCCCGTCGGCAGCATGGTCGGGATACAGTCGGGGAATTTCAATTTGGGTTGGCTGTCTTTTCCGGACGTACTGATCAGTCTTGCTCTGCTTCATGGACTCAAATCCGATACGGAACATTGGATTTTTCTTGGGGGTTTCACACTTACTCTGGCCCTAACGCTCATGAATCCCGAGCTTGGCGCACTTTTCCCAAGTCTCATTTTCCTCCTGATTTCTCGATACTTTCAGCGTTCCCTCACCCCTCCCCAAAAGCCCCTGATCACGCAGATGGCCCGTCACGTCCGGGGGCAAGATGCGCCTTTCTCCCAAGCCGCTCTAAGCTATACCCTAGGCCTGACGCGGGCGTGGTGGTTATTTTTTGTTTTCCTGGGACTGATCCAGGTTCTTCTTGTCATTTTCACTCAGTCCAACTGGGCGTGGATGATGGGAAATACGCTGGCCCCTGCCCTGATTTTTCTGTTTCTGGTACTGGAGCCAGTTTATCGCCGACATCGTCTGCCGAATGAGCCTCAGCACTCCCTCCGGCATTTCTTTAGCCGGCTCTCAGAAGCGGACTGGAAGAGAATGGAATAACTGATGGTAGGCAAAAACCATACATTCTCAATCGCGTCGGATCACCCGATCCTGATCGATCACTTTCCCGGCAACCCTTTAGTCCCAGGCGCCATCATTCTTGATCATATTCTTCTGGGATACACCGCCTTGAACTCTGATGATTTCCTCTCGCTGGTGCTTAAGGAAATAAAGTTCAAGTCTCCTCTGCGAGGTGACGAGACCACCTTTGTGTCCTACTGGAATACACCCCAGGGGTCTCGATTTAGCGCACGGGTCGGAGATCGAGAAATTGCCTCTGGTCTTATCACCAGTAAAGCCACTCTGGGGGTTTGAGTCATGCACTGGCAGAAACTCCCTGAACGAAGTAATCCGTTCTGGATCCGTTTCATTATTGCCATTACCCGTCTCCTGGGGCGATCCGTTTCGCGATTGTTGCTTTACCCCATCAGCTTCTACTTTCTCATTATCAACAACCGTACACGGCCTGCCTCACGTACGTTTTTCCTACACGCACTGGGGCGAGAGCCTTCATTTCATGATTATTTTCGCCAATACCATACTTTTGCCTGCTCGTTGCTGGATCGTCTTGCCATCCTGACAGAGAAGGACAAAGGCATCACGATTCATATCGAAGGACTGGACCATCTAGAGCGCGTCAAAGAACAAGGTATGGGCGGCATTCTCGTGGGGTCTCATCTCGGTGGCTTTGACATTCTTCGGATGATTGGACGCACACGCGGTGGATATCGGGTAAAAGCTGTCATGTTCGGCGATGCTACTCCCCAAATTATCCAAATCTTTCAAGCCCTTAACCCCAGCCTGCATGAAGACTTAATTACTGTGCCAGGTCCTTCGGCCATACTGAGTCTTTGGCCTGATGTTCGCAAAGGTCTGCTGATCGGGCTATTGGGAGACCGCCTGATGCCCGGGGAAAGAACCCTGAGTTGCAACTTCTTCGGTGAGCAAGTCTTGTTTCCGACCACGGCACCCTACCTTTCCGATATTCTTGAAATTCCCCTACTTCAGTTCTTCTGTCTTCAGCGAGGCTGGGGATGTTATGACATCATTTTCGAACCTCTTGCTTTTAACTCTGGAGGAAAAAGAGAAGAGCGCGAAGAAAGAGTTCGACGACTGACGGAGCAATACGCACAAAATCTTGAACGCTACGCGCAACGGTCACCCTACAACTGGTTCAATTTTCATGATGTCTGGGAACGCGTCCCCTAAACTTTTTATGGCGTTCTATTTGATGCTATGGATGGCTTTCATTCCTGAGCCATGCCCTGCACAGAGCTCACCCACTGATCTAACCCCCCAGACGTTGGACAAGGCACTCGAAGGACTTAAGAGTCGAAATACGCGACGTATTCCTTTTCAGGAGACGCGGCGGATCCCTTCACTGAAAACACCTATGGAATTCAAGGGGTATCTGGATTTTCTTCTCCCCGACACCCTGATTAAGACGGTGGAAAAGCCGATGCCCGCAACCTACATTCTCTCCAGCAGCGAAATCAGAATGACTGATGGCTCAACAGGAGAAAGCCAAAGCCTCAGGCCCGATGCAATACCTGAACTGGCTTATATTGGATCCAGCCTCGTGAGTCTTCTCAGTGGTGATAAAGCAGCGTTACTTGCTCGCTGGCATGTAAACCTGGGCGGCACCATTCATCATTGGGCAATGAGCCTTGTTCCTCTGAATCAAGATTCTTCTGGCCTCCGTTTGGTCAGAATTGAAGGTCATGATGGAGATCTTCAAAAGCTCTACTTCGAAGGCCTCGATGGCAGTATCAGCACTCTCGCTCTCGGCGCCCCGTGAGAACCTCTCTCATTGTCTCTCTCTGGCTTCTGTACCTGGCTTTCGCCGGCTACCTCCTCACTCAAAAAACTGTAATCACATCGGATCTGACATTCTTCCTGCCCAAGGCGACTCAACCTCACGAAAAGCTTCTGCTCACGGCTAGTCGGGAGGGCCCAGGAAGTCGGATGCTGCTCGTCGAAGTTACCGGTGGCAGTCAAAAAGAGCGTTTCATGACCACAGATGCTTTGGTTTTGAAGCTGCGTGCTTCCGATCGATTTAGCCGTGTTCAAAGCGGGATAGATCCTCAGGATCTCCTCCATCTTGAAGAACGGCTATTCCCCTACAGATTCGTGCTATCGCCCTCATCCCCGAGCCAATGGGAGGCTACAACTCTTCATCATGCGCTTGAACTGAGGGCCGTTGCCCTCTTCTCCGTTGCTGGCCGTCTCGAGGAGCGATGGCTTGGAAGAGATCCTTTGGGCAGCTGGAAGCAGTATCTTGACCAACTGACCTCAGCATCAATGCCAACCCTAGTGGGAGGCCACTGGGTGGATGCCTCCCAGAATAAGGCATTAATACTTATCGAAACCCGATCGGCTGGCTTTGACATTCAGGCGCAAGAGGAAGCGCAGCGGTTCGTCTATTCATCATTTGACGATATCCCACATGCCGATCTGAAACTCAACTTAGGTGGCGCCGGTCTCCTCGCGGTTGAGACGAACCGAAGCATTACACGGGAAGCGACATGGCTCTCCATCGCTAACACGATGATGGTTAGCGCCCTCTTGTTACTCGTTTATCGTTCCTGGCGCATTCTCAGCCTCAGTTTGATCCCCCTGCTGACAGGGCTAATCACTGGAGCACTTGCCATTCGCCTTCACAATGGAGCAATCCATGCTATCACCTTGGGGTTTGGCAGCACCCTTTTGGGGGTTGCTGCGGACTACCCCAATCATTTTTTTACCCACCTCAACCCGGCAACATCAAGCAGGACTACCATGCAGCGTCTCTGGCCCACCCTAGGATTGGGTATCCTGACAAATATTGCAGGATTTGGGGTCATGTTTTTCTCTGGGTTCAGTGGACTTCAGGAGATTGGGATCTTTGCCTCAGCAGGCCTTCTCGGAGCAGGGCTTGCAACCCGATTCATCCTCCCTCAGCTTTCCCCTGCCTCCCATGTTCTGGGAAACTGGATCACATCCCTTTCCAAAAACCCCATCCAAAAGATCGCACACAGGGTCCGACTTCAATTCTGCATTCTGATTCCAATCAGCCTTGGATTGATCTTCCACCTTACTGGCCGTCCGCTGTTCAATGATGATCTAGCCACTCTGAATCCCGTAGAACCCTCGCGATTGGCGAGTGATATCAATCTGCAAAGAGCATTCCGGGTTCCCGACATGCGCTGGGTGATTGTGGTGACCGGCGCAACTGAAGACGAAGCACTGTCACATTGCGAAAAATTAAACCCGGTATTGAGAGAACTATTGGCCACTCATGCCATTTCTGGATATGAGCTTGTATCTGATGTGCTTCCAAGCCAAGAGACACAAAAGCGTCGAAAAGCAGCGATTCCAACACCTCAGGCTGCAATGGCAGTTCTTGCCAAGGCATTGAAGGGAACCCCCTTCAAGACAGATGCATTTGCCCCCCTGTTTCAGGACCTATCGGCGCATGTCTCACTCCCTCCTCTCTCACATGACACATTCAAGGGAACGATTCTTGAACCAAGACTGGATGCGCAAATCTACAATTCATCCGAAGGAACCTCCATTTTGGTTCCTATCGAAGGCATTGAGAAAGTTGACGCCATTGAAACAGCACTAGCGTCACTCGGCGATTCCCAGATTCAGCTGCTAGATCTTCGAAGCGCCATGACGGAACGCATACATGAGAATCGCATAGACGCATCGCATCTATTGATTGCGGGACTTCTGGTCATCTTCGGAATACTGGCTATCGGCCTTCATAGCCTGTTCAGCGCATTTCAGGTTATGACTCCTATGTTATTGGCCACACTAAGTACGGGACTGTTGCTAGCCATGTTGGCTAATGGGCTGAATATTTACCATCTGGCCTCCATGTTGTTGGTCATGGGGCTCAGTCTTGATCAATCGCTCTTTTTCAACCGGCCATCTGCCAATAACGAAGAGCGCGCTAGAACACACCTTTCCATCTTGGTCTGCAGTCTGAGCTCCATTCTAGCCTTTGGCGGGCTGGCCTTCGCGAGCGTTCCTCTTTTGGTCGCTATGGGTACAACCGTATCCATTGGCGCATTTTTGGCGGTCAGTTTCGCTGCGTTGCTGGCCAAGTAATCGACCGATTCGCGATAATGGTCAGATGCACCAAACTAATGCGAGCTTGCCTCCTGTTCCTCCGCCCCTTCCAATGCCGCGACTCTCTGTCCAGGCAATGACACTGACTAACGCCTTCGGAACGGGTGTAGCCTCCACCTTGGCAGGACTCAAGGCAGGTTCATCGGCCCTGACCCCAGGTAATTTTCCTGGCCTTGAATTTGAAACCTGGATTGGGCGGATCGATGGCATCGACGGTCACCGCCTACCCCCCAGACTGAGCGATTTCGAAGCACGCAATCACCGCATCATTGACCTTGCCCTCGATCAGGATGGTTTTCGTTTTAAAGTTTCAACATTGATCCAGCGATTTGGGGCACACCGGATCGGTCTCATCCTAGGGACCAGCACGTCCGGTATTCTTGAGACCGAAAAGGCTTACAGGCATCGTGATCCCCTGGATGGAAACCTCCCTGACGATTTTCGATATCGTGAGCGTCAAAATACCTCTGCCCCGGCAGCCTTCGTAAAAGCGCTCCTCGGCGTTTCAGGTCCTGCATGGGTGCTTTCGACCGCCTGCTCTTCAAGTAGCAAAGTTTTTGCATCCGCCGCCCGCCTACTTCAAGCCAATTGGTGTGATGCTGTCATCGTGGGCGGATCAGATAGCCTTTGCCTGACCACACTCTACGGATTCAAAGCATTGGATCTTGTAGCGAAAAACCCCAGTCGCCCGATGGATCAAGCTCGCGAGGGAATTTCAATCGGTGAAGGCGCTGGATTCATGATCCTGACGCGCGATCCAGATCCAGCCGAGGGGGTCAGCCTGATCGGTTACGGTGAAAGCTCTGATGCCTATCACATGTCAAGCCCACACCCCGAGGGCATTGGGGCATCCAGAGCCATTGAAAATGGCCTCCAACGCGCTAGCCTTACGGCAGAACAGATCGATTTTACGCTGCTCCATGGCACAGGCACGCGAGCCAATGACCTTTCGGAAGACAGAGCCATCACCCGGTCCTTAGGCGCTCATACTCCCTGTGCGTCTATTAAGGGGGCAATCGGTCATACGCTTGGCGCTGCTGGCATCATGAATGCGGTCACCGCCTGCCTCTCTCTGCGCGAAGGCTTTTTACCCGGAACGGCTCATCTGGTAACGCAAGATCCGGAGATCCACTCAACTGTCCTCAAAAGGCCACTGTTTAAGTCAGGACGGCACATCTTGACCAATGCTTTTGGCTTTGGCGGGAGCAATGCGGTTCTCCTCTTTGGGAGATCGACAAAATGATCAAGATCCCTGTAGGTGGCATCGGAGTTCGAGCGCCCGGAATAGACTGCTGGAGTGATCTTAGCCAGTACCCGAATTATCAGGTGCCAGAAGATCCGGCACCCGATCAACCCAAGGGCCTCGGACAAGTTCTTCCCGCCACGGAGCGACGGCGGGCTACTCCGGTCACTCGATTAGCCCTGGATGTTGCCATGGAAGCTATTGGAGGACGACAAACGCATGACCTGAGTGCTGTTTTTTGTTCCTCAGGCGGTGAAGTAACCGTCGTCCATCAAATCTTCAGTATGCTGGCGGACGGAGATAACGCTCTGTCACCCACCGCTTTTCATAATTCAGTGCATAACGCAGCTGCAGGCTACTGGAGCATCGCCAGTGGATCAGCTTATCCCGCAGATAGCCTGTGTGCCTTTGATGACAGTTTTGGAGCAGGATTGTCTGAATGTTGCCTGCGCTACGGAGAAGGCCAACGCAATCTTCTGTTGGTGGCCTACGACATTCCGCCTCCGCACCCGATCGCTCTTCATCGTAAGATCCAGAATGCCATTGCTGGAGCACTACTTCTGGGTGCTGAGGACGCCGAACCTCTGGCTTGGTTGAGCCTGCGTTACGAGCCGAACATGAGAGCTGAAGGCACAAGCAGTTTGAGGGAACGCCAAGAAACACCCCTATGCTTTCACCCCGGGTCGGTCATGATGAGCCTTTTCAGTGCCATTGCACGCAAAGAAACCACTCAGATGGCAATTCAGGCGGGATTTGGCGGTACGCTCCACGTAAACGTTGAAGCATGTTAATCGATCCAGAAAAGATTCAGGCATTGCTTCCCCATGGACCCCGCATGCAGCTTCTGGATGAGGTCATCCGCTTCGATGCAGAAACCTTAGTCGCTAGAACCAACCGACACCATGATTTAAAAAACCCCTTGAGGCGTTCCTGCGGAATGCTACCGGTCAGTTCCGGTATTGAGTTTGCAGGACAGGCCACTGCCCTCCATGGTGCCCTGATTGATCAAAGTGAACGATCGTCCCCGAGACAGGGGTTCCTCGTTATGGCCAGGGATGTGTACTGGCGAGTCGAAAGACTCGATGATCTTGGTTCAGAGCTTGAGATCAACGTGAGGCTGATCAGCCGCAACGAACAAAGTGCAATGTACCAATTTGATTTACATACGCAGGCTCAATCGAACTTGATCGAGGGGCGAATGGCAGTCTATTTTCAAGGAGACGAATTGTGAGGCGGGCATTGATTACAGGAGGAAGTGGCGCGATAGGGTCATCGGCTGCGCGAATGCTTGCCAAAGATGGCTTTGAAGTCATTCTTCATGCACATGAGTCCCTCAACCGTGCTGAATCCTTGGCTGATGAAATCAGATCCAGTGGAGGAAAGGCCTCCTGTGCCCAGTTTGATCTTACGAACCCATCTGTCAGCGAAGCCATTCTTACCGAACTGGTCGAAGAGCATCCTATTGATGTTCTCGTTCATAGCGCCGGCATTCATGCTGATGCCCCCATGGCCGGAATGACCCCCAAGGAATGGCGTTCCGTTATTGATGTGTCACTTCACGGCTTTTACAACGTGACACGTCCACTATTGATGCCGATGATTCGACAACGTTGGGGTCGCGTTATCAGCCTGTCTTCGGTCGCTGGAATCACTGGAAACCGGGGGCAAGCCAACTACGCCGCGGCTAAGGCAGGCTTAATTGGTGCCAGCAAATCCTTATCGATGGAGCTTGCGAGCCGGAATATTCTGGTCAATGTCATTGCCCCAGGAATCATAGAGAGCCCCATGACCGCGGAGGGGTTTTCCGCCGAGCGCATTCGCTCACTGGTTCCAATTGGACGACAGGGAAAGCCAGATGAAGTCGCTCATTTGATTGCCTTTCTGGCCTCTGAAAAGGCCAGCTACATCACCGGTCAGGTTTTTGGGGTTAACGGTGGAATGATCTAACCCAAGAATCAAGTCATCGCTTTGAGCAAAGCCAAAAGTTTCCCCCGTGGCAGTTTTCCTACAGCATTTCTTGGCAGTGAAGGCACTTCAATCAATGTGCGCGGGACAAATGCTGGGTCAAGGTCACGCCGCAACGCCGCCTTGACCGCAGCCAATGAGGTATGAGGTTCCAAAACAACAAGGGCGGTAAGCCGCGTTACAGCCCCTTCCCCCTGATCGCCCTGAATAAAGGCGACGTCACGGACCCCCTCAATCTCCAGTGCGGCCCTCTCAAGGCCCCGAATCGATGCCCGCTTGCCCGCAATATTGACGAGATCCGCATTACGGCCTTTGAGAAGAAAGGTGTCCTCTGTAAGAATTTCCAATTGATCTGAAACCCTTACCGGAGCACATGCGTGCGCTGCTGCCACGACATGACCGCTCCCTTTCGCAGTGCACTCAACCCCGGAATACCACCGCCAAACCTCAGAAACTGCCGGCCGTCTTCCTGCAATTGAGCCCAACTCTGTGCAGCCATAGACCTCGTGGAGCGGTGCTGAGAATCGTGCCTCAGCTTCAAGGGCCAACTCCAAGGGCAACGGCGCAGTCGCAGAAACAATGAAAGACACTTCTGGCAGAGTCTTATCGGGCAGAGAAAGTAATGCCCTCAGATGAAGGGGCGTCGTAACCAGAGCGACTGGGGAAGGCCCATCGCGAAGCGCTGCAAGAATATCCCCTGGAAAAAAAGGACGACGCCAGTCCAGAATGGCCCCCTCAAATAACGGCAAAAGTAGCGTCAACTCCAAGCCATACATATGCTGTGGCGGCACTGTAGCGACCATCCGGATCCCCGCTGCCCCACCCAACTGTTGATTAATCAACAACGCACTTCCCATCAGCGAGGACAGCGACTTTGGATGCGGAACCGGATCGCCCGTCGTGCCTGAGGTGAAGGGGATGACAACCGTTTGGTCTAGACTCTCAGCAAATCCATCAACGCCTTTCTTCTGATCCTTGATCTGAAGACGATAGCTCTGAAGCTCCTCATCCCCTATCTGATGCAGCAAAGGGTAATTGCGACTGAGTTCAGTCAATTGGCCTCGTCCTTGATCCGAAGGTAACAAGGTGGGAACACCCACTCTCAAGGCCGCTAACAGCCCCAGCGCAAAGTCATATCGGTCACTGCTGACATTCAACACATACCCTTGACGAGAGAGCAGCGTGCTAATTTGCGCAGCTTCATACATAAAGCGAGCATGAGTGACTTCACCTTGAGCGGTCCAGGCAAAAACCTTATCACTCATCGATCCCAACCCCCTGTCCAGACACACCAAGCTCTTTTGCAATTGCTCGTATTGTTGGAACAGCCAGTTGGTAGTGATCTGCAAAAAACAGCGCGTTAGCCAAACGTGAGGGTGCAGACCGACCCGTACAAAGATGGTTCCAATCCCCTGAAAAGCCCTCAAGCATGTCACCCATCAGATCATTCATATCGAGAGTTTGGCCCAGTCGACAGTTTTGAATCAAAAGGATCTCTCTGGCAATGTTTTCGGCAAACAAACGATGAAGATTCCACAGTTCTCCGACCGTGCCTCCTACGCGAAGCCCCGCGATATTAATCGTATGAATATAGAGATTCTTTGCGACTAAAGCCCTATCGCGCTCATGAATAGGTCTTGCATGGGTATCGATCTCAATTGCGTTCAATGCCTGAGCCACCTGATCGCCGTAGGGACCGAATACTTTGTTTGGAAGGACTGCTACTGCCGGCCGCCCCGGTTTCTTGTCGAGCCAGACGACCAAGATCGTGGGGTTTCGGATACCGTGGCGTACCCAGTCGGATTCAAGCAAATTGTTCTGCAAAAGGACCACACGATCTTTGAGTGCGTCGGGCAACGTCATCAGAACGCCGTCAAGATCCTTCTCACCAACGGCAACGACGACGAGAAGAGGATCCAAAGCCAATGCGTTGACATCGGCAAAGAAAGACTCCCGATTAATGGGATAAACGGGATGACCGATTCTCAGAAAACCGTTAGCCATGACCTGCCCGAGTTCGCCCAGTCCGACAACCACAATGGGCGATTTCAACCACACCCCCCTACCGCCACCTTTACCTGACGATCGAGTCGCATCCAGCCATTCTTGCCCTTTGAGAGTGCGGTCACAGGACCGGATTGATTCAACTTGACGCGTAATGACACCTTAGGGAGCGCTGAGCCTTGAAAATGGAATGAAGCCAATAACGGGCCGGGATTCCCTTCTGCTAAAAGATAGAGATCCTGAACGGTGGCTGAGGTGTTCAGCACGATGGGCACCAGTGCGCCATTTTCAGCCACTTCAGGAATTTCAAGCGAAAGTCCATGATCATCTATGGCGGGGGACTTACCCATCAATCCATCCAATATGGCAGTGAAGCCGGGACCACTAACCAAAGGGGAATCAGCTCGGGGATTTGGTCTAGTAGCGCCCCATCCTGGGGGCAAATAAAAAGCCACTGAACCGAAAATCAAACGCAACAAACTGCGTCGACTCAGGGTGATGGAGGCAAGTTCAATTGACGGCATCACAGGCCACAGATTAAATGAGTACTCTATGTCTTCGATCAAGATAAGGACCCGAAGGTCCGGAAAAAACACATTGGTCCGGGTTCTGATCCAGCACCCAATGGAGACCGGTAGGCGTCGAGATGACCAAACCGGCCAGCTAGTACCTGCTCATTTCATCACGGAACTTACCTTGTTGCATAACGGCGTTCCAGTGGTCGAAGGAAAACTCTCCACGGCAGTCTCCCGAAACCCCTACTTTACATTCGAGCTCACCAACGCAAGGCTCGATGATCTCATTCGTGTGCTCTGGAAGGATAATCTGGGGTTACACGATGAGGACGAAATCAGGATCCACGATTATGACTCATGACAGCGCCAGCCCAGCGCCTTCAAACCCCCAAGAGCTGCAAAACTTTCGAATCAAAAGCTTCGCCAGGCGTCAAGGTCGGATTACGCTGGCTCAACAAAAAGCTCTCGATGAACTTTGGGTACTTTATGGAATTGATTCCCAAGTAAAGCTTGAGCCTCATACCCACTTTGGAAACTCGCATCCCATCGTGCTTGAAATTGGGTTTGGTAACGGTGATTCTCTGGTCGAAATGGCCAAAAATGATCCACAACGGAACTACGTTGGGATTGAAGTGCATCGCCCGGGGGTCGGTCATCTTCTGATCAAGACGCACGAGGCGGGAATTCACAATCTCAGGGTCTACGCGCACGATGCCATCGACATCCTCAATGACTGCATAGCAGATGACTCTCTAGAGAGAGTTCAGCTTTTTTTTCCTGACCCCTGGCACAAGACGCGCCATCACAAGCGGCGCATTGTCAAACAAGATTTTCTCAAGCTCATCGCGCAAAAGCTCATTTCAGGTGGCACCTTTCACGCGGCAACGGACTGGGAGAATTACGCCCATGACATGGCAGAACAATTTGCTGTGTCCGGACTATTTACCAGCGAAAATGCAGAATCGCCCTTCTCTGAGCGTCCGAGCTATCGACCGCTAACGAAGTTCGAAGCGCGCGGACATCGACTCGGCCATGGGGTCTGGGATCTCGTTTTTCGAACCAAATAGATTGACTTCCTCCCCGCCCTGTAGGACGGGGTATCTCGCGAAGGATCAGATGAGCTAGTTCAGCAGGTAGGCGAGCTCCTGTAGCGGCGGAAGCACCATCATCCGGGCCAACTGAATTACGACCAGAGGCACCAAAGGAGAGAGATCAATGCCTCCCGTGGGTGGAAGGATGCGTCGACTCCAATAAAGCAGAGGCTCCGTCAGACTGAAAAGCAATGATATAGCTGGGTTGTAGCCCGTCGGGCCAAACCAGCTGAGCAAGGAGCGGATGATGATGGCATAGAAATAGACATTCAGAATCAGCTCAACGAGCTGTGAAACCGCAAGAATACTGACTACGCCCACAGGAACGCTCTCGCCGCGAACCAAGAGGATGAGAAACGAAGCCGAAGTCTGAAGCGCGATCATCAGGAGGATACAGGCGCTATCCACCCGACCAAAGGAAGGAATCAATCGGCGCAATACCCTCAAGGGTGGATGCGTCACACGAATCAGAAACTGTGAGACAGGGTTACGCGGATCCGCCCCGCACCATTGGAATAGAAACCGAAGAAGAAGCGCAAAAATATAAAGGCTAAAGACCGTATCGATCAGGAAGATTAATGGCGTTGCGAGATAGCTGGACATTACTTTGCTCCTCCAAGTTCCTGCGAGAGCACCTCTGCGCGTTCCTTAGCAGACTGCATCGCACCGAATACGAGATCCCGAAAACCACCTGCTTCAAATGTTGCTATGGCCCTTTCCGTGGTCCCTCCTGGTGAAGTGACCCGGCGGCGAAGCTCGGAGGGACCTTCAGAGGACTCGATCGCAATGCGACCCGCTCCCAGGGCAGTTTGCTGACTCAGTAAACTCGCAGTCGGACGGTCAAGTCCAAGCTTTACGCCGGCCTCCTCCATGGCTTCCATTAACAAAAAGAAATAGGCCGGACCACTTCCTGAAAGGGCGGTGACCGCATCAATCAAGCTTTCTTCTTCAACCCAGACCGTGATTCCAACTGCTCGGAGTATCGACTCAGCAACTTCACGTTGCCGATCACTGACAGATTGCGTCGCATAAAGACCCGTCGCTCCGCTTTGAACCATCGCCGGTGTGTTTGGCATCGCCCTGACAATTGATGCAAGACCACCTGCCCAGCTCTGAATGCTGTGACAGGCTATCCCCGCTGCGATACTCAAGAGCAATGGCTGCGTTTTCTTGAGGGCATCCGCTAAATCTTCCAAGACAATCCGCATAACCTGAGGCTTAACTGCCAGAACCACAATCGCTGCAGACTTCACGGCTTCATGATTATCGGCACAGACCACAACACCATACCGATCACCCAACCCCCGGGACATGGATTCCTGGGTATCAGAAACCCGGATCTTTTCGGGGGGATAGCCATCGGCAATCAAGCCAGAAATCAAGCAACTGGCCATATTGCCAGCACCGATAAAGGCCAAGGTCTCGTAGCTCATGGGTAATCCTGAGGTTAGTATTGAATTCGGGACGGCGATTCTAGCTTAGGGATGGCGCGGTCCAAAGAGTGCCGTTCCGATTCGGACCCACGTAGCCCCCTCACGAATGGCCCATTCCAAATCATCTGACATCCCCATGGAAAGCGTATCGACCGGTATTGAAAGACTCTGCGCCGCCTCTCGCAATATGCGAAACGGCTGACCAGGATCCTGATCAGAATGATCCATCGGTGCAGGAATTGCCATGAGTCCACGCAAGCAAAGTCGGTGAAGCTGGCCAATTCGAGCAGATAAGCCAGCTAATTCTGAAAGTTTAGCGCCAGCCTTTGTGACCTCTTCGCTGACATTGACCTGAATACACACATTTAAGGGAGGCAAATGTGAAGGCCTGTGCTGATGGAGTCGCTCAGCGGTTTTGATCCGATCACACGTATGAACCCAATCAAAGTGTTCAGCAATCGGCCGGGTTTTATTGCTCTGGATCGGGCCGATAAAATGCCAAACAATGTCATCCAGATCAGTCAGTTCCTGTTGCTTGGCGAGCGCCTCTTGGAGGTAGTTCTCACCAAAATCTCGTTGACCTAGCAGATAGGCTTGCCGGATTGCCTGTGCAGGTTGGGTTTTGCTAACGGCAATTAAGCCCACAGAATTCAGCGGACGCCCGCCCGCAGCTTCTGTATTCCGTATACGCCTTTGTACTGCTTCGAAACGTTCTTTGATTTCCAAGCTCAGAATCCTCGTTTTGCCCCACGTTGTCGATGGCTCCAGGTGCTTTCCCTTATAATCAAAACTTAACGGAGCCTTTGGATTTTAATCCCTCATAAAGACTCCAGCTCCAAGCTTTCCTACGGATCCCCATGTATTGGTTTTACCTGATCGGTCTTCCCGCCCTCCTCATTCTGGTTATTACGTTGCTTCGGCGCTTCCGCGCAAGCCGGACAGGCCGCATCACCTATACGCGCAAGGAGTTTCTCTTGTCATCCGAAGAGCGACTTCTCTATGCAGCACTCCGTGAAGCCGTAGGTGATAATTTTGAAATCTTTCCAATGATTCATGTCGATGATCTGATTTCGCCAAGGAATCCCTCACTGGTGGACAAAACGTGGGATCTGCTGGAAACCCAAGATGAGGCCATCATTCCATTTGTGTTGGCAAGAAAAAGCGACCTTGGGATTGCCTGTGCAATTCAGCTGATACAGCATAAGGTGCTTCGTTCTCGTGAAAAGATATCGACGGAGTCACCGCTGAAAACCATCTGCCAAGCGGCAGGCCTGCCATTGATTCGTATGGAGGCAGGTCCTTATTACGACAATGAGGACATTCGCCAGGCTGTTGCTGAATCAGTCCGCCGTGAACCCCTTTTCATTACCGAATCCGATGGGCGGCGCGAACCGACACTTGACCGCCTGGAACGACTGGATATTGACTGATGGCTAAGCTGGTCCTCTATGGCATTGCTTCGTGTGATACTTGCCGGAAAGCCGTCGCCTGGCTCAAAGCGGGGGGGCATAGCTTCCAATTCCACGATCTTCGTGCTGATGGCCCGCCCGATGCGAGCCAAGTTCGTGCCTGGGGTCAAGCGTTGGGTTGGGAAACGTTACTCAATCGCCGCAGCACAACCTTTCGCGCGCTGACCTCCGAAGAGCAATCCATTACAGAGGGTGATGATGCTGTTGCTCTAATTTTGCGTTATCCCCTGCTCATCAAAAGGCCCTTGATCGAATCAGAATCCGGCGTTGTTGCAGGGTTTAATCCCGATCGACTGAATGGAATTATTTCCCATGCATGATACCGTTGCGCTCACTGCCGCCCTCATTGCCTGCAGATCCGTTACGCCGGATGACGCCGGCTGCATGGAATTGATTGAAGCCGAATTAGCGCCTTGTGGCTTTAAAACAGAGCATCTTGATTTTGGGGACACCCGCAACCTTTTCATGCGTCGGGGAACCGAGGCACCACTTCTTGTGTTTCTCGGCCATACCGATGTGGTTCCACCAGGCCCGGAATCGGACTGGAAGTTCCCCCCATTCGAAGCCACTGTCGAAAACGGAATGATGTATGGGCGTGGCGCTGCCGACATGAAAAGTGGCGTTGCCGCTATGGTGACCGCACTGGCACGCTTTTCAGCCCTATACCCAGACCACCCGGGTTCCATCGCACTTCTTATGACCAGCGATGAGGAAGGTGCCGCCCATGATGGTGTCGTAAAAGTAGTAGAGACCTTCAAACAGCGTGGCGAAAAGATTGACTGGTGCGTGATTGGAGAACCCTCAAGTTTTGACCGTCTGGGCGATGTGATTCGTGTGGGTCGCCGGGGCTCATTGAATGGGGTTCTTCAGGTTGACGGTATCCAGGGCCATGTCGCTTATCCGGATAAAGCAGATAACCCAATCCACCGCCTCGCCCCCGCTTTAACAGCGCTTGCGCAAGAAGTCTGGGATAAGGGCAATGATTTTTTTCCTCCAACCAGCTTTCAGGTCTCGAACATTAAGTCAGGGACAGGGGCTGAGAATGTGATTCCTGGTCGTCTTGAAATGCTCTTCAATTTTCGCTTTTCGACCGCAGTAACCGAAGATGAATTGAAGCATCGCGTTGCGTCTATCCTCGACCAGCATGGCCTGCGCTATAGCCTTAAATGGCGACTGTCTGGAGCGCCGTTCTTGACCAAAGGATCCAGGCTAGTCGAAGCCACACAGAGCGCACTCGAGGAGATTGTCGGTCAGCGAGCACGGCCTGATACGGGCGGAGGAACCTCCGATGGTCGATTCATTGCACCCACAGGAGCGGAGGTTGTTGAGTTGGGCCCGTTGAATGGCACGATTCACAAGATTAATGAACATACTCCAGTCCAGGATATTGAGACCCTGTCCCGAATTTACGAACGGATCCTTTCTAAATTATTGATTGAAGGGTGAGGAAATCGAGATGGCCCCCGGTTTAAGCCCCCTGATCGAGCCCGAAGAGCTTTTTGAACATCTCAATCAGAAAAGCTGCGTCGTTCTCGATGCGACCTTTGTGCTTCCGGCACAGAACCGGAACCCCCTTGATGAATTCAAAAAAGCGCACATCCCAGGAGCCCTTTTTTTTGATATCGATGTCATTGCAGCCCCCGGGACCGATCTTCCCCATATGCTGCCCTCCGCGGAAGATTTCGCAACCGCTGTCTCACATCTTGGAGTAGGAAACGATACAGAGATCGTTGTCTACGATAGCAATCAGTTCATGGCTTCGGCTCGCGTCTGGTGGATGTTCAGAACCTTCGGTCACGAAAAAGTCCGCGTGCTAAACGGAGGTTTGCATCATTGGTCTGCGCGAGGCTACCCCCTGAGCTCGGAGCTGACAGTTCCGGTTGCCCTTCCGTTTTCTGCCCAATTCAACGGAGAGCGCGTAAAAAACTTTTCGGCAATGCAACAAATCAGTGCGGATGGTTCAGCAACCATCCTGGATGCCCGGCCACTCGGCCGTTTCTTGGGTCAAGACCCGGAACCCAGGCCTGGGCTTCGTTCAGGCCATATTCCCGGAAGCCAGAGTCTTTTCTTTCAGCTTCTGCTGGATCCTGAAACCCGATGCCTTCGCACCCCATCAGCCCTTTGCCGTGTATTTGAAGAACTCAAGGTGACCCCCGGGGAGCCCGTGGTAGCAACCTGTGGAAGTGGTGTCACAGCGGCCATCATTGCCCTGAGCCTCGCAGAGCTTGGTTATCCCAACACCCCGATATACGACGGTTCATGGGCCGAATGGGGGCTACCGGGTAACCATACCGTCGCGACCGGAACACCCGATTTAGCCGGGCCAAAATAACCCCAAGAATCCGACCATTTTTATCAACATAGAATTTTTGAGATAATGGACGATTAGGACGCCTTCCGTAACACGGAACCGTTCACTCTCTCCTGACGGCGATAAGACAAGAGACTCAGCAGCCGGATTGCACCTGAACTGATAGGACCCAATGACCGCCGATAACGCACTTAAAGAATTCATGGGCATTTGCCAGGACCGCGCCGAGAAGGCTCTGGATGACCGCCTTCCTGCTGCCACTAGGATGCCTGAACGCCTCCACGAGGCAATGCGTTATTCAGCGCTGGGTGGCGGCAAACGCCTGCGTCCGCTTTTAACCTATGCCACTGGTATCGCGCTGGGATTGCCCCTCGACATTCTGGATGGCCCGGCATCAGCGCTCGAAATGATTCACGTCTATTCGTTGATTCATGATGACCTTCCGGCCATGGATGATGATTCTCTTCGCAGAGGAAAGCCGACTTGCCATGTGGCCTATGACGAAGCCACGGCCATTTTAGCGGGGGATGGCCTTCAAACTCTGGCCTTTCATGTGCTGGCGGAAGACCCCACCATCAAGGTCCCTGATGCCAACCGTATTGCGATGATTCGCTGCCTGGCTGATGCGTCCGGTTCCTACGGCATGGTCGGCGGTCAAGCCATCGATCTCCATTCCGTTGGAAAAAAACTGGACCTTCCTGCGCTGGAAAACATGCATATTCGCAAAACGGGGGCTCTGATTCGCGCCAGCGTGCGTCTTGCAGCTCTTGCGCAGGATCCGATCGATCACACGGTTGAGGAGCGCTTGGATCACTATGCCAAATGTATTGGGCTGTCGTTCCAAATTCAGGACGATATCCTGGATGAGGAAAGCGACACCCAGACCTTGGGTAAAACTCAGGGCAAAGACCGGGATAACAACAAACCCAACTATCCCGCACTATTGGGACTGGCCGGCGCCAAGGATAAGGCCCGGGAAATGCATGAAGCTGCTCTTCAGAGCCTGAGCTCATTCGGCCCCGAGGCCAACTTGCTCAGAGACCTTTCTCGATTCATTATCGAACGAAAAAACTAGCAGGTCACGGCAGTTACAAATTCGATAGATCACGTCACCTTCATCCACTGAATCCAGGTTTCAGTATGATGTGGAGACCCTTGAAGCACTTATGGGCCGGAAGGCTCAACCCGGCAGGACTTTATTTTTCATGACGCTAACCACCCAGACCCCTCTCCTGAACGCCATCGGCGATCCAGCTGACCTTCGCGCCCTTCCTGCTGAACAGCTGCCCGCCCTGGCCAGCGAGGTGCGGGAATATTTGCTGCATAGCGTCAGTCAGTCTGGCGGTCATTTGGCTGCGGGCCTGGGCACGGTCGAACTGACTATCGCCCTGCACTATGTTTTCAATACTCCGGACGACAAGCTGGTCTGGGACGTTGGACATCAGGCCTACCCGCACAAGATTTTGACTGGCCGACGCGAGCGGATGCCTACGATTCGCAAGCAAGATGGTCTATCTGCTTTCCCTTGTCGGACGGAAAGCCCTTACGATACCTTCGGCGTGGGACATTCGAGCACATCCATCAGTGCTGCTCTTGGTATGGCGATTGCTGCAGGACTCCAAGGTCGGGATGCACATGCTGTTGCGATTATTGGTGATGGTGGCCTGACTGGCGGGATGGCCTTTGAGGCCCTGAACCATGCCGGCGCCCTGGATGCCAATCTTCTCGTGATCCTGAATGACAACGAGATGTCTATCTCGCCCAATGTCGGGGCCATGAACAACTATCTCGCCAAACTCCTGTCCGGTCGTTTCTATTCGACGATTCGGGAAGGAAGCAAACAACTTCTGAAGAACCGTATGCCCACCGTATGGGAACTGGCGCGCCGTGCTGAAGAGCACGTCAAGGGGATGGTCGCACCCGGCACGCTGTTTGAGGAGCTTGGCTTTAATTATATTGGTCCGATTGATGGCCATGACCTCGACACACTGGTCACTACGCTGAGGAACCTTCGCAATACCAATGGCCCAAGATTCCTTCATATTGTCACCAAAAAGGGCAAAGGCTACCTTCCGGCAGAAAAGGATCCCGTCGCATATCATGGCGTTGGAACTTTCGATCCCAGCAAGGACCATTTACCGAAAGCCAAGGCCAGCACGCCGACCTATACCGAAGTTTTCGGAAAGTGGCTCTGCGACATGGCCGAAAAAGACCCGCGCCTGCTGGGAGTTACCCCAGCAATGCGAGAAGGTTCAGGTTTGGTTGAGTTTGAAAAGCGCTTCCCTGACCGCTACTTCGATGTAGGCATTGCAGAGCAGCATGCGGTCACCCTGGCTGCCGGTCAGGCCTGTGAAGGCTTCAAACCTGTCGTTGCGATCTATTCCACCTTCTTGCAGCGCGGCTATGACCAGCTCGTTCATGATGTCGTATTGCAAGATTTGCCCGTGCTTTTTGCTATCGACCGAGCAGGTCTCGTGGGTCCCGATGGTCCAACGCATGCCGGCAGCTTCGACATTACCTATCTTCGCTGCCTCCCCGGTATCGTGCTCATGGCACCTGCTGATGAAAATGAGTGCCGTCAAATGCTGTACACAGGCTTCCAGCACAATGGTCCCGCGGCGGTACGTTACCCAAGAGGTAAGGGACCGGGTGCGGCCGTTGAGGAATCGATGACGCTTCTGCCCATCGGCAAAGCGGAAGTTCGCCGCAAGGGGAAAGGAATCGCCATTCTTGCCTTCGGATCGATGGTTACCCCGGCACTTGAAGCCGGCGAAACCTTAGATGCGACGGTCATCAACATGCGATTTATCAAACCGTTGGATGAGGCATGCATTCTTGAAATGGCTGCAAGCCATGACCTGATCGTCACTGTCGAAGAAAACACGGTCGCGGGTGGTGCAGGCAATGGGGTCAATGAAGTCCTCAATGCACACGGCATAAAAACTCCAATCCTGACCATTGGCCTCCCTGATCGGTTCATTGAGCAGGGTAGCCGTGAAGAGGTGCTGACAGACGCCGGTCTTGATACGGCTGGCATTCTTGCCAGTATTTCAGCCTATTCTGGGAAAATTGCCGGAACACCCTAACTCATGCATCGCATCGAATCGCGCATTCGCGCCATCCCGGATTTTCCCAAACCGGGTATTTTGTTCAGGGACATTACACCGGTCTTGGGTAACCCTGAATCCATGGCTGTTGCGATTGAGGCACTGGCCTCCCCTTTCCATGCGAGCGGCATATCTGCCGTTGCAGGAATGGAGGCTCGCGGGTTTATTTTTGGTGCGCTAGTCGCCAAGGCCCTCAACGTCGGCTTTGTTCCGCTGCGAAAGCCTGGCAAGCTCCCCTATGAGGTGAAAAAAATCGACTATGATCTCGAATATGGCTCTGCCAGCCTTGAAGTGCATCGCGATGCCGTGACTCGGGGAGATAAGGTTCTGATCGTTGATGATCTTCTCGCAACGGGTGGTACCGCGCTAGCCGCATGTGAACTGATCGAGGCACTAGGAGCAGAAGTTATTTCATGCGCATTCCTGATCGAGCTGAATGGTCTTGGAGGGCGTGAGCGGCTTGCGCCCAGAGCTCTCCATAGCGTTCTTAATTACTAATCGATTCACACAAAAGCCTCTGGAAAGATGGCTGCAGTGGCTAACTCTCCTTCCCATCGCATAATTCAACTGACCGATTTTCACCTCGGTCGTACAGCAGACGCCCTCTACCGTGGTGTCAACCCGGCAGAAAGTCTTGGCCAGGTTCTTAGCCATGCAGGAACGCACCTTCCCCAGCCGGATGGTTACATCCTGACCGGTGATCTTGCCGAAGAGGCTTCATTCCTCACCTACGAACAGGTTACTGAAGCCTTTAAAGATCATCGTGTACCGATTCACTTTTTACCTGGAAATCACGATGATCCTGGGTTGATGTACACCTGCCTGAGTGATGCCGGATTTCTTGCAGATCCTGTTATTAGCTATGGAAACTGGAGAATCATCCTTCTCAATAGCGCGCAACTGGGGAGCCCGAGGGGTAAGCTCGGCGCCAAAACTTTGGAATGGCTTGTCGAAACATTGGACTGCCTGAAGTCATGCTGGATCGTGATTGCCCTGCATCATCACCCCATAGCATCAGAAAGTGCCTGGATGGATACCATGATGATCGAGGATACTGAGGCCTTCCTGAATATCATCGCGGCACATGGCATGGTTAAGGCGGTAGTTTTCGGGCACGTTCATCAGGAGATCGATCGCTTGCAGGATAACACCCGCTTCTTAGGAACCCCGTCAACCTGCGTCCAATTTGCACCCAAAAGTCAGACCTTTGCGACCGACGAAGCCCGACCGGGATATCGCTGGATAGAGCTTCATGAAGATGGCCGACTGTCGACGCAGGTAATGCGCCTTGGGGCAAATGACTAGACCTTAGCCGCGCCCATCATGGCAAGGCTGGAGAGGTCCGCATTGATCATTTTGTCCGCGCCGGCATGACCACTGAGTTCGGTCAGAGCACGCTGATAGACATCTCGCTTGAAATAGACCACATCCTCCACCGGATGCCAGTAGTCTACCCAAGTCCAAGAGTCAAATTCCGGCTTGCCAGAGCAATCAAGCTTGATGCGCGATTCAGATGAAACCAGCTCCAGCATGAACCAAACTTGTTTTTGGCCGATACAGAGGGGCTGCGAGCGTTTTCGTATGTAACGCTCGGGAAGATCGTAGTGAAGCCATCCATTCGTCCGGGCGATCAGTTGCACATCCCGATCCCGAAGACCGACTTCTTCATAAAGCTCACGATACATCGCCTCTTCAGGCGCTTCGTGCCGCTTAATACCACCCTGTGGGAACTGCCAAGAACGCATGCCAACACGGCGAGCCCAAAAGACGCGTCGATCCTTGTTCAGAAGGATGATTCCGACATTGGGTCGATATCCGTCACGGTCTATCATGCGTGCAAGAGTCCAGGGTCACCGAGTGTATAATTCGCGCCGAACCAAGCGAGCCGCCTCTTCGCAAGGAAGATAGCTAAGAGCGGATAGGCCGCTTCAACTCGACACTCTCGTCCAACATCCCGAATTTAAAGGAATATCGTGGCTCTGGCAATCTTTGACCTCGACAACACCCTTCTGGCAGGGGACAGTGACTATCTCTGGGGGCAATACCTCGTCGACCGGGGAATTGTGGATAAGGGGCATTACGAAGAAGCCAATGCCCGCTTCTATGAAGATTACAAAGCTGGAACGCTCGATATCGATGCCTTTCTCAGCTTCGCTCTCAGGCCCCTCTCAGAACATCCAAAAGCTCAATTGGAACAATGGCGCTCTGAATTTCTTCAGTCATTGATCGAACCGATACTTCTCCCGGTAGCGCAAGAGGTCATCGCGGCCCATAAAGCGCTGGGCCATACGCTGATGATCATCACGGCCACCAATGCCTTTGTAACAGCTCCGATTGCGAGGCTCTATGGCATCGACCACTTGATTGCGACCCTTCCTGAATTGTCAGGCGATCGTTACACCGGCCGCTATCTCGGCACCGCCTGTTTTCAAGAGGGAAAAGTGATTCGACTCAATGCCTGGCTCAACGAGACAGGCTCATCGCTCAATCAAAGCTGGTTTTACAGTGATTCTCACAACGACTTGCCTTTATTGAAAATGGTTGATACGGCCATTGCTGTCGATCCAGATGAAACCCTCAACGCCTATGCCAAAGAGGCAAATTGGCCTGTAATCACCCTGAGGGACACCCGAGACTTGGACGACCATCTTCGGCGCATTCACACCCAGGAATGACCCATCCCCTCGGCGGAATCCATCGGTGATACGATAGGAACGTGACCTGATTGCCACCCTTTCCTCGGCCTCTCATCCAGCAGCGGCCCAACGGAGCAGATATGAGCGAGACCCTTCAGAACGTATTCAACCGCAAGAAACCGGATCCCACCCAACAGACGCACAATGCGACACTCTACGAAAAGCTAGGTGGCGCTGATTCAGTCAGTACAGCGGTGGATGTGTTCTATCGAAAGGTCATGCGCGATGCCCGAATCAACTATTTCTTCTTTGGGGTAAACATCACCGAACAGGCAGAGAAACAAAAGTCGTTTCTCACCATGGCCTTTGGTGGTCCGCATGCATACACCGGACGTGATATGCACAGGAGCCACGCTAAGCTGATCGCGATGGGCATGAACGATCGTCACTTTGACATCGTCATGGAACATCTTAAGGAAACCTTAGTTGAGCTTGGGGTTGAAATTTCGTTGGTCGAGGACGTGCTCGCAATTGCCGAAAGTACGCGTGAAGATGTCATGGGCCGAAGAGCAGCTCCACCGGAAACGACGGTTTCCTCGAACAATCAAGACCGAGGGACAGCCCACGCGACTGAGCTTCGACGCCGGGCAGGGGCACCCAACCTACCGCAACGCCCCGTTGCAGGTACAGTGGGAGCCATCATGGCAACCCGATGCGACTCGCTGACGCCAGACATGACTATTCAGAATGCCGCAGAAGCCTTCATCAGAGGAAATCACCAGAGCCTGCCGGTTCTCGACAATGAAGGAAAGCTCCTCGGCATCGTGACTGCGACCGACATTCTCAAGAACCAGGCTTAATGAGTGTTTGGCGGGCTCTAGCGACCCTTCTCGATCAGGAAGCTGAGGACTTCGCCCTCCTCAACGCAAGCGATCTGAAGGTGTCCCGCCTGTTCGAGGAAGACCCCAAAGTCGAGACGTGCGGCTGGATCGGTAGCCAAAATCCGAATCCTTGCGCCCACATCCACACCCACTAAGGCCTTCTTCAGGCGAAGCAAGGGAAGCGGACACATCAGGCCTCGCGCGTCGATCTCTATAGGTTCGGCACTCATGTTTCGCTGACTTCCACACGATCAACCCGCTGAAAGCCCCTGGGTAGGGGATTGCCTCGGCGGGCCCTCTGCCCTTCGTAGAGCGAGAGATCAGAGGGGCTGATCGTCAGATGCCGCTTGCCTGCCAGCACTTTGAGTCCGCGACCTGACGGCAAACCAATGACCTGGACGACGCGGTCCGCACCACTTCCCAGCGCATCCGGAGCAATCTGTATCAACTTGTTGCCTTTACCCTTATTGAGAATCGGCAAATCAGCGGCAGGAAAGACCAACAAGCGCCCTTCCAGGGTGATCACAGCAATGCGATCGCTCGCCACATCAAGGACGCGGGCAGGCAACAGCACCTCTGCACCTTCAGGGAGCGTCAATAAGGCCTTACCCCCACGGTTCTTGCTATAGAGCTCCTTGAACTGAGTAATAAATCCATAACCGTGAGAGCTAGCAAGCACAAGATGCTCTTCATCCCCCCCCGCAGTTACCTGAACGAACATGGCACCCGCGGGTGGATTGAGACGACCGGTCAAAGGCTCACCCTGGGAGCGGGCAGATGGCAATTCATGTGCAGGGACGGAATAGCTTCGCCCGGTCGAATCGATGAAATAAGCAGGTTGGTTGCTCCGACCTGGCACAGCGCCTAGGAAGGAGTCTCCTGAACGATAGGCAAGGGTCTCAGGATCGATATCATGGCCCTTGGCAGCCCTGACCCACCCCTTCTCAGAAAGAATGATCGTGACGGGCTCACTGCCTATGACAGCTGTAACATCCAGCGCCTGTGCGGCCTGACGAGCAACTATCGGAGACTTCCGCGCATCCCCGAAACGCTCAGCATCCTCTTCGAGTTCCTTTCGAATCAGCGCGCTCAACTTTCGAGGAGATGCCAGGGTGTCCTCAAGCTTTTTTCGCTCCGCGTCGAGTTCAGCCTGTTCGCCACGAATTTTCATTTCCTCAAGCTTTGCCAGATGCCTCAGCTTAAGCTCGAGGACTGCCTCTGCCTGAATATCTGAGAGGCCAAAACGTGCCATCAGCTCAGCTTTGGGATCATCCTCATAGCGGATAATTGCAATCACTTCATCGATATTGAGGAACGCGATCAGAAGGCCATCGAGCACATGCAGTCTAGCCAGCACCTTTTCCAGCCGGAACTGAAGGCGTCGACGCACGGTATCACGCCGGAAGACCAGCCATTCTTCCAGAATGTCACGCAACCCCTTGACCTGAGGCTTTCCAGAGAGGCCAATAGTATTGAGGTTCACACGATAGCTTTTCTCAAGGTCCGTCGTGGCAAATAGATGGGACATCAACTGGTCCGCATCGCAACGGCGCCCCTTGGGCATAATGACTAAACGGCAGGGGTTCTCGTGATCGGATTCGTCTCTAAGATCCTCGACCAAAGGTAATTTCTTGGCCTGCATCTGCTGCGCAATGGTCTGAAGGATGGCATCCCCGGAAACCTGGTGAGGCAAAGCCGTGATGATGACATTCCCCTCCTCGACCTCCCATCGGGCTCTGAGACGAATGGATCCGTTCCCGGTGCGATACATCTTGAGGATTTCATCGCGTGGCGTGATGATTTCGGCCTCAGTCGTGTAATCTGGACCCCGAATGAACTCAATCAGCTCCTCAAGCGGAGTATCCGGATCCTCAAGCAGCTGAATGCAGGCGGCGACAACCTCCCTCAGGTTATGCGGCGGAATATCGGTAGACATACCAACCGCTATGCCGGTCGACCCGTTCAGAAGCACATTGGGTAACCGGGCAGGCAGGAGCCGGGGCTCATCTTTGGTGCCATCGTAGTTGGCTACCCACTCCACCGTACCCTGCCCCAACTCCTGGAGCAGGGATTGCGCATAAGGGGTGAGCCGAGACTCGGTATAGCGCATCGCCGCAAAGGATTTGGGGTCATCCGGTGAGCCCCAGTTACCTTGCCCATCAATCAGGGGATAGCGATAAGAAAACGGCTGTGCCATTAAGACCATAGCTTCGTAACAGGCCTGGTCACCATGAGGGTGATACATGCCCAATACGTCCCCCACGGTTCGCGCAGATTTCTTGTACTTTGACGTAGGGCCAAGACCCAGCTCTGACATGGCAAAAACAATCCGTCGTTGAACGGGTTTCAAGCCATCAGCAATATGCGGTAGGGCGCGATCAAGAATGACGTACATGGAGTAATCCAGGTAAGCCTTCTCAGTAAATTCACTCAGGGGAAGCTGTTCGTGCAGGATGGCGTTCAAGGCGGTGGGTGTCTCGTTGAAACCTGATACCCCATTCTATCGACAAGGGCGATAATCTTCTAAGTTCTTCATCGTCTATCCCCGCGCACCATGGAAAAGTTCATTCTTGCAATTGATCAGGGAACAACCAGTACTCGCTGTGTCCTTTTTGATGCTTCAGGCCAGATTCGGCATCTCACCCAGACCGAACACACCCAATTCTTTCCAGCACCGGGCTGGGTCGAGCATGATGCGGAGGAAATACTCAACAATACACTGGCGCTGATTGATCAGCTTTTTCGGAATGCGTCGATCAATCGCCATTCCGTCGCTGCCGTTGGAATCACCAACCAACGTGAAACCACAGTGATCTGGGACCGAAAGACCGGCATACCCATTCATCGTGCGATTGTTTGGCAGGACACGCGAACAGACAGTATCTGTCAGGCCCTATCAGCCCATGAGGGACAGAATCGATTTCGGTCTAAAACGGGGCTACCGATTACGACTTATTTTTCAGGGCCCAAGATTCGCTGGTTGCTTGACCATGTTCCAAACGCTCGAGAACGGGCCCAAAAAGGTGAGCTTCTTTTCGGGACCATTGACAGCTGGCTCATCTGGAACCTCACCGGAGGCCAGCATGTTACTGATCCAAGCAACGCTTCCAGAACGCTACTGATGGATCTTCGCCATCTCTGCTGGGACTCAGAGCTACTAGACGCATTAGAAATTCCGAAAACACTTCTTCCTGAAATTCGCTCCTCATCAGAAATTTATGGCTCAGGCCAAGGTATCCTCGAGGGAATCCCGATCGCTGGCGATCTTGGTGATCAACAAGCTGCTCTATTTGGTCAGGCGTGCTTCACGCAGGGAGAGGCCAAAAACACCTATGGAACGGGCTGCTTTCTTCTGATGAACACAGGTCATCAGATCCGTTCGTCTGCGCACGGCCTTTTAACCACCGTCGCCTACCAACTTGGAACCCAATCACCGGTTTATGCCTTGGAAGGCTCCGTGGCAGTGACGGGCTCCCTCATTCAATGGTTGCGCGATAACCTTGGAATGATCCAGACTGCAGCGGAAGTTGAATCATTGGCTCAAACAGTCGAGGATGCGGGGGGTATCTACATCGTTCCCGCCTTTTCTGGTCTTTTTGCACCCTATTGGCGAGGCGATGCGCGTGGCGTCATTGTCGGACTGACTCGGTATGTCAACAAAGGGCACTTTGCACGTGCGGCACTAGAGGCAACGGCCTATCAAACACGTGAGATTCTGGATGCCATGAAAACCGACCTCGGCCATGCCCTGACCCGACTTCAAGTCGATGGGGGGATGGTGGTCAATGACACGCTGATGCAATTTCAGTCGGACCTCTTAGGTGTGCCTGTGATTCGTCCCAA
This sequence comes from Pseudomonadota bacterium, assembly GCA_041178325.1. Lineage (GTDB taxonomy): Bacteria > Pseudomonadota > Gammaproteobacteria > Methylococcales > Methylococcaceae > UBA6136. Next base: position 35,917 of record JBEGVN010000063.1, read on the forward strand.
AGTAGTCGAAACCACTGCGCTGGGGGCCGCATATGCAGCCGGACTGGCCGTGGGTTTCTGGCAAGGACCCGATGAACTGAAGGCGTTATGGCAAGAGGATCAACGATTTGACCCAAAGATGAATGACACACAACGCGAAGAAATGCACAAGGGATGGCTCAGAGCGGTTGAGCGCTCCTTTGACTGGGCCTAAATATTGAGGAATCGCGAACTGAGGGCAGTGGAGCGGGTGATGGGAATCGAACCCACGCTATCGGTCGGGTAAGGAGATGACCTCGCGGTCATCCCCTCCCCTAAGAACCGTGCGTGCGTCTTTCAACGCACACGGCTCAAGCAGCCATTAAACGTCCCCCTCCCGGGAGTCGCCAGCCACCCATTCCGATACACCCCGCGAATGAACCTGACGATGACAATTTGCATGCAAGAGCACTAAATTGCCAATTCTATCAGATCCGCCCAACCGTCTCGGTGTCACATGGTGGAGATGCCACCGTGTTTCCATCGTTATCGGTTGATCACAGACCGGACAGAGTCCCTCCTGGACTCGCCATAGCCATCGCAGCTTGCTTCGATGTCCCAGCGATGAAAGCATTTTCGTAGCGAGACGTTTTGTAAAATACTCATCAAATGCTGGGTCGTACGGGTTCGCCTCTGACCTCACTCGAATGTAGGTTTGCTTACCCATCATGCCTAAGCTGACCAGAAGCTTATCCTTGGTTCCAAAGCGCCAATCCCTTCCCTGAATCACCTGAAAATAGCGTTTCTTGATCCAGCGTCGTCCCTTCTCAGGGTGGCGACGCTGGGCCCAACGCCATAGGGCATACCAGATCTGGTGATCGCACCTTGCGAACACACGCGTGATCATTTGGTTTCGATGATAATTTCCCCATCCCCGAATAATCGGGTTTAAGGCTGCTATCACGTCTTCCTGTCTGGACGCGCGTTTTTCGTGGAGGACTGATCTGACTTTGTCGAGAAACGTCTTCTGGTTTCTTTTCGATGGCCTGATCAACAGACCTCGATTGAATTTCCTGACGTTCCAACCCAGAAAATCGAATCCTTCTCGCACATCAGTGATGCGCGTTTTGGTTTCCGATAGCGTGAGTCCGCGCTCCCTGAGGAACGCGATCACAACGGGTTTGACCGTGTTTTCAAGGAGCTCTTTCGAGCTCCCGCTAATCACAAAGTCATCGGCATATCGCACGAGATGGACCTTTGCCGCTCTAGCCTGTCTCACCGTAGTGAAGAGAGACTCTAGTTGCTTGTTCAGTCCATCCAGAGCAATGTTGGCAAGTACCGGAGAGATGATTCCCCCTTGCGGTGTTCCTGCCACAGTCGGAAACAGACTCCCTTTTTCAAAGTACCCCGCCTTCAGCCATTTCCGGAGGAGCCTTTTGTCCATACAGACATTGGCCATCAGCCAGTCGTGGCTTATGTTGTCGAAACATCCCTTAATGTCTCCCTCAAGAACGAAACCAGCAGCGTCTTTTCTACAGAACACGTTGTGTACCCGTGAAATAGCATCTGCACAGGATCGTCCCTTACGGAAACCATAGGAGTGATGATCGGCTGTCGTTTCAGCCACAGGATCGAGAGCCAGAAGATGAAGTGCCTGCATTGCCCGATCGCGCATGGTAGGTATGCCCAGGGGACGTAACCCGCCACTTGCTTTGGGAATGTGAATCCTTCGGAGAGGAGATGGCTTGTAGCCTCGACAGCACAGTTTCTGTGCCGCCGCCCATTTCTCTTCAGGGGAACTCCAAGTCTGACCGTCGACGCCGGGCGTCCTACGACCTTGGTTCTCCGTTACACGTCGGACTGCCAGTGCTTTCGCGCTGGAAGAGCGTGTAAGGAGCGATTGCAAGGATCTGACTTTCCGCCAGTTCCCGGCTTTCGTAGCTTTCGCAATGCGTGTCTGTAACTTACCAACTGTCTGGTACGTATCTGGCCACGATATCTCGTGCCAGCCACTCCAGTCAGCGGAAGCGACATCACTATCAGGGATAGTGTCCATATCAACCTCCAAAGTGGAGCGGGTGATGGGAATCGAACCCACGCCGAAAGCTTGGGAAGCTTTCGTTCTACCATTAAACTACACCCGCCAAATCCCTTGGAAATGGACACATTTCTCCCCCGAAGGGAGGAATAATATCCATCCCCTCGGGGGTTTAAGTCAAAGACCTATCTTGCGACAGGCCACCTCGTGGAAGTCTGCACCCTTTCGGGTTAGGGCGATCATTTCATCCCCTATCCTTGCCATTACAGCAAGGCATTCGCTTTCTCCACGATCCTTTACCCACTCGAGCATGAGTCTCTCTTGCGAGAGACCTCGTCCCAGGTATTCCACAAAGTGTGGAGGCATCAGGACGCCCGATTGGGCTTACCACGTTCCGTCACTGTAGCAGGATTCAGGAAGACTCCGCCTTTCCGCCGGTGGTTCAGTGTCAGCGTGCCCCTACCAAGCAGAGGAACAACCAACCACATCCCTTTTGGGTAGAGCCTATCAGTCGTTTTGGCTCTTTCAGGCTTGACGACGGTTAAACGGCGATTCGAATCTTCTAGTCTTCTGATCCAGCCTAGCGTCTCAACCGGGTTACGACTCCCAGCATCACACCAGACCCCTCGCGGGGTCCAGCATACCCCTTGAGGTGACTACATTATCAGTACGCTCAGCACGAGACCGTTGCCAGTCCCGCACCGTACCTAGGCTACCGGTGGCTGAACACCGGGTCATGTCGATTCGGCCCCGTAAATTTACGGGGTTAAATCGCAGGACAACTACAGATGACGGCTTACGCCGTCTATCATGTGACCAGGTATGACTACCTGGCCCAGTCAAGAGATCAGCCTATAGAGCTGACCGGTTCGTAAGCTATTTTTCTCACTATTAGGGTATAAACCACAAGGTTGTGAGAAGGCTAGCTACCTCCGCGACTATCGTGTCGCACGCTTGGGAAGCCGAAGTTCTACCATTGAACTACACCCGCGCGATCAAGTTTTACCCACCGCTATCCCAACAGTTGGTATCGTGCCATTATCCATAGCGCCCAGAAGCAAGTCAAAATCCTT
>JBEGVN010000064.1:0-5715 GCA_041178325.1 Pseudomonadota bacterium
AAAGCCGCAGGACTTGCGGTGTTAGCCCGTGGAGAGAATGTCAGACTTGTGTCGCCAACCGGCATGAGCAATCCTCAGTGAAGCAGGAATCCTCTTCCTTCAGGTAGAGGAGTAGTCAAGAACCAGCGAAACGGAATGATGTGCCTGAAAAAGAGGCCCAGGCCGCTGGGGGAATGAAACGTGTAGTTGTAAAACCCGGGTGAGCCGAAGTGCAGGTAAGGCATGTCCTTGATTGCCTCGAAGAACCTCGGGATATTGGCTACGGTTTCTGCACTGAAGAGATACTTTCCTGCCTGCGGGCCGGAGTCGACCCGATTGATGATGATTTCCGTTCCGGGAATCTGCCAACTGGTCTTGTGATCACGCTCCATCATCGCGGCATCGGGAATAATTGCGGCGTCCGGAATCGGCAATCGATCCAGGATTTCCTTGAGCTGTGAGGAAAGTCGCCACATCGATTCCATCTTTGAGGCATCAGGAACAGCACTCAAATCCATGTACTTCGACGGGATGAGGCGGATAGCGTACATTTCCTGAAGCCCTTTTTCCTCGGAAGGGCTCGGGAAAGAGCGGCCTGACTGTCGATAGGACTCATAGACGCCATGTTCACCAAGACCAATGGCATACCGCTTGTTGATCGTATCGATGAAGCCGTAGAGCGTTGACCTTGGGCTTTCCTTATTCACCGGGGCGATCGGGCTGATGGCGTCCGGTTTATTGGGGCGCATGGCAAACACTGCAAGCAGTGTGAGCGCCATGGCGATCGCGTAGGTCTTGATCAAATGCATGGTCTTTTGACCGTTTATGAGGGAAAGCGGAAGCTATTCTGTTTCTTTGAGGGGGCTTGTGTGCAAGGTCTTGGAGAATGACCGGCTTCACCCTTGCGCTATCAAAGAGAAGGTATCTCATCACCAAGGAAAGACGCTAGCAAAAGAGAGGTTATGTCGACGTGAATGGCTTTTTTTATTTCGATGTTTCGATTAAAGTAGAAGTATGGAAACGCAAGATATCGTTGTAGCTCTATCCGCCCTTGCACAATCCAGTCGGCTTGCGATTTTTCGTCTGTTGGTGCAGGCAGGCAAGGCGGGGATGCCAGCGGGAAAGATTGCCGAAACCCTAGAAATCCCGCCTTCGTCGTTGTCCTTTCATCTCAAGGAGCTGGTCCATGCCGGGATGATCCTTCAAAAGCAGGAAGGGCGCTTTCTAATCTATTCTGCTAATTACGCTCGAATGAATGCGGTGTTGAGCTATCTCACCGACAACTGCTGTAACGGGAAATCCTGCTGAATATTTTTCGGAGAAAACTTATGAAACGCATGCACATTCATCTTAGCGTGGATGACCTTAGTGCCAATATTCGCTTCTATTCGGCCCTTTTTGAAAGTGAGCCTTCGGTTGTCCATTCGGACTATGCCAAATGGATGCTGGAAGATCCCAAGGTGAACTTTGCGATTTCCGCCCGTGGCGCCCCGAAAGGTCTGGATCACCTCGGAATCCAGGTGGAATCGGATCCTGAACTCTCAGAAATAGAGGTTCGTCTCACGAAGGCAGCGCTCCCTGTCGTTGAACAAAAGGGGGAGGCCTGTTGCTATGCCGAATCCGATAAGTACTGGACGCAGGATCCGCAGGGGATCCCCTGGGAAGCTTTTCACTCGCTGGGATCGATTCCGGTTTTTGGTGAAAAGCCGCAAGCTCCGGTGACGGAGGAAAAAAGCGCGTGCTGTGCGCCTGCTCTCAATGGCGGCTGTTGTTAATTTCTCAACCATCTCCACCTGATAGAGCATCATGAGCCACGAAGTATTGAATGTATTGGTCCTTTGCACGGGGAACTCTTGCCGAAGCGTCATGGGCGAAGCCCTGGTGACGGCTCTGGGTCAAGGGCGCTTCAAAGGTCACAGCGCCGGCAGCAAGCCGATAGGTCGCATCAACCAGGGAGCGCTGGCCACATTGGCCAGAAATCAGCTTCCCACCGAGGGCTACACCAGTAAATCCATGGAAGCGTTTCGGGATCAGCCGATCGATATCCTGCTATCGGTCTGTGATTCGGCCGGTCAGGAACCGTGCCCGGTATTTCTGGGTCCTGCCATTCGAGCGCACTGGGGGGTTGAAGATCCGGGTCATATGGAAGGGACCCCTGAGGAAATCATTGCCGCATTTGACCAGACCTTCGATATTTTGAGGCGCCGGGTCGAAGCCATGGTCGCACTGCCAATGGCAGGCATGAGCAAGGATGAAATTGCAGCTGAACTTCAGCGCATTGGCAACACGATCAGATAGGACGAGGGACCCTGTGAACTCCAAACCGCCTCAATCACCAGCACCCAAAAAAATGAGCTTTTTCGACCGCTATCTTTCGGTCTGGGTAGGCCTTTGCATGGTTGTTGGAGTCCTTGCTGGAAAAGGGCTTCCCGAGCCGATTGCCGCACTTCGGACCCAGGAAATTCATGGCATCAATCTTCCGATTGCCGTCCTGATCTGGCTCATGATCTATCCCATGATGCTCAAGGTCGATTTTGCCTCGGTGATCGGCGCAGGGAGGAACCCCAGGGGACTCCTTGTCACCCTGCTGGTCAACTGGCTGGTCAAGCCCTTCAGCATGGCATTCCTGGGATGGCTCTTCTTCAAGCACCTCTTTGTTCCTTTTATCGGGCCGGAGGCTGCTGATCAGTACATCGCAGGGACTATCATTCTGGCTGCAGCGCCATGTACGGCCATGGTTTTTGTGTGGAGTTATCTTACCGACGGAGATCCTGGCTATACCCTAGTGCAAGTGGCCGTGAATGACCTCATCATGCTCGTGGCTTTTGCACCTCTCGTGACCTGGCTTGTGACAGGGACTTCGAGTTTGACCGTTCCCTTTGATGTCCTTCTTTATTCGGTCGTGATTTTCATTGTCATTCCGCTGACTTTGGGCGTCTTGACCCGTTCTCTCCTGGTCAAAGTAAAAGGTCGGCGATGGTTTGAGGATGCCTTTCTTACCACGCTTCACCCGGTTGCGATCAGCGCGCTTCTTGCGACACTTGTCCTCATTTTTGCCTTCCAGGCCAATAATCTCGTTGGCAAGGGATTGCATGTGGCCCTGATCGCTGTCCCAATCATCATCCAGGTCTACTTCAATTCATCTTTAGCCTATGGGCTGATGAAGCTTCTCGATGTTCCTTACGGGATCGCTGCACCCGGCGCCTTGATTGGGGCAAGCAACTTCTTTGAGCTCGCTGTCGCGACTGCCATCGCACTTTATGGCCCTGAATCCGGGGCTGCTCTGGCAACGGTCGTAGGGGTTCTGGTGGAAGTCCCGGTCATGTTGTCAGTTTGTGCGCTTTGCAATCGCACACGGGGCTGGTTTCGGGCAGGATAGCCGCTCAAAACAAGCCCGGTTTGATCTACCGGGCTTTCCATGCGGTGAATAGCCGAGTTTGGCTCCCCGTTTGCGATTGACCTGAATCTGTGACTGGTTGTATCGACCGGGAAAGTGACCTTGCGGCTCCCTTTTCTTCGGTATTGGATTTTCGACAACTTGAGCTACACCAGCAGGCTCAGACGCCGTAATTCAAAGCATGTTCCCTCCCTTGACATCGAGAAAGAATAAACCAATCAAGCGGTTGCGAAGGTTACAGTTGTACACAGCGTTCTGTAACTGCCTGATTTCTCGTACAAGGCCAAAACTGGCCGAAAAAACAATTTAATATCGAGAAAGAACAAAGAGTTATAGGTTGTATAAAAAATGGTCAATCTGGTGGGGAGGCCATGAACCATCCCCATTCACAGGGAAATCCACAGGGTTATCCACAGATATTGTGGATGGTTCGTCATCCCTGAAGCGTTGTTCACCGATCTGCCGCGCCATCCGATTCAGTTGGAGAGGGCCGGGATGCCGAGGATTTGACTAGGCATTCATACGGATAAAAGCCATTGAAAATGTCGCCTAACCTCATGGGTCTCTACGGGAGCTCCCGTTTCACCCCTAAAGGAGGTTTTATGCGTCAACGTGAATCCGTTTCTCACAAACCCAACGGTGGTTTCAATCCCATTCTTTCCAATGATCAATCGATGACGCGTGAGTGCCGAATTGCCGAGGCGGCTTATTTCATCGCGGAATCGCGCGGGTTTGAAGGGGACCATGCCCTTGATGACTGGCTTCAGGCGGAATCACTCATCGATCACGCGAAGGATGCTCGATCTGCTGATCTGCTCCAACTCTAAGTCATGACGTTCGCCCCTCGTTGAAGGAGTTACACATGTCGTCAAATCACATTGAGAAAACACCCGCCGCGCCCGTCCCGTTCAGCCCTCTTGAAACGGTTGAAAACTGGTTTGAAGAATTGGAAAACCGATTGATCGGCCCGAGGACTTACCTTTCCCCCCATCTGCCCAGCGGGTTCATTCTGAGGAGTCCGCGCATAGACCTCATCGATCGCGAAAAGGAACTCTGTGTCAGGGCTGAACTTCCGGGTGTCGACAAGGATGACCTTTCCATCACCCTCCATGATGAAACCTTGACCTTGCATGCAAAGGTTAATAAGGAAACCAAAGAGGAGTCCGGTACCTATTACCGGCGAGAACTCCACCATGGTGCATTCCAAAGAACCCTCCAGCTTCCGGTGCGGGTAAACCCCAAGGAAGCTAAGGCGACGTTCAAGCATGGTCTTTTGGAGTTAGTCGTTCCTAAAAACCCCGATTTCCAGCCGACCCGCGTCGAAATCAAGTAAGACTAGAGGATGGGAAGACAACAATCTTCCCATCGCCAAAGAATATAGATCGTGGGTTGACCGGGAACCAGTATCGGAGGAGATGCGGCCCATAGCGCCGTTCCCTCGCCAATGGCATGGTTTCCGGTGAGCTCAGGGTGCGGATAGATCCGGCTCATACGATATTGGGATTTTTGCATCATGGGATTGGGGATGCCGCCGCACAGCGCAGTATCTCCAGTGGTTTGAAGTCCAAGACCTCTTCGATGGAGAAGTCCTTGATGACGAATCCCGGCAAGGCTCGTCAGCGAGGGATCCGTTCCGAGGGTCGATCGCATTTGGCCGATCAAAGGGTTCATGAGCCCCCAGCTTCCGGCACACCAAAAGAGCAGATCATTGGGCATTCCAAGTTGGGCGCTTGCAGCATCGGCCGCGCAGGCAGCAACGGAAAGGGGGGTTCCTGTGAAAAGGGCCTCGGGGCTGTCGAGCCACCCAAGGAGACTCAGGTTCCACCCTGGATCCAGTTCCGTGAAGTAGGGTGGGGCACTGTCATTCTGCGCCCGACATGGGGTGTTACCAAAAGGATCCAAGACCGATGCCAAGGGAAAGGGATAGCTGTGGACATGAAAAAAGGCATGGCCATGCTCAAGGGGTTTCCCGCTCCCGACCGTTCCCCGAAATAACGCCATTCCAGGGGCTATCGTCATACCACCCAAGAGGGGCGAACAGCCCGGGGTCGTCACAACTTCGATCAGTCGGACCGGGTGCCAGGATCCCACGGTAACGCCAATACTTTCGCCATCACAGCTGCAGAGAGACGATTCCGTGACATTGGCCGGAATCGGCTCAGGAATGCTTGGAACCGTTGCAATACGAAGGGGAAAGAGGCATTCAAAACAATAGCTTGCAATCAGGCTTTCACCGGTGATCCCCGCATCAACGCAGTCGAGTGAGGCCATGACCGGTCGAATCCACAACAAAAGCCCTATGGATAGTCCGATAGATTTCAGGGTGGCCATTGCCGTAC
>JBEGVN010000065.1:0-6278 GCA_041178325.1 Pseudomonadota bacterium
AAAGCCGCAGGACTTGCGGTGTTAGCCCGTGGAGAGAATGTCAGACTTGTGTCGCCAACCGGCATGAGCAATCCTCAGTGAAGCAGGAATCCTCTTCCTTCAGGGAGAGGAGTAGTCAAGCGTTGCATGTAGATCCGGATCGTGACCGACAAAGGGTTGATTGGCTGTGGTAGTCTCGGATTTTCCCTTCTTCATTTAGGGTTTCTTCCATGGCTACCGTCCCAGAAACAGCCGCCCAAACCGAAGGCCTTCGCCGCGTTGTCATTGATCCAGTAACCCGGGTGGAAGGACACGGCAAAGTGACGCTGCTATTGGATCAGAACCATCGCGTCCAACAAGCCCGGCTCCATATCGTCGAATTCCGGGGGTTTGAGCGTTTCATTCAGGGTCGCCCCTACTGGGAAATTCCTGTTCTGGTCCAAAGGCTCTGTGGCATTTGCCCGGTCAGCCATCATCTGGCCGCAGCCAAGGCGGTTGACCAACTGGTCGGGGTGGACAGCTTGACCCCCCCAGCAGAAAAGCTTCGAAGACTCCTTCATTTGGGGCAAACCCTGCAGTCACATGCCCTTCATTTCTTTCATCTGGCTTCCCCCGACCTTTTGTTCGGGTTCGGGAGCGATGCACGGGCTCGCAATATCGTCGGCGTTGCCGAGGCTAACCCCACCCTCGCCCTGAAAGGGATTGGTCTTCGAAAATACGGCCAGGAGATCATTCGGCACATCACCGGCAAAAGGGTACACGGCACCGCGGCACTTCCTGGCGGCATGAACAAAGCCTTGAGCCGCGAGGCCCGGGGCGCACTCTTGGGTGAGATTGACTCGATCATCGCCGACACGGAGATTGCACTCAAGGTCGCTCAGGCGCTTTATCTTTCCGATCGGGAAAAAAGTCAGGACTTTGCTGCGATTACCTCCAGCTTTCTGAGCCTTTCAGGCCCTCAAGGCGCTCTGGATCTCTACCATGGCGGCCTTCGTGCCCGAGGGGCCAACGGCGAGATTCTCCTCGACGATGTCGACTACCGCGGCTATTACGACCACTTGCGGGAGGAAGTGCGAAGCTGGACCTACATGAAATTTCCCTTCATCGAACGTCTTGGGACGGAACATGGCTGGTACCGGGTCGGCCCTCTCGCGCGCATCAACAATGCTGATTTCATCCCGACACCCAAGGCCGAGGAGGCCCGGATACGCTTTATGCAGGAAGGTCACGGTAGCGCCGTCCAGCCCACCTTGGCCTATCACTGGGCACGGATGATTGAAGTGCTTTATGCAGCTGAAGGAATCCAGATGCTCCTGGAGGATCCTGACATCGTGGGCGAGGACCTCATGGCCTATGGCGAGCGCCAAAGCCGCGGCATCGGAGTCATCGAAGCACCGAGGGGCACGCTTTTCCATGACTATACGATCGATGAAAACGATCTGGTCACCCGTGCCAACCTGATCGTCTCTACCACCAGCAATAATCAGGCAATGAACGAATCCATCCGTCAGGTCGCCGCAACCTATCTTGACGGGGTCGAACCGACCGAGGGGCTCCTCAACCATCTTGAAGTGGCCATTCGGGCCTATGATCCCTGCCTTTCCTGTGCGACCCACGCGTTGGGAAAAATGCCGCTGGAGGTTGAGGTCATCGGGCGTGATGGCAAGGTCCTTGGGAAGGCCCAGCGGGGACTGTGAGCAAATCCCCCAAACCCAAGGTCCTGATCCTGGGTTACGGCAACCCGAGCAGAGGTGATGATGCCCTCGGACCCGAGCTTATTGCACAGCTTGAATCCCTGATGAGGGAAATGTCCCTGTTCTCGGACCTGGAACTCACGCTTCTGACCGATTTTCAGCTCCAGGTCGAGCACGCTCTCGATCTTCAGCAACAGGATCTGGTGCTGCTGGTAGATGCCCACATCAACGTCCCCCCTCCCTTTCTTTTCGCGCGGGTGAGCGCAGATGCTGTCCCCAGCTTTAGCACGCACAGCGTCAGTCCCGGGACCCTTCTCAAGGTCGCCGAAGACCTTCATGGCACAGTGCCTCCCACCTACCTCATCGGCATTCGGGGCTATCAATACGAACTCGGGGAGTCGCTCTCCACCAAAGCCCAAGAACATCTCGCTCAGGCCCTTGCGTGGATCCTGGCACTTTTGAATCGCCCCGAGAGCGCAATTTGGGATACCCTTCTGGGTTTCTCAGTTTCAGAAAGCCGCCATTCCGATGCCGATCCAAGATCTCCTTTGTCAACGTCGACTCTGGTTCAAAGCCCATAGCGTTCTTGGCCTCATTTGCGGTGGATTTCTGGCCATAATCGGTCTGACAGGGGCCTTGGGCGTCTATGGGGACGGACTCGACCAACTTCTCAATCCCGGCATTCACGCTGAAAGGAAGGGAAATACACTTCCCCTCGAGGTCCATTACGCGACGTTGCTGAAGCGCTATCCCGAACAAACCGGTGCCTGGACCCTTTTTCTCCCCCGGGATTCAGAGGAAGCGCTAACGGCCGTTGCCGAAAGGCCGCGAATCAAAGCCAACTCAGGCTTCAAGCCACTCATCGTCTCCCTGGATCCTGGAACCTCCAAGATCTTGGCCGAACGGGAGCGTGGCTGGACGGTCAGAACCTTCCTTCTCAAGGTCCACACGCATCTTCTCGCCGGATCCTTGGGATCCACGCTGGTCGGCCTTTTGGGAATTGCGCTCCTTATGGGGGCTCTGATGGGGCTTGGACTGTGGTTTACGCAGGGACGCCCTTTCAAAGAGCGATTTGCCCTCAGGCATCAAAAGGGTGTGCTGCTCTTTGTCTCCGATCTTCATCATCTGATGGGCCTTTTTCTGGGACCCCTTTTTGTCCTGATTGCCTTTACGGGGGTGAATCTGGCCTTCCCAGAGGTCAGTGAAGCCCTCCTTGGGGCCAAGGACCTTGGGCATGCCGATCAGACCAAGCCGATCCTGAGCACAGGATCCCGTAGCGCGACACAAAGGGTGAAACTTGATGAGGCCGTCCTTTTGGCCCGGGGGCCCTTTCCGCGCGCGGAAGTTCGAAGTGTCACGACGCCTGAAGGCGACAATGGGAGCCTTCAGGTCCATTTCAAACAGGCCTCAGAACCCAACGACCGCCACCCCCTGACGGCCGTCTGGATTGATGCCTACAGCGGGCAGATTCTGGAGGTCCGAAATCCTCTCCGGTTTAACTCCAGGGAAACCCTCGAAACCCTGCTCTGGCCCATCCATACCGGGGAGTGGGCGGGGGGCGGCTGGCGCCTGGTCTGGTTTGCGGCAGGCTTGAGCCTCCCCGTCTTTTTAGCAACGGGGGTGATCAGATGGTTGATCCGGAGCCATCGCCTGAAGGATCGCCCCGTGGAACTGGAAAAGGCCCTCGAGGCAGCCCAGAGAGCGATTCTCATGGGGATCGAAAAACTGCGGCACCTTCGCCGCTGAGCCGCCACTAGCCTTTTTCAGGGACCAGCCACTCCAGGCGAAAGGATCCTCCCTCCGGCGATTCCAGACCATCCACCAGCGCAGGCAACCCCTCTCGAAGCTGCTCCTCCAAAGGATAGGGTGGATTGATCAGAATCATCCCGCTTCCGGTCAAGCTCTCCCTTGCAGGCAGGGCGATGGCACATTCGGCCACCAGCGTCTTAGGAATCTGGAGCCGCTGAATGCGACGACACAAATCATCGGCCCCGCCACGATCCTGGATCGGATACCAGATGGCATAGATCCCTGTGGACCAGCGGCGGTGTGCTTCCGATAGCGCCTGAACCAGGCGGGGCCTTTCGTCTTTTCGTTCAAAGGCGGGATCAATGTGAACCAGCCCACGCCGCTCTGAAGGCGGCAAGAGTGCCTTGAGGGCCTCATAACCATCCCGAACTTCCACGCGGACCTGCCGATCGCCCTCGAACTCCCTCGCCAAAAGAACACTGTCTGTCGGGTGAAGCTCGGTCAGCACCAATCGATCCTGGGGTCTTAAAAAATGTCGGATGATTCGGGGTGATCCTGGATAGCTTCGGATCTGCTCACCGGGGTTGGTGGTCCTAACCGCCGAAAGATAAGGTGCAAGGGCGGAAAAGCGCTCCGGGTGACGCCAGATACGGCCAATCCCCCCGGAGAACTCGCTATTCTTTCGGGCCATACTGCTCTCAAGCGCATACCGACCCGCGCCCGCGTGGGTATCGAGGACGAAATAGGGCTTGTCCTTACGCCCCAGGGCCTCGAGGATCAGGCTTAAAACCCAATGTTTGAAAACATCGGCATGGTTTCCGGCATGAAAGGCGTGACGGTAGCTCAGCATCAAGGAGTTCCAGGTTGGTTGGGCTCGGGCCGGACACCCAACTGCTCCAGCAAAGCCCTAAAGTCAGGATAGATCAGCTCATTCCCATATCGGGACATGTGGTCACCATCAAAAAAGAGCGGACGACCATTGGGAGCAACAGCACGGCACATGGCATCGGGACAAAGACGCGAAAAAGCATCAAAAATCGAAATATCAGGCCCTGCGATCTTTTTCATCTCGTTCAGGATAGGCCCGCGCAGGGACTCTAATTCCTCTTTCGGCATTTCAGCACCCCCCTCGCAGATTGGATTATGACGATTAAACCAGTCCATGCAGCGAAAGGTCGGCGCCTTAAAAAGGGGCGGCGGGGCCCACAGAATCACCCCAAGACCGTGTTCACGATAGATTTGGATCGTCTCCTTAACTTCATCCAAGACCTCTCGAATCGTGGCTTGATACCCTGAACCATAGAGATAAGCCTTCATGTCCGGAATCGGATAACGCTCATTCTGGTCCGCATAACGCGTAAGCATGAGGCTCGCCATTAAAATCAGGTCACCCGGTCGACCTTCCTCCAAAAGGTAACGTCGAAGGGGGGCGAAATGTTCACGACAATGGAGCTCACGCGTCGAGAAAAGGGTTCTGAAATCGAAATAGGGGCACCCCTCAAGGCTGATGACATTGATCCTCAATCCCAATTCGGCACTGGCTTGATCCAACATGGCCAGAAGCATCAGCGCATGAGAGTCTCCAATGACGAAGAGGGTTCTTGGCGATTTTCCGTGTTGGCAGTCTCGCGGTGCGTATCGCCTCAGCGCCCCAAAACTGAGGGGAAGCTTCTGCATTTCAACCCTGCATTGACCCAGCCCCAACGCAGAGGATCGCATGCGATCTAATACATACCAGTCGTATTGATGGCGAGACACCTGGCTCAAACTGAATTTCGACCGGTGATCAAATAAAGTGGAACTCAGCCAGGCTCCTGCCAAAATGAGGGAAAGAAAGAAAAGGATGCGAATCAGGCGAGGCCGCCTTTCCAGAAATTTAGCGTGCCGTAATGGCTGTTCAATCCAGGACGTCGAACTTGCAGCCAGCAACAAAGCAAGCAGAACGGCAAGACCCCGGTGAATTAACGAGTCAAGACCCAGCGTCCATCGAAAGACAACATCGACAGGCCAGTGCCAGAGGTAAAGAGCATAGGATTGCCGGCCGAGCCAGACCAAGGGTGAAGCGGACAGAACACGCCGCACAGGATCTTTCGCTTTCGTAGACACACTGCCGATCAGAAGAAGCGCTCCGCCAACCGGGAGCACTGAGAAAGGCCAAGGCATCCGGGAATCGTCGGCCCATCCGAAGGCTGCGAGGACAAGTGTAAGCCCGATGGCAGCACCCAATCTTGGAAAAACGTGAACTTTCCCTGCGTTCTTTCCGCGTGTCAAAAGATAGAGAAGAACACCAGAGGCCAGCTCAAAAAAACGGGTGAAAATCGAGTAGAAGGCCCAAGGCGGCATTTGGGAGGTCGCATCAATCGACATGCCCAGGGAGGTCAGCGCCAGAACAAAGAGAATAGAAACTCCACCCAACCGCCAGACTGACCGAGCGGGCTTCAGCGCAAAAAACAGCAGGAGCGGTGCCAAAAGATAAAACTGTTCTTCCACCCCCAGCGACCAGGTATGGAGGTAGGGGTTAAAGTCGACCCGTGGGGTGAAATAGGTCTCCTGCCCCTTTTGCAATACCCAGTTGCTGAGCCCGAAAAAGGCCGAAAGTCCAAGAGTTACATCCAGGCTGCTAAGCCAGGATTCGGGGATAAAAAGGACATCCAGAAGGGTGGTGACAACCAGCGTGAGAACCAGAGCGGGAATGATCCGAGCCAGGCGGCGGGCATAAAAATCGGCGATAAATCCCCAAAAACGATCCTGACCCCGACCCTCCATCGCGCCGGTGACGACAAACCCTGAAATGACAAAGAAGACATCAACCCCGGCAAAACCTCCAGGAAGCCAGGCATGGTCCAAGTGATAAAT
>JBEGVN010000066.1:0-13794 GCA_041178325.1 Pseudomonadota bacterium
GCCCCTTCGCCGAAGGACTCCGGAGAAGCGAGAACCGAAAACCGACTTCCCCCAATCAGGGAAGGTCATGCGGCCGAGGATCACGACGATCCGAGGCTGTCATGACAAGGCCGGATTCCAACCTAGCCCTTACTGTCGATTAGCGCGGTGATGACCTGAAAGGGTTTCTTCCCGACCACGATACTGCCAAGGTAGGGATTGGACAACTCAACAACCACATAGATGTTAAAGGCGATCACCAGCGACATCAGCGAGGTCATTGCAGCCTGCATCCAGAGGCTTTCCAGGACAAAAAAGTAACTAAAGACGACCGTCACCAAGCCCCCGATCAGGAGGACCTCCCACTCGAGATCCGGCAGGCGGTATTCCACATGACTGATCCTTTGTCTTCGCATGGTCCAGGCCAGGGTCAGCTCATCTTGCATTTTGTCATAGACCGTCTCCTGCCCCGATGTCTTTGGTTCAATCGCATCCAGCTTTTTGCTGATCTCGACCAACATCCCCCGGGCAACATCATCGCGGTGCCCCTGCTTCATGGTTTCCCACTCTGACTCGATGACACGATTGGCGTAAGTGGTCACAAGCGACTGAATTTCGGCACCCTGGGGCTGCGGCAATCGGGCCGCATGCAAGTGAATCATGAAAAGGGCGCTTGCCTCACTTTCGACATCCATTTTGGCATCGTCAAAACGGGCCTGCGCATCAAAAATAATTAATCCCACCAGAACGGCATAGAAGGTACCGACCACCGAAAAGTAATAGCCGCCGACCTCATGACACGCCATGAGCCGCTTGGGCCCCAACAATTTTCGAAAGGTGATTTGGCCAAGGCATGACAAAATGATCGAGGCCACGATGATATGGGTGCTGTACCCCGTGACGATATGATCGATCAAGGTCAGGCTTTTCGTAACTTCATTCATTTTTTTCACACATGATGCGGCAAATACTTGGCCGAAAGTCTTGGCCCTTTAAGTGCCCAAAGGCGTTGACATGGACGGGACAGGATCGTTCAGATCCTAGTTTGCCCGATAAGAGGGCAATTGCCGATACGCTTGTGAAGGATCGGCCTTTCGTGAGGCAAGCCAGCCCTTCATCCAAAGGCTCTCGAACCTCTGGGCTGAGCCTCATGGGCCTCCTCTTTTTTGCCTTGGCGTTCTCCCTAAAAGCCGCTCCGCCTGCCCCGGGAATCAATCAGTCGGCCGGATTCTGGACCCAGGCGGTGGGCGAGGGAAACCTATCCAGTCTAGATGAGAGCCTCAGCACCGTTCGGCTTTGGATTGAATCGCAGGGCCGATTCAATAACGCCAATCCGATGGAGAACATGAACTTCTATCAGGGGATGATCCGCACCGCCCTGGGTTACGCGGTCACTGATCGCTTAACCCTCTGGGCGGGATACACCTATCTTCCAACAGAAAATTATGGTCAAGGTTATGTCGGCGAACAGGATGCCTGGCCGGGTATGCGTTATATTTTCCCCACTCGATTGGGCACGATTACCCTTCGCGAAATGGTCGAGATGCGCTTTGTTCGAGGTGATGCGCCGGGCATTCGGCCGCGGACACTCATCAAGCTGCTTCACCCGTTTGAATTTGAGCCGCGAATGGGGCTGGTTGTCTGGGACGAGTTTTTCTTCAACTTGAACAATGTGACCAATTTCCCCAGTGGCGGTGGGCTCTCTGGCTTTAATCAAAACCGAGCTTTTGCGGGGATCAGTTGGGTCTTCAATGAAAATACGCGACTGGAGTTTGGCTACATGAACCTAATGGCCAACAGGTCCAGACCCGAACTGCACTATAGCTCCTACAACAGCATGAACACGGTGTCAGCCTCGGTTTTCATGGGCTGGTAACGCTTCTGCCTCAATCCCCTCTCCTTATGATAACGCTTATGCTTACACCTCCCTCGATTCTCCGAATCGTCCTTCTGGCTTGCCTGCCTTGCTTTTTGAGTGCCTGTGCTGCGGTTCAGCATGACGCAACGCTCGACAAGCGCTTCTTGAGTCACGACCTCAGTGCGGCAGAATCTTTGGCGCAAAAGACCGGACAAAATGATCTCGGTTGCACCAATGTCAAGACGGAGGAGCTTTCCGCCAAAAATGTCGAAGGGGCTCCCATGGGCCCTGTGTGGGCCAACTACATGATCCGGATCAGTGGTTGCGGAAAAGAAAAGACCTACAAAATTCAATGCCAGGCCGAATATGCGTGTTATCTCCCGAAATGAGACAACGATCGCCTTTGAGTGGTTTTCATCCAGCTCGCTTGAATCAGAGCGCGGAATGGCGCGGCTGAAAGAAACCTTGATTGCCATGCTAATATTCGAATGCCCCCCGCGAACAAGAGAATCCACCGGAATCTGACATGCGCTTTGGTTTCATCCTCGGGCGAGCCCTACGGGTCTCTGTCTTTTTAGTCCTGACCAGCTGTGGATTAATTGAATCTCAGCGAGATACCGAAGACCACCCGCCGGGAAAACCCCGCTGCGGCGCCATTACTTGGGAAAGCTGCTGACCCTCCCCGCCCTCTTAAAGGCTCCTCCCTCATTAATACGCTGAACGCCCCCTTCGAAGGCTTGTGGACACCCATAAAACCATATATTTTTTATGGTTTAATGACTCCAAAAGACGCCGGAGAAAGCCATGCATAAAAAGAAGCTGATTAGCCTGATACTCCTCATGGGAGCCACGACCGCATGGGCCGGTGATCTCCCTGACCCGTCACTCACCCCAGGCGCTCTGGACCCCGAGGTCATGCAGTCGAACATCAAGGAATCCATCTGCAAGGCCGGGCATTTCACATGGACTGAAGGCCATATGCCCCCCAAATCCTTTCTGGAAAAAACCGAAAAGGAGCAAATCGCGGCCTATGGGTACCCCGATGAAAACATGAAACACTACCAGATGGACCACCTCGTTCCCTTGTCCCTTGGGGGAAGCCCGACCGAGGCTAAGAATATCTGGCCCCAGCCTCTGATCAGCAAATGGTCAGCCCGTCGAAAGGACTATCTCGAAGGGATCCTTCACGAGAAAGTTTGTAAAGGGGAAATCAGTCTCTCTCAGGCGCAGGAAGAAATCCGCATCAATTGGATTACGGCCTACCAGAAATACCTCGGCTCAGCCGATCGCCAACCCTAGAGAACAAGAGCTTGAAGGCACTGCCTGACCTTTTCCCGGGGTTGTCATACTTCCGAGATAAGATTGTCATTAAGGCAATCCGGAGGATGGGCGGCGATGCTGAGCAGCTACGCGATCACGCATAAAGGACGCCACCACCAGTGGGGTAACCTCAGAACATTGATGGCAAAAGCAAGCCCCAGGCGCTCAGCAGATGAGCTGGCGGGGCTTGCTGCAGAATCGGAAGTCGAGCGCGCCTTGGCGCAACGATGTCTTGCCGATGTTCCACTGCAACGATTCCTTGATGAGCCCCTCATCCCCCCTGAATCCGATGAAGTCTCGCGCTTGATTCTGGATCGGCACGATAGAGTGGCATTTGCCCCGATCCAGAGCCTGACTGTTGGCGAATTTCGCGAATGGCTTCTCTCCCACTCTTTAGACCCCAGCACGATCGCCAGGGGTATCACTCCCGAAATGGCTGCGGCGGCCAGTAAAATCATGCGCAATCAGGACCTGATTGCCGTCGCCCGGAAATGCCAGGTCGTGACCCGATTTCGAAATACTCTGGGGCTCGATGGCCGGCTCTCTTCGCGCCTTCAACCTAACCATCCCACCGACGACCTTCGAGGGATTGCCGCCTGCATTCTGGATGGCCTTCTCTATGGGAGCGGCGATGCCGTGATCGGCATTAACCCGGCGACGGACCACCTGGGAAATGTGGGGCGCCTGATTCACCTGATGTCGGATCTGATCGAGAATTACTCGATTCCGACCCAATCGTGTGTTCTTTCCCATGTCACAACGACCATGTCGTTGATTGAAAAAGGCTATCCCGTGGATCTCGTATTCCAGTCAATCGCAGGCACCGAGGCGGCCAACAAAAGCTTCGGCGTTGACCTTGCGATGCTGGGTGAAGCCAAGGTGATGGCAGAATCCCTCGGGCGCGGGACACTCGGACAAAATCTCATGTATTTCGAAACCGGCCAGGGAAGCGCGCTTTCTGCCAACGCCCATCATGGTGTCGATGCGCAAACCCTAGAGGCCAGAGCTTACGGAGTGGCGCGCGAATTTTCTCCCCTGCTCGTCAATACAGTTGTTGGCTTCATTGGTCCTGAATACCTCTATGATGCAAAACAGATCATCCGCGCGGGACTTGAGGATCATTTTTGCGGGAAATTACTCGGACTTCCCATGGGATGCGATGTTTGCTACACCAACCATGCAGAGGCAGACCAGAATGATATGGATAACCTCCTCACCCTGTTAGGCGTTGCTGGTTGTAACTACATCATGGGAATTCCAGGCTGTGACGACATCATGCTGGCCTACCAAAGCACCTCATTCCACGACGCACTCTTCATCCGCGAAGTACTGAACAAACGACCAGCCCCTGAATTTGAACGATGGCTTGAAAAGATGGGGCTTTTCGAGGACAACCGACGCCTCCTGACGAGCCCCTCGCAATCCCGCATGATCCAGAATTTCACCAATCAGATTGAAAGGGGTCACTGATGGATGCTTGGCACACTCTTCGCGCCTTTACCCAAGCCCGCATCGGGCAGGGAAGTGTGGGCTCGGCTCAACGCACAGCATCCCTGATTGACTTTCAAGTGGCGCATGCCGAAGCACGAGATGCCGTGTGGAAGGAATGGGATTGTGCGCGCTTCAAAGCTGAGGTCGAGAAGCAACTCGGTTCAGCCATCCAATTGGACTCCAAGGCCCAGACACGAACGACCTATTTACAGCGACCCGACTGGGGTCGCAGTCTTAAAAGCGAGAGCCTTCTCACGCTGGAGGCATCACCGGCTAAAGGATTCGACATTGCTCTGATTGTGTCGAACGGACTTTCAACGACCGCAATCGAAACCCATGCGCTGCCATTCCTGAGGGTCTTGAGCGAATCCCTCAAAGGCTGCGGCCTTTTGGCCAGCCCAATCTTGCTGGTGCCCAACGGGCGGGTTGCCCTCTCGGATGAAATTGGCGTCGCATTAAAGTCACGCGCGAGCCTCATATTAATTGGGGAACGTCCCGGACTTTCCTCGGCCGACAGCATTGGCGCTTACCTCACCATAGCACCTGCCCGCGGGAACACAGACGCCGAGCGGAACTGCATTTCCAACATTCGCGAACCCGACGGCCTCGATTTTCGAACGGCCACCGATAAGATCTGCTATCTCACGCTCAAAGGTCTGCACCAGGGTATTGGGGGCGTTTCTCTTAAAGATGACAGCCCGGATGATCCAGCCCTTCTCGGCCAATCTCTTCGTTCACTTATAGTTAAACAGGCTGGCCGCTGAGCGAATGCTGTCCGCGTAAGCCTCAGAGGGTCGATCGCCACGATGATCCTCCACACAGCGCTCGGTGCTTTCAAGGTAATCAAGGCTAAAAAGGCCGAATCGTGCCGAATAGGTTCCCCACTCGTAATTGTCGAACAGCGACCAGTACATATAGCCCACCAACGGCACACCGTTTCGGACCAAGCCAATAACCTCACTAACGTGAAGCCGGATAAACTCGCTTCGAACCATGCCATCGGCTCGCTCATGCGATTGATTGTCGTGGTCCCGCCGATGTGCCATGCCGTTTTCCGCGATCAGGAGCGGCTTGCCCTCATAACACTCTGCCAGCAATTGCGAGAAAAACCCAAGCCCCTCAGGCAATATCCGCCAGTCCCACCACTTACTAAAAAGGCTGTTGCGAAATCCGTCAAAGGGATGAATCCGACGACTCCAAAGCTGGGAGAATCGGGGCAGTCGAAAACTGTGTGCACAAAAGGGATCGTAATAGTCGTAGGCAATGTAATCCATCATCACCTTGCGGGGAGAGCCGTAAACACAGGCCAGGAGGGAACTGAAGGATGTGGACCTAAAGCCTCTCTTTGCGAGCACAAGCGCACCCTTACGGATAAGGCCGCCGATAAGCCGTGAGAGCCTCCCCATGTGTCGACCTTCGAATGCAGAAACCTTCCGATTAAAGTCTACCGCTTGAGCAAAAAGGAAAATCTCTGCATTCGAGCGTGGCACTTTCCACTCCCGGAGCATCAATGCATCCGTCAGGAGCTTGTCGAGCCAATACACATCACTGGTGTAATTGTTGAAAGCAACCATCACAGTTCCCCATCCTTCAGCCTCATAAAGGTCATGAATAAGGTTGTAAGCATGGATATGCGCTTCCATCAGGGCCGCCAGCGCGCAGCTGGCTGCGGGGAGGCCGCGCGGTGCTTCGGTTGGAAACTGATCCCCAAGGTAAGTACTCATCACCAGCATATTAGGTTCATTGACGGTGATGAAATAACGAATGGGGTCATGCCCTAAGGACATCAGAAAGCGGTTGAGTCCGAGCACGGCCTCTCTGACAAAATCAACGAAAACCCCTTGGATATCGCTTGAAAGCCAAGGGTCACTTCCCAGCCAGGCCGGATGGACAAAGTGATGCAGCGTCACAATGGGTTCAATTCCAAGATCACGGCACGTCGCCAAAATTTGGCCATACTGCCTCAGGGCTTCCTGATCAAAAGCAGGAGGCGCTCCTCTCTCATTAACCCACGTTGGCTGAACGCGACTCCATTCAATGCTCATTCTGAAGGCATTGAGCCCCAGCTCCAGGCAACGACGAAGATCTGCCTCGTAATGCAATAGGAAGCGCGTGGAGTCTCCAAGTGGATCTACATCGCCACGACGTTCAGCCGAAGCCCAATTGGTCTGGGGCTCACCGGGCCGGTTATAGCCACCCTCGGATTGATATGCCGAAATCGCAACACCCCAAAGAAAGTCTTTTTGTTTCGACATCCGGAAATGTTCTCTGGGAAGGGAAAGATCAGTGGGTGTCGCGAACGCTTAACGGGAAGAATGTGAAACTCCAGTCGAAGTTCCGTTTTACGACCCCCGCCCGATCCTGGCGATGGATTGCCGCTGGGCCGAATTGCAGAGAATGAGTCAGCTGCGTTCGAATGAAAAGCTGAACCTTGTCCAAACTTCTCGCTTTAGCCACATTAACCGTCACTTCTTGCCTAATTTAAACGCTTGGTCGCCATAGAAAGCCTTTGATCCGCTGTAATCGATAAGGTCGTCAAGTTATCGGTTAGAAGGGTCGAAACGACTTTTTGTGCCGCATCAGGCGTTGCAAAACGAACTGCACTGGCTCGCATCCGAGCCAAACGGAGAGGATCATCAAGAAGACGCTGGACCTTGAATCCCAGGGTGGCTAATTCGTTGCATTTGATAGCAATGCCTTGTTCCAGCAGGTGATCGCTGTTTCGCTCCTCTTGTCCTGGTATTGGATTCACAATACACATGGGGAGACCGGAGGCGATGGCTTCCGCGGACGTCATCCCCCCGGGCTTTCCGATAAAAAGATCCGCTACACGCATCAGTACGTGCATTTCGTCGGTATATCCCAGGATTCGGAGGGTTGCGGAAGATCGCTGCGAGAGGCCGTTGATCCGCTCGCGAAGGGTCTCATTACGACCACACACAACAATCGTCTGGAGATGGGAGGGCAAATCGAGGAGACGCTCCACCATGAATTCGGTTAATTCCGTGCCTGCAGCCCCTGCAGACAACAGCAGAATGGGACGATCTGGGTTCAGATCCAATTTGCGGCAGGCGTCCTCACGATCGATGGGGCAGCTAAAGGATGCATCAATCGGAATGCCCGAGACGGTGACCCGGTCTGCTGGAATGCCCAACATCTGGAGATGCGCCTTAGTTTCATCAATGGCCACAAAGTAGCGATGAAATACGCGCGAGAGCCACATTGCATGAAAATCAAAATCCGTCACCACAATAGAGAGCTGTGCCTGAATTTGCTGGGTGGCGATCAGATGGGAAATAATCCCGGCCGGCATAAAGTGGGTACAGACAGTAATGTGTGGATCAAAATCGCGAATAAACTTCACTAATGGTCGGGTATTCAAGCGGTCAATCATGTGCCGCATGGCATCGGTGCGCCAGGGCTCATCGCTGGTCTTGTACCACCAACCGAGAAAGTTAGGGGCCGACTTGACCAACGACCCATAGAGGGTGGAGTAGAAGTCCCGAAAGATCCGGTTTGTATAACGAAGAGCATCATTGTTGATGACCTCTTCGACCCGAGCATCCAGCGAAAAGCTCTTCTCAAGCGCTGCAGCAGCCTTCACATGGCCGGCCCCCGCAGAGGTCGACATGATGAGCACGCGCCTCCCATCTTCCAAGGAGAGTGGATAAGCGCCACTTTTCAGAACTCCAGGGTTCATTGACTGGCTCTTGCGGTAAGCAGATGGCATGCCCAACCGCAGCCTTTTTTGAAATCACTCATCCTGATCGTGGCCATGGATCTTGTAGAGAAGCCCCATCACCCCGGCAATGAAAAGCCCGAAGACCACGATAATGGTATTAATCGAAAAATCCGCCTTAATCATCGCGGAATATCCCGCGAGCATGAGCAGGATTGACACGTTCTCATTCAAATTCTGGACGGCAATCGAGTGTCCGGATCCCATCAGAAGATGTCCACGGTGCTGAAGCAATGCATTCATCGGAATAACGAAACTGCCGGCTAGCGCACCGATCAAAATCAGCATCAAGACGGCGGCCCAAAGATTGGCGACCATCGTCATGATCAAGACAGCACACCCCATGAGAATCCCCAAAGGTAAAACCCGAACCGAATGCTCAAGCGGGATCATTTTGGCAGCGACTACAGAGCCAATCGCCAATCCAACGGCCACTAGTGCGGTGAGATGAGTGCCCTGCTCCATATCCATGCCCAGGGCAGATGCCGCCCAAGCAAGAATAATGAAGCGAAGGGTCGTCCCCGCCCCCCAAAAGAGGGAGGTCACTGCCAAGGAAACCTGGCCCAGGGAATCCTTCCAAAGCCTTACGTAACAACGCCAGAACTCTTTAACGATCCCGACCGGATCCCGCGATTCAAGCTGATGCTCCACAGGAAGGTGAGGGATATAGATATTCCAGATCGCTGCAATCAGATAAAGCGCAAGGACCGACAAAATTGCGAACTTGGGCTGCGCATCATGACCCAACCGGTTCATGAGCTCGGGACCTAGCAAACCCGACAACTCCAGATGATTGCCAATCAGGAAGCCCCCAATAATGGCACCGACGATCACGGCAAGAACGGTCAAGCCCTCCATCCAGCCATTAGCCCAAACCAGACGGTTAGCCGGAAGATACTCGGTCAGAATGCCGTATTTTGCTGGAGAGTAGATGGAAGCCCCGATCCCCACTAAACCATACGCAATGAGAGGATGGACACCCAGCACCATGGCAAGGCACCCCAAGGTTTTGGTGGCATTACTGATGAACATGACCCGCCCTTTGGGAAGAGCATCGGAAAATGCTCCGACAAAAGGCGCCAGCATGATGAAGGAAAACACGAAAAACTGTTGCAAGACCGGTACCTGCCATTCCGGCGCATGCATCGATTTCAGTAATGCTATGGCGGCAAAAAGCAGTGCGTTATCTCCAAGGGAGGAGAAAAACTGGGCCGCCAAAATCGTCAAAAAACCACGGTCCATCTCTTTGTCCTCCGGACAATTTCAAGTTAACGAGCGAGAAACGAGGGTCGCCAGTGAACCAATTCGAGCGCACCATTCTCATGCTCGACAATGGCCGTACAGCTCTCGACGAAATCACCCGTGTTGACGTAGGTAAACGCCCCCATCGTCTTGATTTCAGCGTGATGAATATGACCGCAAATCACCCCATCCAGCCCCTCATCGTTCAGTGTATTGACGATGCTTTGCTCATAATCTGAAATGAACTGAACGGCGTTCTTAACCTTGAATTTGACGAATGCTGCCAAAGAGAAATGGGACTGGATCCCGAAAAACCGACGAATGGCCCTCAAAACCCGATTCGCCTCAAGAAGAAAGTCGTAGCCTTTGCTTCCTAGTTTCGCGATCCACTGGTGATACTTTGCGATGGTGTCGTATTCATCGCCATGGACCACAAGGTAGCGCTTTCCGTCCGCTGCCTCATGAATGATGGAGTTTCTGACTTCGATATCGCCAAAAACATGATCGTCATAATCCCTGACATTTTCATCATGATTGCCCGGCACGTAGATGACCTTAGTGTCATGTCGGGCCTTGCGGAGGATCTTCTGAATGATCGTGTTGTGGTCTTTGGGCCAATAAACTCTTTTAGAGAGGGCCCAAAAGTCGATGATGTCACCAACGAGATAGAGGACATCGCTTTCGTTATATTTCAGGAAATCGAGAAGCACATCGGCCTGACATTGCGTCGAACCAATATGGAGGTCGGAAATGAAGATGGACTTGTAACGATTGATCGTCATGTTGAACCCGTCGCGACCTTGCAGCCAGGGAAGCCATCGGGATCACTGAATCAGCGCCCCGGACATGACAATTCAACAAAACGATTGTTACATCCGCATTAAGATCAGTCGAAAAGAAAACCCAGAACCCAATTAAAGGTCCCGCGGACAGGTCTCAGGGCGACCTTCTGGGGTATAGGCCTGATCCCTATAATTGGTGTAGGGAAGGTATTTGATGCCATCCTTGCAGACCATCGATTGGTTGCTAAGGTCCTGCTCGATCCCCTGATTGAAGGGAGAGCAAGCCACAAGCGACGCGGTCAAACTCACCCAGACAATCCATTTGATGGAAAGCACTTTCGCATGCAGAGACATAAATCACCCTATATTTAAGTATTCGTGAGAAACCCTTTGCGGCCCAGTGCGATCGCAGGCCAGCACCAACACTTCATGGCTCCGTCACATTCTTTACTTATGCTGAACGCATCAACAAAAGACCCATTGCATCGAATTTGATGAAGAAGAACAAGCCATCCGAAACTCCACCCTCAGAAATTCCCGATGAACTTTCCCATCTTCCTAGAGATGTTGGCTGGATTCTTCTCATTTCAGGGCTCCTGAGCGAGCTTGGCATTCCAGGGGTCCCACCATTTTGGATCGGGGGGATCATGATCCTCTGGCCTAAGACCGGAATCCGAATGACACGTCCGATTCAAAAACGATTTCCTGAAGCCTTTGCACGTTCGATGCAGATGCTTTCAAAATATGCGGATGATCTCGATCGTCGCTATCCAAAAAGGGCGTCTAAAAAGGACTCTCATTCCTCCTCACGCTCTTGATCGAAGATTCATTGGTCTGTTCGATTACCACGGCCGCGTCCATTAGCAAGACCATCTCATTCAAGATCCATTTCGGGCAGCTGCATGGGCCCCAGACAAAAAAAACCCGCCTCGCATTGAGGCGGGATGAATTCCAGCATAACCACTTGAATGGCTTCTGGGAGACCCTTTGGTCATTTTAGGAAGCCATTGTTACAGATTTGTGAAATACGCTTTATGGGCGATAGAGCACAGCTCCAATTCAGATTAAATTGCTTACGGCCGCAGAATCACTCCCTAAAAAGACCAAAATAATGACGGTGATGACCGCAGCGGCGGTAACCACCCATTCAAAACCGATAGCCCACTTGCTTTTCATCTGCGTATTCCGGAATTTAGGTCAACTCGCATCAAATCAAGGCTGAATCAGCCGAAGATCAATCCCTTTCATTTCAAAAAGTGCGTATTCAGCAAGATTGAGGGCATGGTGCGTAATGCGATCCAGCGACTTGGCCACAAGAACAAACGAAACCGCATGACTCAGCTCAATCTTGTTCTCCATGATGCAGGTCATCACCCGCTGAAGCTCCTGTTGAAACTGACTGTCCATTTGACGATGACCTTCAATAACTCTCAAGGCCTGGCCCTCGTCCCAGACTTCAAACAAACCTAATGCAGACCTCAAGTTATCGATCGCCATCTGACCAACGTTTTTCAACTCAAGTGCCAGTTCAGCACTCATATAACCTCTGGCCGCATGCTGGATATCCAATAGAATCCCCGCAATCCTGACGGCCTCATCACCTATTTTTTCAAGATCACTGATGCTTTTGGACACCGTAATCACTACGCGAAGATCTGAAGCAAGAGGCGCATTTTGCGAAATGACTCGGATGATTTCGGCATCCCCCGCGGCCTCGAGCCGATCCAAATGCGTATCCTTTTCCATGATCAGCCTTGCCTTATTGGCATCCTGCCTCACAAAGGCATCAAGGGCACCCGTCAGCTGTTCTAGGACGAGAGCACCCATTTCGGTGACCATTAAATGAAGATTCGAAAGCTCCCCATCGAAACGCTTGAAGGTATGTCCTTTGTTGTAATCATTCATCGCTTAACTCCCCTGAATAACGTCCGACAGAAAAGAGATGTCACGCTTAATCAAGTGAGTCTTGGCCAGCCTCAGCAGCAACCTAAGCAGGTTTTTGGTAGCCATGAAAGACGAAGCAAGGCCAAATGAGACTTAAAAAGGCCTCAAATCAACATGCCTGAAGGTCTAGAGGTGCCCACCTGATTACATGCCATTCGCAGCAAACAGTCCCGCGAATGAAAGGTCCAGATGATCGTTAGTTTAGGGAGAGAATATGACGGCTTTCTTACCGTTTTCCTTGGTCACAGCCGCGAAGTCAAAATCAAGGGGGCACCCTCCCTTATCGTTGACGAGACTCCACGATGGGTTCAGCCTGGATGAAGATCCAGTTTTCATAGGCGCCGGGGAGATCCGCATCTGTAGCAATCCCATCATCCACCCACTCGCCCTCACCATCCTCTGATCCCAGGGATTCCGAAAAACCAAAGGGGCTGTCCGTCAAAAACTCGGACAATTCATCACCACCCATCATGTCGATGCTCCTTCCATAAATTGGGAGCGAAAGAGTGCCAAAATTTTGTGACGGTTTTATGTCGATGGTGAATCAATGAGACAGATCATGCTCGTGACTGCTCCCTGGAGTCTGAGCTCCCTTACGCAGAGGCAAAGAACTCCTTCAGGCTCTTCTCGATCAGCCCCCATGTCACCAGCAACGGCTTACTCTTGATTTGAACCTGAAGCGTCCGGTCATTCGTTTGATATTCGCCGACGACTCCCATTCCTGAAAAAGAACCACTCGCGGCATCACCCTTGAATGCAATTCCGTTTTTAGCAGCCGTTGCCTTAGCTTTTTCGATGACCTTCTCAGCCGGCGATGACAGATGGAATTTGTATACCTTGCTCAAACCTACCCCTTAAGAAATCGAAAGAACTTGTAACCCAGCGTTCAGATTCAGCCCAAAGCAAACTAAAGCTCCAGTGCTTTCACCGGGTCAAAGATCACGCGACACAAAACCGCCTGACCAGAAGTTCACCCCTGAAATAAAGGGACAAGCTTAGATCAAATGCCGCTGCAACTCACGTCCGCTTTGAGCTATGAGGGAAACTCTTCGATCGGGCGTTTCAAAAGAATCGCCTTGGAAAGCAGGGCGACAGCCATCACTGCGGGTATGTTGACCAAATGCGCCACGGGAGGCGCACACCCTAGTTCACTAAAATATTCATCCATGAGAAAGTGAAATTCCGCAGAAATCATGAAGTTTGAAGGATTCGCTAAGTGATCTGAGTGGGACATGAGGATTGGGTTCATGATTGGATTTGCCGATGACCCGACTGGGGTCCGGACCGGGGCGCATTATGGCGCGCAGATATGACAGAGGCTTGACTACTCCTCTCCCTGAAGGAAGAGGATTCCTGCTTCACTGAGGATTGCTCATGCCGGTTGGCGACACAAGTCTGACATTCTCTCCACGGGCTAACACCGCAAGTCCTGCGGCTTT
>JBEGVN010000067.1:0-7492 GCA_041178325.1 Pseudomonadota bacterium
GAGAATTATCTCGAATCTGGATGGCCCATTGAGGCCATTGCAAAAGATATGAATCTCGAGATTGAAGACATCAAAAACACCATGATGCGATGGGATATATCGAAAGTGATTGATGAGGTTAACTGACAGGGTCTCGATAGAGCCTGAGTTGCCCCAGCACATCTCATTCAGCAATAGCTTGGAAAGTCATTTTCGAATGAGGGTATCCGATGATGCCTCTGGTTTTATCACCTAGACCGTGCCCATAAATTCAATAGCGAATAAAAGATGAATCAAGCGAAAGGCGCCACTTATCAACTGGGATGGATAGGGACTGGCCGCATGGGTCTTGCTATGGCCGATCGTCTAATATCGGCAGGACATGACTTTAAGGTTTGGAATCGAACCCCATCCAAGGCACTTCCCCTCGCTGGTAAGGGCGCAATGGTTGCCAAGGGTCTCTCGGAACTAGGCTCCTGCGAGATCGTTTTCATGATCGTTGCTAGCCATGACGAGGTCGACGCGGTTCTGTTTGGTGAGGATGGCCTTCTCTCAGGGGAAGACAAACCCCGGATCATCGTCGATTTCACCTCAATCGGTTCAGATGAATCTGCCGCCGTTCGGGAAAAACTGATCCAACTCGGTATTGCGTTCATTGCCTCACCCGTCTCAGGCAATGCCAAGGTCATTCATGCAGGGAAACTCTCGATCGTCGCTTCAGGACCTGAAGAAGCATACAAGGAGATCGAGCCTTACCTCCATGTGATCGGCCGAAGTGTTTCCTATGTCGGGACGGGAGACCTCGCCAGAATTGCAAAGATCTGTCACAACGTGATGCTGGGTGTAGTCACCCAGAATCTTTCGGAGATTCTCGTCCTCGCGGAAAAGTCTGGCCTGAAACGGGGTGATTTCCTGAATTTTCTAAATTCGAGTGTGATGGGGTCGATGTTCACCCGATATAAATCACCGGCTCTCACGAATC
This sequence comes from Pseudomonadota bacterium, assembly GCA_041178325.1. Classification (GTDB taxonomy): domain Bacteria; phylum Pseudomonadota; class Gammaproteobacteria; order Methylococcales; family Methylococcaceae; genus UBA6136. The sequence continues at coordinate 962 of JBEGVN010000067.1, forward strand.
TCGACTTCGAGGTGACATTCACCCCACAACTGATGCTAAAGGATCTCGACCTTGGACTCTCAGCGGCCCGGGCTCTTGGAGTGCCGATGCCAACGACGAGCACAACGCGTGACCAGGTTCAGTCCCTTATAGGCCATGGATATGGGGATGATTTTTCCCAGTTGCTCCTCTTGCAGGCTGCTGCTGCGGGACTCCTTCTCAGATCAGAAGAAACCGACGTGGATGATGGGTTATAGCCCTCCCCGAATCACCCTCCGCTCTTTAACAGAGTATTGATTCGGCCACGATCATCTTTGCTGGCTAGCTACTCGGTCATTTGCCACAGAGGTGCGTCATATCAACCCTTCGCACAGGGCGATGAAGGCGCCTTCGAAGCATCGGTATCACCATAGATAGTGCGAAATACTGCAATTAAGAATCATGGCTCGATATTTGCCTAAGAGTGGTCAAGGGCAAACTTCCCTTGGTTCACTCTCTGATTACGGCTGTCTTAGTTGGAATCCAACTCGGCAGCCGCCTTTTTTGAGGAGGCGTAATGCAGGCCATCCAATCGGTGTTGAAACTTCCAGGTACACCCCACTCCCTCTCACCGGCTTTTAGCGAGATCCTTCTGTTCTGTTCTCAACTGCACGACCCCTGCCCTCATGATGTGAAGGCACTGACGGCTATCTATCGCTGTGTCCGACATGAACTCGACGATAGAGAGAAAATTTACGCAGCAAAGATCATTGGCTTGATGCGGCTAAAGTTATTTTGACTCCTGCTGACCTTGATGGCGCCCTGAAAATGAATCGAAACCGATCCTTTTCCAGTACGTTGGTGTGGCTAGCTTGATCAGGGTGAATCGTCGATATCTTCAAACTCGATCTCCTGATCGAGCTCATCAACCGTAATGAAATCAATTACCTCGATTCCATCAAGATCTTCCATGGTTTCGTAGATTGCATACGGGGGGGAAGACATATCTGCGCCTCTATCATTGAACAATGGATCTATTACCACAGTCTTTGACCATGATTCTCTGCAAATGGTTGCCAGGCCGGTGGGTATAGATTGTGCTGGGCTATTAAAGTCCCCAACGAGCACCGGGCTGAAGGATGCTCAGTGTTACGGCATCAATTAGTTCCTGATCTATGACTTGAGAGAAAACCTCGGTATCTCCGAAGTGTTATTTAATCTCACTGCCAATTCTTTCTGGTTCCAAAGTAAGGGCTCCCGATGCCAACCACCCCATTGATCCTGTGTACAAGTACGCATTCACTTGACCGCCATGACCATGTAACAAAGAACTCGACGCGTCCTGGGCTCGACCATCTATGACGCCAGACTCAGAATAATTTTCTTCTAAAAGTAACTGCCCTTTAGGTTCAGATGAAATCATGAAGGTCTCGATCCATCCGGAAAACCCTCCTTGGTATCTCTTGGATCCCTGGCAGGTGGAAGCATGGCTGGAGACCTCTGCGGAAAAGGGGCTGTCTGCAGACGAGGCCATTGCAAGAGGACTGACTTTCGGACCAAACCGAATCACAGAAAGTACTCCGCCCTCGCCCCTGAGGCTTTTTCTTCGTCAGTTCAAGGATTTCATGGTCCTTATACTGATGGCTGCAGCCATATTTTCAGGCGTCATTGGCGATCTGAAAGACAGCATCACCATCTTCATTATTCTGTTCGTCAATGCAACCCTGGGCTTTATCCAGGAGTATCGCGCAGCCAAAGCCGTAGCTTCTATACGCACGCTATCGAAACGTGGGGCCCAGGCGCGACGTGATGGGAAACTCCAAACGATTCCAGCCGAGAGCCTTGTTCCTGGAGATGTGGTTTTTATTGAATCAGGAAGTATCGTTCCGGCGGATATGAGGCTGACAGAAACCTTTAGGCTTCAAATCGATGAATCGATTCTTACAGGGGAAAGTGTATCGGTCAGCAAGACATGCCATCGTATACACGAGCAGAAAGTCATATTGGGCGACCAAACCAACATGGCATTCAAAGGGACCGTTGTTTCATCCGGTCGAGGTTTTGGCATCGTTGTTGCGGTAGGAGAGCGGACCGAGTTGGGTGCAATCACCGGATTGGTTGAAGATCAGGTTACCCATACTAGCCCCCTTCAATATCGCCTGAATCAATTCGGACTCTGGCTTTCTCTGCTCGTTATCGCGATTTGTGGCTTGGTCCTCTGGATCGGACTAAATGCTGGGAAACCTATCGAACTCATGCTGATGACCGCCATCAGCTTAGCCGTTGCTGCCATTCCAGAGGCTCTACCCGCCATTGCGACGGTATCGCTGGCACTGGGTGCGCTTCATATGGCGCGACGAAATGCTCTAGTCAAAAAACTACATGCCGTCGAAACATTGGGTTCTGTGACCTATATCTGTTCTGACAAGACTGGCACTCTGACACAGAACATAATGCGGGTTGAGGCATTCATCGTCGGTAATCAAGTCGTAAAGTTTCCAGACTGGTCCATGCATTCTGATTTTCTGAGAGCCTTGACACTCAACAATGATGCGTCATTCGATGCCTCAGGAAAACCGACAGGGGAAGCGACAGAAACAGCGCTTCTTCAGTCAACACAGCTCAAGCACGATCAAATTCAGGCGTTAAGATCGCGGTTTCCTCGAATTGATGAAATCCCTTTCGATTCCGAGCGCATGCGGATGACGACGTTGCACCGGGAAGAAGGCGCACATTTCGCCATTGCAAAAGGTGCAGCGGATGTGCTTCTTCCCCGCTGCGCTTCCATCGGCAACCTGCCATTGACCTCACTTGCCAGACAGGAGATCGAATTAATAGCCCACCAGATGGCAGCGGAAGGTATGCGCGTCATCTGTTTCGCTCAGCGTTCACTCGAATCTGGAGAGGAGTCTGACGATCAAATTGAATCGGGTCTCTCTCTGCTTGGTATGGCAGGATTGATCGACCCACCCCGCGAAGAGTCAGCTCAGGCCGTCGCTCATTGCCTTGCGGCAGGGATAACGCCGGTCATGATGACTGGTGATCATCCCGAGACAGCACGCGCAATTGCCATGAGACTTGGCATCACATCACCAGGTGGCCGCGTCATGACGGGCACAGAGCTGGACTCTTTGGATGACCCTAAATTACGTCATGCCCTTGCATCGGTTCGTGTATTTGCTCGAGTAACGCCGTCCCAGAAGAATCGAATCATCCTTGGACTCCAGGCGCAAGGCGAGTTTGTAGCCATGACCGGAGATGGAGTCAATGATGCGCCTGCACTCAAATCAGCGGACATCGGTATTGCCATGGGAAGACATGGAACGGATGTTGCGCGTGAAGCTGCTCCGATGATTCTGCTCGATGACAACTTCGCAACCATAGTGACTGCGATCGAAGAAGGGCGCCGAATTTATGACAACATCAGAAAATTTATTCGCTATGCCCTGACTTGTAATGCTGCAGAATTGATCTGCCTATTGGCGGCCCCGATGCTCGGGCTGCCACTCCCACTCTTTCCCATTCAGATTCTTTGGATCAACCTTGTGACTGATGGCATCCCTGGGATTGCTCTGGCCTTCGAGCCAGCGGAGAAAGGCGTGATGGAATGCAAACCGAGAGCGCCCGCAGAGGGAATATTTGGGGGCGGGATGTGGCAACGCGTTCTAATTTACGGTCTTTTCATGGCCGGAGCCTGCCTCGCCGTTCAAGCCTATACCTACCATCAAGGTCTTGAAAACTGGCAGACCATGCTTTTCCTTGTGCTCTCTTTAAGCCAGCTGACACACATCATGGCCATTCGTTCTGAGCGAACGAGCATCCTCAAACACGGCTTTTTTTCAAATCCTATTCTGATCGTGAGCGTGTCTGGCACCTTCATTCTTCAGTTATGTGCCGTTTACTTTCCCTGGTTTAATGATGTGCTGGATACTCATCCACTCAGCCTCGAGGAGTTGTTTGCCTGTGTGGGGGTGGCATCATGCTTTTTTCTTTTGGTTGAGCTAGAGAAAATGGTATTCCCCTCAAGGGCTGTATTCGCAAATCGGAAATCGAAAAAGTGACCAGTACGCAATTTTTGCGCCTCTTCTTTTGCATCATTTTGTTCGTCATTTCTGCCACTGTCCTGGAGCCTTTTTGGAGCTCTGTGGGCTGGGCTGGACTCATCGCCATCATTTTCTGGCCTGCGTACCATTTCTTAGAATGCCGTTGGCAGGGTTCTCCTAACCTTACCGCAGGGCTGTTCACCTTCCTACTGATGGTCTGTCTCAGCTTTCCTTTGGTGTGGGGTATTTCTGAGGTCCAACAGGAACTCCCTACATTGAGTCAGATTGCCTCTCACTTCGACTCAGGGAAACTGAATATCCCCGAGTGGATTCAGAAAACACCCATTGTAGGAAACACTCTTGCTCGGCTACTCGAGATAACACAGGTTGAAAAAGGCAATCATTCCGAATTAATTCGGTCGATAGTGGGCTCTTTACTAAAGAAAGCTTCCAGAACTTTGCAACATGTTCCCCAGAATACCGCAGGGCTGCTCCTTACAGTCGTGAGCCTGTTTTTCTTCTTTCGGGATGGGCGAACACTGGGGCATCACTTGCAGATAGGACTTTCCCGGATGGCAGATTGCAACGCCAACACATATCTCAATAACATCACCTCAACAACACGGGCAGTCGCTTATGGGATATTCGGAAGCGCCATGCTTCAAGGCGTCATTGCCAGCATGGGCTTTTGGATTTTCGGATTCGAAACCCCATTTCTGTTGGGATTACTTACATCCGCTGCTTCCTTAATCCCGATTTTTGGAACTATTTTAATTTGGGGCCCCATTGCCCTATGGATGATTTTTCAAAAGGGAGACGTGACTACAGGTTTGGGACTCATCGCCTGGGGTGCTTTACTGATTAATCCGGCCGACAACATTTTTCGTCCCTTGGTCATTAGCTATGGGGCACATCATCCGTTGCTTTTGATCATTCTTGGCGTTATGGGAGGCATTTTCAGCCTTGGGCCCATCGGTATTTTCATTGGACCTCTCTGTCTGACTACGCTGGCGCAAATGTGGTTGAAATGGATAGAGAAGGACATTCACACAGCCAAGCCCAAACTTCAGGAGGAGTGATTGAGATCTCTCATCTAGTGTCTTTCTCTAATGTGCTTGTGTGGGACTTTTTGGAGTGGGACCGGGTAACTTTTGACGGTAAAAATTGCGACTTGGTTTTTGCAGTAGGACGAAGTCTTGAAGTTTGAGGCGCAATTTTCAGTCCATGCTGTGCAGCATGCCCCGGATATTCCAGATCGTTAGAAGGCAACCATTTCTTCACCGGCGAAATAATGATCAGCGTTTTATAGGACTGAACCTTCTTTCCAGTCTTATGCCCCATACGAGGGTTAATCGCATCCACTGATCCAAACCCGCTGTGGCCGACCAGATGAAATAATTCCTCGGCACGATAGTCCTCGACATGAACACATCCGTGAGATGAGGGCCCCTTCCCCAACTCACGAAGCGAGTCACGATCGAGTGATGAGTGGATCGCCATTCCACCATGAAAAAACACCGCCCAGAGCATGGGAACTTGATAAATGCTTGACCAATGCCTCGAAGAAAACATGGTTGGACGGTAGTAGCCTGCGGGGGTTTCAAACCCCTTGATACCCGTTGAAATCGACCAGTAATAGAGAAGACCTCTGCCCCGTTTGTAAATACGCAGGGTCTGGTGAACTCCCCAGAAAGGATCGTCAAGTTTATTGACGATCAAAATCAGGTTGTAGCTGCTGAATTCTGGGTTCGCCAGGGGATCAGGAAATGCTTGGGCAGCCTTAAAATCGGGGTCGACATAAGGACTAAAGGCCTTGTCCACTCCGAAATGGTGATTTGAGGCAGAGGCCTCATCCTCTTCGTAGCGAAGATGCGGCATGGATCTTGGGAATCCTTCCCATGGTCCGTCCCCACCGTTGCTCACATTCGCCCAACTCACTTGATAATCTAGATACAGAAGGATCGTCACTATGAGTAATGGAATAAAACTAACCGAACTCTCCCTGATCAGCCATCGACTCGATTTCAACAGCACCTCATAAATCTTCAGTGATATTAAAAAGTTTGATTCCTGGTGCAGGCATTCACTCCCTATTGGCTCGTTACCTAACCGAATAAGCAAAATCAAATCCCTCATTCATTTGGCGCGTATCAACATGAAAAGACGTTTCCCTCTCACCCCCTTAATAACGGATACGACAGCGAAATTGGGATACGTGAATCTGCGACTTTCTTCATTCTTTTCTGCAACTTAAGGTTCGAGAATTTGAGAACTTCTCTCCATAGGGGCAAGTAATGAATGATTTCGTGATGTCGGTGCGCGCAGTTCAAGACGGTGGCTTTATTGCCGGTATCGGTCCTACGCAATATCTTAGTGTTCCTGGCACACAGGAACCCTCCCCTTCACATCGGGTATCGGCACAAAAATGGTTCGAGAAAGTCCGAAACGCTGCCGTTTGGATCAATGAAAATGGGGAACGCCGCGGTGACATTTTGTTCATCGTCCATGGCTATAACATGAGCGAAGGCGA
>JBEGVN010000068.1:0-6687 GCA_041178325.1 Pseudomonadota bacterium
ATTCCTGATCTGTGCCGAAGGCTTAATCAAGGAAGATCAGCAAAAAGCGGAGCTTGGGGAGATTCCAAAACGCTACGCCGAACACCAACGAGACATCATCAAGGACTACCTCTTCCAACAGTTCGGCAGCTTCGATGTCAGCGAAATCAAATATGGGCTGCTGGACGAATTCAAGAATGATCTGCACAGGCGCCAACCATCATCAAACACGATCAAATTGGCATTCTCGACGCTGGGCAAAGGAGTGAAATCGGGACAAGGGAAATTGCTCCGCCGTGTCACTGTGACCAAAGATCTCATCTACGAAATTCCATTCATTGTCTACACATTCATCAGGCCCTCTGACCTGAAGACTATGCAGCACAAGCACTTTGAAATCCGTTCAGGCGCTCGGGGTGACTATCTCTACATGCCAATCCCCGAGGCCATGAAGCACGACAAACCCATCACAAGCCTGCCCCGCGCTGCCTACTACTATAAGAAGCTGCGGGAACATCACCGGCAAATCGGGTATGGCCTGGATGAAGACTTCCTATTCCTCCCCGACGTGCTCAACAGGGATTCGGCCTACGACAAGATCGCCTACCAGCGCGAAGCGGCCTTGACTTTAGTAAAACAGAAGCCCGAAGAGGCCGTCACCCTCCATGCTCTCCGCCACACCGCGATCATGTAACGATTGATCTTCGGTGGCGAAATCAATCTGCTGACACTAGCCCGAAATGCGCGAACCAGCATAGCTATGATTGAACGGTTCTACGCATCACGACTGGAAGGTGGAATGGTCATCGATGAACTGCACAAGAAGAAGGCTTGAGCAGCTCTCAGTGTTTAACCGACAAACTCACGCCTAAGCAGGGCACATACCCATATCACTTTAAGATTGGATCAATGCCGCGGATACTTTTAATACTGTCTGGCGGGCGTACTACCATCACAAGATACGACGTTAGGACCATTCGGGAACGGCTGAACATCTCTGGAGGGATATAGACCCATATCCATAAATTTGGTGTAAGCCGTTAAGTCTCGATTTGCCGAGCAACAGGCCGGGGTGAATGACCAGGAGGCATCTTGATATGAGCGCCTTTTGCAATAGGAGCTCTTGGGGTCGAACCCTTGGTGGTTACACTGAATGCCTGTATCCGGCGCCCTCTTCATAACTGTAACCACTTGTGCACCAGACTCAGCAGCGGCAGGGTTCTGAACAAATATCAAAGCGCCATCCGAGCTGACGGCCCTGACAGCATTCCAACCAACAGCTCCGGGACCAGAACCCTCTCCTGTTAGCAACTGCCCCACCAACATGACAGCATTTTCAGCACCGTAGGTTTCGCACCATTCTTTAGTAGTACGGACGATTAGTGCCTTATTAAGCGTGGGTCCGAGGGCTGCATAACAATTCCCATTCGTGGGATCGGAACATTTATCTTTTCCGAACTCATCGGCATGCCCATAGGCATTGTTCATGACGTAGTGATGCAAAGGAGCACCTGAAACCACCGCCCCAGTGGCATTATCAGTACAACCACCCGTGATGGTGAGTTCTAGACACTCCTGCCAAACATATTGATAACAGGTCTTGCCTGCTGGGGGGTCATTAAACAGGTAGACGCCCGACAAATTGATACTCGGCTGAGAATCCGCAGCCTTAGGCCACTGCTTCTTCTCCTGCATCAGCAATGCCTCTTCCCAAGTATTTGGGTGCTTATCGCAATTTAGGGCACTTTTCTTGTTAGTTGGGGAAAGTACACCCTGCTTCACAGCACTAGAATTCTCTGCCGCGTACGCTGGGACTGAAAAAAATTCAAGCGTCAACAAGATCAAGACCCCAAGACTTGCTATTGTCTTCATGCTTGAATCCTCCATTGAAAACCTCGTTGAGTTTATCAACCCATCGAAACGGTTCAACAGATTTCGAAACAATTCGCACTCCATTCAGATCTAGGGCAATTACGGAGAGAGAATTCGATGTTTAACCGAGAAAATCAGCCGCCAAGTCACTCCGCAATTCTCTCGCCATTTGAATATTTGCCATCACTAGTGTCCGGTTAACCGGCGGTTGAAAAGTCTGTATCCCATGAACTGCAGGGCCTCCAGAGTAAAAATAGTTGGTGTCGATTTGAATTTTCCGCAAGCTTCCCGCTTTTGCCAGGAAGCTGACCATGAACTCTGGAAAGACACTCTTCGCACAGTTGATGGCGTACCTTCCATGGACCACGCTTTCAAGAATCGTCACCAAATATCGAGGCAATCACCGCGTTCGAGTATTTCCCTGCACCGAGCATTACCGTGTGATGGCCTTTGCTCAACTGACATACCGGGAAAGCCTCAGAGACATCGAAGCCAGTCTATCGACGCACTCCCACAACCTTTGTCACATGGGTTTCCGCGAAACCGTTCGGCGATCAACTCTGGCCGATGCCAACGAGAATCGCGATTGGCGCATTTATGCCGAATTCGCACAACGGCTCATCACTCAGGCTCGGAAGCTCTATTCCACCGAGAGCCTTGGCCTCGATCTCAGCAACACCGTCTACGCGCTGGACTCGACGACCATCGACCTTTGCATGTCGCTCTTCCCATGGGCGTCTTTCCGGTCGACCAAGTCAGCTGTCAAAATGCACACTTTGCTGGACCTCAGGGGCAATATCCCCAGTTTCATCCATATCTCCAACGGCAAGCTCCACGACGTTCATGCCCTGGATCTCCTATTGCCAGAGCCTGGAGCGATCTATGTGATGGATCGTGGATACGTCGATTTTTCACGTCTCCACAACCTACACCGCGCCGGAAGCTTCTTCGTGACCCGCGCAAAATCGAATCTGGACGCCCATCGGGTCTATTCTCGGCCGGTGGACCGCTCCACCGGTCTGATCTGCGATCAAACCATCGCCTTGGATGGATACAACACCTCCAAGGACTATCCGGATCACCTCAGAAGGATCCGATTCAGGGATCCAGAAACCGACAAATCCTTGGTGTTCCTAAGCAATCAGTTCGATCTGGATCCGGCAACAATCTGCTCGCTGTATCAGAGCCGTTGGCAGGTGGAGCTGTTCTTCAAATGGATCAAGCAACACCTTCGCATCAAACAGTTCTATGGGACCTCAGAGAACGCGGTGAAGACCCAGATCTGGATTGCCGTCTCGGTTTATGTGTTGGTCGCGATCGTGAAAAAACAGCTCCAACTCGAGGCCTCGCTCTACACTTTGCTACAGATCCTTTCCGTCACTTTGTTCGAGAAAATCCCTTTAAATCAGGCCTTGGCGGTCACAGAAAACAAAAAGGAGGCGCCCGTGCAGCCTAACCAATTGGATTTGTTCACTTTATTAACCGGACACTAGTGATTTGCCATGGAATCTGAACCAGTCCTCAGCATTAAATGCGTCAGGCAAAATCTTCTTGAATTCCTCTGGCTCGCCTTTTGGACCTTTCTGATCTTCGTAGTAGACAAACATGTAGTGCAAGTCTTTGAGGAACAGCTTCCTTAGGAAAATGGGCATGGCGAGCCCGAACTTCACCTTGACGCCACCCACCTTCTCCAACGCAGCAGCCACTTGGCCCAACCCCCCCTTCCAGCTAATTACATCCAGACTCTTCCCGAGCCACTTTGCAGGATCTTTAAACATGATCACAGCCGCACGCCCAAGATCGTAAGTTGAGCAGTACTTTATTTCCTTGTCACTGAGGAATTTCAATTGACCTTTTTTCAATGGATTCCAGTTCGCGGGATCATCAAAATTTTCAAAGAACGCACAAGGCCTCAGGATTGAAAAATTGACTCCAGATGCTCGCAAGTAATCCTCGATGACCACTTTAGTTTTAACGTGCTTAACCCGCTCGTCCATTAACTCGGCGTCCGCAACGCTCATAAAGACAAGGTGCTCGACCCCCGCTGACTTTGCTGCATCAATTGCGAGCCTACCGTGACTGATTTCAAGCTCCCCATTTGACTTAGCGGCCCCAAAATAGTCAGTGATCACAAAAATCTTCTTTGCCCCAGTCTCCATCAGAGCACGATCAAGATCTTCGCGTCTGGTGTAATCACAGAGAAAAGGGGTTACACCTAGATGCGACAACTTTTGGGTATTCGACCTTGTCGTCCCATACACCTTAAATCCTGCTTCAATCAGTGCCCGACAGACGTTTCTGCCTGCTTTACCGGTTGCGCAGAGCACCAAGACCTTTTCTTTTTCCATTTTAATTTTCCGGATGTGTTTCCAAACAACGTGTGAAGGCTAATTGAGGATAGTGAGAACGAATGACCAAGTGAGGAAATTCCGTGTTACAAGGCTGGGTATCCAATGATGTATAAAGCTCCAACTTGATCCCTGCAACTGAGGATTTTTTCATGTCGACCCCAGATAAAAGCATTCTCCTGAAAGACGCCTTGAGCTACTCATCATCGGCAATGACTGAATTGACGGCAGTCGTTGCTAAGGGGTCATTACCGAATCAAACAACGCTATCTAGAATCGAGCGTGAGCTCCGCGATGCTGCTGATCTGATTCGACAGTGCTACAGAACGGATGACATTGGTGAAGTTGAGACTGAAGCAGGCGAAGACATTTAATCTGTTCATGAGACGGACCGCGAAGCCAGAAGAATGAAAATCCACGGCTCTGCTTATAGGCGTAACAACTTTGGCCGGCGTCCTCTCTTTTGATGAGAGCCATCCATTTCTTCTTTCAAAAAATGAACTGTCGTTTTAAACGCCAACAGTTAGAAAGGGACAGATTGAAGAACGCTGAACAAGCTCAAAAAGCGCAAATAAGCGCTCAGCTCAGCTCAGCTCAGCTCAGCTCAGCTCAGCTCAGCTCAGCTCAGCTTCAAAAGCGTGAGCCCCATAGAATTCGAGCGTTAAACCCTGAAACGGGCAACGGGGATTTTGACGACCCAGGCATGCTACAAAAGATCTCTAGCACGCTTCGATATGTTGGATAGGAGTAAACTGACCTTCGAGGTGTCAAAACGGTCAATTTACAAGGTAGAAGTCTGATGTCCAATACAACACAAAAAGTCGCGACAATTTGGCGGTATCCCGTAAAGTCCATGATGGGAGAGGAGTTGAACTCGTCCGAGATAACACCCCACGGTGTGCACGGTGACCGAGCCTTCGCTCTACTTGATATTGAGACCGGTAAGATTGTCAGCGCCAAAAACCCCCGAAAATGGCCAGACATCTTTTTTTATCATGCAGCTTATGTGACGCCACCTCTGGGTGCTCAGCTGCCGCCAACCCGCATCACCTTCCCCTGTGGCAAGAGCCTGCTCAGTGACGACTCCAGCGCCAACGCCGAACTTTCCGCAGCGCTGAATCGCCCGGTTGAGTTGTGCGTAGCAGCTCCCGAAGAACCAACCCTGGAACAATATTGGCCAGAGTTCGCCGGTCAGGCAAATGAAATCAGTCAAGAGGCCGTTGCCGGCGACGCCCCAAAAGGCACATTCTTTGACTATGCCACCATACACTTGCTGACCACCGCATCGCTGACAAAGCTAAACGAACTATATCCACAGGGACGGTTCGAATCACGCCGCTTTCGGCCCAACATCGTCATTGACACCGGCGATCAAAATGGCTTTGTTGAAAACGACTGGGTTGGCAAAACAGTCCGCATTGGAGACTCTGTGCGCCTGCACATCACTGACCCCTGTCCACGTTGCATCATGCCTACCCTTGCCCAAGGTGATTTGCCCCGGGATCTTGATGTGATGAACAAAGGTATTTTGCAAAATCGCGTGATGGTGCCATTTGCTGGGAGAGCCCTCCCCTCGATTGGCGTTTATGCCCGCGTTATAGCCGGCGGCACGATCCGCCATGGCGACGCTATCATCGTCGAAAGATAGGCTTGGCAAGCGCCTACGATCCTTAATCCTATTAGACCTAAGGAGCACTGAGGCCAGGTAATCGTTCCGCCTGCTCTAATAAATAACCGACGGTCACCGGCCTCCGCTTACAAGTCTTGTGTTCGGGCTGGTGATAAACGGGAGCCGAATCCCCTGTTGCTCTCCATGCCCGTCGGTTTCTGGCGCGATCATTTTTAGTCTTAAACGCTGAAAAAGCTCGAACAGCATCAACGATCGCTCAGCACTACTTCAAAAGCGCGAGCCCGCAAAGAGAAAAAGCTGGGGATTTTGACGACCAAGACATGCTACAAAGAATCTGTAGCACGGTGCGACCTGTTGGATAGGTCTTTGAAAGATGGAGCCGGCGAAAGGATCCAAATACTCAACAGGAACAGAGCCATCAACAGCATAAAACAAAAGATACCGTCATTGTTACCGTCATAATATCAGGCTCTATCCGCTCAGCGTCAAGCTCCGACCCTAAGCAGACCTTACTTTTGGGGCGTGAAGCTCTATTTGCGATCAATCATGGTGTTGTGGAAACGTCATGGGATCCCGATGGCTGAAATTGGAATCCGATAAGCAAAAATGTCCTCCCAAGTTCAGATGGCTTGTAGCTTGCACTTCCATCCCATGTACCAGAACCTTGTAGTCCAACTGTGACCAAGCCGGCGAGACTTAATTCATGAGTCAACTCTTCGGGCTTTTCAGGATCTGAGCCATTACGGGTGTAAAACTCTTGTAGGTAATCCAAGAGTTGTAAATTGAACTTCTCCAAGGCACCAGAAAGGCGAGTAAAGGTCAAATAATCAATTTGAGATTTGAGGTAAGCGGTAAAAA
>JBEGVN010000069.1:0-50056 GCA_041178325.1 Pseudomonadota bacterium
AGGGTACGCATCATCTTGATGCCCCCCCCTGTCGAACCCGTGCATGCAGCAATGCAGCTGAGAAGAAGCATCCAGAGGGGCGCAAAAAGAGGCCACTCGTTGTAGTTCTCGCTCGAAAAGCCGCAGTCGGTAGCGATGGATACCACGTTGAATGCGGCATGACGCAGGTTGGCCCCAAAGGTCGGATAGGTGCCTGCATGCCAGAGAACCAGTCCAATGCCTAAGGCGCTTCCAAGGACCAGAACCAGATAAGGGCGGGCCTCCATATCGCGACTGTACGCTTCCAGGCTTTTTTCCCGGAAGGCCGTGAAGTGCGTCGCGAAATTCATTCCGGCCAGCAGCATGAAGACAATGAGGACGGTTTCAATTTCCGCAGAATGGAAATAACCCACGCTCGCATCATGGGTTGAGAATCCCCCAAGGCTCATGGTGGCAAAAGCGTGACAAATGGCATCGAACCAGTCCATTCCCGCCGACTTGAGAGCGATGATGCAGGCCAGTGTGATGAGGGCGTAGGTCAGCCACAGATTCTTTGCTGTTTCGGTGATTCTCGGCGTCAGCCGGCTATCCTTCATGGGGCCTGGGATTTCGGCCACATAAAGCTGACGGCCACCCACCCCCAGAATAGGTAGGATGGCGACGGCCAGGACGATGATGCCCATGCCACCAAGCCAGTTGAGTTCGTGCCGCCAGAGATTGATGGAGGGGGGAAGGTAATCGAGGTTGCTGAGGACAGTGGCCCCCGTCGTTGAGAGGCCTGACATGGACTCAAAGTACGCATCCGTGAATCCCAGGCCTTCAATATAGGCAAGCAGGGGGAGCGTCGATACGCTGGCCATGCCGACCCAGGTCACGAAGACCAGAATGAATCCGTCTCGCGCTTTCAATTCGACCTGAAATTGTCGCGTTACTGCCCAAAGGACGAGCCCGCTCCCCAGCGTCAACACCATGTCGAAAAGGAAGATCTCGAGAGTCCCATCGTCATAAAGAAGTGACGTCAGGATGGGTAGAAGATAGGTCAGGCTGTAGACGATCAGCATCAGACCGAAAATCCGAAGATGCGTCAGAAGTCGTTTCATGGATTCGTTGGGCTTCTTTCCAGAGGTGAGGTTCGAGTGATGACGCCCTGTTCATCAAAGTGCACGGTGAGGTTCTGGATCGTCCGGGCGTGGTGCACATCCTCAGGATGGAGGGCCAGAGCATCCGGAATGTCTTTTTGAAGGGTTTTTGCAGTGGCGAAAGGTGCTTTCGGACGAACCAAATTTCGGATGAAGGTCCAGGCCGTCCAGATGAGGAGGATTCCAAGAATCGTCAGTCCGTAGAGCTGCAACAAGTCGATCAGGCTTTTGTAGCCGCCAAACCAGCGCACCTCAGCGGAGAACTTGCGAACGCCCAAAAGCCAACCGCTCAGAGACACCAGAGGCACCAAAAAATAAATCCAAAGTGACCAGCAGGCCAGCGAAACAAACCAGGACCCCAGACGCTGCGTCAGACTCTGGAGGTGAGGGAGTTCAATGATCAGGTCTTCCTGCTTCATCGCTGACGAAGCCCTCGATCAATCGTGACCCAGACCGCACGTTGCCCCCGTTTCTTTCGGATGGCCCGGAAAAAGCCATTGACGGTGGTGCCGACGTTGATCAGCCAATAAACGATGGGGTACCAGATCATCCAATAGTAGTAGCGCGCCAGTCCGCCGGTCTTCCTTTCGTAGCGCGCATCGATGAAAAGGCTGACGCCAAATTGAATCAGGCAGGTGATGCTCAGCAACATGCTGGTCCAGCTGGGGGACAGATCCTCAAGTCGTTCACGGTGGGTTTCGTGGAAGAGCTCCATGGGCAGAAAAATGAGGGTCGCGAAGACGAGAAATGACCAGCTGATACTGATCACGGATTCCAGATAGAGCAACCACATAGCCCGCGAACGCCATCGCCACATCTCACCGAAATAACGGATGAGCACTTCAACGCCGCCCTGGGCCCAACGGGTCCTTTGCTTCCAGAGTCCCTGAAGGGTTTCGGGCATCAGAACCCAGCACAGGGCCCTGGGTTCGAAGCGAATAGTCCATCCCGCCAGCTGTAGTTTCCAACTGATGTCGATATCTTCGGTGACCATATCGGGGCTCCAGTAACCGACATCGGCCAGTGCCGATTTGCGAAAGGCACCAATGACCCCGGAGATCGTGAAAATTCGGCCATAGAGTCTCTGGGCGCGTTTGATCATGCCGACAATGGCCGAAAATTCTCCCACCTGAACCCGCCCGAGAAGTGTTGAGCGGTTACGGATTCTGGGATTTCCAGTGACTGCCCCGACATCGGGATGCTTGATGAAGTGCCGCACAAGCCAGAGGATAGCGTCCGGGGCCAGGAGAGCATCGCCGTCGATACAGACAAGATAGGCACTGTCTGTCAGAAGGGCTGCAGTCCGGAGGCCTACCGCCTTGCCTTGGTTGCTCGCCAGATTGATGATCCTGAGGTTCGGATAGGTCGTGCAGAGTTCCTGCAGGATTTCAAGGGTGTTGTCCCGGCTGCCGTCATTGATGGCCAGAATGTCGAAATTAGGATAGTTCTGGGCAGCACAAAAGGCGATGGTTTCCCTGACATTGTCGGCTTCGTTGTAACAGGGAACCAGAATCGAGACCTTGGGTGCCTCGCTTAAGACGGGCGGTTCCAGGACATCTCCCGCCTTACGCCGCTCATGTCGCCAAAAATAGACAACCGCCCCGATCATCCAGACGTAGGCCATGAAGAGCGGGTAATAGAACATGAACCGCGCCAAGGCATCATCGATTAATGACCACTCGGGTCGGGTGATGAGTGTTTCCAGTGACAAAGGTTCGGGAAAATCTCCGAGGAGACTACGAAGACGGGCGGTCCAATCCTCAATGGAGGGGTCAAGCTTCATCGCTAGGTTCAGGGTTTTACTTCGACCGCAAAGACTTGGTTCAGCGTGCTGAGTGCAGGCTGGTCTGAAAAGACATTATCGGGATAGTAACCGAGATGCTGTGCACCTGCCTTTCTCAGAAGACTGATCTGGCTCTTGAAGGTCTCCATAGGGATGGGTTTTTGGGTATTCCAGTCGACCGTCTGAAGCTCAAAGACCATTTTTTCAAATCCCAAGGGGTATCGTCCGACCTTTTGGGCCAGTTCTTGCAGCCAAGCTGTGGGCTTTTCGGCCCTTTCCATGAAGGGCATGGCCTCAATCGCGACATAGTCGTAGTGCGCAAGAAAAGCGGGTAGAGACTGGGCGTACCACTCCTCGCTTTCTGGCTGCATGACCGGGAGGGCATAGAGATTGCGCGCGGTTTTGAGATAAGGCCTGAAGAGTCTTGCGCGCTCGGTGAGGTAGTCGGTGTATTGGGCCATCAATTCGGTCTTATGCTGAGCCCAAGCCAGACGCATTTTTGGGGTGCCATGCAGCGTCTTGAAGTCTGATGGCAATCCCCAGACTTCCTGGGCATAGCGCAATGCCTTCGGCGAAACATCCTCATAGTCGGAGAGAATGCCGTCATCGTGGAACAAGATGCCATCAAAGGAAGCAAATTTTGCAACATCTTCGAAAAGATCACCGACCCAGTGGCGGCCCTCGGGACTGAATGGGGAAATCCGACTGTAGATATGCGATGGAACCTGTGGGCGACCCTCGCGCCATTCCATCACCCGCCATTCCTCAGGCACATCGGCTTTGTAGGCCATCATGGGCATCCAAGCGTAAACCTTGACGCCCGCTCGGGTCTTGAGCTGCCAGGCTACTCGGTTAAAGAGATCCGCCTTCACCGGCAGGTGACGATTCGGAAAATAAAGCGCATCAGCATTCCCATCACCATCCGGATCCGAGTAGGCCTGAAGGTAGACCGTGTTGGCTCCGCTGGCCCTGATTCTCTCGATCACAGCACCCAGATTGCGTTCCGTCTGGTCGGGATCTCGATCATGGATGTAGTCCATGTCCAGATGGACCACCCGAAGCGGGCGGTCAGCCCGAAGGTTCTCAACGATCGCCGCGAACTGTTTTTCGTTCGGATCATCAGCGATCAGAAGCCGATGCATGGCCCGAAGGTCAGCAAGGGTGTTAAGGCCGTCCCATAACGCCATGGTGTGGGGCATGCCAGCATCACGAGCGGCTTCAATGAGCCATTCGTTGTATTCACCAAAGGGCCAGACGATGATGCGTGGCCTGACGCCCGCATGCTGCCAGATAAAGTTGGCGCTTTGTGCCACGGCCGTATTGATGCGTTGACGATATTCCTCATCATCTTCGTATTGGCGAAGATCCCCATCGAAGGCATGCGTTGTCGCTGCGGCCTGTTCGTTCCCCTGAGGATTCGAAAGAATGCCGTGATGAAGGTCATAGCTGTGGGAGGCGACCTCGACCAGTCCTGAATTGACGAGCTCACGGACTTGAGTCCAGCTCAGCAGCGTTTTGCCCGGGGGGCGTTCCGCTGCGGTTTCAGACTCCATCCATGTTCCCACCAGTGCCACCACGGCGGGGTAATGGTATTTTTTCAGTAGCGGAAATACGCGGCTGTAGAAGCTTTCATAGCCATCATCGAAGGTCAGGAGAATCGCTTTTTCCGGCAAGGCCTTGCCCCCTTTGGAGGCATTAACGATGTCCTGATAACTCACTACATGGTAGCCCGACCGCTTGAGCCATGCGAAATGGCTTTCAAGGTGTTCCTGACAGACGGCAACCCGATCAAAAGGAGGAACGCGCTCTTCTTCAGGAATGATGTCGTGGTAGTTGAGGGTAACAAACGTATTGCCGGCGGCCTCGACGGCGAGGGCTTGCCATAAGGCAAGGCTGGCAAGAAACAAAATGACCGCGCGTAGGCGCATTGCCACACCTCTCATAGAGTTCGCACCCAATTATCAGATGGCGTCAGAAGTACCGACCATTCAAGAGGAAATGCGTGACGATGCTGCCCGCATAGCCCAGAGCAATCACTGGACTCCATTTCAGGTGGGACATAAAGGAGTATTTCCCTTCCATCTGACCCAGAAGGCCAACTCCAGCCGCTGATCCGATCGCCAGAAGGCTTCCTCCGACACCCGCCGTCAAGGTCACAAGAAGCCACTGGCCATGACTGATGTCCGGCGCCATGGTCAAGACCGCATACATGATGGTGCCGTTGTCGATGAAGGCCGAAACAATCCCCACCAGGATATTTGCCCAGGTCGCGCCGAGATCCTGATAGAGCGCATGGGAGGCGAGATGAAGGTAGCCCAGATAACTGAGTCCCCCGACACTGACCATCACGCCGTAGAAAAAGAGCAGGGTGTCCCACTCCAGTCGTGAAACATTATGGAAGACATCAAAAAAGAGGCCGTCTTCAGTCTTTTTGGCTACAGCGGTCTCGGAAAGAAGGCTGCTGTCGATCGCCGTCTGCGTAATATCACTCTCAGGGACACTTTCCTTATGGCGGGAACTATAAAGGTAGTAGAAGTAAAAGCTGAGATAGGACAAACCTGCCAGCATTCCCGCAGCGGGAGGAAGGTCGAGGAAGTTTTCAAAGCAGACTGCAGTCAGAATCGTCAGCAAGAAAAGAAACACGATTCCCATGGCTCCGCGGCGCATCGGTTTTGCCGCTTCAGGCGCGCTCGGGGCCCCTTTGGGAACCCAGAAATGCATGATGCTGGCCGGCAGGACGAAGTTGACGACAGCGGGTACGAACAGGGCAAAGAAACTGGCGAATGGAACCACTTCCTTTTGCCACACCAGAAGGGTCGTGATGTCGCCAAACGGGCTAAATGAGCCCCCGGCGTTGGTGGCGACGACCACATTGACGCAGGCCACGCTGATGAATTTGTTATTTTTTCTGCCCATGGCGAGGAGTACGGCTCCCATGAGGAGAGATGTCGTCAGGTTGTTGAGAACGGACGACATGAAGAAGGCAAGGGTTCCTGTAACCCAAAAGAGCTTGCGATAGCCAAACTTCCTGCCCAGCAGCCATACCCTCAGGTTTTCAAACACGCCCCGCTGTTCCATCGCGTTGAGGTAGGTCATGGATACAAGAATAAATAGGAAGAGTTCGGCATACCCTTCAAGGCTGGACCGGAACGCCTGTCCCGAATCGGCTCCCAAGCCCATGCGGGTATAAACGGTCGCAATGAGTACCCAAATCAGGCTGGCCGCAAAGACCATCGGTTTGGACTTTCGTAACTGCGTGCTTTCTTCAAGCATCGCCAGAATGTAGGCAAGGAAAAAAATCGCCAGTGAACCGTACCCGATCCAGCTTCGTGTCAGGTCCAGTTTGGGTTCGATCGCCTCAGCAAGGCAAAGACTCGGCATGCCGAGGATGAGCAGGAGGGGAAGGAGATGGCGATAGAAAGGTTTCATGGGCTGACTTGCATTCCGTAGGGCTGATGATCAACTGGGACAGACAAGTCTGACTGCTGTTCCCTGCTTCAGATCAAGACGAAATCATACGCGAGAAGACACGCATTCGTTAGAGCGAATGCGTGCCAGTGCAATAAAGGACACTTACTCTGGATCGTAGGCCGGGCGACCCATACTGTTCGGGTTGGTGAATGCTGAAATCCCATTGTTACCCCAGGGGCCAGATGGGCCCCATTGGGCTTGTTCGTTTTCGCCAATTTCATGAATCAGGAGATTCTGATTGGAGCGTTGCATGTCGACGGCCAGTTTCTGGAGCTTCATCATCTCCTGTTCGCGGCCCACGTAGAGGCAGCTACAGACAACGGGGTCCGGATACATGAAATAAACGGTTCCGCCCAGAGGAAGGCGAGTGACCTTGCTGGGGGGGAGCTTGGTCAGAAGATCCTGTCGTTCCTTCGTATCGGCGAGAAGAATTTTGAAGCCGGCTTCATGAAGCTGAAACTCCATGTTTCGTGCGGAGGATTCAGCGATCTCATGCTTGACCCCGGCGCAGCCTGCGAGGAGAAAGGATGCGATCAGATAGAGGATGCGTGGGTTCATGAAGGGGTCTTCCACTTAAGCGATCAGTTTTTATAGGGCAAGGTTGCGGTAAACCCGTGAACCTTGGCTCTGGGTTTGAAGTCAGGCGGAGTCCATGGTTTGGTTTCTTGTCCGACGATAAACCGAGCCAGCCAAGTTGCCTGTTGTCGCACGGGAAGGACATAGGCGTATATGTTACCGGTCTCACATTCGACGGCATCGCCAATCGCAAAGATGTAAGGGTCTGAGGTTCGAAGCCACGCATCCACAAGGATGCCTCGGCCGGTGCTGAGCCCTGCGGCCTGGGCCAACGCCATACGGGGTTTGAAGCCTGTCGAGAGGATTATGCCGGTGAAAGGCCCCAAGACCTCTTCTTCAAGTTCGATCTTAAGCGCTCCGTCAGAACCTTGAATCTTCGTGACCGTCTCGTTGAGTTTAAGGGTAATGCCTTGCTCTCTCAGGGTCTTCTCAAGGAGTAAGGCATCCGGGTCTTCGAGTTGCCGCTCCATCAAGGTGGGCAGGGGGTGGATCAGCGTCACGGCATCTCCGGCGCGAGCCATATCGGATGCAACTTCACAGCCGATCAGACCCCCACCGATGACGCCCCAGGAGGGGGTTGCCTCTGCTGCGAGAGCCTGCTCTCTCAAGCGACGCAGCCCAATCAGATCATCGAGACTGTTGACGAAACGCAGTTGCGCGCTGAATGGCTGGAATGACGGGGGCACGAAAGCCTCAGAGCCTGGCGCCAGAATGAGAAGATCATAGGATAACGAGCACTCTTGACCGTTCTCGAAAAAGCGAAGCTGACGCTTTTCGCGATCAATGGCAGTCGCGGTGCACCCGGCATTGATCTCGATCCCCATTGCTCTCAGGTTATCAAATGGCTTGAGGATGATTTTTTCCTCGATGTCATCGCGGCTGAACCCGTGAGACAACATCGGGCGGGCATAATAGCCGTGAGTCTCCTGCGTCACGACCCTGATCGAGCGCTCAGGCATCAATTTGTGCAGTTCTTCAGCCAGCGTAATGCCACCAAGCCCTGATCCGATGATGACGGTCTCCATGGCTTAGCCTAAGGGTCGAATGCCAACGCTATTGCGAATCTTGTTCATCAAGGGTCGCGACAGGCTCCGTGCCTTTTCAGCACCCTTTTGCAATGTTTCTTCGATCTGCTCGGGAGACTCCATCAGCGCATCGTAACGCTCCCGGGCCTCTTTGAGGTGTTCATTGAGGTACTCGAACAGTACCCCCTTCATTTCGCCCCAGCCGATGCCTTCGGCATAACGGGCCTTGATGGCCTGGGTTTCATCTGGTGTTGCAAATGCCTTATAAATGCTGAAAAGGGTACAAGTCTCGTGATCCTTGGGTACACCGGGTTCCAGAGAATTGGTTTTGATCTTGTTGATCAGCTTGCGAAAGGGCTTTTCGGCCATGAAGAGCGGGATCGTGTTGTCGTAGCTCTTGCTCATCTTGCGGCCATCGAGGCCGAGCAGGGTGGCCGTATCTTCGCTCACAACCGCTTCGGGAATGCTGAAGTGCTCGCCATAGATATGGTTGAAGCGTCCTGCAATGTCCCGCGCCATCTCGATGTGTTGGATCTGATCCTTGCCCACCGGAACTTTGTTGGCGTTAAAGATCAAGATGTCGGCAGCCATGAGGATGGGGTAGTTGAAAAGGCCCATGGTGACCCCTTTGTCAGGGTCGGCTTCTCCGGCGTCCTGATTGGCCTGTACGGACGCCTTGTAAGCATGGGCCCGATTCATGAGGCCTTTGGCAGTCACGCAGTTGAGCATCCATGCCAGTTCCGCGATCTCCGGGACATCGGACTGGCGGTAGAAAACAGCGTTATCTGTGTCGAGCCCCAAAGCAAGCCAGGTGGCTGCAATTTCGAGTGTCGACTGGCGAACTCTCTCGGGTTCATGGCATTTGATCAGGGCGTGATAGTCAGCCAGAAAGTAAAACGGCAGGACATCGGCCCGGTGGCTCGCCTCAATGGCCGGGCGGATCGCACCGACATAGTTTCCAAGGTGCGGTGTGCCGGTTGTGGTAATGCCGGTCAGGACATGCTGTTTTGCGCTCATGGTTCGTTCGGATGTTTCGAATGGAAGGGCCAGACCCCTGAATCAGGTGTGGTGGGTCGGCTTGGCGCTGGGAAAGATATCACAGGAACATCGGCCTGCCTTGGGGAGTCCGAGAGAGGACTGATTTACAATAGGCGAGGCTTATAGGAATTACGCATGCTGCCACAGGAAAAAACCGATCCGCAGGAAAATCCACTCTGTTGCCCTTTGACCTACCGTCGCGCGGCCGATGAGCACTTTGTGAAGGGTGATGGCATCGGTTGGAGCGCCCGGACGATTCGGTTTCAAGGATTTGACAGTCTTGCGCCTGGGGATGCTGCGGAGGTCCGCCTTGAGGCCGTAAAGGGATTATTTCCGCCTTTGATGGTGCTTGCTGAGGTGAGTGCCTGTCAGTCGATACAGGGCGGACGGTTTGAAATCACGGGACATATCAAGGGAATCCTCACCCTCTGAGGCAAGCACGGAACAGGACATGTACTCCATCACCAAGGACATCTATTTCTGCTACGGCCATCGTCTGATGGGGCACCCGGGTAAATGCAGGCATTTACATGGGCATAGCGTCAAAGCCGCCATCACGATTGTTGCGGAGACTCTGGATAATCAGGGGATGGTGTGTGATTTTTCCGAGGTCACCAGGGCTGCGCAGAAGTTCATCGATGAAACCTTGGATCACAATTTTTTACTCCATCGGCAGGACCCTTTGGTTCCCGCCCTGACGGCAGCCAATGAGCGATTTCTGCTGGTTGATGAACATCCGACCGCCGAATTTTTGGCGCGACTGATCTATGAGGCTGTTCAGAAAGAGGGTCTCAATGTGACGCGGGTGACCCTTTGGGAGACTACGAGTGCCTCGGCAACCTATGTCGAGGATCGCTGAGCCAGCCCCATGTCGTCTTTTACCCCAGTGGAAAAATCGTTTTGGCTGCACCGTGTCTGTGAAGCCAATTATCAACGCCTTAACCGACTCCTGCCTGAACTTGAGGTAATGGCCACGATGGTCACCGCTGTTCCCCAAGCCCCCGGAAAGCCGCCCCTGAGGTTTCGGCTGCTTGAGCGCTCACCGTTTACGCTGGTTCTTGAAGTGACCCATGACTTTGACGGGCCGTTTCAGGTTCTGGAGGAGCCGCAGGTTCGTCTTCGGGTCAGCCTGGATGCCAAAACGGTCGAAATGTTGAGTGATCGGGAGCGACCTGACCTTCATGATGCACTGGGTCGTGAGCCTGCCCCGTCGCGGGTTCTCGATTACAAGTGGACCCTGAACTACTTCCTCTCAAGATGGCTCGACCACTGTCTTGAATCAGAATACTGCGTCAGTTGAGCTTTTTATTTCGAAGGGCGTTTGAGCGCCCCCAAGAACGCTTCACCGTACCTTTCCAGCTTCTTCTGTCCAACCCCTGATAGCGCCGCAAACTCCTCGAGGTTCCGGGGCTTCCTTCGGATCATTTCATCCAGAACGGCATCCTGAAAGATCACGTAGGGGGGCACGCCCTGAGTTTCTGCCAGTTCCCGGCGCAGGATTCTCAAATCCTCAAAAAGGCGCGATTCCTCCTGGGTCCGGGATGGTCGGCCTTTGCTGGCAGACGTGCTGAGCGTCGGCTCAGCATCCTTTCGAAGCATGAGTTCCAGCTCGCCTTTTAGTAAGGGTCGGGCTCTTGCATCCAGTTTGAGACCGCCGTGACCTGCGGGATCGATCGCGAGGTAGCCGAGGGTCACTAATTGCCGATAAATGGAAAACCAGCCCTTGTCATTGATGTCTTTGCCAATCCCAAAGGTGGAGAGTTGCTCATGTCCGAGGCGCTGGATGCGTTCATTGCTCCGTCCAAGAAGAACATCCACCAGGTGCTGAACACCAAAGCGTTGTCCGGTGCGGTAGACGCAGGAGAGAGCCTTGCGGGCCGCTTCTGTGCCATTCCAGCTGGCCGGGGGGGAAAGGCAGTTATCGCAGTTTCCACAGGGCTTTTCTGGCTCCTCGCCAAAATAACGAAGAAGGACCTGGCGCCGGCAGAGCGTGGTTTCACAAAGGCCTAGCATCGCCTCAAGGCGTTGCCGTTCAAGCGCCTTGCGATGTTCGTCAGTATCAGACTCATCCAGCATCTGTCTGAGTGCCACGATGTCCTGGATGCCAAACAGCATAAAGGCATTTGCAGGACCGCCGTCTCGCCCTGCGCGCCCGGTTTCCTGATAGTAGGCCTCGATACTCCGCGGAAGGTCAAGATGTGCGACAAAGCGGACGTTAGGTTTGTCGATCCCCATTCCGAAGGCAACGGTGGCGACCATGATCAAGCCTTCCTCGACGGCAAAGCGCCGCTGGTGATCTTCCCGAACTTCGGGGGCCAGGCCTGCATGATAAGGCAGGGCCCTAAATCCCTCACGCATGAGCCAGTTGGCCGTCTCTTCGACTTTCCGTCGGGACAGGCAATAAAGGATGCCGCTGTCTCCCTGGTGATGGGTTCGGAGGAATTTCAGCAACTGAGGTCTTGCGCTCTGGCGTGGGGCGATGGCGTAGCGAATGTTGGGGCGATCGAAGCTTTGAGCGAAAACCCGAGCATCCTTCAGTCCTAGCCTTGCCGTGATTTCATGGCGCGTCCTTTCGTCAGCCGTTGCTGTCAGGGCAATGCGGGGGACTTGAGGGTAGCGCTGGTGCAGAAGGGAGAGTGCAAGGTAGTCGGTTCTAAAGTCATGTCCCCACTGAGAAACACAATGGGCTTCATCGATGGCAAAGAGGCTGACGGTGATTTGATCGAGGAGTGCGAGGAAACGGTCCGTGTTGAGCCGTTCTGGGGCCACATAGAGGAGGCGGAGATGGCCACTCCTTAGGGCGTTTTCGGTATCCCGCTGTGTTGGGAGGTCATGCATGGAGTTGAGGTAGGCTGCCTGGACTCCAAGCTGCCGAAGCGCCGCCACCTGATCTTGCATCAGGGCGATGAGTGGCGAAATGACAACAGCTGTTCCAGCGCGGCACAAGGCGGGCACCTGATAGCAGAGGGACTTCCCGCCCCCGGTGGGCATCAGGACTAGTGCATCACCGCCACGGATGACATGGCTGACCGCATCCCCCTGTAGACCCCGGAAATCCTCGAATCCAAAGATGCTGCGAAGGATGTGTTTGGGGTCAATCATCTGCCTATTGTATCGAAGCCGGGAGGGTCTTTTGGTTCCTCATGTTGGTGCAGAAATGCGTGAAAACGCACAAAACAGGTGCGGTTTGTTGCAAAACAACATCGGGTGTTGCTTTATTTTCAACGCCTTGAGGTTTGGCACAACTTATGCAGTAACAAAATGGTCATACATACTGGAGGTATCCCATGCGACTTCGCACCCATTCCATTTTCAGGACTGCCGCACTGAGTTCGGCCCTGATTTTTGCCCTGAATCCGCTCGGCGCCAAGGCCGAAAATATCGAAGACACCACAGGTCTCGTCGACTACGCATTGGGCAGCAAAAACCATCAGCCACTGTCTGACTACGGTGTGACTTGGGGCGGTTGGACCGATTTTGGTGTCACGGCCAATGCGAATGCGCCGGCGGACAAGTTTAACGGACCGGTCACCTTCGGAGACCGCTCCGGCGAACTCCAGATGAACCAGTTCTATGGTTACCTCCAGCGCGCGATCACCGTAGGAAGTGACGATTTTGATATCGGTGGCCGCGTTGACGTCATGTATGGTACCGATGCCGTCTTTACTCAGGCTTATGGCGCAACGGCCCTGAGCCCCAGAGGTATCCCCGAAAATCGTGGTAACTACGATCTTCATCTGACTAGCTGGAGTCAGCGTTTCTATGGGCTTGCGCTTCCCCAGGCCTACGTGGAAATGAATCTTCCGGTAGGTAATGGTCTTGCCGTTAAGGCGGGTCACTTCTACACCCCGGTTGGATATGAAGTTGTTACCGCTCCGGATAACTTCTTCTACACCCACGCCTACACCATGCAATACGGCGAGCCCTTCACGCATACCGGTATCCTCGGAAGCTATGCCTTCGACGATAACTGGTCAGCAATCCTGGGTACCGTGACGGGAAGTGCCACGGGTGGCTGGGATGGTAACTTCAATACCAACCTGACCGCGTGGGACTTCATCGGTGGCGGTACCTGGACCAGCGATGAAAAGGACTACTCGCTCAACATTACCTCAACGGCCGGGCCGACGGGTGGAAACGACAACAGCACGTGGGCGCTCTACAGCATCGTCGGTAAGGGCAACTGGCTTGACAATACCCTCCACTATGTCATTCAGCATGACCACGGTTTTGCGAACGATGTATTGACACCGACCGGGTACCAGAATACGCAGTGGTATGGGATCAACCAGTACCTGACCTACGATATTCAGGACAATCTCGGTGTAGGTCTTCGTGCCGAGTGGTTCCGTGATCAGGACGGTTTCCGAATTGCTGGTCCTGCTCGATGCGGCGCTTCATACAATCTCCGGACTCCGGGCGATGCGTCCTCGGGTTACTCCTATGCTTGTAACGGGGCTAACTGGGCATCCTATGAGCTGGGTGGCGCAAGCTACTATGGCCTGACCGCTGGCGTGAACTACAAGCCGCTGAAGTGGGTAACGGTCCGTCCGAACGCGCGTTACGATTTCTCAACCTCCAATGTGTTCATGAACTCTCAGGGGCAGATGCTGGATTACCAGTTCACCTTCTCAACTGACATGGTCGTTGTCTTCTAAAGGCTCTGCCTTAAGACGGATCACGTGATACGAACTGAACATAGAGAGAAATGATATGAAGATTTCAACCAAACTCCCCCAACTTCTTTTGATTCTGTGCAGTGCAGCGTTGGTTGCCTGTGCCCCCAAGAAGGCTCCTGAACCCACCCCGATTCAAAAGACCCTGGAACAGGCAGAAAAGGACGCACGTTCAGGTAATGAAGACAAGGCCATCAAGGAAATTGATGCCGCTGAAAAGGCCTTGATCCAGGAGGACAAGAAGGCGCCAGTATCGCAAGGCTTCAGAAGCTCTCAGGGTAATGACACCAAGGCCAAGGCTGAGGCGGATGCTCTGAAGGAACTCGAGCATGCAAAGAAGGATGCCAAGGGCAAGCTTGCAGGTGATGCGGCTGACGAAGTCAAAAAGGCCCTGAAGGATGTCGAAGTGAAGGAAAAGAAGTAATTCTTTCTCGATCTTGATTTCGCAGAGAAAACCCGCTTCGGCGGGTTTTCTTTTGACGCGAGGTAAGGTTTCGGATCGACGATTCAGGGATGGAGCGGTAGAGTAGGGCCCCCGGAATGGAGGCCCCTCATGACCTATTGTCTTGCTATACAGTCCCCGGATGGATTTGTGCTCGCGTCAGATTCAAGGACGCATGCTGGCATTGATCAGGCCAGTGTCTACGGAAAGATGCATCGGTTTCCCATGGGAAGTGACCGCATTCTGGTGCTTTTGGCGGCGGGAAGTCTTGCGACAACACAGGCGCTGATACATCGTGCAGAGCAGGCAATGGCCTATGATGAGCCTGGGCGTAATCTGGGTCGCGCCATGACCGTGTTCGATGCAGCGCAATTGATTGGGCACATGAGCGTCGAAATTCAAAGCATGCACTGGGACGCCATGCAGCGTTCTGGCTTTAGCCCGGAAGCGACATTCATTTTGGCGGGCCAGTTTCTGGGGCAGGATCCAGAAATCTTTCTGCTTTACCCGCAGGGGAATTGCATCAAGCCGCCACCGGATACCCCTTTTTTGCAAATCGGCGAATCCAAGTATGGAAAGCCGATTTTGAGTCGGGTCGTTCATCCCGGAATCTCCCTCGAGGACGCTGCGCGTTGTGCCTTGGTCTCGCTTGATTCCACTATGCGCAGCAATCTGACGGTGGGTCCGCCGATAGACCTCATGCTCTATCGGAGAGATCTCTTCGTGCCTGAACGGGAACTTCGACTGGATTTTCAGTCACCCTACTATGCCCAGATCCAGAGCGCCTGGTCTCAGGGTCTGCGAACAGCTTTTGCCGGGCTACCCAGGTTCGAATGGGAGAACTGATCCGGCCGGGCTCCCATATGAGTGCGGCTGACGCTGGGTCGCCCCAAGTTGGGGCGATTTCATGGTGCAGAAAAGGGGATTCCCTGCTTTTTATTCATAAAAGAGCGCAGGTGCGTTGGATTTGGTCCCGCTTTCGCTGCGTTTTTGAGGTTTTCTGACTCTTGGCATGACTTCTGCTTTTAAGGGTTTGTCCCACAAACAAACTCTCTGCGAGTAGGAGAACAACCTCGATGAAACTCATCACTGCCATTCTCAAACCCTTCAAGCTGGACGATGTCCGGGAGGCCCTCTCCGAGGCCGGCATCACCGGCATCACTGTAACCGAGGTCAAAGGCTTCGGCCGTCAGAAGGGCCATACCGAGCTCTACCGCGGGGCCGAGTACGTGGTGGACTTCCTGCCGAAGATCAAGCTTGAGGTCGCGATCAGCGATGAGCTGCTTGAAACTGCACTGGATGCGATTGCGACAACCGCCAACACCGGCAAGATCGGCGACGGCAAGATTTTCGTGACCAACCTCGAACAAGCGATCCGTATTCGTACCGGTGAAACCGGTTCGTCAGCGCTCTAAGGCTCTTGAGAGAGAAAATGCCATGAGAAAGTTATTCCAATCCCTTTTTACACTGTTCCTGACGGTCGTCCCGTTCGGACTTGTCTATGCTGAAGATGTGGTTCCAGTCCCCGATAAGGGTGATACGGCTTGGTTGATTGTGGCCACCATACTGGTGACGCTAATGGTGCTGCCCGGCCTTGCGCTTTTTTACGGCGGCATGGTGCGTAGCAAGAATATGCTCTCGGTCCTGATGCAGGTCTTCGTGATCTTCTCACTGATGGCTCTTTTGTGGGCGCTCTATGGCTACAGCGTCGCTTTCACTGAGGGTAATGCCTTTTTTGGTGGACTGAGCAAAGCGTTCCTGATCGGTGTAAAGCCCGAATCCGTCGCCGCGACCTTCAGTAAGGGGGTTGTCGTTCCCGAATATCTCTATGTGGCTTTCCAGTTGACCTTTGCAGGCATTACGCCGGCTTTGATCGTGGGCGCCTTCGCTGAGCGGGTTAAGTTTTCTGCGATTCTGACCTTCATTGTTTTCTGGTTTACCTTTGCCTATCTTCCGATGGCTCATATGGTCTGGTACTGGGCAGGTCCTGATGCCTATACGAGCCCTGAAGCGGGAGCTGCTGCGGGTGCGACGGCAGGCTTCCTGTTCCAAAAGGGCGCGCTTGATTTTGCCGGCGGCACTGTGGTTCATATCAATGCCGGTATCGCAGGCCTCGTCGGATCCATCATGGTCGGTCGCCGAATTGGTTATGGTAAAGAGTCCATGGCGCCGCATAGCGTTGTCATGACCATGATCGGTGCCTCCCTTCTCTGGGTTGGTTGGTTCGGCTTCAATGCAGGCTCCAATCTTGAAGCCAATGGCACGACCGGTCTCGTGTTCCTGAACACCATGTTGGCAACTGCTGCAGCGACGTTGGCATGGGTAGGTGCGGAATGGCTCAGTCGTGGTAAGCCGAGCATGCTCGGTGGTGCCTCTGGTGCAGTTGCAGGTCTCGTCGCCATTACCCCGGCATGTGGCTGGGCTGGCCCCATGGGTTCAATTGTTCTGGGTCTTGTCGCTGGCGCAGTGTGCTTCTGGTCTGTCACCACCCTCAAGAAAGCACTGGGCTATGACGATTCCCTCGATGTCTTTGGCGTACATGGGGTCGGCGGCATCATTGGTGCACTCGGCACGGCCATCGTTGCTTCTCCGGCTCTGGGTGGAACCGGTGTTTATGACTATGTTGCCAATGCGGTCGCTGAGTACGACCTTAAGACACAGTTCATCAGCCAGGCGTGGGGCGTCGGTGTTGCGCTGGTCTGGTCCGGTCTGGTTTCAGTGGTCGGCTTCAAGCTGGTCGATCTGATCATCGGACTTCGAGTGAGTGAGGAAGTCGAGCGCGAAGGTCTCGATATCACCGAGCACGGCGAAACGGCCTACCACCACTAATCATTTCTTGTGTGGCTCTCCCCTCGGGCGTCTTCGGACGCCCTTCTTTTTTGGTGCGGCAGGCATGGCGCTGTCTTGCACGCTGTGGTGGCGCTCGCCGAAAGCAAGGGAGTTGTGGGTCATCCTCATTCTGAGGGCAGCTGGAGTGTTGATGAGTCAACGGGCGGATCATTTCCGGAAAGCAAGCTCAGCGCGCGAGAGGGTGGTCAGGAGCCACTGGATACGTGAACCCGGATATCCGGTGGCCTAGGATAACGGCCGGGGCAATCCCGTCTCCTAACCAATCGGGGAATAAAGTGTGAACCGCCAGATCGGGTCAGGCCGGATGAGACTAATCCCGGCGATGAGGCAGGGCCTTGGGGGCTGTTCCGTTCAGGGATTCGACAAAGAGGTTTGCACGACTGATTGAGCGCTCCATTGCACCTATGAGCCCTGAAACCCCTTGCGTCATGGTGTGAAGTTCGCCTTCCAAGGAATCAATGGCGCGAGCGTTGAGATTGTGTTTCAGGAACAGCACTTGATCCTGAAAGACGCGAAGGACCGGATCAATTTTGCCCTCGGCCTTTCGCATAGCCGTAATGAGCTGCAGGTAATGTTGCTGCGTCAATCTGAGCTTTTGGCGGCTACTGCTTCTGAGGGACCGGTTGCTGTATTGATCAAGCTCATCCTCCCATTCCCGGAAAAGGGCTCTTGCAACCGTCTCCACGGCTCCAATCCTTTCCTGCACCAGCTGCGCACGGGATTGACTGTAGTCGAATTCCACCTTCAGTTGTCGATAAACGGTCTCCAGATTGCCACCGTCAAATTGCGTCAGCTGGCTGAATTTTTCTAGGGCGGTCTGAAACTGGGTTTTAGCCTCTTCGAGGCTGTCACGGGCCTGCTCAACGCGAGTCACCAGAATATCGCGCTTGTGGTGACCGGCCTGTTCCACGGTTCGAAAATAGACGCGCTGCAGCCTTGCGCTCAAAGCCCGAAACAGGGCGTCGACAATGGATTCGAACGAGAGAGGGGGGCCAGGGTTTCGCATGGCGGCTATGGGGCATCGTTGGGGCTCAAAGGCCCAAGCATTTTACAGCGTTCTGCCGGCGCCCGGGGGATCGGTTCGAACCGGGGGAGTGGGAATCTGATCCGGAACAAAAACCCAGTAAAACAGTCTGAAAAGTGTTTCCAGAAGATGCCCAAAAAGAGTAGAATTCGCGGTCATCAAACCATGTGACACTCCGGCAGGACCCTCTTTTTTTGGGGTCATCCCGCCTTCGGAGCTCTAGCGAGGACAGGCAATCACCCATGAAACATGACGACTGGGACAGCAAGGATATCGAGGCCGTGATCGGTGCGCTCAAGGACAAGCCTGGGGCACTTCTCCCCATTCTTCACGCCATCCAGGACCAACAGGGGTATGTTCCCCCGGAAAGCGTTCCCATGATCGCCGATGCCCTGAACCTCACGCGCGCTGAAGTGCACGGTGTGATCACCTTCTATCACTATTTTCGCCAGACCCCCCCGGGTCGCAAGACGATCCGTGTGTGCAGGGCAGAATCCTGTCAGGCCATGGGTTCCGATGCATTGGAAGCGCATGCAAAGGCCAGTCTTGGTATCGATTACCACGAAAATACGACGGATGGCGAGTTCTCACTCGAACCGGTTTACTGTCTTGGAAACTGCGCCTGCTCGCCGGCCATCATGATCGAAAAGGAAGTATTTGGTCGTGTAACGCCCGAGCGATTTGATGCGATTGTTGAGGAAGTGCGGGGGAATCATGGTTAAGGTTTATGTGCCCTGTGATTCATGTGCTTTGAGTCTTGGCTCTGAGTCTGTTGCGAGGGAAGTGTCCCGGGTTGCCGGCCAGCGAGGTCTTGATGTCACTCTGGTGCGTAACGGCTCTCGTGGTCTTTACTGGCTTGAACCCCTGGTTGAAGTCGAGACGCCAGAAGGGCGAATCGCGTTCGGACCGGTGACAGTCAAGGACGTCGAATCGCTCTTTGATCAGGGATTCCTTTCCGGTGGTCAGCATCCCCTGTCGCTGGGTTTGACAGAGGAAATTCCCTTCCTGAAGAAGCAGGAGCGTTTGACCTTCGCCCGGGTTGGAATCACCGATCCGGTCAGTCTCGAAGATTACCTCGCGCACGAAGGCTATCAGGGGCTCCGGAATGCCTTGGCCATGGCCCCGGAAAAGATTGTCGATGAGGTCACGGAATCCGGGCTCCGCGGTCGGGGCGGTGCAGCGTTCCCGACCGGTATCAAATGGCGAACGGTGCTTGGGGCCGAGGGCGATCAAAAATACATCGTCTGCAATGCCGACGAGGGGGATTCCGGGACCTTCTCAGATCGCATGATTATGGAAGGGGATCCCTTTGTCCTTATCGAGGGGATGACTATCGCAGGACTTGCGGTGGGTGCCACCAGAGGGTACATCTACCTCAGATTCGAATATCCCTACGCAGAGAAAAATCTGAATGCGGCGATCAAGGCTGCCGAGGCTGGCGGATTCTTGGGTGACAACATACAGGGATCTGGAAAGGCATTTCATCTCGAGGTTCGCCTTGGCGCAGGGGCTTATGTCTGCGGAGAGGAAACCTCGCTGCTTGAAAGCCTTGAAGGACGTCGTGGTCTCGTGCGATTCAAGCCGCCGCTCCCCGCGATCAAGGGTCTTTTTGGAAAGCCCACCGTCATCAACAACGTTATCTCGCTCGCGTCGGTCCCAATTATTCTCGCGAGGGGTGGAAGCTTCTACAAGGATTTCGGTATGGGGCGCTCGCGCGGAACCTTGCCGATTCAGTTGGCTGGCAATCTCAAGCGCACAGGTTTGGTCGAGCGCGCCTTTGGTGTGACGCTTCGCGAAATTCTTTATGACTATGGTGGGGGCTCACAGTCCGGGCGTCCCATCAAAGCCGTTCAGGTGGGTGGTCCTTTAGGGGCTTATTTACCTGAGTCCCAGTTCGATACCCCCCTCGACTATGAGGCCTTTGCTGCCCTCTGGGCGGTGCTCGGGCATGGCGGGATTGTGGCGTTTGATGATGCCGTCGATATGTCCAAAATGGCGCGTTACGGCATGGAATTCTGTGCGGTCGAGTCTTGCGGAAAGTGCACGCCCTGCCGAATCGGTTCAACCCGGGGCGTGGAAGTGATTGATCACATCCGAGAAGGAACAAACGTAAGCGAGAATCTGAAACTCTTGCGTGATCTGAGTGACACCATGTTGGCGGGTTCGCTTTGTGCACTCGGCGGCATGACGCCCTATCCTGTATTGAGCGCCTTGAATCATTTTCCCGAGGATTTCGGTGCACCCGCCAACAAGGCATCGGCGTAGAGAACGAAAACAGCCCGCCCGAACCAAGGTTCGGCACTCTGGCGATTGAGGAGGCAGACAATGGCCCATAGAGATTGTGACTACGGGACCCCAGAAAGTGGGTCCGATAAGCTGGTAGAGCTGGAAATTGATGGCTTTAAGGTTAAGGTTCCCGAGGGGACCTCGATCATGCGGGCTGCAGCGACTGCAGGCATCCAGATTCCCAAGCTCTGCGCCACCGATAGTCTGGATCCCTTCGGATCCTGTCGACTGTGCCTGGTCCAGATTGAGGGGGGGCGCGGCCTTCCTGCATCTTGCACTACGCCCGTCGCCGAGGGGATGAAGGTCTGCACCCAAAATGAGCGTTTAGGCCAAGTGCGCCGCGGCGTGATGGAGCTCTATATCTCTGATCATCCGCTGGATTGCTTAACCTGCTCCGCCAATGGTAACTGTGAACTCCAGGATATGGCAGGCGCCGTCGGCCTGCGCGAAGTACGTTACGGTTACGAAGGCGAAAACCACCTGGATGCCGAAGAGGACAAGAGTAATCCCTACTTTCAGTTCGACCCTTCCAAGTGCATCGTCTGCTCACGGTGCGTCCGCGCCTGTGAAGAGGTTCAAGGCACCTTTGCGCTGACCATTCAGGGGCGTGGCTTTGAGTCCAAAGTTTCACCCGGCCAGAACGAATCCTTCATGGACTCGGAATGTGTCTCCTGTGGCGCCTGCGTTCAGGCCTGTCCGACGGCGACCTTGATGGAAAAGTCCGTAATCGAGATGGGTCAGCCCGAACACAGTATCGTTACTACCTGTGCTTACTGTGGGGTTGGGTGCTCCTTCAAGGCTGAAATGAAGGGCTCTGAAGTGGTCCGAATGGTCCCGAACAAGAATGGACACGCCAATCACGGCCATTCCTGCGTCAAGGGTCGTTTTGCCTTTGGTTATGCAACGCATAAGGATCGTATTACCAAGCCGATGATCCGGAAGAAGATCACGGATCCATGGCAGGAAGTTTCATGGGAAGAGGCAATCAATTATGCAGCCTCTGAGTTCAAGCGAATTCAGGCCAAGCATGGCAAGGGTTCGGTGGGTGGTCTGACGTCCAGTCGTTGCACCAACGAAGAGACCTATGTCGTTCAAAAGCTGATTCGTGCAGCTTTCGGCAACAACAACGTCGATACTTGCGCCCGAGTCTGCCATTCTCCGACCGGATACGGTCTCAAGCAGACCCTCGGTGAATCAGCGGGTACCCAGACTTTCGATTCGATTCGAAAAACGGATGTCATTCTGGTGATTGGTGCCAATCCGACCGATGGCCATCCTGTATTTGGGTCTGCCATGAAGCGGCGCATTCGTGAGGGTGCAAAGCTGATCGTTGCCGATCCGAGAGATATCGATCTGGTGCGCTCGCCCCACGTCAAATCCGATTACCACCTCAAGCTGAAGCCCGGCACTAATGTGGCACTCGTCACCTCGCTGGCTCACGTGATTGTTCGTGAGGGGCTCTCGGATGACGCCTTCGCGCAGGCGCGTTGTGAGCCTGAGTCCTATGAAAAATGGAAGACCTTTGTCTCGGAAGAACGTAATTCTCCGGAAGCTATGGAGGCTGTAACCGGTGTTCCGGCCGATCTGGTTCGGGGCGCAGCCCGGCTATTTGCCACGGGCGGTAACGCGGCAATCTACTACGGCCTGGGTGTGACGGAACACAGCCAAGGTTCGACCACCGTTATTGGTATCGCGAACCTGGCCATGGCCACCGGAAACGTGGGGCGAGAAGGCGTTGGCGTGAATCCCTTGCGTGGTCAGAACAATGTGCAAGGTTCCTGTGACATGGGCTCCTTCCCGCACGAGTTGCCGGGATATCGGCATGTTTCGGATACCACTACCCGCAGTCAGTTTGAAAGTGCCTGGGGCGTCAATCTCAGTGCTGAACCTGGGCTCAGAATTCCGAACATGTTCTCTGCTGCAATGGATGGCAGCTTCCTTGGGCTTTATTGCGAGGGAGAGGATATCGCACAGTCCGACCCTGATACGCAGCATGTCCATGCGGCGCTTCGCGCCATGGAGTGTGTGGTCGTACAGGATATTTTCCTCAACGAGACGGCCAAGTTCGCGCATGTCTTTTTGCCGGGTGCCTCCTTCCTCGAGAAGAGTGGGACTTTCACCAATGCGGAACGTCGGATCTCACCGGTTCGCAGAGTGATGACGCCGCTTGCCGGCTATGAAGACTGGGAAGTGACGCAGTTGCTGTCGAATGCCATGGGATACCCCATGCATTACAACAGTGCCCAGGAAATCCTGGATGAAATTGCAAGCCTGGTGCCCACGTTCTCCGGGGTCAGCTGGCAGAAGCTCGAGGCATTGGGTAGCGTGCAATGGCCGTGCAATGACGAAGCACCGGAGGGGACTCCGACCATGCATATCGGAACCTTCGTTCGCGGTAAGGGCCGGTTCCTTCTCACGGAATACGTTCCGACACCCGAAAAGACGACCAGCCGCTTCCCGTTGATCCTGACCACGGGAAGAATTCTTTCCCAGTACAACGTAGGAGCCCAGACGCGGCGTACCGCCAACTCGATGTGGCACCCTGAGGATCTTCTCGAAATTCATCCGCATGATGCAGAAAATCGGGGGGTGATTGATGGCTGCTGGGTGGGCATTAAAAGCCGAGCCGGTGAGACCGTGCTGCGGGCCAAGGTGACCGACCGGGTTCAGCCGGGTGTGGTCTATACGACCTTCCATTTCCCTGAATCCGGTGCCAATGTCATTACCACGGATAATTCCGATTGGGCGACCAATTGTCCCGAGTACAAGGTGACCGCCGTACAGGTGACAAAGGTCAATGCGCCCTCTGAATGGCAAAGAGACTACGAAGCCTTCTCAGAGCAGCAGATCGGCTTTTTGGAGAACCGGACGGCCGGCGTCGAATAAGGCATGGATTCATCGGGCGATCTCGGATGGCCCAGTTATCGCGTCCGGCGGGTCGACCGCTGGCGCGATGGCATGGGCGAGAGGGTCGATGACTGTGTTGCTGAAGAGGCGCCGATCGCCCTGATGTACAACGGTGAGCCACATGTGGTCATGCTGGCAACGCCCTTGGATCTTGAAGATTTCGCGCTGGGTTTCAGTCTGACAGAGGCCATCGTATCCTCCCCGGCTGAGGTGGAATCGATCCGCGTTTTTGAGCGATCCAACGGTATTGAGGTTCGGCTTCGCATTCCTGAAGCCCGCTGTGAGTCGGCCCGCGACAAAGGTCGGAATCTGACCGGTCGAACCGGTTGCGGTCTTTGTGGGGCGCGGACACTGGAGCAGGCGGTCAGAGTCCCGGGCCATGTCAGATCCCCGTTAGTAGTGACCGAATCCGAGGTGAGTCAAGCCCTGCTCGAAATCAAGAAATATCAGCGGATCAACCAGTTGACCGGAGCTGTCCACGCAGCGGCCTTTGCTCTTCCGGGTCGGGGTATCGTGGCGGTGCGAGAGGATGTCGGCCGACATAACGCACTGGACAAGCTGATTGGGGCTTTGGCCCGTCAAGAGGTTGCCTTTGGTCAGGGCTTTATCGTGGTCACCAGTCGTGCCAGTTTTGAAATGGTGCAAAAGTGCGCGGCTGTGGGTGTCGGACTCATGGCAGCGATCTCGGCACCGACAGGGCTCGCGATTCGTCTGGCCGATGAGACAGGGCTAACCCTCGTCGGTTTCGCGCGAGATCAAGGTCACGTGGTCTATACTCACCCCCAACGTTTGATGCACAAGGGATCAATCCCTGCTGTGACATTGGCCGGATCAAGTTCTTAGGAAATGTCCCCTTATGGAAACTGAAAATCTCGTTCGCATGGCCAACAATATTGCGGCCTTCTTTAATGCTGATCCCGATCGCGAAGCTGCGGTCGCAGGTGTCGCCCATCACATCAAGAGCTTCTGGGAGCCCCGCATGATGACGGCCATTCTTGCGTATGACGCAAAGGGTGGCGAAGGG
The DNA here is from genome assembly GCA_041178325.1 of Pseudomonadota bacterium. Taxonomy (GTDB): domain Bacteria; phylum Pseudomonadota; class Gammaproteobacteria; order Methylococcales; family Methylococcaceae; genus UBA6136. Next base: position 24,221 of record JBEGVN010000069.1, read on the forward strand.
CTTGATGAGCTGGTTCGAAAGGCCCTCGCGCAACTGGGTCGCGAAGCAAAATAGGCGGCTGAGCTGTTGAGAGGGGTTTCTCGTGCTTTCCGTCTTTTGTGCTCCTGCACGCTACGTTCAAGGTCGAAATGCAACCGGGCACCTCCCGCGTGAACTGATCCGTCTCGGGATCGGGGGGCGTTGCCTTATCGTTGCCAGTCCGACAGCCTTTAAACTGTTGAATGACCTCTGGCAGGCGGCTTTTGCCGAATCGGGCATTCCGCTGGATGTGATTCTTTTCAACGGCGAGTGTTCGCAATCCGAGATTGAAAGGCTGGTTGCTGAGGCCCGGCGGAAGGGTGCGGAAACGCTGGTTGGCGCCGGTGGCGGGAAGGTTTTGGATACCGCTCGGGCTGTCGCTGCCGTCCTTGGGAAGCCGGTGGCCTGTTGTCCGACAACGGCGGCCAGTGATGCCCCTTGCAGTGCCTTGTCTGTGGTTTATACCGATGACGGGACCTTTGAGGAATGTCTTTTCTATCCCCGTAATCCCGAGTTGGTTCTGGTGGACACAACGGTGATTGCTCAAGCCCCGGTTCGCCAGTTGATTTCCGGAATGGGCGATGCGTTAGCAACCCGGTTTGAGGCGGAGGCTTCGCGGCTTGCCTTCCGGCCTAATGTGGTGGGTGGTCTTAGCACGATGGCGGCCGCTGCGATTGCGGATCTTTGCTACCGAACCCTGCTCGCCGATGGTGTGGCGGCTGTCGCTGCAGCGCGCGTGGGTGCTGTGACCCCTGCGCTTGAGCGAATTGTTGAAGCGAATACGCTGCTTTCGGGGTTAGGTTTCGAGTCCGGTGGGCTCGCCTTGGCGCATTCGGTTCATAACGGACTTACGGCCGCAAAGGAAACACACGCGTACCTCCATGGGGAAAAGGTCGCTTTCGGTACTCTGGTGCAATTGGTCTTGGAGGGACGTGGTCCATCCGAGGTGAATGAAGTTCTCGATTTTTGTATCCGGGTCGGGCTTCCGGTGACCCTGGCCCAGTTGGGGCTCGAGGACTTGTCTCATCCTCTGGCTTTGGCGATCGCCGCGCGCGCGTTGGCTGAAGGTGAAACGTCACACAATGTGGTATTTCCACTCTCGATTGAGAGTGTCGCGGAAGCCCTATTTGCCGCTGATGCGCTGGGTCGTGCCCGCCTCAAAGGAACGCTTTTAAGTTAAGCGAGGAGGGGGGCGAGTGCTTGCATCGCCTGCTCGAGTCGTCGCGGGTCCTCGCTTTTAAGTTCCAGCTGGAAAGATTCCTTCCTGAGCCACGTCATTTGGCGTTTGGCAAATTGACGGGTTGCTGTGATTCCCTTGTCTTGCATGTCGTCGAATGAGTCGTTTCCCTCAAGATAGTCCCAGACCTGCCGGTAGCCCACAGCCCTCATGGAGGGGAGATCGAGGTGGAGATCCCCCCGGTCTTTGAGTGCTTGAACTTCTGCAATCAATCCTTGATCCAGCATGGTGCGGAACCGCCGACGAATTCTTTCGGCCAGATGCTCGCGATCGTAGGGTGCGATCATCAGCGAGATCAGATCGAAATTTTGCGGCGGAGGCGGATTGTCTGCAATAACATCGGTCATTGATCGCCCAGTCAGTTGGTAAATCTCCAGTGCCCTTTGAATGCGCTGAGGATCGTTGGGGTGGATCCGGTTTGCAGAGACGGGATCGATCGTCTTGAGTCTATTGTGAAGTGCTTCCCAGCCAAATTGACGGGCTTCATGCTCGAGGGTGGCGCGAATAGCGGGATCAGCCGGAGGGAGCAGTGAAATCCCATGGAGAAGGCCATGAAAATAGAGCATCGTCCCGCCGGCAAGGATGGGAATCTTTCCTCGCTGTGAAATCGCGATGATGAGTTTTGCGGCATCTTTCTGGAATTGGCCCGTCGAGTAGCGCTCAGAGGGGTCAAGAATATCGATAAGGTGATGGGGAATCCCGGCACGCTCGGAAAGGTCCGGTTTGGCGGTGCCAATATCCATTCCGCGAAAGACCAGCGCTGAATCCACACTGATGACTTCACCGCCGAGTCTTTGTGCGAGCTGGATGGCAAGTTGAGTCTTTCCCGACGCAGTGGGGCCCATGATCAAAAGTGCCTTGGGTCTTGGCGATTGTGTACTCATCGTCGGGAGATTGCCGGAGGATGTATTGCTGTCACCTGCATAGCTGACTATAATATCCGGCTTTATTCGCTCTTGAGGAAATGACCGATGGCTCGACGTCCCCTGGTGGTCGGAAACTGGAAGATGAATGGCACGCGTGCCAGTGCCCTGCAGCTGACCCAAGACCTGATCCAGGGACTCCCGGCGGATGCGAAAGCGGATGTCGGCATCTGCCCACCGACGATTTTCATCCCGGAAGTTGCTGAAGCGCTCAAGGGGAAGTCAATCCGCCTCGGTGCTCAGAACGTCGCCAATCAGGACTCCGGTGCATTTACCGGTGAAATTTCCGCCCCGATGCTCAAGGAGTTTGGCGTGTCGCTGGCGTTGGTCGGGCATTCCGAGCGCCGTGCGATTTATGGTGAATCAGATAACCTGATTGCCCTTCGCTATGCCAAGGCCATCGAGCATGGGGTAACCCCGATCCTTTGCGTCGGTGAAACGTTGGAAGAGCGTGAATCCAATAAGACCTTTTCCGTAATTGACGAACAGTTGGTTGCCGTCCTGTCGCTGTGCGGCGTTGAATCGCTCAAGAAGGCGGTTATTGCATACGAACCTGTTTGGGCGATTGGAACCGGCCTGACCGCAAGTCCCGAACAGGCGCAGGAAGTTCACGCCTACATTCGGAGCAAGATTGCAGCGCTCGATGCTTCAGTGGCCGAAGGTCTGCAGATTCTTTACGGCGGTAGCGTCAAGGCGGACAATGCAGCCGCACTGTTCGGCCTGCCTGATGTGGACGGGGGTCTGATCGGCGGTGCCGCTCTTGACGCCAAGTCCTTCCTTTCCATTGCTCTGGCTGTCTGACGGGAATACCCAATGTACCAGTTCATCCTGATCGTTCATGTGCTGATCGCCGTTGCGATCGTCGGCCTGGTCCTGCTCCAGCAAGGCCGTGGTGCCGATGCAGGTGCTGGCTTTGGTGGTGGCGGATCCAGCTCGGTTTTTGGTGCGCGCGGCGCGGCATCATTCCTGTCTCGAACCACTGCTATCCTGGCTTCCGTGTTCTTTGTGACGAGCCTGAGTCTTGCCTATCTGGCCAGCAACAGGGATAATAAGGGTCAGGACATCATGGATGTCCCCGGGGCAACCCAGCCTGCTAAGGCTGATCTTCCGCCCCCGGCAACGCAAGCTCCGGCGAAGGCCGATGTGCCCAAGCCTGCCGAAAAGGCCGATGTGCCCAAGCCGACCAAGTCGCAGGACAAGAAGAAATAGTTCTCTGACGCTCTCCCCGACCGGGGAAAAGTTTAAAACGCGGATGTGGTGAAATTGGTAGACACGCTATCTTGAGGGGGTAGTGACGCAAGTCGTGTCGGTTCAAGTCCGACCATCCGCACCAAATGACAGCCAAGTGCTGACCCTTCGGCCCGCTTGATCTTCAAGCGGGCCGTTTTGGTTTTAGGGAGTTCGAAAAAGATGCAGTTCAGAACCATGGGGATCGACGGGGTCGCCCGAAGAGGAGAGCTCGCCTTTGCCCGGGGCAATGTCCAGACGCCTGCGTTCATGCCGGTCGGGACTTACGGCACCGTCAAGGCGATGACGCCGGAAGAACTGAAAGAGATCGGTGCGGAGATCATTCTCGGCAACACCTTTCATCTGATGTTACGTCCTGGAACCGCCACGATTCAAAAGCATGGCGATCTCCACGATTTCATGCATTGGGATCGTCCGATCCTCACAGACTCCGGTGGATTCCAGGTCTTCAGCCTGGGTGCCATGCGCAAGATCACGGAAGAGGGCGTCAAATTTCAGTCGCCGATCGATGGAGATACCGTCTTTCTCGGTCCTGAAGAGTCGATGCAAGTGCAAAGGGCTCTTGGCTCCGACATCGTCATGATCTTTGATGAATGTACGCCCTACCCCGCGACGTGGGAGGAGGCAAAGACCTCGATGGAGTTATCCCTTCGATGGGCTGCGCGCAGCAAGGCAGCCCATGGTGACAGTCCTTCTGCACTGTTTGCGATCGTTCAGGGCGGAGTCTATGAAGATCTTCGCATGGCATCCATCGAGGGCTTGCTTGACATTGGGTTCGATGGTTACGCGATCGGAGGGCTCTCCGTTGGTGAACCCAAGGAAGATCGCCGTCGGGTTCTGGAGACGGTTCTGCCGCGTTTGCCAAAGGATAAGCCGCGTTACCTGATGGGGGTTGGGACGCCTGAAGACATTGTGGAGGCGGTTTCGTTGGGAATCGATATGTTCGATTGCGTGATGCCGACGCGGAATGCTCGAAACGGCCACATCTTTACCCGGAATGGAATTTTAAGGCTCAGAAATGCCGTCCATCAGGAAGACACGGGACCCATTGATCCTGAATGTGCGTGCTACACCTGTCGTAACTACAGCCGCTCATATCTGCGTCACCTTGACAAGTGCAGCGAGATTCTGGGGGCTCGCCTCAATACCATTCACAATCTCTTTTACTATCAGGAATTGATGCAAGGGCTACGAGCAGCGATCGCGGCAGGTCAGCTTGAGGTCTTTATAGAAGACTTTTGGCGCCGGCGCGCCGAGGATTCTGTGGCATAATTGCGGTTTTGATTCCCCCGTCTCGAGGAGAACGCAGATGAGTTTTTTCATTTCGGAAGCATGGGCTGAAGCTGCACCAGCGGCTGCACAGGATCCCGGTTTTGTTGGTCTTATTTTGCCACTCGGCATCATGACCGCTTTCTATTTCCTTTTCATCATGCCGCAACAGCGCAAGGTCAAGGAACACAAGAAGATGGTCGAAGCCTTGGGTAAGGGCAGTGAAGTCGTGACCAATGGCGGACTGATCGGACGCGTCGTTGAACTTGACGACAACTTTGTTGAGCTTGAGCTTTCCGATAACGTTCACGTGCACGTTCAGCGTAGCGCGATTACCTCGATGCTCCCGAAGGGGACCTTCAAGGTTAGAAAGAAGTCAGAAAAGGCCTAAGGGTCTCCATCGCCTCTCGGTTGCCCGACCGACCTGTTCACTAGGCAGAAATCATGCGTAATTATTTTCCAATCTGGAAAAACAGCCTCATCATTCTCATCCTGACTTTGGCGGTCATCTATGCGCTGCCCAACTTCTTCGGGGAGGATCCTTCGGTCCAGTTGTCACCGAATCGTGGGGCCATTCTTGACCAAAGCCTGGTGGATCAGGCGCAAAAGTCATTGGCGGCCCAGGGTCTCAAACCCAAAGGCGTTGAGTTGAGTGACAAGCGCCTTTTGGTTCGCTTCGACGATACCGATCTTCAGTTGCGCGCCGCCGACAGTCTGAAGGGCGTCTACGGGGATCGCTACACCGTGGCGCTGAACCTCGCACCGGCGACGCCGGGTTGGTTAAGGGCAATTGGTGCGGCTCCGATGTATCTGGGTCTCGACCTTCGCGGTGGTGTGCACTTCCTGATGCAGGTGGACATGGAAGCGGCTGTTCGCCAGGCTGAAGAACGCTATGCCGAGGACATTCGGACACTGCTTCGGGACAACAAAATCCGTTATGGCGCGGTTGATCGCAGCAATCATGTCATTCAGGTGAAGTTTCAGGATGGCACCGCATTGTCGCAGGCAGAAAATATCCTTCGCCGCGAGATGCGTGGTCTGACCTTCAGTGATGAAGGAACCATTCTGACCGCTCGGGTTTCGGATAATGAACTTCGCGAAGTACGTCGCCTGGCCGTTGCCCAGAACGTGACCACTCTCAGGAATCGTGTCAATGAACTGGGTGTTGCTGAGCCTGTGATTCAGCAGCAGGGCGAGGACCGCATCGTGGTTCAGTTGCCTGGTGTTCAGGATACCGCCCGGGCCAAGGAAATTCTTGGTGCTACGGCGACCCTCGAATTCCGCATGGTCGATACCGACCACCCGACCCCGACCGATGAAACCAAAACCCCGATCGGCTCCAAGCTTTACAAGGACCGCAAGGGAACGCCAGTTCTTCTCCAACGCAAGATCATCGTAACGGGCGATCAGATCATCGATGCGTCATCAGGCATCGAGCAACAGTCAGGCTCATCTGCCGTGTTCATCACGCTGAACGGCCCGGGTGCCCGCAAAATGGCGGATACCACCCGTGAAAACATCAACAAGCCCATGGCCGTGGTCTATATCGAAAATAAGACCGAAACCAAGGAGGTTGGTGGTCAGCGCATCAGCACCAAGCGGACGGTTGAAGAGGTGATCAACATCGCGACCATTCGCGATCGCTTCAGCAAGCGATTCCAGATCAGTGGTCTTGATAGCAGCGATGAAGCGCGAAATCTGTCGTTGCTGCTTCGCTCCGGCGCCCTTGCAGCCCCGGTTGACATCGTCGAGGAGCGAACGGTTGGCCCAAGCCTTGGTAAGGACAATATCGCACAGGGTGTTCGTTCCTTCGAAATCGGCTTTGCCCTTGTAGCACTTGTCGTACTCTTCTACTACAAGGTCTTTGGTATCGTTGCGAACGTGACCTTGCTGTTCAACGTTGCCCTGATTCTGGCCATTCTGTCCGCCATGCAGGCCACTCTGACCTTGCCGGGTATCGCAGGGATCACTCTGACAGTCGGTATGGCTGTCGACGCCAACGTCCTGATCTATGAGCGCATCAAGGAAGAAATTCGCAATGGCGCCTCACCACAGGCAGCCATTTATGCCGGTTTTGATCGGGCCTTTGCGACCATCTGGGACTCTCACATCACCAACCTGATTGCGGCCATCATGCTTTTCGGCATTGGCTCAGGCCCGGTGAAGGGATTTGCCGTCACCTTGACGATCGGCATCATCACCTCGCTCTTCACGGCGGTGAGTTGCACGCGAATGATGGTGAATTTCATCTATGGGCAACGCCGTCAGGCTAAGTTGTCGATCTAGTGGCATCCCTCGAGATCCAAGAGCCCTACCGAATTTTCAGGAGTAGTTAGTCTTGTCTACATCTACCATCAACCCAAAGCACGCGGCCATTGATTTCATGAAGTGGCGCGGTTTTGCCGTCGTCGCATCACTGGTTCTCAGTGTCATCGCCATGGGGTCCCTTGGCGTCAGGGGCCTCAATTTTGCCGTCGATTTCACCGGAGGTACGGTCATCGAAGCCGGCTACAAAAACCCGGTCGATCTCGGTCTCATTCGGGGCGAGCTCGAGGCCGCCGGCTTTGAAAATCCGACCGTCCAAAATTTTGGCACGATCCGCGATGTCCTGATTCGTCTGGCGCCTCTCAAACACGGTGAAGATGGCAACGCGTTACGCGCCAAGGTCATGGATGCCTTGAACAAGAACCCGGCGGACCGCCCGGAAATTCGGCGCGTTGACTTTGTTGGGCCTCAGGTCGGCGATGATCTGGTTGAAGGCAGTCTGATTGCTTTGATCGCATCGGCTTTTTTCATTCTGGTCTATGTGGCCTGGCGGTTCGAATATCGCTTTGCATTGGGTGCGATTCTCGCAACCTTGCACGATATCACCATGATTCTCGGGTTTTTCTCGATCCTTCAGCTCGACTTCGATCTGACCGTCCTTGCAGCGGTTTTGACCATCATGGGTTACTCGCTCAATGACACCATCGTCGTTTTTGACCGTATTCGCGAGAACTTTAGAAAAATTCGTCGGGCAGATACCCTTGAAGTCATCAACCTCTCGATCAATGAAACCTTGAGCCGAACCTTGATGACCTCATTCTTGACCTTCCTTTCTGCAGTCGCGATGGCGGTCTGGGGCGGCGAAGTGCTGCGTAACTTCGGTCTGGCTCTGGTCGTCGGTATCTTTGTAGGTACCTACTCATCGATCTATGTGGCATCTGCTCTGGCCTATCGTCTCGGCATCAGCCGTGCAGACCTCCTGGTTCCTGAAAAAGAGGGTTCAGGGGACGAACGCCCCTAAAAGGTCAGCGTTCCATTCTTTACTCTTTGAATAAGGCCGCGCGAGTGGCCTTTTTCTTAGCCAGTTCCCCACTTACTTTTAGTACCTGATGGACATCATTGATCGTATTGCCGGTGAACTTGGCGTCAAACCTTCGCAGGTTCTGGCCGCCGTCAAACTTCTGGATGAGGGAGCGACGGTTCCCTTTATCGCCCGATATCGGAAAGAGGCGACCGGAAGTCTCGACGATACCCAACTGAGGCTGTTGGAGTCCCGTCTGATTTATCTTCGCGAGCTGGAAGCCCGGCGTGAGACCGTGTTGGCCAGTATTCGCGAACAGGACAAGCTCACTCCCGAACTGGAAGCGGCCATTCTTGCGGCAGAGACCAAGACTCATCTCGAGGATCTTTACCTTCCTTACAAGCCCAAACGTCGGACCAAGGCCCAAATCGCCCGCGAGGCAGGTCTTGAGCCTCTGGCGCTCGGGTTATTGGCCGACCCGACACGGGATCCCTCGCAGGAAGCCGCCGGTTTTCTCAATCCCGAGCATGCCATTCACGGCATTCAGGATGCGCTCGATGGGGCCCGGCAGATCCTGATGGAACAGTTTGCCGAGAATCCTCAAACAGTGGCTCACCTCAGGGAGCGGCTCTGGAACGAAGGCATTCTCTCCGCGCGCGTGATGACCGGCAAGGAAAACGAGGGAGCGAAATTCAGGGATTATTTCGAATACGATGAACCCTTGGCAAAAATCCCATCGCATCGGGCACTGGCCCTTTTCAGGGCGCGAAATGAAGACATCATCGACCTCACGCTGCTCCCAGGAAAGGACCCGGAGCATGCGCATGAGACGGCCAAGGGGCTGATCGGTCACGATCAGGGCATCGAGGCCAAGGGCCGGCCGGCCGACGCCTGGCTGCAGGAATGTGTTCATTTTTCCTGGAAAATCAAACTCTTTCCCAAAATTGATTTGGATCTTAAGCAACGCCTTCGGGAAATGGCTGAAGAGGAGGCCATTCGGGTGTTTGCCAACAACCTCAAGGATCTTCTCCTGGCGGCCCCTGCGGGTCAAAGAGCCACACTGGGTCTGGATCCCGGGCTTCGGACGGGGGTCAAGGTGGCCGTGATTGCAGGGACCGGAAAGCTTCTTGAGACGGCCACAATTTACCCCCATGTGCCCCGAAACGACTGGGAGGGTGCGCTTAAGACCTTGAGCGATCTCGTTCAAAAACACGGGGTTGAGCTCGTCGCAATTGGCAATGGCACAGCCTCACGAGAGACCGATCAGCTGGCCGAAGACTTGATTCGCCGTCATCCCGATGTCCGGCTGACCAAGGTCGTGGTCTCCGAGGCGGGGGCTTCCGTCTATTCCGCCTCCGAGCTTGCTGCCCGGGAATTTCCGGGGCTGGATGTTTCGCTTAGGGGCGCGGTTTCCATCGCGCGACGACTTCAGGACCCTCTGGCAGAGCTTGTGAAGATCGAGCCTAAGGCCATCGGTGTTGGCCAATACCAGCACGATGTGAACCAGACGCATTTGGCAAGAAGCCTCGACGCCGTAGTCGAGGATTGCGTGAATGCCGTCGGGGTCGACGTCAATACGGCCTCGGCTTCGCTATTGAGCTATATTTCGGGTCTGAGCCAGTCCCTGAGTCAGAACATTGTCGATTTTCGAGATCAGAATGGTCCCTTCGCGAGCCGTGAGTCGCTTCGTAAGGTGCCCCGGTTTGGGGATCGAACCTTCGAGCAGGCAGCAGGTTTCCTCAGGGTCATGAACGGCAGCGATCCTTTGGATGCTTCGGCAGTGCACCCGGAAACCTATCCCGTCGTCACGCGACTGATGGCCAAGACAGGTCAGGACATTCGGGGGCTGATTGGAAATGCAGCGCTGCTGAGAAGCGTCAATGCTGAAACGCTGACGGATGAGCGTTTCGGTCTTCCAACAGTTCGGGATATCCTGAAGGAACTGGAAAAGCCAGGACGCGATCCGCGACCCGAGTTCAAGACAGCGACCTTCCGTGAGGATGTCTCTGCTCTTCAGGATCTCAAACCGGGCATGGTTCTCGAAGGCGTGGTGACCAACGTCGCAAACTTTGGGGCCTTTGTGGATGTCGGCGTACATCAGGATGGCTTGGTTCACGTTTCTCATCTGGCCGATCAGTTCGTGAGCGATCCCCGGGAGGTCGTTAAGGCTGGCCAGGTCGTCAAGGTTCGTGTGCTGGAGATTGATATTCCGAGAAAGCGAATTTCACTCAGCATGCGATCCGATGCACCGGCTCAGAGTCAAAAGCCCTCAGGCGATGCGCCCCGCAAGGAAACACCAGGTCCCGCCCATCGTAATGCACGCCCCAAGGATCGAGATCCTGCGCCGAAACCACAGTCCGCGATGGCCGATGCGTGGGCAAAGGCTGTACGAAAGTGAGAAGATTCGCCCAGAACTAGTCCATTGGAAGCAATGCTGCAGTGAACCAGACACATAAGCCTCAGAAGGGATTGATGATTGCGGCGCTTGGCGTCGTATTCGGGGATATTGGAACCAGCCCCTTGTATACCCTCAAGGAATGTTTCGCAGGAGAACATGCCTTGTCGCCGACTCCGGACAATGTTCTGGGTGTGGTTTCCTTGATCTTCTGGGCAGTCCTGATCGTGATCTCCCTTAAATATGTCACCTTCATCATGCGGGCTGACAATAAGGGGGAAGGCGGGATCATGGCTCTGATGTCGCTGGTCGCACAGCGAGTGCAGATTAGCCCCGCTTTGCAGCGGGTTTTGATGATGCTCGGTCTGATTGGGGCGGCACTCTTTTATGGGGATGGGGTCATTACGCCGGCGATTTCCGTTCTGAGTGCTGTGGAGGGGCTTGAGGTTCTCAAGCCAGAATTGCACGACTTTATTTTGCCCATCGCGCTGAGTGTCCTGATTATCTTGTTCCAGTCCCAAAAACATGGGACCAGCAAGGTAGGCGGACTATTCGGTCCGGTCATGTTTGTTTGGTTTTTCTGCCTTGCCATTTTTGGCATCAACAGCATTCTTGAATCACCCGAAGTTGTAGAAGCGGCTAATCCCTTGAGGGCAATCCGGTTTTTTCGAGAAAACGGCTGGCGGGGAACCTTGACCCTGGGTGCAGTAGTCCTGGCCGTTACAGGGGGTGAAGCGCTTTATGCGGACATGGGCCATTTTGGTCGTAAGCCGATTCGTAAAGCATGGTTCCTGATTGCGATGCCCGCGTTGCTCCTGAACTACTTTGGCCAGGCCGCACTTTTGATTCGGGACCCCTCAGCGGTGACGAATCCTTTTTATCTTAATGTCGGGCCCGGCTGGCTTTCCTTCATGATTATTTTGGCGACCCTGGCGACGGTCATTGCCTCTCAGGCCGTGATTTCAGGGGCGTTCTCTTTGACGGTACAGGCAATTCAGTTGGGCTATTGTCCACGGCTCTCAGTGAAATACACCTCAGAAGATGAGATGGGGCAGGTCTTTGTTCCTGCCATCAACCTCATGCTAATGCTTGGCGTAATTATCCTTATCGTGGGCCTTCAGTCCTCTTCGGAACTGGCATCGGCCTACGGGATTGCTGTAACCGGGACCATGGCAATCGATACCGTATTGACCCTGGTGGTCGTCCTCTCGCTGTGGAAATGGAACCCTTTCATCGTTCTTTCTGCCGGCCTTGGCTTCCTCTCCGTGGATTTAGCCTTCTTTGGCGCGAATGTTCCCAAGATTCCGGATGGCGGTTGGTTTCCCGTGGTCATCGGCCTTGTGGTTTTTACCATCATGAGTACCTGGAAACTCGGGCGAAAACACCTTCAGGAGCGGCTCCAGGAGAGGTCCATGCCGGTTGAAGAGTTTCTGCTTTCCCTTGAGCAAAACCCACCGGTTCGTGTCGAGGGTACGGCGGTCTACATGACCTTGAGCCCGCAGGGTATTCCCTTGTCATTGCTCTTCAACCTGAGTCATAACAAGGCCCTCCATGAGACGGTCGTGATCATGAGTGTTGTGACTGAGCCGACGCCCAGGGTAAATCCTGAAAAGCGTCGAAAAATTCAGAAACTCGGTGAGTCCCTGTTTCGGGTCACGCTTCACTATGGTTTTGCCGAATCGCCGAATATTCCCAAGGCACTTCGCTCTTGCAGCCGTGAGATCCACGTCGATCCCGCCTCGACTTACTTTTTCATGAGCCGGGAGACCCTGATTGCAGGGGGCGAGTCTGGGTTATCGCGTTGGCGGGCCAGGCTTTTCATCACCATGGCGCGCAATGCGGGTTCAGCTGCCCGGTACTTCCAGATCCCCGTCGAGCGGGTGATCGAACTGGGAACCCAGGTTACGCTCTGAAGTCTGGGCTAGCCGGCCCGTCCCAGCGGTTTGGGGCGTGAAAAACGATCGAGGGTGGGCGCAGCAAAGTTCATGATCAGGACGGCAAATGCGAGGCCGTCCGGATAGCCGCCAAAGCGCCGAATCAAAATGACCAAAAGACCGATTCCTGCGGCATAAAACCAGCGACCTCGCGGGGTTGCGGCTGCTGAAACGGGATCCGTCGCAATAAAAAAGGCGCCCAGCATCGTGGAACCGAGGAGGAGGGTGGGCCAGGCTGACGGATCCTTTGGGTCAGAAATGGCGTCGATCAGGAGGATGCCAATCACCATGGCACCAAGGAAACCCAAAGGGATTCTGTGATCAAGGGTCTTTCTGACGGCCAACCCGATCCCTCCTAAAAGATACGCGCTATTCACAAGGGCCCAGCCCCAGAATGCGGTCAGCGCCTTGGGCTGATCCGGGCCCACATTCTTCCAGTCCTCATGCAGGAGATTCAGGGGGGTGGCGCGGGTCATGCCATCCGCAATGGAAGTTCCTCCGCTAAAAAGGGCGGTAAGGGTGTTGCCAACACCCAAGGCCCCTTCCGGAAGTTCGAAACGCATGCCCGGCCAGAGCGTCATCCACCGGGGAAACGCCAACATCAGGAGGGCAAAGCCCAGCATCGCGGGATTAAAAGGGTTTTGCCCAAGGCCCCCATAGACATGCTTTCCCATCAGGATTCCAAGGGATGCACCAATGACAACGAGCCACCAAGGTGCAAGAGGCGGGATGGAAAGCGCCAGGAGCGTTCCGGTCAGAACGGCGCTGAGATCCCGAAGCGTTTGGGGGACGGGACGCTTTCGAAGGGAAAGGGCCAAGGCTTCGGCACCCACAGCCCCCAGGATCCCCAGTGTGATCTGGAGCAGGATTGCGCTTCCGTAAAGAAAGCTCAGAATGAGAATCCCGGGCACCAAGGCCAGAAGGACATCCCGCATGAGATCCGGAACCGCACGCTCTGGCCGTATAAATGGACCGCGGCGAGGCGGAAGAAATGGGGGACTCAAATGAAAAGATGTGACGGTGGAGGGGCGCGACTACAGCCCGCCTTCGTTGTCCTTGAAGTACTGAACCATTTCTTGAACAAGCTTCCAGGCCGCGAACAACATCACGCCGTAGATGGCCCATTCTTCGATCGAGACGTGCGCATGGTCTTGATCCAGAATGGACATTCCCAGCGCCCCGATAATGACGAGGGCGGCATAATTCAACATGGCCATGGCAGCATTGTCTCCTGAATTGTTGTAGTTGAGCCCTTATCCCCGGGCTTCAATTTTTGGACAACAAAAACCAGCGAAAGTTAGATCACTCCGTTGATGCTGTCGCGTCATAGCCCAATGCCGGGGTCCAGATCCAGTGACCTTGTGTCCCCAATTCAAGACGCGCGGACGATGCATCCTGAGCATCCAGTGTCTGCTCGAATCGGATCACCGTGATATTGCGACTTTCGAGGCAACCGATCACACGTTTTAAGGTCTCGGGATCCAATGCGCTTCCTAGCCGCTCCATCAGCACGAAAATGGGTTCTGCCAATAGAACGCGGGCAATCACGATCAGCTGCTGTTCTGCCAGCGATAGTTCAGTTTGCCAATCGTGAATCGTATCACTGTCTTCAATCCGTTCCATCAAATCGCCCAAACCGATTTCATTGAGTACTGCATGGATCAGGGATTCGGGCGTATCAAAGGCGGCCAGGATGGGCGCTTCCTCCTCGTCAATGGCCTCAGGGTAGGGTCTGACAAAGAGCTCTCTGAGAGAGCAGGTGGGAAGATAGGGGCGCTCGGTAATAAAAAGACACAAGTTAAGAGGAGGGCGCCGAACCCGGCCAGACTTCACGTTCGGCCAGATGCCGGCGATGGCGCGAAGAAGCGCTGAAGGGGCCGAGACCTCATTTGAATAGACCAGCGTCCTTTGTCCCTTGGTGAAGGTGACGTTGAGGTCTTCAATCACGTTATGTTGATTGCTGGGTGCGCCGAGCGTCAGGTGCTGGATTTGGATTCCATCCCGTTGATCCCATCCCTTGATGGTCTCTTCCTTCATTTCGGTGATCCGGTCTCTCTCTCGCAGAACGCTCTGCGTCATACCGGAAAGACGCTTGATTACGGCGACAAAGGACGAAATCGATTGGAACTGGGTGATGATCAGTGAGAAGGCGCCCATAAGCTGTGTAAAGGCGACGGCTGATTGGCTGATCACCCCGAATTCCACATCACCATCGATGAACAAAGGCGCCACAATCAGGGCAGGAATCAGCTGGATCATCCAGTTGTAGCCTGTCGTGAAGAAGCCGACATTCCGGTTGACCAGAATGATCTCGGTGAAGTTCGCGGCAAGATCGGCCAGGCGATCCCAGGTTCTGCCGACCCAAAGGTCTTTGCGTCGAGCAAGGGTGATCAAATCTCCGTTTTCACGGATATGAATCAAGGCAGCACGAAAGGCAGCCTCTTTGTCGAGCTGGTTGTAATTGAGCTTGATCAGGGGTTTGCCAAGGCGAATGGTCAGCCAGGTCCCGATGAGGGCATAGCCAATCGCGACGCCGAAGAGGAGTGGACTGATTGAAATGAGAACGCCAGAAAATGCGATAACCGTCAGGATGGCGTTCGACAGCATCAGGATGAAGGAAATGGTCGTCGTGGTGAAGTTTCGGACATCTTCGGCAATCCGTTGATCCGGGTTCTCCACGCTGCCGGTCTGGTCGAGCCGAAGAAAAACCTGATGATCGGCGTAAAGCTCAAACAGGCGCCAGGTCATCCATTTCCGCCAAAGCAGCCCCATGGATTCTTCGCAAAAACGGGACATCACCGAGGCGAAAGTCAGTAAGGCAAACACCCCAACCAGTCGGAGGGCTTCTTTCGTGAAACCGGTACGGTCATGGTCGGCAATGGCGGTCATGAAATCCCGCCCGACATAACTGTTGATGACGTTGAGCCCGTTGATCGCCAGCATCAAGGTGATCAGGCCAATAATCAGTAGGCGGGCCCGAGCCCCCATGCGGGGATCCACTGCCACATGGCGAATCATGATTCTGAGGTGACCGACAGCTTCACGAAGTTCGGTAATAGAGGCATGAGTCATGGCTGCCGGATCCTCTGATGCGCCGTATTTGGCATATTTGGGGGTCTATCTTCAATCCAGCGGACGACTTTTGCAATCACTGATGCTGGGGTAACCCAAGATGCCGATAGTCATGGGGGGCGAATTCGCGATAATGGAACCTACACTTTGACTGAGAATATGCCTTGGACGCTTTTTTTGAGCGCATTCCAGCGCTCCTTCGAGAACTCGGCCTGACCTTGGGGATGGGTCTATTGCTGGGGTTGGGGCTTCGTGAGTATTACCTTTCAAGTCCCCCTGCAATGCGCGTGGGGTCGACTCGAACTGTGCTCTTGGCCGCCATCCTGGGCTTTACGCTTTGGATCGTCGAGCCCAGAGGAACTGCCTATGCTGCAGGGCTTGTGACGCTCGGCATCTGGCTGGCTCTTTTTTATCAGAGCAAGCTGTCGCATCAAGGCAGCGGCGTGTTGGGCATGCTCTTTATCTTGTTGGGTTACGCGCTTGGGCCTTTGACTCAAATAACGCCCGCATGGTTTGTGGTGGCCACCGGGATCTCTGCCCTTTTTGTTCTGAACTCTCGGGACAAGCTCGCATACCTCAGCGAGCACATGGCGAGTCAAGAGGTCGTGACCTTGGCTAAATTCCTGGTGCTTTCGGCTGTAATTCTGCCCTTGACGCCCTAGGATCCCATTTCGGAGGCCTTGCCCGTCTCGCTGCATCAAACCTGGCTTGCGGTTGTCGTCATCAGCAGCATCTCCTATGTCAGTTATTTGGCCCAGACCTATTTTTTTCGCGGCAAAGGCATCCTGCTCACCGGTGCTATCGGCGGCCTTTATTCGAGTACGGCTACGAGCTTGGTGATTGCCCGCCAATCCAGTCAGACGCCAAGCCACTCCAGATCGCATGCTGCTGCCATCATTCTGGCGACGGGAATGATGTATCTGAGGCTCTTGATGCTGGTAGCGATCTTTGATTTTGAGGTCGCAATCATTTTGGGGCGACCTTGCCTTTTCCTCTTTATTCTTAGTATTGGGGCGGTGATCTGGATCACCCGCCGAGGCGATCAAACAGCGGCTTCAGTCCCAGAGATGCAGGAGCGAACCAATCCCCTGGAGTTTGATGCTGCAGCGCTATTTGCCGTTTCTTTTCTGGTCATTACGGGTCTCACGCACTACCTTTTGGACGCTTTTCCCCGTCATGGTCTTCAGGACATGGCGCTGATCTCGGGATTGACCGACATTGATCCTTTCGTCATGGCGGTGGTCAATGGTCACCTTGAAAAACCCAAGACAATCTTGGCCGCAGCTGTTCTTTTGGCCGCCGGCAGCAATGGCATCATTAAGGGCATCTATGTTGCTGTGCTAGGTTCCCGAAAGACGCATCGCATCGCATCGCTTCAAGATTCCTTTGGATCACGGCGGGGGTCACGCTGGGAATGGCTTTCTGGTTTTTGAGAGAGCCTTGAGGGGACGGTAAGCGGTGGCCAGGCGGCCCGAGGGGAGAAGGGACGTGTCCGAGCGGTGAACTGGCTCGGACACGTCTCGTGAGGGCTAGTGTTGCATCCCTTCCATGGTGCCGCCGGTACCTGGTGTTCCCGGGGCGCCGCCGCCTGACATGTCATGACCACCATGACCACCCCGGCTGACGCCCCCTGCGCTTTGTCCTGCACCCGAGCCACCGCCGCCAGCGCCCGCACTGACGCCCTGCCGTTGTCGAAGGCCAATCGCGCCACCGGACGCCTTGGCAATGTTTTCCTCGGTCAGTCCGCCCAGAGCAAATGCGGCATCTACAACCAGACTGGTAATGTCGGTGATATCCATCCGATCGGCTAGGGGGCTGGTGACAACAGCGCGAACGATCTGACTGACTCCGCCGGGCGGAGGAGTGAAGACCAGAAGAATCGGATACGTCGTTCCGGCCGGGACCTTGATAGCAAAATGATTGCTCTGTCCACCCAGATTCTGGGTCAGAATGATTCGGTCGTTCTTATCCTTGATCTCCAATTTACCGGTCTCCAGGGGACCGTGGATGTCGGAGATATTGCCTTCGATGAAAGCCTCAGCGCTCATCTGAGTGCCTGATTTAGAGCCGCTGTCGCATCCTGTTGTAACGACCGTCAATCCGAGGGTGAGGGCCAGCAGTATGGTTTTCTGAAATGAGTTGCGAGAGGTTTCAATCATTTTAATTTTCATGGCATTGCAACCGAAATAAGGAATACTGAAAGCGAACACAGGGTTCGCCGATCCGACTCACGGGGATGGAAATAAAGCATCCCACCGTATGACGAATTTATAGCACAAGCTTCGTTGGGTGAACTTGTGGCACATGGATTCGTCGAAAAGTAAGAAAAATCAGCGAATACAGCTTGCCTGTGACTTCAATGAAAGGTCTAATCAAGACTCGTGTTTTTCACAATTACCCCGGAGACTGGCCATGATCCATCAAGTGATGACCCTCGGTAAGTTGCCTGCATCCTATCGAATCCTCTTTACGGGGTTCTTGTTGGTCGTCGGTGTGGGGCTGCTGATGGCCGGATTTCAGATCATGGAGACGCACGGCAAGGCTGATGGCAAACCCGGTCTTTCGGTCGATGACATCGTCTACAGTTACTACGGAAACCGCAGTGGATCGAAGCTGGAGTCGATGCTGAATGGTCAGATGGAGCCCATGGCGCCTGACGAGGTTCGGTTCAAGATCATTCAATGGGCCCGAGATGAAGCCAGTCCCATCGAATGGAACAAGGAAATCAAGCCCCTGTTTGATCAGTACTGCGTAGGTTGCCATGGACCGGGCGCAGCAATTCCCGATTTCACCAAGTACGAAAACGTCAAAAAAGTTGCCGAGGTGGATGAAGGTGCCAGTATCGCCTCATTAACCCGGGTCTCGCATATTCACCTTTTTGGAATTTCCTTCATCTTCCTATTTGTCGGGTGGATTTTTGCCATGGCGCAGTATCCTCTGAAGTGGAAGTTGGTTCTGATTTCGACTCCCTTTGCCTTTCTGTTGCTCGACGTTCTCTCCTGGTGGCTGACCAAATATCATCCGATCTTTGCTTGGCTAACCATGGTCGGAGGGTTGGGTTACAGCGTGGCATCGACCATCATGATCTCGACATCGTTGATCCAGATGTGGCTTCCGGAGCATCAGTGGCCTGCCAAGTGGATCAAGCCAAACAAAAACTTTTAATCCTGCACTGCTTCGGGGGACGGAAACGTCCCTTGGAGCCTAAAGGGTGAAGCGGAAGTCCCGAATCAGCATCCCAGGGACCTGACTTCCGCCGAGAGACCGCTCCTGGTATGTATCTGTCTCAGGCAAACGCAGTGAATTTTGGGTTATGGCCTCGAGCTCCGATCCAAAAATGCGGTACAGACTTTCGTCAAACCGAAGGTCTTTGATTGGAGCCATGATTTCACCGTCTTCTACCCAGAAGCATGCATAGCGTGTCATTCCGGTCAGTCGGGCAGTCTTGCGCTCGCTCCAGTTAAGATAATGAAGGTTTCCAAGATAGATCCCCGTTCCGAGTCGCTTGAGGGCATCGGAAGGATCAAGATCGCCACAAAGAATTTCCGGTGATCGCAGGCCTTCGCCACCGGAGGCCCCGTTGGCCGTCAAGCCATATTCTTTTGCAGTGCGTTCATGAATCAGGAGAGTTCGCAGTTCGCCTCGCTCGATGAGAAGAAGCTCTTCCGGAGCGACGGTTCCCGTTGCAGTAAATCGTGGGCTGAGTCCCAACCTGAAATTTTCCTTGAGCGAGAAAAGGGGGGATAGCTGTAAGTCTCCTCGAGCCAGTCCTTCAAAGGCACATTCTCCGCGCTGATAGGCGCCATGACTTACCGCGCCCCAGGACAGCATCCCCATCAGGGCTTCAACGGCCTGGGGTGCCAGAAATACCCGGTAGCTTCCGCGTGGCAAGGTTTTGTTGTTTCGGTTAAGGGCAGGCAGTTTCGCGCAGCTTTCAGAAAGTGCGGCGTGGAGGGCTTTCTCCTCGTATACATTACCGGCATAAAGGCCTTTGACGGCCTTGTTTTCGCCATCGGCATTGACAGTGTAGATTGAGTGGTCGAGGAAAAAGCTTTCGGAGCTAAAGCTTCTGAATGTGCCCTCTGCGTTCGCTGTTGCCCGGATCTGGGTGCCGCCAGCATAAAGCCCGGCCAGATCCACGTTTTGGCTCGCATTAAAAACGGCATTGCTGATCGATCCCACGGAAGGGAGGATTCCGGGGTGCGCTTCATGCCCCTCGCCATGATTTTCAAGCGGCGTAACAAAGGGGTCTTGAGGCAGAGCGCTGCACTCATCTCGGGCGTGGCCGATCAATGCCGCAAGGTGCGCCTGATCCATCGGAAGCGACCCTGTGAGGTCAAATCCCAGGACGAGTCGACGCCCCTTCTGTCTAAAATCCAGCGTGACCCGTTGTTGATCAACATGGGTTGCCTGACGCACGCGGCCCTGATTGAAGCGGACATAATTTTGGTTTTCAGCTGAAAACGACAGGCCGAGGTCCTCGTCACCCGAAAGCATCGCGAAAGCAGCGTGGGCTAATCGCCTGAAACCCTCAATCCGGGAGTCATTGGCACTCATCGGGCGCCTCCGAAGACTTCGATATTCTTGAACAGGCAGGTTGGTGATGCGTGGCCGACCCGGATCATCTGGTTGGGTTCACCCTTGCCGCAATAGGGAGTTCCGTACATCTTGAATGTCTCGGAACTGCCGACGGCTTTCAATGAGTGCCAGAAGGGTAGAGTGATTCCCCGATAGTTCGGGTTTTTGAGGACGCGCGTCAGTCGTCCCTCCTCGATCAATTGCGCATATTCGCAGCCGAACTGAAATTTGTTGCGGTAATCATCGATGGACCAGGATCGATTGGACTGCATATAAACCCCACGTTCCACCTGGGCCAGCATGTCATCAAACGAGGTGTTACCTGGTTCCAGATTAATGTTGGCCATTCGATCGATTGGGGCACGGTTCCATCCTGATGAGCGGAAGTTGGCTACGCCTGGAATGCCGCTGCGCGACTGACTTTCAAGTCCCCCGAGCCCCCGAAGGAGCCGGCCTTCCCGGATCAGGTGCTCTCGTTCGGCTGGAGCTCCGCCATCATCAAAGGCATAGCTCGCAAATTCCCCGGACAAGCCGGGATCAAAGACGATGTTCATCAGGGAACTACCGTATTGGAGTGTCCCAAAATCCTCGGGTTTGACGAAGCTCCAGCCGGCATAATTGCGTTCATCGCCGAGGATTCGGTCGAGTTCCAGAGGGTGACCGATGGACTCATGGATCTGAAGCAGCATTTGGTCCGGGCTGAGGATCAGGTCCATCGTCTCATCCGGACAGTTTTCGGCTCCAAGAAGCGCCAGAGCTTCCTGCCCCGTCCGCTCGCATTCATCGAGAAGTTCGTCCCAATTGAAACTCTCAAGCCCGGATTGAAGGCAACGGGCCGTCGGCCCATTGAGGCTACGCTGCTGGGTTTCGCCTCCCTCTGCGGCAATAGCCCCAAAGTTCTGGTAGCTCAGAAGGTGATGCTGGCGAAGGTCTGTGCCGCTGGTGGTGACGTAATGGGTTTCAGATTCGACCAAAGTCGCTTCTGCAACGGCGGTGACAATCGCATCCGAAACCTTGAGCCTCTGTGTGGCTTTAATCAGGTGGTCTGTAAAGTCCTCAAGGCTGATCTGATCCAGTCGGATCTTTGAAGGGCCCTGGTGACGGGCGACGCTGGCCGGTCGTTGCTGAACGGAGAGATCCGAGCGTCGGTGCTCTGCCGTAGCACGAGCCATTTCGGATGCCAAACGGGCAGCTTTGCTGAGACCTTGGGGAGAAAGATCACTGGTTGCAGCATAAGCGATTTGGCCTTCGACCAATGCTTCAATCATGACCCCGCGGGTTTGGAGGATCTGATTCGACTCCATGTGGCCGTTTCGTGCCGAACGATGATGGTGGGTCTCACAGGCGAATCTCAGGCCGAGCCAGTCGGCTTCCTGTGAAACTGCATTCAGGGCGGAGACGGGATCGAATGCCGCCAAGGCGGTTTGGACGGCCAGCGAAGGAGCAGACATTTACGGGGTTCTCCAATGAAGCTTCAAAGGTATGACCCCCATTCAAGCGGGAGGTTCGCGCCAATCCCTTGGTCCCGGGCTCAACCGGGACTGTGCATTGCCCCCAGTAAAAGTTGCGCTAGTTCGCGGGGCGGTAGATGGGGTTGCGGGGGTCGGTATGCGCCAGTCGGATCGGTGGCTTGGCTTTGGTCACGCTGAAGATCTCCCGCGTGATCTCGCCATACAAATCCGTTGTCCATTGCGGCAGGCTGGGATGGCTCGTATCCAGGGGGCGAAGTCTTGGATCGCTGGGCGAGATGATGATCCGAATGTTCTCGGTGCCAACGTGAGCTGAGAGAACAAAGAGCTCCTCAATAGCAGCATCGCCCATGGCAAGACAGCCTGCTGAAACCGCTTTGCCGTGGATGAAGATATCCCCCCCAAGGTCGCTTCGGCCGTCATCCATTGCATGATCGCGATCGAATTGATTCGGGTAATCCACCTTCATCGAAAGGTGATAATTGCTGTTCGGGTTCAGTCTTGAGATGTGATAGATCCCTTCAGGAACTTGGCGGTCGCCCTGCTTGAGCTTGGGTCCCCGCATTCCGCTCGCGGCGCGGATGCCATAGGGCTTTACCAGCTTAAAGGGGCCCGTATCGCGTGCCCACAGTTCGAGCTTTTTCTCATCCTTGATTGCAATCAGGACAATCTCATTGGGGGGATAGGCAACGCCCGCTTTCTTGAACCAAGGTCCAAGCTGTTCAATCGCCGAGGGAGCGAAGGCGTCCAGAACGTCATCGACGGTCCGGGAGGATTTGGGGAATCGAATCCCGGATGAAACCGAGGTATCCATGGGAATATCGAGATACCGTTTCGGCTTTGTGGATTTGGACGGTTTACCGGGTTTGGGAGCGGTGGTGACGACTTGAGGTTGCATCGCGCAACCCGATAGGAGGGATAGGCTCAGGGCCAACCACAAAATTCTCTTGCCGTTCAGCATGCGTCGGTGAGATCTCTCTAGTGAAAATAGGGGGGCGGCCGCCTTGTTCTTGCAAGGCGGGGGAGGCCCTGATGGCGCTCCCCGGATCAGCCCAGTCGCGGGACCAGGGGTTATGCTTTCCGGCCGTAATGACTGTCGATGTATTTTTCGACCAGGACCTGGAATTCTTCAGCAATTCGGTCACCTTTCAAGGTCACGGTTTTGACACCGTCCTCGTAAACCGGCGCCACCGGATCCTCTCCGGTTCCCGGGAGACTGATACCAATGTTGGAGTGCTTGCTTTCGCCGGGGCCATTGACCACGCAGCCCATTACCGCAACCTGCATGTCTTCGACGCCCTGATAGGTTCGCTTCCATTCCGGCATTTTGTGGCGGATATGGCTTTGGATGTCCTGAGCCAACTGCTGGAAGTACGTGCTGGTGGTCCGTCCGCACCCCGGGCAAGCGGTGACCAGAGGAAGGAAGGAACGGAATCCCATGGTTTGGAGAATTTCCTGCGCGACGATGACTTCCTGAGTCCGATCATTCAGCAGAGGTTCAGGGGTCAGTGATACGCGAATGGTGTCGCCGATGCCTTGCTGCAGCAAGACGCCCAGCGCGGCACTTGAGGCAACAATGCCCTTGGAGCCCATGCCGGCCTCCGTGAGGCCGAGGTGAAGGGCAAAGTCGCAGCGTTCAGCCATCATCTGGTAGACCGCAATCAATTCCTGGACTCGGCTGAGCTTGCAGGAAATGACGATACGCTCCTTGGGAAGACCCAACTCAATGGCCTTGTAAGCGCTTTCAAGAGCGGAGGTGATGACCGCCTCCCGCATGACGTTTTCAAGTGGAGCGGGTTCTGCCAATGCGGCATTTTCATCCAGAAGCCTTGCAAGAACGGATTGGTCGAGGCTCCCCCAGTTCACCCCGATCCGAACGGGCTTTTCGTACTGGCATGCGAATTCGATCATCTGAGCAAACTGGGGATCGCGCTTTGAACCGCGACCGACGTTACCCGGATTGATGCGGTATTTGGCAAGACTTTCGGCGCAGGCCGGATACTTTTCCAGTAGACGGTGACCGTTGAAGTGGAAGTCGCCAATGATCGGAACCGAACACCCCTTGGCTTCGAGCTTTTCGCGAATATAGGGGACGGCTTCTGCAGAGGCTTCGTTGTTGACAGTAACTCGGACCAGTTCGGAGCCGGCGCGGGCCAGCTCATAAATTTGTTGAACCGTACTCTCGACATCGGCCGTGTCGGTATTGGTCATCGACTGGATGACGATGGGAGCACCACCACCGATTTGGATATTGCCAACCTTGACGCCGACGGTTTTCTTGCGCGCAATCATCTTTTTGAACAGCCATGGAGTGATTCAGATCGCCAATTTTAACTCGAAACCCCCTCTAGGTGGGCTCGGTCAGTCCTGCAAATGGTGAATCAGGCCATTTCTCTTGCGATCTCAAAGATAGCCTCGGCATTGAGGACTTGTGTGTTGCTTTCGAACAGTCTGGCAACACAGGCGCGATGCAGAGCCAGCTTAAGTGTCCCAAAGCCAATGGCTCCCCAGACTTTCTTGCCGGAGCGCTCGGTGCCCCGATCCATCATGTCAATGCCGCCAAGGCCCAGAGGGGGGGTGGCGTTTGCATCAGCGACCAACTCGAGTGTCGGGTTTGAAATCCAATGCGCTTCTTTTAGAAGCTCAATGCCCGTTGCGCCCGTTGCGATCAGGATCTGGGCACCTTCAAGAACTTTGGCGCGATCTTCCGCGGAAGCAGCTTCCACCGGTTGTACATCAATGGTGAAGCGATCACGCAAATCAACCGCCGCTTTCTCAGCCCGGCTTTGCTGCCGACTGGTAAGAATGATCTCGCTTGCGCCGGCCTTGGCCAGCATCAGTGCCGCCCGCTGCCCGACAGGTCCGGTTCCTGCAAGCACCACAGCACGCTTTCCGGTGATGGATCCGCTGGTCAGGAGTTTGGCGATGCAGGCCGCGGCGGTGGTATTGCTTCCATTACTGTCAAGCATGACAGAGACCCTGAAATCACCAAAAAA
The DNA here is from genome assembly GCA_041178325.1 of Pseudomonadota bacterium. Taxonomy (GTDB): domain Bacteria; phylum Pseudomonadota; class Gammaproteobacteria; order Methylococcales; family Methylococcaceae; genus UBA6136. The sequence continues at coordinate 48,646 of JBEGVN010000069.1, forward strand.
GCGCTTCAGGATCGCTGCAAGGAGCGCCTCGCCGGCTTCCATGTCGCTGCCACCAACAAAGATTGCGGTGTTTTTCTTCTCCTTGGGGGGGCGGGTGAATATGGTGCCGTCGACGAGGGCACCGACGATATCCGGCGTCAGGCCGCCATGACCGATGACGTGGTCTGCGCCCCCATCATAGGCAACGACGGTGTCAAAAACGGAGGGGTGAATATCGGTATCAAATTGAAATAGAAGCTTTTTCATGAGCAAGTTTGGAATAGGGATGGAGTCCTTTTGTTGCAAGTTACCCCAGAGGCAGGAAGAGGTAAACCTTTGCTTGGTTTATACTGAATTCCTTCATCGATGATTCTTTTATGAGCCCATGAATATTGTTCATGACCAATCCGTCGAGTCCTTTTTGGAGGCGCTGGCCAGCAAGTCACCGACGCCGGGTGGCGGTAGTGCTGTTGCCGTCCTCGGCGCAATGGGCGCGGCACTGGTTTCAATGGTCGCGAACCTGACCATTGGGAAAAAGAATTACGAGGCTGTTGAAGGAGAGATGACTGTGGCCCTTGAGGCTGCTGATCAGGTGAGGCGCCAGATTCTTGCGTTGGTCGCTGCGGATATTTCAGCATTTGATCAGGTCATGGCAGCCTATGGTCTGCCTAAGGAAACGGAAACGGACAGGCTGGCCCGCAGTGAGGCCATCCAGCTTGGGCTTAAAGCTGCTACTGAAGTCCCTTTGGCCTGTGCCAAATTGTGTCGGGAGGTCATTCTGCTGAGTCGATCGGTTGCAGAAAAGGGCAACCGCAATGTCATCAGTGATGCGGGTGTCGCCGTGCTCTCTGCGCATGCAGGATTTCGGAGCGCAGTCCTGAATGTGCATGTGAACACCGGAACGATCCGGGATGCAGGCTTTGTTACGGACGCTCTGGCCCAGCTTGAAGCTGCCGGCCAGAATCTCGACGACCTTGCAGAAGAGACCTACGAGATCGTCAGGTCGAGGCTTTAGTCTTTAAAATTTCACTCTAGGGTTTGACGTTCGTCCCTTGGGTTGTTATGATTCTTCGTCTTGATGGTTCGTCAAGCGACACTCAAGGCTTAGTCCTCCGGGGTATAGCGCAGTCTGGTAGCGCGTCTGCTTTGGGAGCAGAATGTCGGGGGTTCGAATCCCTCTACCCCGACCAAGCGCTTGTAGCTCAGCCGGATAGAGCATCGGCCTTCTAAGCCGAGGGTCGCAGGTTCGAGTCCTGCCAAGCGCGCCATCATCTTAAGACTCTGTCGATGGTGACTGTAGCTCAGTTGGTAGAGTCCAGGATTGTGATTCCTGTTGTCGCGGGTTCGAGCCCCGTCAGTCACCCCACCCGCCCTGACGGGTGTAATAAGTTTCCGGGCCGTTAGCTCAGTTGGTAGAGCAGTGGACTCTTAA
>JBEGVN010000070.1:0-7219 GCA_041178325.1 Pseudomonadota bacterium
TCCCCAATCAAAGCCTGCATCCGTAAAGCATCGAACGAAACCATCGGAAAGGGTTGGGGTTTTTCCAAAGCCATTCCATGCCGCGTTGACGTCGATCGCCAAACCCCAGGAGTGCAAACTGAGCGTCGATCCGCGTTTCTTGTTTCTGATGTTGAAACATCCATCCCATGTCTTTAGCTCCTTAACGTGACCGGTTTCGATCAGATTCTTGAAAGCCTTGAGCAGAGGAGCCGACATCGCCTTATTGCAGTAGACCTTCTTGGGGATGAAGCCAATCTCAAGCTCGGTAGGAACATCCAGGACCGTCATGAACTTTGATTCATTCGCCGCTGGATCCCCGAAACGGGCATAGCAATCCTTGGAAGTGATCATTCCTTCCTCCCCTCGCCCAGAACTTCCTTGAGTTCTTTGGCTGTATCGAGAAGCTCCTGTCCTTTTTCGGGTGTGATACCGGAACCCTTGGTGGCAAAAGAGACGGCGGACATGCATCCAAGACAGGTAATCAGGAGGATCGTTTTGGACAGCCCTTCCGGCATAGCAATGATCGCTCCCATCGCGAGCTGAAAGATTGCCTGCCAGTTCTGTCCTGCGTTGGTCGAGAGCATTACTTCACCCGCTTCAGGTACTGGACTGCCAACTCAATACCGAACCGTGCGGCGGATTCAGTCAGCTTCAGTCCAATCGTTTCGATCTCGGCGAGTACCCCATGGCGTTTCTCTGCAGAGCTGATTTCCTTTTCCGCCCAGCGCTCAACGCAGCCAATGATCCGGGAGAAAATGTCGGATCCCAGGATGGCGCCAGCAATTTGGCTGATCAGGTAAGCAATGACAGGGTTAACCATGGAAGCACCAGGCATAAAAAAACCCGCGTGGGCGGGCAAGGTTGCTCGAGGAGTGAGCGAATTTCTTTTGCGCAAAAAAGAACCGCCTTATAGGCGGTCCTCTGCGACATTGCGTGTGACGATACACAGAATCCGCACTTCCCGGCGGTCTACGATTTAACCTTTGACCATCGGTCCCATAGCGCTTCCTCTACAGCAATCGATTGGTTCTGCTCCTCCTTGAGCTTCTCCACCGCGCCGGGTGACAGCGTGATGGAGACTCTGACTCGTTTCTCTTTTGTCGTTTTCTTGGGGCGGCCGGCGCCATCTCTGACGCCACCTCTCCCCGATTTCAGTTTATCCATTGAGACCTTTCTGAAGCTCTTGGATCAGTTCCAGCACCGCCTCCTTCGGAAGGCTCGCATCCCATACGGGTCGATGAGTGTCCGGTAATACTGACCCAGAAAAGGTCGAGGTTAGCTTAATGTCGATCAGTTCACTAGAGGTGGGGGATGCTTCAGCCCAAAGCCTGTAGGCACGGTTGTGAATGTCGACATTTTGATTGATCAATCTTGCGGCCATCTTTTATCTCCAGTTAAAAACCCATGGGTTTGCCATGGGTTAAGGTTTGGTTAGGGGTTGGTTTGCTGCGCTTTTCTTGGCGCTAATTCGTTTCAGTTTTTATAAAGGGCGTCTGGTCTGTAATGGGGCCAGACCAATTGCAGTACGTGCATTCCCATGTGCGCGGCATGACGTTCCAGATCGTTGCGGGCCTTGCACATACTGGGCAGTACCCAGGTTTGGTGTCCGGGGTATCGAAGTCGACCATTTGTTTCTCCGGATAAAGTGCGCCGTCCTTGGCGCTGAGGTGTTAGGCAGCCAGAAGGTTTGCCAGTTCGTCCTTCAGGGTCCACAGGGCCTTGTTGAGCTTGGTGTTGGCATCAACGGAAGCCACCGCCCGGGTGGAGGTACGGTTGCCGCTGCTATTGCGACCACTCAGGCCCCCGCGAACCAGGTTTTCCTGCACCCGGTTGAAGGTAGACCAGAGATCCTTGCTGTTGTCGGCGTAGCGACGGGGGCGAAGCAGCTGCGAAGCCTGGATAGGTACCGTGCTGTTGCCGTCTTCGTCGGTGTCCCAACGGAGCTGAAGGGCTGCACGAGCAAACGCCTCTTGCTGTCCATCGGTGAGCAGCAGTGCCTCGTCGCGACGGACCTGATCAAAGATCCGCGGGGATTCCTCAATCACCCGGTAGCTGCCCTCGATGACGTCGTCAACGATGTTTCCAGAGTGGCGAACCCGAACGGTGTCGAACACTGAGTCAGAAACAACCAAGCCGTTTGAGCAAACCAGACGGAACAGGCCAGCGGTCAGCTGGTAAGAGCTGGTGCCATCGTGCGAGTTGAGAAGAACGATCTCAGGGATGGAATCACCCACCTTGGCAACAGTGTCACCTTCGCGGCGGAACCGAATGATGTGACGGGTGTAGCCCTTCTTTTCATCAATCCTGGCGCGAGCCTCACCGGCCTTGACCGGGAAGAAGCCTTCATTGCGCAATGCCTCAACGGCATCGATGGTCGGAATGAACTTGTACTTTTCAGACGTCGTTGATGCAGGACGGTCTGCAAAGATGGAGGGGGCAACGCGGAACAGCTGTTCGTTGCTCAGCGGGCCGTGGTTGCGGAAATTGTAGGAAGAAAGAATAGCGCTCATAATCTGATCTCCGATGAAAGTTAAGAGTTGTCGGACGTTGCCTCGGGTGGTTGCAGCCACCGCGGGGCTTTTTCATGCCGGCTGTCCGGCTTAGATTCAGATTCTATAGACGTTTTAGATTTCGTCAATACTTTTTTCATCTCATCGCGAGCCACTGTTTTACCAGCCACCTCTCCGCCCGCTCGATGGCGTCCCCCCGGATCTCTTCGGTAGCAACGTATCGCTTGCGGATCACTCGATAGTAGGTCTCCCCTGCCCTGCAGGTTTCCCGCATGAGAGCGACCAGGCGACACATCTCTTGAACGTCAGCGGGTATCCAGATAGGGGGAAGAGGTCTCCCCTCCCCTGAGCTGCGTGAGTCTCCGATCCGTCCCAGCATGGAGCGCTGCGCCCGGGCCGAATACAGCCCAAGCGCTTCGAACTCTCCCCAGCGGATCAGCATGTCCCTGACAATGTCTTTCGCCGTTTTTCGTCTGCTCATTTTTCGGTCATGTATGCGTACATGCAGAGTAGAAACACCAGGATCAACAGGTCCCAATTCATTCACGCTCGCCCCTTCGCTGTAGCTCGATCAGTGCCATGAGGTTCCAGAGGGCATGCCATTCATGCGGCATCCCGCTTTCTGGATCGTTGCCTTCCTCCAGGAGATGGCGCCAGAATGCAGCGCGATAACGCTTCACTCCATCCGGTACGGTGATCCATCCGCCTTCGGTGTATTTGTTGGCGCCGAACGTGGCTATCGAGGCCGCGGCTTTCAGAGCTGAGCTGAAATCGACCAGCAAGTCCGCCCTCATTTTTCCTGAATCCAATTTGGCTCCAGGTTCGTGTGGGCTTTTGCCGTTGGGGTCAAATGCCTGACCCTGGCCAGTGAATGATTTCGACTGAAGAGTCATGCGGCCTCTTCAATGCCATAGCTTTTCTTGACCACCGTCAGAAGATCCACCGGACGAAAACTGTTCGGCTTAAGGATTTTTCCGTCTTCTCGGTGGATAGCCTTGCCCGTCTCCGGGTCCAGCTTGGTCATGTTCGAAGACCAAACCTCATCCCAAGCCATAGGGCCATTGATGCCCAGCGCATTCAGCATGTCTGCGGCATTGGCAATAGCATTGATGATGCCAAGGACCATATCGCCTGCATCGAGGCAGTCTGGTTCATCGTCTTTGCCGGTTGCTTTGATATGTTCCCATTCCGATTGAATGGCCCTGATCCAAACCGTCAGGCTCTCAAGGGATGAGTTTGCTTCGGATCCGTTCAGTTCAACGGGAATCCCCGTGATCGCAGAAACCTGGTCGAAGATCGTTTCGTCTCCCGGATCCCCCATGCCCAAGGCCCAAGCAAGGTCACCATCAATTCCCAGGGAAACCAGGGTTCCATACAGGACCACCATCGTGTCGATGATCCCGTCAACGGTTTCAACGATTGCGGCCTCGGCGTCAAACTCAGGTGTACCGATGGCCATTGCCGCTGCGTTCCATGCGTCAGTCAGTTCGCCGAATTCCTCTGCAATCAGATTCACATAGAGATCCACCTGCTTCGGATTGACGGTCACGTCCTGCCCGCAGGCATCCATGAAATGCTTCTGCTGTTGAAACATTGTTTGCTTGTCACTCATTCCCCTTACCCCCTTTAAATTTCGTCGGATCCAATCCATCGGCTATCGCCGCGTCCAGTCTTTGCCTTTGTTCCGCGGTGAACTTCGGCATTGCTCTCCAAGCCACAACCCCGTATTCCGGATGCCATGGACCATCAAACAAATTCCCATGCAGTGTCCTCATCTGAACCTTCTGGCCAGACGGCGGCATGAGGTCCAAACAGAGAATCCACTCCGGATGCTCATCAACGAGCGGCTCGATTTTGCTTTCCACGATCTAACCGCTGCTTAACCAAATTTGAGGCCCTCTCCTTTCGGTAGCACCCGCAGGAAGTAGATCCACCATTGAGCAGGTGATTGGCAACGACCGACCTGACCGTTCCACAATCACACTTCGCGACCAAAACCCGGTACCGTTTGGTCACGCCTTTTCTGATCATTTCCCGATCGGGCGCATCGCTGACGATGGTCCAGCGTCCAAATCTCGTCCCATCCAGGGACACCCTTGCCGAAACTTTCATCAAGGATCCTCAGAGTCGAACCACGAAATGATCGACGCGATAACGAAGATCACGGCCCAGACGCAAACCACAACTGCGGCGGCAAACAATTTCATGGCACTAGAAAGGAATATCCGAATCAAAATCGTCACCTTCCTGTGCGGGTGCAGGGTTCGATGCGGGCGGGGCTGAGGCAGGTGCCGCACGGTTCTCACTCGGCCGATCCATGATCTGGACATCGTTCGCAATGATCTCGGTCGTGTACTGGTCCTTGCCGTCTTTGTCTTGCCACTTTCGGGTCTGAAGACGGCCCTCGATTGAAATCTTGGTTCCCTTCCTGGCGTAGTCACGGAGAAACTCCGCGGACTTTCCAAAGACGGTGACCCGATGCCACTCGGTTTGGTCTTCCCATCCGCTCTGGGTCTTTCTGGATTCCACGGTGGCCACGCTGAGTGACCCAATCGTGGTACCGGAATTGGCCACCCGGATCTCCGGATCTCGTGCCAGATTCCCCACCACAAAAACCCGATTGATTGTTCCCTTACTCATTTCATCTTTTCCTGCTCGAACCACTGCTCAAGAAGCCTTACGGCCTCACCTTTTTTGATCATGTCGCCGGTTACCCGAAGCATCCGCCATCCGCGCATGGCAGCAGCGTTTCCTTTTTCGATATCACCGACGATTCCTGATCCCCTTCCGTGCCGCCCCCGATTCCAAATTCCACCTTCCACCTCGACGGCAAAAAGAAAATCGGGCCAGGCAAAATCAAAACGCCAGCGCCTGGGTTTTGCGAACGTGTGTTCGCGTACAGGCTCCGGCAAGCCAACAGCCTTAATCTGGAAAGCCAACGCTTCTTCCAGATCACTTGCCATACAGCGCCTCCAGTGTTCGGGCCACCAGGTCCTGCTCCGAGACCTTATGAATTCGGAGCAGGGTTCTTTGGCCGTGAATGCCAAGATCTCCTCGATGGCAGGAAGCACATAAAGCAGCCACCATCCAATCGTTCGCCCGCTGGCCCATACCTTGAGAATCTCGTATGTGATGCGCCTCAACTGGGACTGAGCCACAAAGGACACAAGGAACCTCATGAACCCTTGCAAGGTGTCGTTTTGCTGCCGCGCTCATGCAAAAAGATCCTGCTGAACTGGAACTCCTTCCCATGAAGGGATTGAGTTGTAGTTTTCGATTCGATCAGCGATTACTGACGCCCTCTGTGCAGAGCTGACTGGCACATAACTTCCGAACCGCTGGATAGATCCCGCATTAACTGCGGCATTTGTGGAGTCAGCTGAAGCAAGGGGGAGATGAGTGAAAATTGCCGGATCCAGCATCCGCAGACCATGCAGCTTGCATTTCGGTCTACCTGCGGAATCGCAAGCGACCGACATCACTTCTGACATCCTGGTCCACCAAGCAAACGTGCCAGGCGATGACCATTCACCAGATGAACCAATCGCAACGGTTTGGAAGTTTTCAACTAGCCATTCGAGCCACTCAAGGGATTCATGTAGGTGCCAAACGGGAACCGACTTGACCTTGCATCCCATGCGGAGCCAGAGGGTCACCAGATCACGGTTCTGCTCTTCAGTGCCGTCAATCTTGTCCGGGATCAGGCACCAATCGAGGCAGGGGTGACCAGCAAGTGAACTGACCCATGCGTGATATGCAGGGACATCAACATCACCCTCACCAGCTCTCCAATAACTGAAAGCAGAGTTATCAAGAACGAAGCTCTGGCAGAACTCCATAACCGCTGAAAGATCGTCCTGCCGTTTAAATGGAACTAGCCCATGCCTACCGACCAAAAACCGGCAGACGTTGTCTTTGGACCCGCCAACAGGAGTTCCGTGATAATGAATCATGCTGATCTCGACCTCATGAGCCGCAACGCAGCTTGTCTTGCATCTTCCTGCGTAAGCTGTCCTTTCCTTTGCAGGTCAAAGACTTTTTCCGCAAACCAATCGCCATCAATAACCGTCACATCGCTTTGCTGTTTTTTCTGCAGCCAGGCAATGTCTTCTTCCCAAAAATCGATGTCAGTTACCTTGGCCATAGCTGCTTTCCCTCTGTTGTCTCGATCCGCACTCCGGCAGGCTTCCCAAAAACGCTGCTGATGTCATCCAGGCTGTCCTTAATGACGGCCATCTGTGATTCGATCCCCAGGGCCTTCACTTCCGCTTCGAACTCAGCCTTTTTCTGTGCCAAAGACTTCACTTCCATGGGCGCAGATCCGATTGATTGAGGGCATAAGTAGGACCGTGACCCAAGTCAGTGAGCCGCTCTGGGGTATGAAGGTCATCGGCATAAGCCCACCCGGGGAAACTCACCTGATGGTCCTCAAGAATGGCCAGGACATAGACGTCGACATCTGAGTTTGTTTTGGTCGTCGACAGCAGGCGCCCGTCCTTCCTGCGAGTAGACTTGATGTCGATACGTTTGCCCTTGACGACCAGGTCTGCAGATCCTGATCTAGGGCAAAGGCTGAGGTCTGGCCAGACGTTGTGAAGCTTGGCAAATGCCAACTCGCCAATGATGGCGTCCTGATCAGCAGCCATTCCGTCTTGTGGACCGATCTTGGCGTCTTTCACGCCCTGACC
>JBEGVN010000071.1:0-15594 GCA_041178325.1 Pseudomonadota bacterium
CAGCAACTTTCCAGGGATCTTGAAGACCCAAGGCGGCAGTGAATAGGGATGTGGAATCCATGCCCGGAATCATCTCAATGCTGGCTCAAAAGGTCCATCAGGTTATGCTGATTTCCACTCACAACGGAAGAGCGCCCGAATTACCTTTCCGAGGTTATTGCAGCCAAGACAGTCATTCTTGACGATGGAACCAGAATAAAGCCGGAAGGCTGGCTATTCCCAGCCAGAAACTCGATGACCAGGAACGGTTACATGACAGGCATCAAAAGACCGTTTCAAAGGGTTGTGGACGCTGCCGGACTCGATCCTAAAGAGGTAATCCGGCATACAACCCGGCACACAGCCATTACCCACCTAGTCCAGGCAAATATTGATCTGCCAACCGTGCAACGGATCTCCGGTCATTCTGATATCAAGATGGTTGCACGATACGCCCACCAAGACAGTGATCACCTCAGAACAGCCATGGACAAGCTGCAACGCAGATACAAGAAGAAGGCATCGAAAGCAGAAGTTCCCGAGTAACGATTACACAGGAATTACACAGAGCCAGAAATGAAAAAGGCCCTAACAGGGCCTAAGTCATTGATAAAGATGGAGCCGGCGAAAGGATTCGAACCCTCGACCCGCGCATTACAAGTGCGCCGCTCTACCAACTGAGCTACGCCGGCCCAAAAGCACTAGTTCAAGGTTAGAAGTCTATCTTTATTTCGTCTCCCTGTGAACCGATTAGCACCCGTCCTGAGCCATCCATTTCGGCCTCATGTATCCTTCAAGATGCCAGAATCTCATCACGGGGCCTCGGAAAACTTATGGCCATTTTTGATCTAAGCGCACTTACTCAACAAGGCCTTCTGCCACACGGCATTTGTTTATCTTGGAAGCCCGGCCTTCTCATGCTTCACGTACTGTCAGACTCACTGATAGCCGTGGCTTACTTCTCGATTCCCTTCGGTCTTGCGCATTTCGTGTCACGCAGAAAGGACCTTGAATACCGCTGGATGTTTATCCTTTTTGCGGGATTCATCATGGCTTGCGGGACGACTCATCTTCTCGATATTTGGACTTTGTGGCATCCGGACTATGCGCTTCAAGGCATCATTAAGGCCATAACGGCCATTATCTCAATTGCGAGCGCAGTCCTCCTATGGCCAGTCATTGGCAAGGCACTTCACCTACCAAGCCCCAAGCAACTGGCAAGAATAAACGCAGAGCTCCAACGTGAAATACGATCTCGCCAAGAGACCGTCATGCAGCTTGAACAGGAGGCTATGGAGAGACAACGGCTCGAAGAGCGTCTTCGCCAAAATGAAGCCCGTCTGCAAGCGGTTCTCGATACAACTGTTGAAGGCATTCTAAGCATCAATGCCCACGGATGTATCGAACTCGCTAATCGCGCCGCCTCTCAGATGTTTGGAGCACACATACCTGAAGATGGCTCGGCTAGGATTAGCTCACTGATCGAAGCTGAAGAGAAAAACAATCTACCAACCATGCCATTGATCTTGAAGGGCTATGGACCAACGCTTCGGGGGATTCATGCAGATGGATCTTCATTCCCGATAGAGGTGTCCGTTGGGGTCTTTGGTCGTGGACAGGACGACGAACCGCTCTATACCTGTGTCGTTAGAGACATGACCGAACGTCAACGAACCGAGCAACTTGTTCGGGAGAAGGAAACCCAACTCAAGCAGCAAGAAAATCAGTTGATGATGATCCAGCGGCAAAATACAGCAGGGGAACTTGCTGCAATGGTGTCCCATGAAATCAACCAGCCGCTTGGGGCCATTGCCAATTATCTCGGCGGCATTGCACTGCGATACGGGGACCTGCTGCAACAGAACCCTGGCCTTAAGGACACCGTCGAGGAAACGATCCGGCTTGCAAAGAGGACCTCACAGATCATTCAAGGTATTCGAAACCTCATTCGAAGGCGCCCTGGGGACGCGATACCCGTTGACATTCATGCCCTGGTTGAGGAAACGCTGCTGTTACTCCACTCACAGCTGGCCAGAAGACAGATCCGGCTTACAACTCACTATGACGCCGACCTTCCCCAGCCTGTCGGTGATCGCATTCAGATTCAGCAGCTTCTGCTTAACCTCATCCTGAATGCCATGGACGCGCTCGAAACACGCGCTTCATATGACCGATTGCTCGACGTAGAGCTACGCTCTGAGAGCCAGAACGCACTCAAGATCATCATTCGAGATAACGGCTGTGGCTTTGAATCCAAGGAAACCACGCGAATCTTCGAACCCTTCTACACGACAAAAGAATCAGGCATTGGTCTGGGTCTTTCAATCTGCAAATCCGTCGCAGAAGCTCATAATGGGATCGTCTCCGCTGACTCGGGGCCTGAAGGTACCCGATTTATCGTCGAACTCCCCTGCAGCCCGCTCGAAGAGGGCCACCATGGCTGAAGAAACGGTTTTCGTGGTCGATGACGACCTTGATATGCGCACATCTCTGAAATGGCTCCTCGAATCGATTGGTCTTAAGGTCGATCTTTTCGAATCCGCAGAAGCTTTTCTTGCAGCAAATCGACTGGAACATCCAGGGTGCCTGATCCTTGATGTCAGAATGCCTGGCATTGGTGGCCTTCGGCTCCTTGAGCAACTTCGCAACCAAGGTTACCGGACCCCGACAATCATCCTGACCGGTCATGGTGAAATCTCCATGGCGGTTCAAAGCATGAAGTCCGGCGCATTCGATTTTCTGGAAAAGCCGGCCAGCCCGCAGGTCATTCTGGATCGCGTTCAGGATGCGTTACGACTGGACCGCGAAACCCGTGAAAAAACCAAGGAATCTCGCGCTCTCGACGAGCAAATCAGCCAGCTGACCCGAAGAGAACGAGAAATTCTGGACCTCCTGGTCTCCGGAGAGTCCACCCGCGGCATCGCTGAACGTCTCTTCATCAGTGAGCGAACCGTCGAAAAACATCGCGAAAACCTTCTGAGTAAGATGGAGGCGCACTCCATGATCGAGCTGATTCGCCGCGTTCTAGAGCATCGCAACAGCGTCTAAAGCGTCCGATCCACGCTATACTTCGCGCCGTACCCGAACGGAATCCACCATGTCGCGCTGGCGGCCCGCCCCCCCAAAATCATCACCCTACATCACTCAGGCAGGCGCCCAAGGCCTAGAATCTGAGCTGAAGGCTTTATGGGTGCGCAGGGCCGATGTCACCAAGCATCTCGCTGCCGCAGCCGCCGAAGGGGACCGGTCGGAAAACGCTGAATATATCTATCGCAAAAAGGAACTCCGCGAGATTGACCGCAGAATCCGCTACCTCCAAAAGCGGCTCCCTGCCTTAACCATCGTGAGCACGCTACCGACCAATCGAGATCGGGTCTTCTTTGGGGCATGGGTGACCCTTGAAGATGAAAAAGGCGAGGTTGCGACCTATCGAATTGTTGGTGCTGACGAAATTGATACCCAAAAAGGCTGGATCAGCGTCGATTCGCCCATGGCGCGCGCCATTTTGAAGCGTGAAATCGATGATCCGGTTACCGTTGCCACCCCATCCGGTCCGACCCACTTCACGATCGCAGAAATTCATTATTCCGAGAGCACCAACGAAGAATGAACAAACTTCGCATCACTCTGGCCCAGATCGACTTTGTTGTCGGTCGGATCGAAGGCAACCGCGACCGCATCCTTGAAGTGATAAAGGACGCACAACAAGACAAGGTCGATCTGGTGCTCTTTCCAGAACTTTGTCTGACGGGTTACCCACCAGAGGACCTCCTGCTTCGCAAAGACTTTTTGGATCGGGTCGACTCAGCGCTTGAGGAAATTGCCCGAGCGACTCAGAACATCAGCGCTGTTATCGGCTTTCCGGAACGACAGAACGGGCAGTTGTTCAACAGCGCCGCTATCCTCAAAGATGGCCTCAAGATTCAAACCTATCAGAAGCGACTCTTGCCAAACTATGGGGTCTTTGATGAGAAGCGCTACTTTGCATCCGGCGAGGCGCCCTGTGTTTTCGAACTGAACGGCCTGAAGATCGGGCTCACCCTCTGCGAGGATATCTGGCATGAGGGCCCGGTGGAAGCCTCTGTTGCGGCGGGAGCGGATCTCATTGTCAGCCTGAACGCCTCTCCCTTCCACGCCGGAAAGCTCAACGAGCGCCATCGTCTAGTTAAGGCCCGTGCCATTGCCCACCACACACCGATCGCCTATGTGAATCTCGTCGGGGGACAGGACGAGCTCGTCTTTGATGGCGCCTCCTTTGCTGTGGATGGCCTCGGCAACCTTTGTTTTCAGGCCCCTGAGTTTAAAGAGGCGGTTGAAGTCCTCGAGATTGAAACCCAGCCAGCCATCCATCTGCTTCAAGGGCTTATGACCGCGCCACTCGATGAAGACGCGCGCATTTATGAAGCCCTGGTCACCGGCATTCGGGATTACGTCCAAAAAAATGGATTCCAGGGAGCCGTTTTGGGCCTTTCCGGCGGAATTGATTCGGCTTTGACGCTCGCACTTGCTGCCGATGCCCTCGGACCCGAACAGGTCGAGGTCATCTCCATGCCGTCTCGCTACACTGCCGACATGAGCAATGAAGACGCCCGGCTTGAGGCCGAAGCGCTGGGCTGCAAGATGCATACGATACCGATTGAACCGGCCTTCAAAACCTTTCTTGGGATGCTTGAACCTGCCTTTGAAGGTCGACCAGCCGACCTGACTGAAGAAAACATCCAGGCGCGATGCCGCGGCTTACTCCTCATGGCACTGTCTAACAAGAAAGGGAAGATCCTCCTGACCACCGGCAACAAGAGTGAAATGAGTGTCGGTTACGCCACTCTTTACGGTGACATGGCCGGAGGATTCGCACCGCTCAAGGACATTCCGAAGCTGCTCGTCTATCGCTTGTCGCGCTACCGTAATACGTTAAGCCCCGTCATACCCGAACGCGTCTTGACCCGAGCACCCTCGGCCGAGCTTCGACCCGACCAGCGGGATGAAGACTCACTGCCGCCTTATCCTGTTCTTGATGACATTCTTGAACGCTACATTGAGCGGGATCAGTCGATCACAGATATCATTGCCGCAGGCTTGCCCGAACAAGACGTCAGACGCGTTGCCCGCATGGTCGACCGCAATGAATACAAACGGCGTCAGGCACCGCCTGGGGTCAAGGTGACGCCTCGCGCCTTTGGCCGCGACCGACGCTACCCGATGACTCATGGTTTTTCTCATTGATCATAGCTTCACCGCAGCACACCCATGCACGAACTTATCACCTGGCTCTTGAACACCATCGGCTCCATGGGCTACCCGGGCATTTTTCTTCTGATGGCTCTAGAAAGTTCCATCTTTCCCGTTCCGAGCGAATTGGTAATGCCTCCTGCAGGCTACCTGGTTCAGCAAGGCCAGATGAACATGAGTCTGGTCATTTTGAGCGGAACCTTCGGAAGTCTGGCCGGCGCCTACCTGAATTATTTCGTGGCCCTCTGGCTGGGCCGTCCACTTTTAGTCCGCTATGGTCGATACGTCTGGATCAAGGAAGAGCACTTCAACCGCGTCGAAGCATTCTTCCAACGCCACGGTGAAATATCAACGTTCATCGGTCGGCTGTTGCCCGTAATTCGGCATCTCATCTCGATCCCGGCTGGACTTGCCCGCATGAACCATCTCCGGTTTACTCTTTACACACTGATCGGCGCGGGTATCTGGGTCAGTGTTCTGGCTTGGATCGGCTATTTCATCGGCGCCGAACGCGAACTCATCGTCCAGTACTCCCATCAGGCTGTCCTGGGTGCTGTTGCACTCTGTTTCGTCACAGGTCTTTGCTACGTTGTCATCCACCGACGCCGGATTCGACTTCAGGAAGGCAGTTGAGCCTTTTGCCGCTTCTCCCCCGAAATCATTGATCGCCGCCCCAAAGCCCCATGAACCAGACCTACGACGCCTCCTCGATCGAAGTCCTTTCCGGCTTGGAACCGGTTCGAAAACGTCCGGGAATGTACACGGACACCAGCCGACCTAATCACTTGGCTCAGGAAGTCATCGACAACAGCGTCGATGAAGCACTCGCAGGACATGCCAAGAACATCGAGGTCACCCTCCTTGCAGATGGCGGCGTTCAGGTATCTGACGACGGACGCGGAATGCCCGTAGATCTCCACCCTGAAGAAGGGATTTCTGGTGTTGAGGTGATTCTTACCAAACTCCACGCCGGCGGCAAATTCTCAAATAAAAGCTATGGCTTCTCCGGAGGGCTCCACGGGGTTGGCGTCTCCGTTGTCAATGCTCTCTCCGACCGCCTGGACGTTGAAATCCGCCGCGAAGGCAAAGTCTGGGATATCGGTTTCGCCCGCGGCGAAAAGGTGCGTGAATTGAGCGAGGTGGGAACCACCACCAAGAAGGACACCGGCACGCAGGTCCGCTTCTGGCCAGAGGCACATTATTTCGACAGCCCCCGAATCGCTGTCGCTCGCCTCAAGGCGCTCCTTCGCGCCAAAGCCGTCCTTTGCCCAGGGCTGCGCATCACCCTTCGAGAGGAAGCCTCTGGCGAGGAGGAAATCTGGCTTTTTGAGAATGGACTTCCCCAATACCTGATCGACCGCATTGGGACCACCGAATGCCTGCCTGAAGACCCTTTCGTAGGACGACTCGAAGGCCGAGCCGAGGCGGTTGAATGGGCAGTAGTCTGGACCCAGTCAGCGCAGGAACCCGTCGCCGAAAGCTACGTTAATCTCGTTCCGACCGCTCAGGGCGGGACGCACGTCAATGGGCTTCGCACCGGCCTCACCGAGGCGGTCAGGGAGTTCTGTGAGTTTCGAAACCTTTTGCCACGCGGAATCAAGATCGCTCCCGAAGACGTCTGGGAAGCCTGCCACTATGTCCTCTCACTGAAAATGCTGGATCCCCAGTTTTCGGGACAAACCAAGGAGCGCCTGAGCTCCCGGGAATGCGCCGCATTCGTGGCTGGCGTTGCCAAGGATTCATTTAGCCTGTGGCTTAATCAACACCCCAGCGTGGGTGAACGCCTTGCAGAGTTTGTCATTGAAAACGCGCAGCGCCGACTCAAGGCCAGCCGGCAGGTCACCCGAAAGAAAATCACGGCAGGCCCCCAGCTCCCAGGCAAACTCTCCGATTGCGCATCGCAAGATCTCGGCCTAACCGAACTCTTTCTTGTCGAGGGAGATTCGGCGGGCGGATCAGCCAAGCAGGCCCGGGACAAGGACTTTCAAGCCATCATGCCACTGCGTGGGAAGATCTTGAATACTTGGGAAGTCGAATCCTCTGGCGTACTTGCCTCGCAGGAAGTCCATGACATCAGCGTGGCGGTCGGCGTCGATCCTGGCTCTGATGATCTTAGCGGCCTTCGCTACGGCAAGATCTGTATCCTTGCCGATGCCGATTCCGACGGAAACCACATTGCCACATTGTTATGCGCGCTTTTTGTCCGCCATTTCCGCTCCCTGGTCACTCATGGCCATGTCTTTGTGGCCATGCCACCGCTTTATCGGGTTGATGTCGGCAAACAGGTGTTTTACGCGCTGGATGAAGCTGAAAAGAAAGGGGTCTTGGATCGGATTGAAGCTGAGAACATTCGAGGCAAGATCAATGTGCAGCGCTTCAAGGGCCTTGGCGAAATGAATCCTTCCCAACTGCGGGAAACGACCATGAGCCCGGATACCCGGCGGCTCATCCAGCTCACACTCGAGGATCAACAACTCACTAACGAACGACTCGATATGTTGCTCGCTAAGAAACGGGCGGCCGATCGAAAAATCTGGCTCGAAGATCGCGGCAATCTCGCCGAACTTTAAAGGCTTTTCTCAGCCAAGACGAATGCTGTATAGCAAATACGCATTCTGGTAGAATTCCCGCCTTCAAATTTTTTAAGGGCAGTCCCTGGACTGCCTTTTTTGTTTTCTGAGGGAAACAGCGATGAACAGTTCGGTGATGCCCACCTATGCACGAATGCCCGTCAGCTTCGTCTATGGCCAAGGCGCGTGGCTCTTCAGCACCGACGAACGCCGTTATCTGGACGCCATTTCCGGTATCGCCGTCTGTAACCTCGGCCATGCCCATCCCAAACTGGCACGGGCTATCGCGGATCAGGCCTCCAAGCTCGTGCACACCTCCAACCTTTACGGGATTGAGCTGCAAGAAAAGCTGGCAGCAACCCTCACGCGCCTGAGTGGACTGGAAAACGCCTTTTTCTGTAATTCAGGCGCCGAAGCCAATGAAGCGGCCCTCAAGCTGGCCCGAAAATACGGCCACCTCAAAGGCATTGAACGCCCGCTCGTGGTCGTCATGGAGCAAAGCTTTCATGGCAGAACCCTCTTCACCCTGAGCGCTACCGGCAACCCTAAAGTACAGGAAGGCTTTGAGCCTCTGGTTGACACCTTTATCCGGGTTCCCTACGGAGATATTGAGGCCCTAAACAAACTGAATGATCCATCCATCGTGGCGGTCCTCCTCGAACCGGTTCAGGGAGAAGGCGGCGTTCGCACTCCGGAGCCGGGCTACTTGCGCGCGGTTCGCGAGCTCTCCAAAGCACGCGAATGGCTGATGATGGTCGATGAGGTCCAGAGCGGCATGGGTCGAACCGGGAAATGGTTTGGCTTTCAGCATGAGGACATTCAACCCGACGTCATGACACTGGCCAAGGCGCTGGGGAATGGCGTACCTATTGGCGCATGCCTTGCGGGGGGCCCTGCTGCTGGCATCCTGACGGCGGGCAAGCATGGCTCAACTTTCGGCGGAAATCCGCTGGCCTGTCGTGCGGCGCTTACTGTCATTGAAGTTTTGGAGCAAGAAAACCTGGTTCAGCGGGCCGCCGTGCTCGGAATGAACATGCTCGAGCGTTTCCGCGCAGGATTTGCCGGTAATCCACGTGTCGTCGACATTCGAGGCCGTGGCCTCATGATCGGTATCGAACTGGATTCACCCTGCGGGGATTTGACCTCGCATGCCCTCGCCCAGGGCCTACTGATCAATGTGACTGCAGACCGGACCGTCCGGCTGCTCCCCCCACTGATCCTGACCGACGATGAAATGCAGGTTCTCTGTGATGCCGTCATCCGCTTGATCACTGAATTTACGGCAGACTTTGCCCCCGGGAGACTTTCATGACCCTCCGCCACCTGGTAAACCTCACTGACCTGACACCCGAAGAGTACCGGGGGCTTTTGAAGCGTGCTATCGAACTGAAGGCCATGCGCCTTAGCTATGCTCCGCTCAAAAATCAGGTCTTGGCCATGCTGTTTGAGAAGTCCTCGACACGAACCCGCATCTCGTTCGAAGCCGGCATGATCCAACTCGGTGGGGGCGCCATCTTCTTGTCGCCGCGTGACACACAGTTAGGACGAGGTGAACCCATCGAGGATTCCGCACGCGTCATTGGGCGTATGACGGATTGCATCATGCTGAGAACCAACGCCCACCGGACCGTGGAGATCTTTGCGGAACACGCGGGCGTTCCCGTGATCAATGGCCTTACAGATCAGAGCCATCCCTGTCAGCTTCTGGCTGACATGCAGACTTACTTCGAGCACCGAGGCGACATTCGGGGACGAACCGTGGCCTGGATTGGGGATGGCAACAACATGTGTCATTCCTACATCGAATCGGCGGCTCTCCTTGGTTTTGAACTTCGGATTGCATGCCCAGAGGGCTATGAACCCGCACAAGACTACCTGACCAAGGCCAAAGGTCATGTCAGCGTGATGCAGGACCCCAGAGCGGCCGCTAAGGGCGCAGACCTGGTGGTCACGGATGTCTGGGCGAGTATGGGACAGGAAGAAGAGCAAGCACGACGCGAACTGGCTTTCAAGGACTATCAGGTGGATCAAGACCTGATGTCCATTGCCGCCAAAGATGCCCTCTTCATGCACTGCCTTCCCGCACACCGGGGCGAAGAAGTTAGCGCAGAAGTTCTCGAAGGGTCAAAAAGCGTGGTCTGGGATGAGGCCGAAAACCGGCTGCACGCGCAGAAAGCCCTGCTAGAATTTCTGCTTGTCAAGGACAGCCCGGTAAGAGCCCTGAGCTAAATCTAGAGGGACTCAATCCGGTAAAAGATGCCGAATCAGATCTCGCTCCGCCAATAACTCCGCTTCGCTTGCGCGAATACCGGCCTCAGCGTGCGGGTGAAGCTGAAGCCCTTCAACAATTTGCCAACGGCCATCGCTCACGCGGACCGGAAACGAATAGACCAATCCGGGCGAAATGCCATACTGACCATCGCTAAGGACCGCCATGCTGGTCCAAGCGTTATCAGGCGTTCCCTCAAGCCAGTCACGCATTTGCGCCAGTGCCGCATTGGCACCTGAGGCTGCACTGGATTTTCCGCGCACCCGAATAATTTCGGCGCCCCGCTGACGCACCGTCGGAATCAGGGTTTCTTCGTACCACCCAGCTGACAACTGATCTAGCGCCGGCCGTCCTCGGGCACGCGCATGATGCAGATCAGGGAACTGCGTCGTTGAATGGTTTCCCCATATCATCACCCCCGATATCTCATCGGTGCGACACCCCAGCTGATGCGCCATCAGGCTCATCGTCCGATTGTGATCCAGTCGGGTCATTCCAGAAAAATTCTGTGCCGAGAGATCAGGGGCATTGCGCAAGCCAATGAGCGTATTGGTATTGACGGGGTTTCCGACCACCAACACGCGAACGTCACGGCTTGCCACTCGATTGAGCGCTCGCCCTTGTGCGGAGAAGATTTCAGCATTGGACGCCAAAAGGTCGCCCCGCTCCATGCCCGCCGTCCGCGGCCTTGCGCCGACAAGGAAAACCACATCCGCCTCATGGAAAGCCTGCCCTGGATCATCATGACAGGAGAGTGATGCTAGAAGCGGTGAAGCACAGTCCTGAAGTTCCATGGCCACCCCTTCAAGCTGGGGCAAGGCTGCTTTGGTTTCAAGAAGCTGCAGCGCGACAGCCTGATCCGGCCCCAGAAGGTCACCCGCAATCAGACGGAAGAGGAGGGAATAGCTAATTTGACCCGCCGCACCCGATACCGCGATACGAATCGGCCGACCTTTGGATTTTGTCATCCGTTCAAGCCCCACGGCGCTGATGTCGATGGCGCGCCATCAGGTCGCAGGGAATCCCTTGGCCGTAATTGCCGACTTGATGGCCGCTTCAGAAATCTTGCTCTCATCAAACTCAACCGCCACCGTACCGTCCTTGCTGGATGCCTTGCTGGAAATGACTCCATCGAGAGCATCCGCGACGCCCTGCACAGTCTTTTCACAACCACCGCACTTCATGCCTGTCACTTTAAAATGTGCTGTACTCATCTTCACCTCCAATGGTGACCGGCAACTGCCGATCATTTATTCATCGATATCAATCGTCCGTTTTCGGAAAGGAAAAGGGCGGTCATTCGTGTTGTAGGACAGATAAAGCCAAATTTTATAGATATATTCTGAGATTACCTGGCCCGTCTTCTGCGCGCCGCGATTGGGCGACATGCCGATCAAATGGCAACCCATCTGGATCAAAAGGACACCCCAGAGCACAAACCTGACCACGGCCAGGATCGCAAGATAGACCAGAATGTAAAAAAGTCGGACGAAGAAATGACCCGGATCGAGGTCACGGGGCTCGAAATCAGACATAATCATCACTCATCACTATACCGAAACCGACACGCTACCGTCGCCCTGTACGCGTGCAAATAGACAAGGAGCGTCCCTGATGGCGGTGAAGGATACCCGAAACCACGGGGCCCTGCGATGCCATGGCGGTCAGTTTGAAATCATTCCGGGGTTTCTCTCTGGAAAAACTGCCGATGAGCTCTTGCTCTCGCTGATTGAAAGTCTCGACTGGGCGTCCGAAAGGGTCAGAATGTTTGGGCGATCAATCGAAACCCGAAGAAAGGTTGCTTTCTTTGGAACTGAACCCCTGAGCTATGGGTACACCGGAACACGGCATCACGCCAAGGCCATTCCAACCCCGTTAATCCCGATCTTGGCAGCAGTACAGAACTCCTGCGCAGCGCCGTTTAATTCAATCCTTGCCACCCGTTATCCCGATGGAAATGCAGCGCTTGGATGGCATAGAGACGACGAAACTGAACTTGGACCCCGCGCCGACATAGAAATCGCCTCATTGAGCCTTGGCGCCACCCGACCCTTTGAGATCCGGGATCCATTGACGCATGAAACTCATCGTTATCCACTGGAGCATGGCAGCCTATTTTTCATGCGTAAAGGATTCCAGGAGCGATGGCAACACCGAGTTCCCAAAGTCTCGGGAACTACCTTACTCAGAATCAACCTGAGTTTTAGAACCCTCAAGCCCGCTGAAGATCTATGAACAACGTGATTCCCTTCAAAAAGCCGAAGGCCTCTGAAAAGCATCAGGGAAAAACACTCTGCCGGAGTGGATTTCACAAATGGAAGCCCGACGGTGGGACTCGCTTTGATGTCAAAGAGGGGAAACTCGTCACGGTATTTCGCTGCACCCGCTGCGGAGCCACTGAAGCCCGACTGACCTGATGATGGGTCAAATACGCTCTAAAAGATCCTGAACCGTCCCACAATCAAGATCATCCAATGACCAAGGCTCATTACGATACAAGTGAAGGCACTGGTTTGAGAGAACGTAGGTGTAAGCCTTGCAGATAGAGCCATCTCCCAGACGAATGTGGACCAACTGTCGGTCGTAAAAATCATCCTCAAAAGCATCAAGCCGCCTCCAGGCGTCAGGATCAAGCGAACGATAGAGAACACCCGGGGTCTCCTCCCCAAGGGCAGGAAAGATGGCCGGAAAACCAAAACCCTTCAGTTTGGAGCATCGATACCCCCTGAGTATGGCAGGAATCCCCTTACCGGACTGATGGGTAACAGCCTCAAAGATCTCAGGTAATTGAAGTGAACCATAGGCAAAAAGCGAGCAACACGAATCAGGCATGACTTTTCCTTAGGGAGAGCAGCAACGCGCTAAGGGCCGCACCTCGATGGCTCATTTGGTTTTTTTGAGTCTCGTCCATCTCTGCAACGGTGCATCCTGCGTCTGGGACCCAAAAATAAGGGTCGTAGCCAAACCCACCCACCCCATGGGCTTCGCTTACTATCTCTCCATCCCATACTCCCTGCCCAATCACTGGGCTTGGATCCTCGGGATGGCGCAGATAAACCATGACGCAGCGAAAGCGCGCTTTAAAGGGGCCAGGACCGTGCTTCTGTAACGTGGCAAGCAATTTCAAGTTATTGTCGAGATCGGTCGCACCCGGCCCTGCAAAGCGTGCCGAGAAAACACCGGGCTTCCCTCCCAAGACATCGACCTCTAGGCCTGAGTCATCGGCGAGTGCAGGAAGGCCAGAACACCGCGAGGCATGCCGCGCCTTGATGAGCGCATTTTCAATGAAGGTCACACCCGTTTCCTCAACCTCTCCAACACCCAGCTCTTTCTGACCGACAACATCAATATCAAGCTCTGCTAATATGCCGGCAATCTCGCGAATTTTTCCGAGATTATTGCTGGCGATTAAAACTTTTTTCATAGCCGGCCACCTAAGAAGAAGCTTCAAGATTCACGCGAACAAGAAGCAAAGAACGATAACAATACATCCGATGAGGTAAAGACAACTATGAGCAAGATCCTGACTGAGGTCCTGAAAGCCAACGAAGGCTATGTCTCTAGCTTTGACAAGGGACACCTCGCGCTTCCTCCTGCGCGCGGATTTGCCATTCTCACCTGTATGGACGCACGACTTGATCCCGCCAAATATGCTGGGCTTTCAGAAGGTGATGCGCACGTTACCCGAAATGCCGGCGGCAGAGCCAGCGATGACGCGATTCGCTCCTTGGTCATTTCACACAAGCTCCTGGGAACTCAGGAGTTCTTCGTCATCCACCACACCGACTGTGGAATGCAGCTATTTGATAATGACATCATGAGTGACCTACTCTCCAGCAGTCTGGATACTGCCACGGTTGATGAAAATGGATGGCGTGATGTTGGCAAGGGCCCAGGCTCCAGTGATGGCAAATACATCAACTGGTTGACCTTCAAAAACAACGAACTGAGCGTTTTGGAGGACGTAAACCGCATTCGGAATCACAGCCTTGTCCCAAATTACATTCCGATCTATGGCTTCATCTATGACGTGAAGACCGGAAAGCTGGTCGAAGTACCGGAGGCGATGAAAGCAGGTCGTCCGGTCTAAATAGCCCGCAAACAAAAGGCATCGGGCTACACAGTTCCGATGCCTTTGTTTTTTCTATTCTGCCAGCGCTGCACGCTGAATTGCCATTAATTCAGCAATCCCTTTACCCGCTAGATCCAACATCGCGTTCAGCTCATCCCGACGATAGGCATGCCCTTCTGCCGTCCCCTGCACTTCGATGTAGGCTCCAGCGTCGTTCATCACCACATTCATGTCAGTCTCGGCATCGCAATCTTCACGATAATCTAGATCCAAAACTGGAACGCCACCACAAATGCCAACGGAAACAGAGGCAATCTGGCCATGTATTGGATTTTTCTTCAGCTTGCGCTGCTTCATCAGGGCTACAACAGCCAAGCGCAAAGCGACATAGCTTCCGGTAATCGACGCCGTTCTTGTCCCCCCATCCGCCTGGATCACATCGCAGTCCAACGTGACCGTCCGTTCGCCCAACGCCTCAAGATCCATGGCCGCCCGAAGGGATCGACCAATCAAGCGCTGAATTTCCATTGTACGGCCAGCCTGCTTCCCCCGTGCTGCCTCGCGTGCAGAACGTTCGTGAGTCGCCCGTGGGAGCATCCCGTATTCCGCAGTGATCCAGCCCGACCCCTTGCCTTTCAGAAATCCTGGTACCCGCTCTTCAATGCTTGCGGTACAAATCACGCGCGTATCACCAAATTCAACCAGAACTGAGCCTTCCGCATGTTTGGTGAAATGCGGGGTCACGACAATTGTCCTGAGTTCGTCAGGCGCACGGCCACTGGGTCTCATTTGGTTTCCTCAATAAATGATTCGAGTATATATGAATGCCCCTGATCCCCCTGTCGAAGATGAGTGGCGGTGTTCTAAGCTTTCAAATTCTGCAAAAATGATCTTTATGGCTGCGCCTTAGACGGGTTCGCAGTTGTGTCATTCCTTTAGGTCACACATGATCCAACGCCTATTTCCCCTTCTTCTGCTGGTATTTTGCATCCCAGTGGAGTCGGCTTTTGCAACAGCCGAGTCGTCTATTGCAGGGATTCAGATTGCACTGGCTGACGAAGAAGACGATGACGAAGATGACGAGGACGCAAGCGCTCCAGGTGTCCCACGAAAACACCCATCTGAAGGGTTGGTATCGCATCATCCAGTACGATTCCCCCCCACAACCCACTGGCGGGGGCATCACAAGAGATATCAATCGGTTCATCACCGGAGTGCCCGCATAAAGTTGCACCGTACAGGGCATCACTCCCCCTCTCGTATAGAAAAAAAGAGAAGTAGATATTCCGTAACAGGCCTCAAGCGCACCCAGAAAGCAAGGCGGCGTCACCACTAGGATAGATTTTTATTCCCCCGATTTTCGACCGTGCAAAGAAAAACCCCCGCTCTATTGAGACGGGGGTTTTTGCAATTGGAGCCTGGCAGTTCCCTACTTTCGCACAGGTAATCTGCACTATCATCGGCGCTAAGCGGTT
>JBEGVN010000072.1:0-3651 GCA_041178325.1 Pseudomonadota bacterium
ATGCGGGTTGGGGGAGCGGTCAGCTGGAGCAGGAGATCGCACAAAATGCCTGGCTCAACGCGGAAGCCACTGAAGCCGTTTTATTTGACCGCCCGCCTGAGAAACGCTGGCGGGCGGCGGCTGAGCTCGTCGGTGTCGATATCTCGCTGCTGACGTTGGAGGCTGGACATGCCTGATCCTCTTTCGCATGGGTCAGGGACCTTTCTCGGGATCGATTACGGCCGAAAGGGCATAGGCGTTGCTGTTGGCCAAAGGATGATGGGCACCGCCCGTGCACTTGAAACCATTCGGGCAACGAATCGGGAACATGTCTGGAATTCCCTTTCGCAGTTGGTCAAAACCTGGCTGCCGGAAGGCTTTGTGGTGGGAACGCCCGTTCCTCTCGATGAGAACCAGCCCCCGAATCCACTGATCGCTGAAATTGGCCTCTTTTGTACCGATCTTGAAGCGCGGTTTGGTTTGCCCGTCCACCTGATGGATGAGGCCCTGTCCACGCGCGAATCCCAGAGTCTTTTCTATGCGGAACGTCCCAAAAAGTCCGTCGATTTTCGCAAAGTCAAAGATCAAATGGCGGCGGCCCTCATCCTGGAGACTTGGCTCTCCCATACTGCAAACCATGGTGCCTGAGCGTGATTGAGCTCAATCGGACAGAAGACTACTTGAACGAACTGGAAGCGGCCCTGCGTCTGGAAATCACCCGCCGCTCGCTTATTGACCCCCTGATGATCGGCATTCATCGGGGAGGTGTCTGGTTGGCAGAGCGCCTACACCACCGCTTGGGATTAACAGAAGCCTTAGGCCGGATCGATATCAGCTTTTATCGGGATGATTTTTCAAGAGCGGGGCTACATCCAACTGTTCAGGCAAGCTCCTTGCCGGTCGCTGTCGATGGCCGGGATGTCATCCTGATCGACGATGTCTTCTACACGGGAAGAACAATACGCGCCGCGCTGAACGAACTTTTTGATTATGGTCGTCCCCATCAGGTGGTGCTGGGTGTGCTTATCGAACGCAACGGCCGCGAAATTCCCATCAGGCCCGATTGCATTGGAGCTGCCCTGACCTTGTCCCGAGGGGAGCGCATCAAGCTTTCAGGCCCTGATCCGCTCATTCTGTCTGTGCATGGGGTCTCGTCATGAGTCTTACGGACAATCTTCAGGTTGATGCCAAAGGCCGCTTGCGTCACTTTTTGACGGTCGAGGGCCTTCCACGCGAGCAACTGGTATCCATCATGGATACGGCCGACTCTTTTGCAAGTGTTTCAGAACAGGCGGTCAAGAAAGTTCCGATCCTCCGGGGCAAGACTGTGGTGAACCTCTTTTTTGAGACCAGCACCCGCACCCGAACGACTTTTGAACTGGCCGCAAAAAGATTGTCTGCAGACGTTCTCAATCTCAACATTGCGACGTCAGCAACGACCAAGGGTGAAAGCCTTCTGGATACGATTCGAAACATCGAGGCAATGCAGGTGGACATGTTCGTGGTTCGCCATGCCGATAGTGGCGCCCCCCATTTTATTGCTCGGCATGTGGCACCCCATATCAGCGTGATCAATGCCGGGGATGGACGCCATGCACACCCGACGCAGGCCATGCTGGATGTTTATACGATCCGGAAACACAAAGGACGATTTGAGGGACTGGTCGTCGCCATCGTCGGTGACATTCTCCATTCGCGGGTCGCGCGCTCGGAAATTCAGGCCCTTCGAATCTTGGGGGCAGGCGAAATTCGGGTGGTTGGCCCGAGGACGCTGTTGCCTCCGGATGCAGAATCCCTGGGCGTCAAGGTGTTCGTTGATCTCGAGCAGGGGCTCAAGGATGTGGACGTGGTCATCATGCTCAGACTTCAAAGAGAGCGAATGAATGGTGCGTTCATCCCAAGCGAACATGAATATTTTGCAAAGTTTGGTTTGACCGAGGAGCGACTCAAGGTGGCTAAGCCGGATGCCATCATCATGCATCCGGGACCCATTAATCGCGGCATTGAAATCGAATCAAAAGTCGCAGATGGACCTCGATCGGTCATTCTCCAGCAGGTCACAGCCGGGATCTCGATCCGAATGGCGGTGATGTCCATGGTGATGTCCCATGAGACCGGGGGGCAAAGAGATGTCTGAGCAGCTTCTCATCAAGGGCGGTCGCCTCGTGGATCCCGCTTCGGGGACTGATGCCGTTCTGGATGTGGCCATTCGTGAGGGCAAGATTGCAGCCCTCGGTGCCCATCCCGATGGATTTGTGCCGGATCGGGTCATCGATGCCCAAGGTCTGGTGGTCGCTCCCGGATTCGTGGATCTGGCCGCCCGTTTTCGTGAGCCTGGCTTTGAGCACAAGGCCACCATCCAGAGCGAAAGCCTTGCCGCCAGCGCTGCTGGGATTACGACGGTCTGTATTCCCCCGGATGGCGTTCCCATCACCGATACGCCGGCGGTTGCTCAGCTCATTCAGGAGATTGGGCACGAAATCGGAAAGGTTCGCCTTTGCCCGATTGGTGCCTTGACTCGGGGACTCAAGGGCAAAGACTTGAGTGAAATGCGCTCCCTGAAGGATGCGGGCTGCAGGTCGGTGAGTAACGCCTACTCACCGGTTCAAAGTTCCCTCATTCTTCGACGGTCCATGGAATACGCGGCCAGTCACGATCTTCTCGTAGTCTTCCGTCCTGAGGATGAAGATCTTGCCGATGGAGGCTGCGCGCACGAGGGGATAGTGGCCACCCGGATGGGTCTTCGAGGCATTCCCTATGCCGCCGAAACCGTTGCCGTGGCCAAGGTGCTGGCCTTGATCGAGCAAACCGGCGCGCGGGTTCATTTCTCACTAATCAGTTCCGCCAGAGCCATGCGCTCCATCGCACGAGCTCAGGAAAAGGGATTTCAGGTGACTGCCGACACGGCTGCGCATTATCTTCACCTGACCGAATCCGACATCGAGGGTTTTGATGCCCAGTGCCACGTGAGCCCCCCGTTTCGAACCCTTGAAGATCGGGATGCCATGCGGCAGGGGGTTGTGGATGGTGTCATCAGTGCAATCTGTTCGGACCATCAGCCCCATGAAGCGGATGCAAAACTCGATGCATTTCCTTCAACGGAGCCGGGAATTTCTGCGCTGGAGACGCTACTGCCCTTGAGTTTGCAGTTGGTGAACGAAGGCGCTATGGATTTGATGACCGCTCTTCGTGCCCTCACAGTGTCGCCGGCAAGGGTGATGGGGCTTGACGCGGGAACCCTTTCGATTGGTGCGCCCGCGGATGTGGCCATCTTTGACCCCCTAGCCTCCTGGGCATTGGGGCCCGACACTTGGCGGAGTCAGGGCCGGAATACGCCCTATTGGGGACAGACGCTTCAGGGTCGGATACGGTATACCCTCTTGGGTGGACAATGCGTCTTTGAAAGGAGGGAAAACTAGGATGTCCGTGAGCTCAAAACGCGTAGGAACGCTTTTCATCATTTCAGCACCTTCGGGAGCCGGAAAGACCAGTCTAGTGAGGGCCCTCAGGGAGTCGACCGAGGGCTTAGCCGTATCGGTCTCCCATACGACAAGAAATCAAAGGTCAGGGGAAGTGGATGGCAAAGATTACTTCTTTGTCGATCACGACGAATTCCAGGACATGGTCGATCGGGGTGAATTTCTTGAGCATGCCCGCGTCTTCGACAACTAC
>JBEGVN010000073.1:0-3815 GCA_041178325.1 Pseudomonadota bacterium
TGACCCCATGTGGAAACGCATCAAGCGCGTTTTGATCACTGAGGAGTACACCCAGGCTGAGTACCTTCGGCATCTCATCCGTGAGGATTTGAAGAGGCGCGAGGCAGACATAGATTCGGACCTTTTGTACTCAGATGATAGTGCCGATTAAGACCCTTTTTGGTACCGGTTTGGACCAAAAACTTTAGCAAATACGTGGACTTACATATGCAAACTGCTAAATCCTCAGCCGCTCTAAAGTCATCCGTAGGAACTCCGCCATGTCTTACTCAGTGTTCTGTTGAACATCAGGAGTGGTGCGCGAAGGTAAGGCCGGTTTGTGATGCGTTTGAGTACTACGTCGAAACCGGCGTTTCACCGGAGCGATCGACATCTGGCTGGGTGGTGGACTGAGGTGACCCGGTATTGGAGTGAGGAAGAGGACAAAACAATCCTTGACCAATACCAGCTCATTGGAGCAAAGCGCGTGGCCAGGATCGTGAATCGGTCACCACATGCCGTCCACAAAAGGGCATTTCAGCTCGGGGTTGCGAATCGAACCGGCTGGACAACGAAGGAAGACATTTTGGTGCGGCTGGCTTACGGACTCGTCAATGCCGGCCTGATTGCAAAGAACCTGTCCTCTCGGACAGTGGGTGCCGTCCATGCAAGGGCATGGCGGCTGGGATTGGCCAAAGAGAGAAAGCTTTGGGATGAGTAAGGCGATAGCAGATTTGTTGGATTTTCAGGCCCGCAGTCAGGTGATCTCCCTGCGGAAGCTTGGCTACACCGTCAATGACATTTCAGAGCAGCTGGGGCTTCACAGCAACACGGAGCGACAGGCCATTCAGCAGATCTGTGATTCCAGGGAACTGCGTCCCTACATGCGCGGTATCGAATCAACCAAACCGGTGCGTCGGCAATGGAGCATTTGACCGGCCACAAAAAGCAAAACCCCCGGTGGGCGCCGAGGGTTTCTATCAACCGTCAATCAACAGAGGAATGACGATGACTGGCTCCTATTTTAACTCAAGAGGTACAGCGAATGTACTTCTTTAAGTTCCATATCGGTGATTACCGTCAGGCCACGATGCACCTCACGAATGAGGAAGATCTGGCCTATCGTCGACTGCTCGAAATGTACTACGACAGCGAGCGTCCGATACCCACCGATATCCCATGGGTTTCACGGCGCTTACGTTTGGATACGCATTCGGTTGAATCGGTGCTGAATGACTTCTTCACCCTGACTGAAAACGGGTGGATTAATCATCGTGCAGACCAAGAAATTGCCGATTACTACGCCTGGATCGATAAGCAGAAAGCCAATGGTAGCAAGGGCGGCAGGCCGAAAAAAACCCATGGGTTACCCAGCGCTAACCCAGTGCCAACCCAAAAAAAGCCTAACCAGAAACCAGAAACCATAATCCAGAAAGAAGAAATACCCCCTATATCCCCCACGGGGGACTCTGCGGGGAATCCGTCATCGGAATATTCCGAAGCATTCGAGGAGACCTGGGCAGCCTATCCAAATCGTGACGGGGGGAATCCTAAGCGGGCCGCGTACAAATCCTGGAAGGCTCGGATCTCTGCCCGTGAGGCCACCGCGGACGAAATGCATGCAGGCGTCCTGCGCTATGCCCGATATCTAAATCGGGTGGGCAAGACCGGAACAAGCTACGTCAAACAGGCGGCGACTTTCTTCGGTCCTGATCTTCACTTCAAGGAAGCCTTTGAAGCACCCGAAGGGTCATCAGCCAAAGGCGGAGGCGACGACTGGTACGACGAGCTGATGGCAGATGCCGCAGCGCGCCAGAGAGCCGAGTGGGGGACCGCAGCATGACCCCGCGTGATCTTTCCGTGATGTTGGCCCGTGATGTCGAAAGCGTCGTCCATAACCTCCTGCCAAATGGCAAAAGGGAAGGCAACCACTGGGTCGTAGGTTCCCTGGGTGGGGAAGAGGGCAAATCGATGAAGGTCACCTTGCAGGGCAACTTCGCCGGCAAGTGGACTGACTTCGCTACCGGCGAGCATGGCGACCTGATCGATCTTTGGATGGAAGCCAGAGGCACCACGATTGCCAAGGCGATGGAAGAAATTGCCAGCTACATGGGCGTCACCCTGGAGCGGCCGCAGATCTTCAGCCCGTCGTCGAAGAGCTGGGCCAAGCCAGATCCGATTGTGGCCGTGGTTCGCGATGAGTCTCCGGTGATTGCCTACCTCAAGGATCGTTGGATCAGCGTTGAAACCCAACGCACATTCCGCATTTCGGAGAAGGGCAGCAACATCATTTTCCCCTTCTACTCCCATGACGGTGATCTGACGCTGGCCAAGTGGAGGAGTATCGAGGACAAGAAAAAAACCGGCGTCACCAAGGACTGCCGTCCGATTCTTTTCGGCTGGCAGGCGGTTAGCCCAAAGACCCGGCAAATCGTGATCTGCGAGGGCGAGATCGATGCGATGTCGTTCCGCGAGTATGGCATTGAGGCCCTGTCCGTTCCCTTTGGGGGTGGCACTGGTGCGAAGCAGGCCTGGATCGAACATGAGTTCGACAATCTGCAGCGCTTCGATGACATCGTTCTGGCCATGGACATGGATGAGGTGGGCCACAAAGCGGCGACGGAAATCGTTGAACGCATTGGGCGTCACCGTTGCCGGATTGCTGAACTCCCGGGCAAAGACATCAACGAATGCCTGCAGTCCGGTGTCAGCCGGTCCGTCATTTCTGAAGTCATCAATCAGGCCAGGTCGCAGGACCCTGTCGAACTCCGTAACGTCTCTGAGTTCATCGACGACATTCTGCGCGAGTTCAATCCGACCGCTGAAGAGTCAGGCTTCAGCCTGATCTGGCAAAAGGAGAAAACCATCCACTTCCGCCCGGGTGAGGTCACCTTGCTGGCTGGCGTCAATGGTCACGGTAAGTCCGAAGGCATGGGACACATCTTGCTGGAGGCGATCTCTCAGGGCGAGAAGGGCTGTGTCGCATCGCTCGAGTTCAGGCCTCAGCGCTGGCTCAAGCGTCTCGTGCTGCAAGCCTCAGGCCTATCGAACCCCACAGACCAATACGTTCGAAAGATTGTCGACTGGATGAGTCCTGCGGTTTGGGCCTTTGACGTTGCAACTGTGGCCAAGGCCGACACCTTGCTGGAAGTCTTTGCCTACGCCCGAAGGAAGTACGGGATCACCGTCTTCGTCATCGACAACCTTTCCAAGTTGAACATCGATCTGGACGACTACAACGGCCAGCGCGAATTCATGGACCGTCTCACCGACTTTGCGAAGCAGCACAACGCACATGTGTTCCTAGTGACTCACGTCAGGAAGGGTGAAGACGACTCCAAGCCCACAGGAAAGATGGACATCAAGGGATCTGGCGCCCTAACCGATCTTGCCGACACGGTGATCATCTGGTGGCGCAATCGCAAGAAGGAACAAATGCTCAAGAAGCCCAACATCAGCGAGGCTGAGAGGGATGAGCTGGAAATGAGGCCCGACGCCATGATGATCTGCGAGAAGCAGAGAAACGGTGAGGATGAACCGCGCATCAATCTCTGGTGGCACGGACCTTCCCACCAATTCCTCGCGTCATCAAAGGGCCGTCCTCGGGAATACGTCCGATTCGCAGAAGGAGGATGAGTTGAAGACGGTTGAGGTCACTGCTGATATGAAACTTATGGCTTCCCTCCTGGGTGGCTTCAGAAGTCTGGTCAATCGTGGTCAGGGCGTGAAAGACGCCAAGATCGGTCCACAAGACGGAATGGCTGCTGATCAGGACGCCATCATTGGCGAGTTGGCATTTGCCAAGCTTCACAACGTCTGGCCAGACCTCAGCCTTT
>JBEGVN010000074.1:0-18983 GCA_041178325.1 Pseudomonadota bacterium
TTGGCGGAAGACCAGCTTCTTCAGCCAGTCCGAGCGCGGCGATCTCTTCCGGGCACGCGTCATGACGGTCGCCGAAAGCTGCAGACGCCTCGATCTTTGCGCCTACACACTTCTCCGAAAAATCTGTGAGCAAGGCATTCAGGGCGAAGCTGTCACCATCAGGCTACCCATCGATCATATCTACTCAATCCCAGCCTCAAATCAGATCGAAAAAATGGCCGCCTGATCAAACCCCGTGAACGGGTACGATGAGCAAACGCGTTCCATTAAGGTTCGATGCCGAATTGCCAATGAGCAGGGTCAATTGTTGCCGGCAATGTTTGCCTCCGTTGATGTGCGAAGCGGCCCAGAGAATAAGGTAGTGGTGATTCCGCTCACGGCCCTGTTTACAGAAGGTGAGGGGGATCAGGTTTTTGTAAAGATTGGTGATGGTCACTACAAGCAGCGTGAAGTCAAAGTTCGTTTGAGAATGAGGGATCGTGCGGTTATTGCTGATGGACTTGAGACCGGTGAGACCATTGTCACGGAGGGGGCCCTTTTGCTCAGAACAGAGGAAGCCAATGAGCAGAGCGAAATTGACGTCCCATGATGCCTTCGATCCTTTCTAGAAAGTCCCGATGATCAATCGAATACTGGTTTTCTGCCTCCAGCAGCGGGTCATGGTGATTGGCCTCACGCTGGTTATGGTGGCTTTGGGTGTGGTGTCTTTTGAGCGGCTACCCATTCAGGCATTTCCAGATGTGCAGAATGTTTTCGTTCAGGTGGTCACCCAGTATCCCGGGCAAGCACCGGAAGAAGTCGAGAAAATCGTCACTCTTCCTATTGAAAAGGAAATGAACGGTCTGCCGCATCTCATTAATATGCGGTCGGTTTCGATTTTTGGTCTTTCGGTTGTGACCTTGACCTTCGATGATGATGCCGAGGACTATTTTTCAAGGCAGCAGGTGCTGGAGCGGCTCAGGAATGTGGCGCTTCCCCCCGATCTCACGCCCGCGCTTGGTCCATTGAGTACCGGTGTCGGCGAAATTTTTCGGTATGTGTTGCGAACACCTGGCGTAGCTTTGGTTGATCAGCGGGCACTTCAGGACTGGGTAATTGAGCCACGGCTCCGTTCGGTCAGGGGGGTGGCAGATGTCATTTCCTTCGGGGGTGGGGTTAAGCAGTATCAGGTCAGCGTTAATCTGGATCGTTTGAAGGGGTATGGCATTCCCATCACCGATGTGTTTGATGCGATTTCCAGAAATAACCGCAATACCGGCGGCGGGTATATCGAGCATGGTGATGAGGCCTTGGTTGTCCGTGGTGTGGGGCTGGTCTCTAAAATTGAGGAAATTGGCGAGATTCTTGTGACGGCCCGAAATGGCCTGCCCATCAAGGTCAAGGATTTGGCAGATGTCTCCGTCGGTCCTCAACCGCGAACAGGGATCGTTGGCTTCAATCATCGGGATGATGTTGTCGAGGGCGTCGTGCTCTTGACGAAAGGGCGGGACCCGATGACCGTTTTGGGGGAGCTCAAAGAAAAGGTAGCTGATCTGAATGCGCACCGCTTACCCAATGGCGTTGAGATCGAACCCATTTATGATCGAACAGAGCTGATCCAGCATGCGGTCCACACCGTCGAGCACAATATGCTCGAAGGGGCGGCCTTGATATTGATTATCCTGATCGTATTTTTGCGCAGCGCGGTTGTTGCGGCCATCGTCACTCTGGTCATCCCGCTCTCTTTGCTTTTTGCCTTCATCCTGATTGATTTCAAAGGCGTATCGGCGAATCTCATCAGTCTTGGAGCTATCGACTTTGGGATTATTGTCGACAGCGCGGTGGTTTTGGTTGAGGCAATCATGGTGAAGATCACTGTGGATGTTCTCAGAGGCGAAAATTTGGGGCACATGCGTCAAACGATGCTTATGACGGCATCGGAAATGGGTCGGCCGATCCTTTTTTCAAAGGCCATTATCATCACGGCGTTCATTCCAATCTTCACCTTCCAGCAAGTGGAAGCCAAGATTTTTTCGCCGATGGCTTATACCTTGTCTTTTGCCTTGATCGGCTCACTGATTGTGACGCTCACACTGATTCCGGTTCTCCTGAGTTTCCTGCTCGGAAAAAGGCTCGAGGAACGGCACAACGGAATTGTCCACGTGATGGAGAGCGGATACAGAAAGGTTTTGGAATACTGTCTGGATCATCCCTCTAAGATACTGGCCTCGGCTTTGATGGCGCTCGTTCTGTCGCTCTCCCTGATAAAGGCCATCGGCACGGAATTTATGCCAAAACTGGATGAAGGCAACATCTGGCTGACGGTGACGCTTCCCACCCCGATTTCACTTTCAAAGGCCAAAGAGATTGAGCGGGGAATTCGCGCACGTGTGGAAGAGTTTCCTGAGGCAAAGTCTGTGCTTACCCAGTTAGGCCGGCCTGAGGATGGAACCGATCCCAAGGGGTTCAACAACCTTGAGATCCTGATTTCGCTCCAACCTAAAGAGGTTTGGCGCTATGGATCAAAAGACGAGCTGATTCAAGAGCTTAATCAAAAGCTTTCTATTTTTCCTGGCGTCCAGCTGAACTTTTCCCAGGTTATTCAAGACAACGTGGAGGAGGCGATTTCGGGTGTTAAAGGAGAAATCGCAGTCAAAATTTTCGGGGATGATCTCAAGACGCTTCAGGAGAAGGCGGATCAGGTCTTCCATATTTTGAAATCGACTCGCGGATCCACCGACGTTGCGGCAGAACAGCAGGCTGGCCTTGCGCAAGCCGTAATTGAAGTCGATCGGACCCAGATTGCCCGTTATGGCATATCGATTGATGATGTAGAGGATGTGATTGAAATTGCAGTGGGAGGAAAAACTGCATCCCACCTTTTGGAGGGTAATCGTCGATTCGATATCGCAGTGCGCATGCAAAAAGATTTCCGTTCGTCGATTGCTTCTATCGAAAATTTGGGTGTGAGGTCGCCGGAGGGCGGGCGTATCCCCTTTGCCGAGTTGGGGAGCGTGAAGGTTGATATTGGTGCTTCGCGCATTAGTCGAGAAGAGAACAGTCGCAGAATCGCCATCAAGTGCAATCTGATTGGGCGGGATCAGGGTGGATTTGTGGAAGAGGCAATGCCGAAAGTGGCGGCTAAGGTTCCCTTGCCGCCGGGGTATCGGATTGTCTGGAGCGGGCAGTTTGAAAACCAGCAGCGGGCGATGAAGCGTCTCTCGATTATTGTGCCGATCAGTCTGACGCTGATCTTCATCCTTTTGTTCTGGACATTTCAGACAGTCAGGCACGCGATCTTAATCGTCTTGAATGTGCCTTTTGCGCTGATTGGTGGGTTGGTTATGCTTTGGCTCACCGGTATTCATCTCAGTGTTTCGGCAGCGGTCGGCTTCATTGCTCTTTTTGGTATTGCCGTCCAAAACGGATTAATTTTGGTTTCGCAATTGAACGCCCTATTTCGGGAGGGCATTCCCGTGAGAGAAGTCATCGTTTCAGGTAGCGTCAGTCGCCTTCGCCCCGTTATCATGACGGCGCTTATGGCCATGTTGGGCCTTATCCCTGCGGCGCTTTCTACCGGGGTGGGATCCGAGACCGCGAAACCGTTTGCGGTCGTGATTATCGGAGGTCTTGTGACTTCAACGGTTCTGACTCTTACCATGCTCCCTTTGGTCTACGGATATATCGAAAAGCGATTCAACAGGTCATGAAAGAAATTCGAGCCTATGTTCAGCCATTCGTTTTGGGGCGTTTGGTGCAGTCCTTGATGGAAATACCAGGATTCCCGGGAATGAGCGTGCTGGACTGTGATGGATTTGGTCGTGTCCTCGTTGATTCAGGCCAGTCGTTCGATCCTTTTATGAGCAAGAAACGCCTCGAGATTATTGTTGAGGATGACTTGGTCGATCAGGTGGTTGATGTAATCGTCAGCCGAGCACATACGGGACGCCCTGGGGATGGGCGAATTTTTTTGTTTGATGTTCAGGATGCGATCTCCATTAGAACCGGAGACCGCCATTCGGGAACAGGCGCGGACCACTAGGGGCTTGGCGGCTTTAAACAATAAATTTTAGGTATAGGGTGGAGTCGGTCGATAAGCCGGGTTCTGTCGAGGGCAATCATTCATCTGGGATACCTTTCGCAAGGTAACTCAAGCAACCTACCCGGGAACCGTGCGGACCACACGTTGGAGGCAAGCCTCACTGCTCCCCTATTTGGTCTTGCTCCGGACGGGGTTTACCCTGCCACTTCCGTTGCCGGAAGCGCGGTGCGCTCTTACCGCACCATTTCACCCTTACCCCGAAGCCTAAAACCCCAAGGCGGTATCTTTTCTGTGGCACTTTCCGTGGGCTCGCGCCCCCCAGGCGTTACCTGGCGTCCTGTCCATTGGAGCCCGGACTTTCCTCCATCCCGCACAAGGCAGGACAGCGATTGCCTGACCAACTCCATCTCCCAGTCTATTCAATGTTCCCCCGGATTGACTAGCCTTATTTAACAAGGGAAAAAAGCGATTAAAGGGTCTAATCCCCTGTATTTGCTTGGATGGATGCGTTGAGGGTGGGTCTCTTTTATGGTTTAATTGAGGCGTTTTTGCCAGACGTTGGCCGCTTTCACGTGCGTCCTTGGGCTGTAGGTGCCAATAACCTCCGGTCGTCTGGCGAGTGTGGCGGCAGGTCAAGTTCGATTTCGATCGTGTGGCAACCCGCTCAGGGGCGTGTTTTCACTCCGTCGAGCGGCCAAAAGTTTGTGCGTTCTACAGGCTCACTTATGCAAATCACTACAAAGAAAGGTCTGGATCTTCCGATCACGGGAGAACCTGAGCAGGTTGTCTACAACAATGCAGGTCCCGTGAAGTCGGTTGCCCTGTTGGGTCAGGATTACGTGGGCCTTAAGCCATCGCTTCGGGTTGCTGAGGGCGATACGGTCAGGTTGGGCGATGTCCTTTTTGCCGACAAGACCCATCCGGAGATTGTCTACACGTCGCCGGGTGCGGGTGTGGTCAAGTCCATCAATCGTGGCGAGCGTCGGGTTTTGACCTCGGTCGTAATCGAGTTGAAGGGCAATGAGGCAGTTTCATTCAATTCTTGGGCGCCTTCGAAGCTTAAGGATCTGACCTGCGAAGAGGTTCAGCAGAACCTTCTCGCTTCAGGTCTTTGGACGAGCATCCGAACCCGACCTTTCAGCCACGTTCCGGCGCCAGGCTCGACGCCACACTCGATTTTCATTACGGCCGTTGATACCAATCCGCTGGCAGCGCGTCCGGAAGTGGTGATTGCTGATCGTGCGAGTGATTTCAAGAATGGATTGACGGTTATTTCGCATCTGACGCAGGGGAAGCTCTTTCTGTGCAAGGCTCCGGGGGCTGCGATTGATGCGCCGAAGCTTGAACGACTTGAGGTTGCTGAGTTCGCGGGGCCGCATCCTGCCGGTCTCGTAGGAACCCATATCCACTTCCTGGATCCTGTGGGGCCAACCAAGACGGTTTGGCATCTTGACTACCAGGCAGTCATTGCCATCGGCAGTCTCTTCACCACCGGTAAGCTTAACGTTGAAAGAGTGGTCTCTCTGGCGGGTCCTATCGTATCGAGCCCGCGGCTGGTGAAAACCCGCGTTGGCGCCAACCTGTGCGACCTTGTCGTCGGTCAGGTCAAAGGCACAGCCGAGGCGCGCGTCGTATCCGGCTCGGTCCTGCATGGTCGGACCGCTGCAGATGGCGCTGAGTATCTGGGTCGATTCCACCATCAGGTGACTGTTCTTGCTGAGAATCGGGAACGCGAGGTCATGGGCTGGGTGGTCCCAACGGGTAAGAAGTTCTCTTTCCTGAATGTCCTCCTGACCAGTCTTCCTGGTGAGCGGGGCCGCAAGTTTGCGTTTACTACCACAAAGTATGGTAGTCCACGCGCGGTAGTTCCGGTGGGAGTCTACGAAGAGGTAATGCCTCTCGATATTCTGCCTACCCAGCTTCTTAAATATCTGATTGTTGGTGACACCGATATGGCGCAAGCCTTGGGTGCCCTTGAGTTGGATGAGGAAGATCTGGCGCTTTGTACATTCGTCGATCCGGGCAAGCATGACTTCGGCCCGGTCCTTAGAAAGAATCTGACCCAAATCGAGAAGGAGGGCTAATGTCTAGCACCCGTCAATTCTTAGACAAACTGCACCCCCTTTTCGCTAAGGGTGGAAAGTTTGAAAAGCTTTATCCCGTGTATGAAATGGTGGATACGTTTCTGTATTCGCCTGCAGATGTTACCTCGGGCTCAACCCATGTTCGTGATGCCATCGACTTGAAGCGGGTCATGACCTATGTCTGGATTGCGGCTCTGCCCTGCATGTTGATGGCGTTCCTTAATACGGGATATCAGGCCAACATGGGTATGCAGACACTTGGGGTCGAGAGTGTTCCGGGATGGCGAGGTTGGATTGTGAACCTGTTTGGGCATAATCCCTGGAACCCCCTGTCTAATCTGGTGCATGGTGCAGCCTACTTCCTCCCTGTCTACATTGTTACGCTGGTCGCCGGCGGTATCTGGGAAGTACTCTTTGCAGTCGTGCGTAAGCATGATGTCAACGAAGGATTCTTCGTTTCATCTATCCTTTTCGCGCTGACACTACCGCCGACCATCCCGCTCTGGCAGGTTGCCCTTGGCATCTCCTTTGGTGTTGTGATCGGCAAGGAAGTTTTCGGGGGAACCGGAAAGAATTTCCTGAACCCTGCTCTTACGGGCCGTGCATTTCTTTACTTCGCCTACCCGGCTTCCATGTCCGGTGATGCGGTATGGACCGCGGTAGATGGCTTTGCTGGGGCTACCGCCTTAGGCCATGCTGCTATTGGTGGCGTCAGCGCTATCCGAGACGCAGGAATCAACTGGTGGCAGACCTTCCTCGGATTCGAGCAGGGATCCATGGGTGAAACCTCGACATTGGCCTGCATGATTGGTGCGGCTTTCCTGATTTACACCCGCATTGCGAACTGGCGAATTATCGCTGGTGTTCTGGCTGGAATGATCGGAACCGCTACCTTGTTCAATGCGATTGGAAGCAGCACAGACATCATGTTCTCAATGCCGTGGTACTGGCATCTGACCCTGGGCGGCTTCGCCTTTGGCACGGTCTATATGGCCACGGATCCCGTGAGTGCGGCGCAGACGAACGCCGGACGTTGGTATTTCGGTGCGTTGATTGGTTTTATGACAATCCTGATTCGCGTCGTCAACCCTGCGTTCCCAGAAGGGATTATGTTGGCCATTCTTTTTGCCAACATTTTCGCGCCTTTGATCGACTACGTCGTTATCAAGCTCAATATTGCCAAGAGGGTGAAGCGTTATGCCTGATTCCGCGCAGAAAGCCACGGCCCAGCAGCCGGGATTTAAGGAAAAAATTGCGGTCTATGTCGAAACGGCACAGGTATACGCCAAGCCTTATCTGGACCTTCCTAACGACAGCTTCAAAAAGACTGTTGCAGTTGCGTTGACGCTTTGTCTGGTCGGAGCCATCGTGGTATCCGGTTCAGCCGTCATCCTGAAGCCTCTTCAGGAGTGGAATAAGGCGAAGGACGAAAAGATCAACATCCTTGAGGTTGCTGGTCTTTATGAAAAAGGCACAGATGTCGATTCGGCCTTCAAGAACATTGAAACTCGAATCGTGGATCTTGCGACCGGAGACTATGTCGACGGTATAGATGCCAAGAATTATGATCAGTGGAAGGCCGCCAAGGATCCGGCGCAAAGTGTTGCCATTCCGCCAGCAGACGACATTGCAAGCATCAAACGTAAACCCAAGTACTCAAAGATCTATGTGGTCCGAGATGCGGGCAACATCAAGACCTTGATTCTCCCGGTGAATGGGTACGGTCTTTGGTCCACCATGTACGGTTTTATTGCGGTTCAGGCCGATGGTGAAACGGTCGTGGGCATGAATCTTTATGATCAGGCTGAAACGCCTGGTCTTGGTGGTGAGGTTGTCAATCCGAAGTGGAAAGAACTTTGGAAGGGAAAGAAGATCTACAACTTCAGTGGCAAGGAGCTGCATGAGAGCAACCTGACCGAAAAGGGTCAGACGATTGATATCGGTGAAGTGGCTCTCGGGCTTGTGAAGGGCGGTGTTGATCCTTCAAAGGCGGGTTCCGAATATCAGGTGGATGCGCTTGCGGGCGCAACCTTAACCAGTCGCGGTGTCAGTAATCTGGTCCGCTACTGGATGGGCCGCGAAGGCTACGCCATTTATCTTGCTAAGGTTAGGAACGGTAGAGGTTAAGGCTATGGAACTTACAGAAGAAAATAAGAAGGTCCTCGTCGATCCACTGGTTGAGAATAATCCCATTACGCTTCAAGTCTTGGGTATTTGTTCTGCACTGGCGGTGACCTCACAGCTGTCGACGGCGCTGATAATGAGTCTTGCTTTGACGACAGTAACGGCGTTTTCGAGTGCTGGCATCGCGTTTGTGAGAAATCACATCCCCAGCAGCATCCGCATCATCGTTCAAATGATCATCATTGCATCGCTGGTAATCGTAGTTGATCAGTTGCTAAAAGCTTTTGCCTACGATGTTAGCAAGCAGCTTTCAGTCTTCGTGGGGCTGATCATCACCAACTGTATCGTTATGGGCCGTGCTGAAGCCTATGCAATGAAAAATCCTCCCTGGGAGAGCTTCCTCGATGGCATCGGTAACGGACTTGGGTACAGCTTGATTCTGATCACTGTTGCTACGGTGCGCGAACTGTTTGGCTCTGGCAAGTTACTGGGCATCGACATTCTGCCTTTGGTCAAGGACGGCGGTTGGTATGTACCTAACGGTCTGCTTTTGTTGCCGCCGAGTGCGTTCTTCCTGATTGGTCTGATTATCTGGGCTGTTAGAACCTGGAAACCGAAGCAGGTCGAAAAGGCAGACTTTGCGATCCAGCCGGCGCACGGCGCCGTTCATGGGGAGGCCCACTAAAATGGAAGCGTATATCAACCTGTTCATAAAGTCAGTTTTCATCGAAAACATGGCGCTCGCTTTCTTTTTGGGAATGTGCACCTTCATCGCTGTATCCAAGAAGATTGAGACGGCTGTTGGATTGGGGATCGCCGTTGTGATTGTCCAAACCCTGACAGTTCCTGCAAACAATCTGATCTACAGTTATCTGTTAAAGGAAAACGCCCTGACTTGGGCGGGCATCCATGATGTGGATCTGAGCTTCATTGCATTGATGGCTTGTATTGGTGTCATCGCGGCAATCGTGCAGATTCTTGAAATGGTGCTGGATAAATTCTTTCCCGCACTCTACAACGCGTTGGGAATCTTCCTTCCGCTGATTACGGTGAACTGTGCAATTCTGGCGGGTAGTCTTTTCATGATTGAAAGAGACTACAACTTCTCGGAGAGCGTGGTTTATGGCATCGGTAGTGGCTTTGGATGGGCATTGGCCATCACTGCGATGGCTGGAGTTCGCGAAAAGCTGAAGTACAGCGATGTTCCGCCGGGTCTTCGTGGATTGGGAATTACCTTTATCACGGCAGGCTTGATGGCCCTCGGCTTCATGGCCTTCTCTGGCATCCAACTCTAAGGGTTTGAGGTAAAACAATGCTGGAAATTATTCTCGGTGTAGTTTTCTTCACCTTTATCGTCGTCGCACTGGTCTTCGTCATTCTTGGCGCAAAGTCTAAGTTGGTGGCGGAGGGCAATGTTGATGTCGTCATCAATGAAGAAAAAACGATTCAAGTACCTATTGGATCCAAGCTGCTAACAGCGCTTGCAGATGCTGAACTCTTCGTGTCTTCGGCTTGCGGCGGTGGTGGAACTTGTGGTCAATGCCGCGTGAACGTGTGCTCAGGTGGTGGTGACATTCTTCCGACAGAGTTGTCCCACATCAGCAAGCGTGAAGCAAAGGACGGTGATCGTCTGGCTTGTCAGGTCACGGTTAAGCAGAACATGAAGATTCATGTTCACGACGAAGTTTTCGGCGTGAAGAAATGGGTCACTAAGGTCCGGTCCAACAACAATGTAGCCACCTTCATTAAGGAACTGGTTCTGGAATTGCCGCGCGGTGAAAAAGTTAATTTCCGTGCAGGTGGATACATCCAGATCGAATGTCCTGCATATAAGACCAAGTTCAGCAATTTCAAGATCGAACAAAAATTCCGTGACGAATGGGATAAGTACAATCTTTGGGAAATTGAATCGGTGGTCGAAGAGCCAAGCATTCGAGCGTACTCGATGGCAAATTATCCGGAAGAGAGCGACATCATCATGCTCAATGTCCGTATTGCCACGCCGCCGCCAAATGTAAAAGGCGCACCTCCCGGCATTATGTCTTCATGGATTTTCGACCTGAAGCCGGGTGATCCTGTCACCATTTCAGGTCCGTTCGGCGAATTCTTCGCCCGCGAAACCGAAAACGAAATGATTTTCATCGGGGGTGGTGCAGGTATGGCGCCCATGCGGTCCCATATCTTCGATCAGTTGCGCCGGTTGAAATCCAAGCGCAAGATTACCTTCTGGTATGGCGCCCGTAGTTTGCGTGAAATGTTCTACGTGAAAGACTTTGATACGCTGCAAAAGGAAAATCCCAACTTTACTTGGAATATTGCGCTTTCGGAGCCTAAGCCCGAAGACAATTGGACGGGTTATACGGGATTCATCCATAACGTATTGCTTGAGAACTATCTCAAGGACCACCCCGCACCGGAAGATTGTGAGTACTACATGTGTGGTCCACCCATGATGAACGCAGCAGTCATCAACATGTTGCTCTCCATCGGCGTTGAGCGGGAGAACATCATGTTGGACGATTTCGGGGGCTAATCGCCAACCGAATCGCGGAGAAAGGGGGCTGTGGCCCCCTTTTGCGTGTGAGAGTTTGTCTCGCTGACGCGCTGGAATTAAGCACTAGGAGATTTGGAATGGCACTCTTTTTCACGACATTTTTTATCATTGCTCTTGTTGTTTTACTTATGGCTGTCGGCGTGATGTTTGGCCGCAAGGCCATCAAGGGCAGTTGTGGTGGCCCTAATGGAGCGGACTGCCTTTGTACAAAGAAATGTGACAAGCGCAAAAAGATCGAAGCCATGGCGCAGCAGCAGTCTTGATCAAGGCGGGTTTCGGGCAACGAAAGTCTTGCAAGTGAGCAGGTTATTCAAGAGTGTCGGGTAATGGCTGAAAGCCTCCTATGGTTCGATTATGAGACCTTCGGGCTCGATACGGCCCGGGACAGGCCGGCTCAATTTGCAGGTCTACGCACGGATAATGAGCTCAACCTGATTGGAAAGCCTTTCACGCTTTTCTGCCAACCCCCCATCGATTACATTCCAAACCCAGAATCTTGTCTGTTGACGGGGATTTCTCCTGTTGAGGCTCAAGCACGGGGCGTCTCCGAGCATGAGTTCATCGGGCAGATCCTGTCGGAATTCGCCATCCCCGGAACCTGTGGAGTAGGCTATAACAGCATCCGATTTGATGATGAGGTGACGCGTAACACCTTGTATCGGAATCTTTATGATCCCTTTGCTAGGGAGTGGCAATCGGGTAACTCCCGTTGGGATCTCCTGGGTGTCATGCGTATGGCAAGGGCGCTTCGTCCCGAGGGAATCGTCTGGCCCAAAGATCAGAAAGGGCGTCCAACCCTTAAGCTTGATCATCTAACGGTTGCCAATGACATCGCACATCAAGATGCGCATGATGCTATGGGCGATGTCAGGGCAACCTTGGAACTGGCACGTCTTGTAAAGCGTGAGCAACCCAAGCTTTTTCGATACCTATGGGAACTGAGAGCCAAGCGTGCTGTGCTCGCGTTGGTCAATCCTGGAAGTATGTCGCCGTTTCTGGTTGCATCTACGAGAATGTCCTCTGAAACCCAGAATCTTGGGGTTGCTGTCGTGGTTGGGCGACAACCTGAGAATCCTAATGCTTTGATTACCTATGACCTGAGCCTTCCGCCGTCGGCGTGGATGGAGAATGAGGCTGCGGAAGGAGAGATTAGGAGCCCTTTCAGTCTGCTTCATATCAATCGATCACCAGCATTGGCGCCCATTACTGTGTTGAGGTCACAGGATGAGGCGCGTTTAGGATTGGACCTTAGCGAACAACTCAAGCACCTCGACGAATTGATGCAACTGCCCTACCGCAAGGCACCTGGATATGAGGCGCTTAATCAGCCTTACGCCAGCGAGGAGCGGCCTGATGTCGATCTCGGGCTCTATGCAGGCTTCGCTTCAGACCGGGACCGTCAGCGTCTTGAGGCCTTCCGAACCTCCGGGAGTCCTTTATTTCTGAAAATGCCGGACCAATTCGATGATCCGAGATATCGGGAATTGTGCAGACGATTCAAAGCGCGAAATTTCCCAAATCAACTCTCAACGGAGGAGGCTCAGCAGTGGAGGCATTTCTGTGAAGCAAAATGGTTTCAAAAGGCCAATGGTGCGTCCATGAATCTACATGAGTTCATGGAAAAGGTTGAGGAGCTCCGGGTGTCTTCTGGATCGGATGAAAAGAAATTGGCCGTTCTGGATGAAACTGAGCGTTATGTTCGTGAGCTGACTGGGGTCCACGGCTTAGCGTAGGTCTTAATTTCGAATATACTTCGAATGTTGTTTAATCCGTCTGAAAAGTGGAGACCTTAATGAAACGTTTTTTGCCGCTGATCGCATTATCCGTCTTGGTTTGGGCTGGCCTTGCTGATGCCCATGGTCCGACCCGCGAGAAGCACAGTGAGTCCATCGAAATCAACGCAGCTCCGGATGCAGTCTGGGCGTTGGTGGGCGATTTTGCGCATCCGGAAAAATGGATGTCGGTCGTTGAGAGTACTACTGCTCAAGGTGGAAACGAAAAGGGTGCAACCCGTGAGCTCAAGCTGAAGGGTGCGGCAGCAGCTCTGAAGGAAGAGCTGAAGAATGTCGA
Organism: Pseudomonadota bacterium; assembly: GCA_041178325.1. GTDB lineage: Bacteria > Pseudomonadota > Gammaproteobacteria > Methylococcales > Methylococcaceae > UBA6136. The sequence goes on from JBEGVN010000074.1 coordinate 12,854, forward strand.
TGCTGAAAAGAAGGTTATTCAGTACAAGGTTGTCGATCCGACGGATCCTGCGGTTTTTCCGGTTAACAACTATTCAGCAAAGATTTCTGTTGAAGCCAGTGGTGCAGGTTCCAAGGTGGAGTGGGATGCCGCTTTCTATCGCTGGTTCTTGAATAATAATCCGCCGGATGGCGAAAATGAGGCTGCGGCTAAGGCTGCTGTTGAAAAAGTGGTCAAGGAATCACTGCAAAGTCTCAAGGCAATTGCTGAGAAGAAGTAAAGGCAGCATGTCCGTCAACGTTATGTTGCGTGCAAAAACGGCGGCGTTGGCCGCCGTTTTTGTGTCTATCACCCCGGCAATAGCTGCGCCATGGGCCTATGTCACCAACCAGAAGGCGGACACCGTATCGGTAATCGACCTCTCTACGGATCAGGTGACAGCGACACTGCGCGTCGGGAAGGATCCTGCAGGTGTTGCGGTGAGTGAAGAGGGTGGTCGCGTGATCGTGACCAGCCCGACGGCGAAGGAATTGGCCGTGATTGATGGCAAAAAAGGCCTCGTAAAGAACACGATGAAGGTTGGTGAGGGGCCATTGGGGGTTGCGATCACGGCAGACGGTCGTCGTGGATTCGTTGCGGACTTCTATGGCCACTTCGTGTCAGCAGTGGATCTTGAGATTCCTGAAATCATCAAACGGATTCCGGTGGGTCATTATCCTGCCGGTGTGGCGGTGACGCGGGACGGAGCGCGAATCTTCGTTGCAGAACGCGAGGACGACACCGTCTCATGGATCGATGGAGTCACGCTCTCCATCAAGCGTACGATCAAAGTGGGGCGACATCCCTTTGGCATTTTGCTGGATCCAAAAGAACGACGTCTCTTTGTTGCGAATGTTGAAAGCAATGATGTGACGGTCATCGATCTGGATCGGTTTGAAGTGATCTCAACCATATCAGTAGGTGAAAGGCCTTATGCGTTGGCCTTCTCGGGAAGAACGGACTATATCTTTGTCACCAACCAGTACGACAGCACTGTTTCTGTCATTAATGGGCTGGAATACCGGGTGGTCAAGGTTATTCCGGTAGGGGAGTATCCTGAGGGTATCGCCACTGATGGCGCGGGCAAAAAAGTATGGGTCGCGAATTGGTTCGACAACTCGGTTTCCGTCATTGATGTGGATCAGCTTCAAGTGATCCGGGCGATCCCGACTGGCAACGGAAGTCGGGCATTCGGCCAGTTCATTTCGCAGAGCTCTCTCGCGCCCTAGAGATTCAAGCGCCAGATATAACCTTCTTAAGATCATCTCCAATGACGGTCTGTCGCCAGCCTTTGAGCAGGCGGCATTGATCGGGCTGATCAATCAAAGTTTCAAGATCCTTCCGAGTCGCGAGGACGGAAGGTGAAATGCCCAGATCCTTGGCGCAGAGTTGATTTTTTTCACTCAGTTTTTTGAGCAGATTTTTTCGAGCGGGGTCGGCTTTAGATTTTGCAGATTGGCTGAGCTTTACGGCAAATTCGATGGAGTCTTCAGTGCTTAAACGCCTTTGAAGATCCGTAGCCCATTCTTGCTGCGAATGACGTGGTGTATTTCGTATTCTTAGAGACTCGGCTGGCAGGTCCCCCTGCTCAGCCCAATAAATGAGGGCTTCGTCACGAAGAACCCAGCTGCGAGGAATATCCATCGATTGGGCGGCTTCCTCGCGCCATTTTGCGATCGTCAATCCAACGGCCAGAGCCTTAGGGGGCAGATCAAGAAGCCCACGTACTTTTTTCCAAGCGTCCCCTGTCGGCGGGTCGTAGAAAGACGGGGCGAGAAGTGCAGTGGAATCCTCTTTCCACCAGTCTGAACGACCCAGACGGTCGAGACTTTCAGTCAAGAACCCAAGAATCCGATGCAAGTAAATGACGTCATCGGCCGCATATTGCAGTTGAGCGCTGCTGAGGGGCCGTTGTGACCAGTCGGTACGGGTTTGCTCTTTGTTGAGCTTGATACCCGTGATCTCTTCGACTAAAGCGGCATAGCCAATTTGTTCGTGATAGCCAGCAAGACCCGCTGCGATCTGGGAGTCCAGTATTGCAGCGGGTAGTCGCCCGGTGCTTTGAAGGATAATTTCAAGATCCTGACGCGCTGAATGTAATACCACCCAGCAATTAGGATCATCCAGAAGTGCGCTTAAAGGAGAGAGAGAGGCCAGAGCGAGAGGGTCAATGCAAAAGGTTCCTTGCAGTGAAGCCAACTGCAAGAGACAGAAGCGAGGATAGTAGGTCGACTCTCGCACGAACTCGGTATCGATTGCGATCATGTGAGTGCCATTCAGTTCGTCGCAGACCTGAAGCAATTGATCTTCATCTTGTATCAGGCTAAAAGCGTTGGATTCTGGCATGTTGGGCCTGTATGGGGAGGGATTTTGAGTGATTATAGGGGTACCCGACATGACAATTGGCGAATTCGTGTTGTTGACAAGAAAACCAATAATCTCCATAATCCGCAGTTCATCAATGCGCCCGTAGCTCAGCTGGATAGAGTACCTGGCTACGAACTAGGTGGTCGGGAGTTCGAATCTCTCCGGGCGCGCCATTCTTCCTGATAAAACAGGAAATAATGAAGGATGAAACGTCTTTTCCCCTGTAGCTCAGTCGGTAGAGCAAGTGACTGTTAATCACTGGGTCGGCGGTTCGAGCCCGTCCGGGGGAGCCACTACGCTAGAAAGATCAAGGCTCGCGCGCAGCGGGCCTTTTTCTTTGGTGTTGAGTTAACTCCCGTTGCATGGGCGGTTGACATCGCATTCACGATTCCGTAAATTGGTCGGCTTTACTGTGGGGTGCCCTGACCCCTGTGATGCCGTTGGCCATTGGCCCGTTCCGGTTTCAGTACAGGGCTCAGGGTTAACGCTTTTGGAGTTTTGGTAATGACCACGATCAATCAGTTGGTGCGGAAGCCGCGGGTCCGCAAGAAGGAAAAGAGTAACGTTCCTGCGCTGGAGAGTTGTCCTCAGCGTCGCGGCGTATGCACCCGCGTTTACACCACGACCCCAAAGAAGCCGAACTCGGCACTTAGAAAGGTGGCTCGTGTTCGTTTGACGAATGGCGCTGAGGTAAGTAGCTACATCGGTGGTGAAGGCCACAATCTGCAGGAGCACTCGGTTGTCCTGATCCGTGGCGGTCGTGTAAAGGACTTGCCAGGTGTTCGATATCACGTGGTCCGCGGAAGCCTCGATACGGCCGGTGTGGCTAAGCGCCGCCAGGGTCGTTCTAAGTACGGTGCAAAGCGCCCCAAGAGTTAATTTGAGATTCGGATAGAGCAATGTCTAGAAGAAGAGTTTCCCAAAAGAGAGAACTGGTCCCCGATCCCCGTTTCGGAAGCCAGACGCTGACCCGTTTCGTCAACATGCTTATGCTCGACGGCAAGAAGTCGGTTGCTGAGCGTGTTGTTTACGGTGCATTGGATCAGATCCAGGGCAAGATTGGTAACAGCGCTGATTCCCTTGATGTCCTTCAGAAGGCCTTGGACAACGTCCAGCCTTATGTAGAGGTCAAGTCTCGTCGTGTGGGTGGTGCAACCTATCAGGTGCCGGTCGAAGTTCGTCCGGGTCGCCGTGTTGCTCTTGCCATGCGCTGGTTGATTGATGCGGCACGCAAGCGCAGCGAGAAGGGCATGGTTGCTCGTCTGGCTGGTGAATTGTTTGATGCGCACGAAAATCGTGGTTCGGCCGTAAAGAAGCGTGAAGACACGCATCGCATGGCTGAAGCGAATAAGGCCTTCTCCCATTACCGTTGGTAATCGGTGCTTAGTCTCCTGCGCTTAGAAACTGGATAGGAGAGGTCGTCGTGGCACGCACAACGCCGATTGAACGTTATCGCAATATCGGGATTTCGGCCCACATTGATGCGGGTAAAACGACGACCACGGAACGCGTTCTTTTCTATACAGGCATCAATCATAAGATTGGTGAAGTTCATGATGGCGCTGCGACCATGGACTGGATGGAGCAGGAGCAAGAACGCGGTATCACGATTACATCGGCCGCCACGACCACCTACTGGCGTGGCATGGCGATGAATTATCCGGAACACCGGATCAATATCATCGACACACCCGGCCACGTCGACTTCACTATCGAGGTCGAGCGTTCAATGCGCGTCCTTGATGGCGCCTGCATGCTCTATTGTGCGGTTGGCGGCGTCCAACCGCAGTCTGAGACCGTATGGCGACAAGCAACCAAATACGGTGTTCCCCGTATCGCTTTCGTGAACAAAATGGATCGTTCTGGCGCAGACTTCTTTAAAGTCTACGACCAGATGAGGGTTCGGCTGAAGGCCAATCCAGTCGCGATTCAGATCCCGATTGGTGCTGAAGAGTCGTTCAGGGGCGTTGTGGATCTGATCAAGATGAAGTCCATTCTTTGGAATGAGGCGGACAACGGCGCAACATTTGTCTACGGCGAGATTCCTGAGGAGCTTCACGAATCGGCTGTCGAATGGCGTGAGCGAATGGTGGAGGCTGCAGCCGAATCCGATGAAACGCTCATGGATCGGTATTTAGAGGCGGGGGATCTGTCCGAGGAAGATGTTCGGGCTGGTTTGCGCAAGCGTACGATGGCGCTTGAAATCATCCCAATGCTCTGTGGTTCCGCTTTTAAGAATAAAGGCGTTCAAGCCATGCTGGATGCCGTTATCGACTATCTTCCGTCCCCGCTCGATGTGCCCCCGATTAAGGGAACCGACGCGGACTCTGATCAGCCTGTTGAGCGTAAGTCGAGTGATGAAGAGCCTTTTTCGGCGCTGGCGTTCAAGATCATGACCGACCCATTCGTTGGGACCCTGACCTTTGTTCGCGTGTATTCAGGCGTTCTGAATTCCGGTGACAGCGTGGTTAATTCTCAAACGGGTAAGCGCGAGAGGATTGGACGACTGCTTCATATGCATGCGAACAGTCGTGAAGATGTTAAAGAGATTCGGGCGGGTGATATCGCGGCCTGTGTGGGTCTGAAGGATATTGTTACAGGGACTACGCTTTCTGCGACCGATAAGCCCGTCGTTCTGGAGAGGATGGAGTTCCCCGAGCCTGTGATTTCGGTAGCTGTTGAGCCAAGAACCCAGAGCGACCAGGAAAAGATGGGGTTGGCGCTGCAGCGTTTGGCTCAGGAAGATCCATCGTTCCGCGTCCATACTGATGAAGAGTCCGGTCAAACCATTATCTCGGGTATGGGTGAACTCCATCTTGAGATCATCGTTGATCGGATGAAGCGTGAATTCAAGGTTGAGGCTAACGTGGGCGCTCCCCAGGTTTCCTATCGCGAGACGATTCGGAAGATGGTCGAGCAGGAAGGAAAGTATGTCCGGCAATCAGGCGGGCGTGGGCAGTATGGCCACGTCTGGCTCAGAATCGAGCCCCTGGAAACGGGTAATTACGAGTTCGTGAACGGCATTGTTGGTGGTGTCGTACCAAAAGAATACATTCCTGCTGTCGATAAGGGTGTGCAAGAGCAATTGCAGAATGGTATACTTGCCGGCTACCCGGTAGTCGATGTCAAGGTGACTCTGTTCGATGGGTCTTACCATGACGTCGATTCCAGCGAAATGGCGTTCAAAATCGCTGGCTCGATGTGCTTCAAGGACGGATGCAGAAATGCAGGTCCTGTTCTTCTGGAGCCCATCATGAGTGTCGAGGTGGAGACGCCTGAAGATTACATGGGTGATGTCGTTGGCGATCTAAATCGTCGCAGGGGCGTCATTCTGGGCATGGAAGACAATGCCGGCGTAAAGGTCCTCAAGGCTGAGGTTCCTCTCGCAGAAATGTTTGGATATTCGACGTCGTTGCGATCCCAAAGTCAGGGGCGAGCGACGTATTCGATGGAGTTCAAGAAGTATCAGGAAGCTCCTTCGAATGTCGCCGATGCAGTCATTAAAAAGGCAGCGGTCGGTTGATTCGGTTTCGAGTCTTTAATTAACTGAGGTATAGGGTCGTGTCTAAAGAGAAATTCACGCGTAACAAGCCGCATGTCAACGTTGGTACCATTGGTCACGTCGACCACGGCAAGACGACCCTGACCGCGGCACTGACGAAGGTTGGTGCAGAGCGTTTCGGTGGTGCATTCAAGGCATACGATCAGATCGACGCAGCGCCGGAAGAACGTGCGCGCGGTATCA
>JBEGVN010000075.1:0-4612 GCA_041178325.1 Pseudomonadota bacterium
TTTCTACAATCGACAGCGCCGCCATTCCGCAAATGGGGGCATCAGCCCTGCTGACTATGAGAGGTTGACAATGATCCAGAAGGCAGCGTAACCAAATGTCCACAAAATCGGGTCAAGTCCAATCACAACGAGCCAATATTGCGGCGGCGCGTGAGTGAGGGGCTTTGCTTTTTTGCTGGTCCTGCAGCGGATGCCAGTACGGATCCGATGACTTCACCAAGCTGGGAATAAATCACTGTTTAAGTGGTGGTGATACGCGCTCTGAAAAATGGCGCCGGTGGGGGAGTGCTTTCGAAAAATGGGGATGCTCAGGGATTGGTCGAATGATGGGGGAGTAGGGTGGGTGGAGAAGGCCGAAATACTGGTGCGTAGCGGATGGGCCAAGGAAATTGGCTGGGTGTAGGGTGGGTGCAATAGATACCGAACCGTGCTTCAATTTCCTACAATCTAAAATTGCGGAGCTAAAAAAATATTAGGGCACTAGCTCACCACGATAAAGCCATGCTGTGTTATGATTCACATGTTCAACATGATTTGCATCAAAGCCACCTGCATAAATTGCGTTTGGCTCCGACGGGAAAGGCGACTGAATCATCGCCCTAACTGCCACCATCGCCCCTTCATTGCCGTCAGGGGGGATGTGATAAAGCTTAAACGTGGCCTTTTGGGATCGAGCTATAAACCATGCGCCTCGCTGCCAACCATGCCAGGTGTTGGGCTGACCGTCGCCAATCAGCGCCTCAATCCCTGCTAAATGAAAGACACGGCCGTCTGTAGCACTTATTTTTGCAAATCCACTATAAGCAGCAATCGTGTAGAGAATATTAGGTCTCTGCAGTCCCCTTGCTAAAAAAGGAACGAGCGCGAGCTCCCTGAATCCACGGATCGTTTCACCGAAGTCCCAGCGGCCAAAAATAGAGGTTCCCTCCATTGCTGTGATTATACTTTGAGTTCCGTCCGGATTATTGATAGTCGTCGCTCCCCGGTAACTCCACTCGCCCGGAGTCGTTGGGCAGTAATCTCGTGCATGACGATATTTGAGAAGCCACTGCGGCTGCTGGCCGTCTTTTCGCTCGTAAAGTTTCCCGCAAACCGTTGCGTAGAGCTTGCCATTTGCAACCGTCATCGACATAACGCGATCTTCAGGGCCTGGCACTCGGTCCCAGGGCTCTTGATCCACGAGCCAACGAATTTTACCGCTTACGCTGGGGTCATAAGCCCCACGGTAGATACCGCGGGGAACCCTCGCACTGCCGCTCGTCCCTGCAAAAACATAGTCAACACGAGTGACCGCATCGCGGTGAAGCGCAAAACTTCTTACATGCCAAGGGGCTGAAGCACCAGAATCTGCGACGATCGTTGATTTCTGCCATGACGCTGGTCCTGAGGTGTCCCGCGTAAAAACGTGAAGACCTGTTGATCGATCCCAAACACTAACGATCAGTATTTCAACTGGCTTTGCCAAGGGGCGCCCGTTGCCATCAGTTGTAAAACGGACTGCTTTCATATCAGATATCGTATGAAATCGCCTAAGATTGCTGTTTGGCATTCGGTCTTCAAGATGCAGGTCTACAACCCATTTACCGCCCTGGCTCACAGGTTTATCCAACCTAAAAACCTGACCTCCTGGAAGCCACGCCTCTCGGGCATAGCGGTCTGTCCAATAGCCGTTTGCAGCAAATAACTTACCGTCAAAGGATTGCAGAGTTCTTAATTCTGTTCCTCCCAGCAGCTTGCCATTCTGGTCGGTGGAGCCAATTTCTAGGCTTCGCTTCCAAGAGATATTTGGAAAGTTAATCTCGCTATTCGAGAAAAGTGTAAGCGCGCCTGGTGAATCTACCTCCACCGGATCGTCCATACTGGGGAGATTTTTGGGTACAGTTTCAAAGGAGTTGGAGATCTGATGATCCTTAAGGAGTTTTTGATTTTCTCGACTACCCTTTTGGGTGTCGACTTGCTCGGATGCGCAACCAACCGCAGCCAAAAAGCAAAACGTGATGATCAGCCGTCTCATTTTAACCTCCGTGGGGAAGCTCGGTATTTGCTTCAGAAATGTTAGACGAGCGTTTAAAGGTAGGACTTTCGGGGGCTTACGGATTACCGGTCAAACGTTTCTGGTCAGACAGAGGAATACCTAGCTTGTTGAACGTTTCGAGAAGCTCGGGATCGGTTTCATCAAGTGGCACGATGGGACGTCCCACCTGCTGCTCACCCCGTCGGAATTTCTTGAAAAGCTATCTGCGATCGTGCCGCCTCCGCGCGCTCATCTGGTGAAGTGGGGTGGGGTATTTGCACCGAATTCCCCGCCACGTCCGAAGATCATCCTCAAGCCTGGCGTGAAAAAGGCAGGGCGTCATGAGCGCGTTGCCGTGGGTGGCGCACGTGATCACGCAGATGACCAGCCGGACTCAAAACCAGGCGGTCTTCAAGGGTCGAGCTGGGCGAGGCTTTTATCCCGTTTCTTTAATATCGACATTACTAGCTGTCCTTGCGGGGGAGAGCTCCGCGCTGTGGCGGCAATCTGCGACCCGGACGAGGCACGGCGCTACCTTCGTCACGTCGGGCTTCTCAGTGATCCCCCGGCACGCGCCCCGCCGCACTATGCGCCCGTGGTGATGGAGTTTGATGCTGGTCCTGCGGTAGATGCCAGCACGGATCAGATGCCGTTACCGGGCTGGGAATAAATCACTGTTTAAGCGGTGGTGGTAAGCGCTCTGAAAAATGGCGCCGGTGGGGGAGTGCTTTCGAAAAATGGGGATGCTCAGGGATTGGTCGAATGATGGGGGAGTAGGGTGGGTGGAGAAGGCCGAAATACTGGTCCGTAGCGGATGGGCCAAGGGAATTGGTTTGGTGTGGAGGCGTGTAGGGTGGGTTCAACAGATACCGAACCGCGCTTCAATTTCCTACAATCGGTTCAGGGAGGGCGGCGACCTGATTATAGGGTTGCGCGGGCGGTACATGTTGATGAGAGCAGCGCAAGGTAAAAAGCAGATGATTAAGAGAGACCTCATTGTCGTCATTCTTGTTGGCTGCTCGTTTCTGAGCGCCGAAGTTGTCTATGCCCAAGGCAAATTAGTGCAGAATAATTCTGGGTCTCAGGTTTCCTTCCCGCAGTCAGGAAATTCAGCTGTGCAAGATGAGCCGCAAAGGGACAAGTGTATTGTCGCCTTGGAAAAGTGTATTCATCCTTTGTATTTAGACACTTTCAATCAGCACATGGTGTGCCTGGGCAACATGATAAATTGTCGACTTAAGAAAATGCCGGATTGCGACTCTGTATATGAACGATGCGAGGAGAAATCCTGGGCCGATTTGAAGGAAAAAGTGGCGGAATGTATGCAGACCTACGATAAATGCAAAAATCAAAATCCTACTTCTCAACCGGCTTCTTCAACCTCTGGAAATCCAGGTTTAGTTGAATAATAGGAAGTCGTGACACCCTGCTGTTAAACTTTGGTCTCTGCGCTGCGGACAACGGGGATGCTATCGACATCACTCGCTGTCCTTGCGGCGGAGAGCTCCGCGCCGTAGCGGCAATCTGTGACTCGGATGAGGCGCGCCGCTACCTTCGTCACGTCGGGCTTCCCAGTGATCCCCCGGCACGCGCCCCGCCTTACTATAAGCCGGCGGTGATGGAGTTTGATGCTGGTCCTGTAGCGGATGCCCGCACGGATCAGATGCCGTCGCGAGGCTGGGAATAGATCACTGTTTAAGTGGTGATGGTAAGCACTCTGAGAAACAGCGCCAGTGGGGGAGTGTTGTCGAAAATTGGGGGGGGTCAGGGATTGGGCGATTGATCGGGGTACCCCATGGTTGGAGAAGCCAGAAATACTGGTGCGTAGCGGATGGGCCAAGGAAATTGGTGGGGTATAGGGGTGGGTTAGGTAGATTCCAAACTGCGCTTCAATTTCCTACAATCAAACTTGGCACCCGAGTTTCGTCCGGGCGGACCTTAGTCTAACTAACCAATAATATGCGCCTTTCTTGGTGTAGCTAAACTTTTCGAATAATCGCCCGACCAATCTTCCCGTGGGTCCGCCGTCGTGGCAAAATGTGAGTCAATCGGGTTTGATGGAGCCTGCTATGAAACGTGAACGATTATCTCGGATACTAGCGATTCTAACTAGAATGAATTTAATCGTGACTGCGCCCCTTTTTCTCTTATTTCTTACGGTTGCTAGCCTGTTCGAAGGAGGTATCGCCTTCGCCGAACCAGTTGGAAGTAGTCCGACATGCCGTAGCCCAGCAGTGGACCTACCCCGATTTTGTGGAGTGTATAATTGTGTGATATTCCACGATAGGGGTTCAGTATGGGTACACGTCGGACATTTTCTAAAGAATTCAGGGCCGAGGCCGTCGCATTGCATGAGCAGCAGGGCTTGAGCATCACCCGCATTGCCAAAGACCTGGGGCTTGGCTGGAGCACCGTTGACAAGTGGGTAAAGCAGTCCGCAGCCGACCGGGGCGACCGCCCAGACATCCTGACAAGCTCTGAAAAGGAAGAGCTGCGCGAGCTACGGAAAAAGGTTCGTGTTTTGACCATGGAGCGCGAAATACTAAAAAAGGCGACGGCCTTCTTTGCCAAGCAAAACGATTGAGGTTTCAATTTATC
>JBEGVN010000076.1:0-18008 GCA_041178325.1 Pseudomonadota bacterium
CATGGTGAATAGCTTATGCTATTCACCCAATCTCATGCAAGCGTTATGAGATTAAAAACAGATTAAACTCGTGAACACCGAACCCGACTTCCTGAAGAATGAAATGAAGAAACAGGCCGGATGGATACCTAAGATGCCCTCGGTCGTCCTGCGACGCACTGACTCAAAGCCTCGGGGGTCGGCGTGCATCCATGCACTTCTTCGTTGCTCAATGGGCCACCTACAGTGTCGTTAACAGTGGCGACGCCTCAAGCTGGTATGACTTTAATTTCGACGGAATGACTAATACCGAAGACTTCGAGATCATTAAGGCGAATTTCGGGAGGCACTGCAAGGCTCCTCCCCCGCCGGGATGACCCTATCCTCACATCGCCGGATGCGGATTTTTCCGATGCGTCTCCGCATGTCTTTAGGGTTGGGTCTTTGGATATCATTCGTCCTGATGAGCCCTTCTACTCTCGCTGCAGGTAAAACCAAGGCGTTCACATTGCCGGTGCCGGGCATGGTTCATGTTCCGGGAGGCGAATTCATGATGGGAAGCGAGGAGCGTGCTGCGCGACCTGATGAGCGCCCCGTCCACAAGGTCAAGGTGAGCCCCTTCTGGCTGGATGCCACCGAGGTTACCAATGCCGAATTTCGGCGTTTTGTTGAAGCAACCCACTATGAGACCACTGCCGAAAAGGCGCCCACCAAGGAAGAAATTCTCGCCCAGTTGCCACCGGGCTCGCCTTCCCCCAAACCTGAGTCACTGTTCCCTGGTGCATTGGTTTTCGCTACGCCCAAGCAGCCCGGCCAATACTGGTGGAAATGGGTGGCCGGGGCGAACTGGCGTCATCCAGAGGGTCCCGATTCAACGATCATCGGTAAGGATAATTTTCCGGTTGTCCAGGTGTCATGGTTCGATGCCGAGGCATACGCGAAATGGTCCGGAAAAAGGCTTCCCACCGAAGCCGAATGGGAGTTTGCGGCCCGGGGCGGACTCAAGGAAAAAACCTATGCCTGGGGAAACGAGAATCCCTATCGGGGAAAATCGAAAGCCAATATCTGGCAGGGACAATTTCCGGTCGAAAATTCCGACCAGGACGGTTATCAGCGGGCCAGCCCTGTCAAAAGTTTCCCCCCCAATGGATATGGCCTCTATGACATGACCGGAAACGTCTGGGAATGGGTCTCCGACTGGTATCGCGCGGATGCCTATCAGGCCTTCTCAAGGGTTCCTCTCGCCGAAAATCCGGCTGGCCCGCCCGATAGCTGGGATCCGGAGGAGCCCTACGCCAAAAAGCGGACCCAGCGCGGGGGCTCATTCCTTTGTGATAAAAGTTACTGCCAAAGCTACCGGGTTTCGGCTCGCATGAAGTCCAGTCCTGACACCGGCCTCCTCCACACCGGATTTCGGTGCGCCAAGAGTTACTCTCCCTGAAAAAAGTGCCCATTCGCTGTGACCCTCAACCCGTCGGGATCGTCAGGAGCGGCGCCTGCGTTTTATCCGGCGATTCCACAAGCGTAAAAAGGAACATCAAAAAAGACAGCATCCGCTTGGACGTGATGTCCTTGTCGTCGATCCAGAACCAGTTCTTATGGTATGGAACACTAATAAAAGCATCCTCAGGCTTTCTGGGGCCACAATAGATCCGGATCAATGGCGACATGGCCTTCCCCCGGTGCTGATCTGCGGGCATCGTGGGATTGACCCTATCCTCAACGACATCAAGCGAAGGGACTTCGATGTAGGAAGCGAGCTCGACCAGAACATCGAGGACGGAACGGGTCAGAAGCGCGACCTCATGATCGTTGGACCCCAAGGATCCATAGACGATGTTAAGTTCTTCAACCTTCGGATTGAGATTCAGGAGCCCCCTGATCTCCCGAGACAGGCCTGAGACCTCTGGTTTTGAAGCATCGCGGATAATAAAAAGGGTAGAGAGTTTGTCATTGATCTTCTGGGTCCGAAGACCAAAGGCGCCCGACAACTGGGCCGTTCGCATCAGCTCAATCAACCGGTAGAAATCAGGATGACCCCGCTTGAGACGAGCCTGCCCCCCATAGCGGTTTTCAAGCCCATTGATGGAATGAACCGTCAGCCGCAAGACGAGATCCGCTGGATACCCCGCCTGAATCAGCGAGATGACAGCACCCGGAGGAACCGGACTCATGAGACTTCGCGCGAATCGCTCCCCCACCATCGGGCTGTAGGTAACGGTGGGGCGATCCGCATAGCTTCCTATCCCCCCGATCATTTGCGCGGGATAAACCGGCGAGGGGGCATTGAACCATGAGCCGTTGAGATTGACCGAGCCTTGTACCTGATACTGGCTGATGATCGAGGCCACATCCAGGAAGACCGGCGCATCGCCATAGCGCAGCTTGACGAGGTTAAGCATCATCTCCTCTTTCCAGGATTCGGAAATCGCGATGTTGTAGTCGATCCGATCCTGTCCAAGGAATCCCGGCCCCAATCCACTGCAACCCGAGACAACCCAAGTGAAGGCCAGAGCAATTGCCTCAAGCCTCAGCCTTCCAATTTTCATGAGGAGGTCTGCCCGGAGATACCCTCAGATCATGCTGATTCAGAAGGATGAGTTACCCTCTCTGCGTAAGCTTTTTTACCGCCTGCGAGGATGGTTTCAGAGGTGATCGTTCCAAAAAGATGCAGGGTCCTCGCGATAACACCGGTCCATCCCGTTTGGTGACTGGCTCCAATACCGGCGCCATTGTCCCCATGGAAATATTCGTAAAAAAGAAGGTAGTCCCTCCAGTGGGGATCATTTTGAAACAGGTCAACACCCCCAAAGACGGGACGATGACCTTGTTCATCACGCAGGAAAATTCGCGCAAGACGATGTGAAATTTCTTCGGCAACCTCAAAGAGGTTCATCAACTGACCGGATCCTGTGGGGCATTCCACCTTGAAGGTATCGCCGTAATAACCAAAGTACTGAATCAGCGCGCGGATGATCAGTGCATTAACCGGCATCCAGACCGGCCCCCGCCAATTGGAGTTACCCCCGAACATTCCCGAATCAGATTCGGCCGGAAGATACCCCACCCGGTATTCCTGCCCCGCAAGATTGACCACATACGGATGGTCGGCGTGATAACGGGAGAGGGATCGAATTCCGAAGGGGCTTAAAAACTCCGCTTCATCCAGCATCCGGCTCAGAACTCTTCGGAGCTTACTTTCATCCAGAATCGATGCGAGGCGACGTCCACTCTCCCCCTGTATCCTTGGGTCATGGATGGCTTGAAGGAGTTCGGGGCGGGCATCCATGAAACGCTTGAATTTCAGCCATACCTTGGGGTACTTCGCGATCGCTTCACCCTCGAACACGGTAGCGGCACAGAAAGGAAGGAGTCCGACAATCGATCGCACCCGAAGGCGTTCAGATCGACCATCCGGCATCCGAAGGACGTCATAGAAAAAGCCGTCCTCCTCATCCCAGAGACTGGTTCCGCTGGTCTCGTTGGTTATCGCATCTGCAATCCATAGGTAATGCTCGGTGAATTTCAGCGCCATGTCGGTGTAAGAGGGATCATGCAGCGAGAGTTCGGCAGAAATTTCGAGCATGTTCTGGCAGAAAAGTGCCATCCACGCCGTTCCGTCCGCCTGCTCGAGAACGCCCCCTCCCGGCAGGTGCTGGTTTCGATCAAAGACGCCGATATTGTCGAGGCCGAGAAAACCCCCTTCAAAAACGTTTCGGCCCTGAAGATCCTTGCGATTGACCCACCAGGTGAAGTTCAAAAGCAGCTTGTTGAAGACGGTCTTGAGCCAGACGATATCGCCCTCCCCCAGGCTCGCCTTTTCCAGCCGATAGGTGAAAATGGTCGACCAGGCCTGGACCGGTGGATTGACGTCACCAAAGTTCCACTCATAAGCCGGAATCTGCCCATTGGGATGCATGTATCGCTCCTCCAGCACCAGATTCAGCTGCTCTTTTCCAAATGCCGGATCCACCAGCGTCAGCGCGATGACATGAAAGGCGAGGTCCCAGGAGGCGTACCAGGGATACTCCCATTTGTCCGGCATCGACAGCACATCCCCGTTGTACATGTGATGCCAGTCGCGATTGCGTGAAGGGGAGCCCGAGAGATTCTGTGCGACCGAGGCCTCACGATCCTCCAGCCACTGGTCGACATCGTAGAAGTAGTACTGCTTGCTCCATAAGAGCCCGGAGAGCGCCTGCCGCATCACCAGGGCCTCATCGGGGGTGAGACTCTTGGGTGTCAGTTGAGAATAAAAGGTATCGGCTTCGGCTTTTCGCTGGGCAATCAACGGGTCGAATTGATCCATCGGGAACTTCGAGCCTTTGGGTGCATCCCCCATGGAAGAAAGGACCAGTCGAACCGATTTAGCCTCACCGGGATCAAGGTCCAGCCCATAGCGAAGCGCCACCTTGGTTCCCACACGCTCTGGATTGATGGCCTCGTCATGGCCATGAATTATGTATTCATGGATGCCATCCTTGACATAGGGGAAAGCATTCGGAACTCCTTGAATCCTTTGGGTGTTGGTCTCGTTTTCCGTAAACAGGGCCTCTTGCGACTCATCCGCCCAGAGCATGTAGCGCCCAAGACGCTGATCACTGGCGCCGATCAGAAGACCCTCCTCTGCGTGTTCCAGCACTTCAAGTCTTGGCCTCTGTTCGGGAAGATTCCATTCGGGAAGATTTCTGAACCAAAGTGTCGGAAGAACTTGAAGGTGAGCTCTGTCGGGCCCCTGATTGTGGATTCGAATATGGATAAGCAGGCTTTCGGGAGTGGCCTTGGCGTACTCGACAAAGACATCAAAATAGCGCGCTTGATCGAAGATGCCCGTGTTCACCAGTTCGAATTCAAAATCCCCTCGCCCTCGTGCCCGATTGGTTTTCACCAGATCCGCATAGGGAAATTGATCCTGCGGATACTTGTAGAGGTATTTCATGTAGGAATGGGTCGGCGTGTTGTCAAGATAGTAGTAGTACTCCTTGACGTCTTCGCCGTGATTTCCTTCGCTATTGGTCAGGCCAAACAGCCTTTCCTTGAGGATTGGATCCTTTCCATTCCAAAGTGCCACGGCAAAACACAGACGCTGCTGGTCATCTGAGATTCCGGCAAGGCCATCCTCCCCCCAGCGGTAGGCCCGGGATCGGGCCTGATCATGACTGAAATCATTCCACGCATCACCTGAACGACTAAGATCCTCCCGGACCGTGCCCCACTGGCGTTCACTGAGATAGGGGCCCCACTTCTTCCACGGGAGCTCATGATGGGCCTCCTGACTGAGTCTCAGCTTTTCCTCGTTCACGGTATCAACCTCGGTGTGTTTAGTGCGCAATCCGGAAAAAACTCGTTTGGGACTTTATTCCGTCGTTTTCTCGAGGCCCTCATATTTGCTCTTCACACACCACTCCACTATCAGTAAAAACCCAGAGGGCTCTCCTCTGCGGAAGGGGAGCATCATTCGGGCAAGGCTTTAGGGATTAATCTTCGAGATTTTTGACCCCTGAACGCCCAGCCCCCCCATCAGGCCCTTCTGCCCCGATATAAAGGCGTACACATCACTTCTCCCCGTGGTCGTGGTAAGGGTTTTTGCGACACCTGCATCCACAACCACCACGCTGGGACCGACACCCACTTCCCAACCACTGCTCTGGTCGAGATAGTTGAGCGCGCTTTCCTTCATGAAGAACATCACATAATCAAAGGTTTGCGCGCCCGCCTGAAGTCCGTATGAACCGGCTACGAGGTTGTAATAGCCGATCGTCTTTCCACGCTTGATCAGTTCCCCTTTCCCGTACTGGGCTCCGCCAATAAATCCGGCTTTCACCACCCCGGGGAAAACAAGAATCGCCCGGGCATCGCGCGCCAGATTTCTGGCTGAAGGGGTCGTCGCATAAAGATTTCGAAGCGCGATATGCGCTTTGGCATCCATGTCCGCCCGGGCCTCGTAATCAGGCTTGTCGTCAAAGGTTTGACAACCGGCGAATAAAAGATGACCTGACAAGATGATCAGACTCAGTAATAGCCGCATCGTCCCATACCCCCATGATTTTGCTTGAACAACCGCCGCAGCGATCCAAATCGAGCGCTTTATGCTGAAAAGTGACTCAGCAGGGACATTTGGCCAGAGCCCTCGTAGAGAGCCACCTCGTGTCAACACCTACCCCATCGGCAAGACTCCCTATTGAGGCCCTCTTATGATCATGGCATCTCTAGAGGGTGAAGGCAGCAAGACTCCAGTTGCCTGCCCCCTTTGATCTTTTAACCCTTGGCAGATATCCATGCGAATCGAAACCGCGCTATTTTCGGGACTTTTGATCGTTCTCGGGATCTTGAATTCAGGCTGCTCGCTCCCCGGAAGACTCCCAGCGGTCCCTCAGGGACTCACATCAAAAGCCGAAATTGCCGGGCTTCCGGGTGTTCGCTATGTCATTGCTTCAGGTGACATGCCCGAATTGACCCAAGAAGGGATCGAGAGCGTTCTGCGCGAGAAGGCCTTAAGAAAGGATCAGGGTCTTCCGACCGATCCTTTGCCAAAGGCCAGTTTCCTCGCGCTTTCGGGTGGTGGTGATGATGGAGCCTTTGGTGCAGGACTCCTTAATGGCTGGACCCGGGCGGGCACGCGTCCTGTATTCAAGCTCGTCACCGGCATCAGTACGGGCGCACTCCTTGCACCCTTTGCTTTTATCGGGCCAGATCAGGATGTAACCCTGACCCGTGTGTATACGCAGTCCACACCGAAGGACATTCTGGAGGAACGCAGCTTTCTTTCCGCGATCAGTGATGATGCGCTGGCCGACAATGCCCCTTTGGGACGCTTGCTGGAGCGTTATGTCACCCAGGACCTTTTGAAAGCGATTGCAAGGGAATACGCCAAAGGCCGTTTGCTGCTCATTGCAACGACCAACCTGGATTCACGCCAGGCGGTGATCTGGAACATGACCCGGATTGCTGCCAGCGGCCATCCGAAGGCACTTCCCCTGTTCCGCCAGATCATGCTTGCCTCGGCTGCCATTCCCGGCGCGTTTCCACCGGCCATGATTGATGTCGCTGTAGAAGGCAGACCCTATCAGGAGATGCACGTTGATGGCGGCGCCATGGCGCAGGTCTTCTTGTATCCCCCTGCCTTCAAACTCGGCGAACTTGGGAGGACCATGGGTCTTGAAAGGGAACGGGAGCTTTTTCTGATCCGAAATTCACGTCTGGATGCAGAGTGGAGCGAAGTGCAACGTCAGACACTATCGATCGCCGGAAGAGCGATCAGTTCGCTGATTCAAACGCAAGGTGCAGGAGATCTGTATCGCATTTATGCCATTGCCCAACGCGACAATGTGTCTTACCACCTCGCCTACATTCCAGAGAGTTTCAAGGCTGTGCATCGGGAAGAATTCGATCCTTCCTACATGAAAGCCCTCTACCAGCGTGGTTTTGATATGGCCATAAAAGGGTACCCATGGAAGTCCAAACCGCCAGACCTTTAAAGCCTGAGGCTAATTTGCCCAATACCCCCGCATTAGATCCCTTCGTCCTCGAGAGTATTTTGAATCAGGTTGACCAGAGCTTGAGTATCCAGCCGACCTGAGGAATCACCGCCTTCAAGTAGGCTATCGGCTAAATCACGTTTCGTCTTGTGGAGCGCCATGATCTGTTCTTCGATCGTCCCTTGTGTGACCAACCGATAGACCGTCACGGGTCGCTCCTGACCCATGCGATGGGCTCTGGACGAAGCTTGATCCTCGACTGCAGGGTTCCACCAGGGATCCAGGTGAATCACATAGTCGGCAGCTGTCAGATTCAAACCTGCCCCCCCAGCCTTGAGACTGATGAGAAAGACTTCGCCTTCCCCTGCCTGGAAGGCATCAACGGAACGTTTTCGCTCGGCGGGCGGCGTTTGCCCATCCAGATACTGGAAGGCAATCCCCTTTCGAACGAGGTCAGCCCGGACCAATGAAAGATGATCAACGAACTGACTGAACACCAATGCCTTGTGCCGATTATCAATGAGCTCCTCAAGGATGGTGCCGAGGAGTTCCATCTTGCTGCTCGAAAGCCCCAGATCCGGGGCAACCAGATTCGGGTTGCAACACGCCCGGCGCAATTTCGTGATCGCAGCCAAAACCTTAAACCGCTGATTTTCACCATCGGGAACCGGTTCCTCGAGCTCATTGAGCAACTCCCGCCTGAGCGCTTCATAGAACGCCGCTTCCCGGGGCCCCAGGACGACCTTGAGTTCAATTTCCGTGCGATCGGGAAGCTCTTGCAGAACTTCTGCCTTGGTTCTTCGAAGGATAAAGGGCTGGATCAGTTGCTTCAGCCGATGCCGAGCGTCCCGCGAGGCATTTCTCTCGATCGGATGGGCAAATCGCTGGTTAAAGCTCTCCTCGGATCCAAGCAGTCCGGGGTTGATGAAACGAAACAGATTCCACAGTTCACCCAGATGGTTCTCAAGGGGCGTTCCGGTCATGATGAGCCTGAAGTCTCCCTGGAGCCCCATCACCGATTGCGAGCGCCGGGTGCCCGCATTCTTGATGGCTTGTGCCTCATCCAGAACCAGAGTGTTAAAGCAGGTTTCCGAGAGCAGCGCTGCAACGCTCTCCTGTTGCATGAGGCCATAACTGACGATCAAGACGTCAAACGGTTCCAAACCGTCCACCACCGCCTTGCGATCCCCGACGAGCGCCACGGGTCTCAAGGTCGGCGCAAATCGGTGGATTTCGGCCTCCCAATTAAACAGAACAGACGTCGGCGCAACCACCAGTGTCGGGCCCTTGGGCGCGCGATCGAGAATCAGGGCAATGGCCTGAAGCGTCTTGCCGAGGCCCATGTCATCGGCAAGACAGGCACCAACCCCAAGAGCAGCCAGGCGCGTCAGCCACCGAAAGCCTTCCAGCTGATAGTCGCGAAGGGTGGCCTGAAGGGTCGTCGGAAGTTCGGGCTCCAGACTCTCGGCGCTGGCCAATGCCTTGATCCGCTCCCTGAAGCCCGCATCGGCTTCAAGGACGGAGAATTCAGGAGCCATTCGTTCAAGCAATGGCAATGCAAGAGGGTGAATTCGCTGGCCTTTGCCATGCTTTTCGCTATAGGTTCGAAGGTCTTCTATGCGCTTTCGGAAGGCATCGGTCAGGGCCAGGATGCGGTCACCATCAAGGCGGATAAACCGACTTTGACTGTTGCGGGTCAACTCAAGAAGGGTCTGCATGAGAACCACCTCCCCGTTGTCGAGCGCGAGCTCCCCGGCCAACTGAAACCAATCCCGCTGTTGTGTGACCCGGACTCTGAACTGTTGGCTGCGTCCTTCGCCGACCATCCGGACAGCCTGTCCCTTGGGCCATTCGATATCGAGGGTTTCTGCTGGCATGGACTGGAGTTCCAGCAAGAATTCAAAAGCGGACTCTGAGTCATCCACCAGCCATCGCCAAGGCTCCTGCTCAAGACCGGCTTGTTCCAGTGTCGGACATCCTGCAATGATGGTCCCAGCCCGTCTCACTTCTTCCGGATGATCCCTCTGGGTCCGAAGCCGCTTTCCGTCGATATCGCTCATCAAGATCTTGGGACCCTCGCCGGGCTTGAACAGCGCGCCCGCGGATCCGAAGGGACGAACCAGAAATTGCACGGAAAGACCTTCGCCATCCGGCATCAGTTGAACGTGCGGTGTTGGGACGGCGGTGAAGGACTCCCCCCCCTCAAGCGCAGTCTCGCCAAGCTCTGAATGCACATGAACCAGCGAGGAGATGGATTTGAGACGGGCGATCAATTGCTCATGGGCCCCCTCGGGGGCATCAAATCCAGAGCCCATCAATTCCTGAAGCCGGTGGTGATCTTCCCGGAAAGGGGTCACTTCAAGATGCTCCCGTCCCTGGGGGGTAAAGACCAGCGGTTCCTTGTATCGGCCCACCGGCCAGAGGCTAATCCTGACGCGACCGCCTTCGGCCCTTTGGATCCGGATCTCGGGCGTTGAGAAAGTCAGTGTCAGGGTGCGTTCCCCTGATTCATCCAGAAGGGCTGGATGGCCCTCAAGAGCGCGCCAGCCCGCTTCCTGAAGGCGATATCCATACCAGAACTCATCCGCGGCAATATGAGAAATCACGCGAAGATCCTGTTCAGTCAGATACTCCCTTCGCGCGGCCGTCTCCTTGAGGGTTTTTAAACCGATGGGCTTGCCCTTGGTCCATCCCCGGGTCGTCTTTTTTTGCTCCCGCCCTTCCACCGTGAAGCCGCTGTACTCCTGTTCCACGCGCCATGCGAGTCGAAGTGCACCAGTCTCACTCGTCTCCAGGGGTTCGGCGCCGCGCGCCGGTGTTTTTGCAAA
Source organism: Pseudomonadota bacterium (assembly GCA_041178325.1). Classification (GTDB taxonomy): domain Bacteria; phylum Pseudomonadota; class Gammaproteobacteria; order Methylococcales; family Methylococcaceae; genus UBA6136. The sequence goes on from JBEGVN010000076.1 coordinate 10,286, forward strand.
ACGGGACTCAATTGCGCGAAGCGTTCGCTCCCAAGGGGCTTCGAACTGAACCCGATCCGTCAGGAGCTTCCAGCCCCGCTCGGATCGGAAATTCATCAGCCGGGGCCGGGTAGTTTCGGCCACATCCTGAATGCGACTCAAGAGCGATTCCAGCTCAGCGGCGGGCCAGTCCAATCCCCGGGCCCACAGCGAATCAACCAGATCGGACAGCGGCTCTGAAATCTCAAACAGCGTCTCACGCTCAGAGTCCATGCGAATCAGCAGCATCAAACCAAACCAGATACTCCAGACATCCGGCTGGTTTGCATGGATCGATCCGACGACCACTTCACGAAGACGGCTCGCATCATGGCTCAGGCGGCTCTCAGCATCATGGAAATAGGCCAAGACGCGATACACGGGAAACATTCGGATCCAATAGTCCGCCTGGCTCAACAGACCTTTGAGCCGGGTCAGGTCCTTGGGATCCCGACGAAGGAGAAGCGCGATGGCATGAAAGACGCCGACTGCACCGGATAGCAGGGCCTTTTTGTCTCCGGACTGTTTTCTGAATGACCGCAGACCGGACTCAAACAAAGGAATCCCGAAATCATCAGCGCCCTGAAGTAGATCCAGAAGTCCTCCAAGAGCCACAGCCTCTGGGTTTGCCGCAGTGAGCGCCTCCAGGATCTTTCGTGCCAGATCGCGGTCACCGCCCAAAAGCGCCGCAATTGCCATGTGACCTGTGGTCAGCGATTGGGAGAGGGCCAAGCATTTGAGGTCATTAAAACGATGCCGATCACTGCTCATCTGGGCGACCGACTCACAGAGCATGGCCGGTAAAAAACGGTGTTTGAAGTTTTTCGGAAGGTCTTCAAACCAGTCAACATCCAGTGGATTCAAGATGGCGGTGACGCAAATGGCATCCGGCCCTCGAATCCCCTGCCAGCCAGGACCATAATAACGTCCGCCATAGGCGCTCAACGCATTGAATATATATGTAATGTAAGCCTCGTCCTTAAGGTAGAAACCGATACGGATTTCACGAACAAACTGAGCTGCCGAGGCAAAGAGAGGAAGGATGCGGGATGAGCGGTATGCGTCCTGGTAGGCCCCGTTTTGAAACGGAAAGACATCACGGACGATTCCAATGGTGATATTGAACCCCTCCTCATCAAGGGCCAGTGATCGCATGACCAGATCGATCACCAAGGGAGAACAGCTGAACCCCTCACCGCCCCCTGGAAGTCGCTGGTTCACCACCAACTCCATTTCAATCAGAGGCGAGAGGTCCAGACGTTCCTTTGCTGGGACCAAAATCGCAGATTTGAGGGGCTTTAGCGTCAGCGGGGCCCAATTGACGGCAAGAACCTCAACGATAAATTTCTGGTCGGGATCCAGGGCCTCATAGCGCGCAAACAAGCGCGAATGAACAGAAGATTCCGGGGTCACTCCGAGGGCTCCATCAGGGGGATCAGATGTTGCCTCCCTCCGAGGGCGCCTTTCGACGCTGGGAGGCATCTTCCTTTGGGGTTATTCGATCAATGGCAATGTCAGCCAGCTTGTAGCCTTTGACGAGCGATGTAATCTGGTCCATGGACTCTGCATCAATCGCAACACCGAATCCTTGTGATCGTTCATCGCGAAGGATTTTAAATTGTATCGTGGCACTCTCAAGACGGTCCGGTAGGGCGGCTGAAACCAGCGCCCGCCCAATCATTCCAAGGACATTCTCTTCCTCTCCACCGCCGATCTTTTGCTTGGCTTCGCTGTAGCGCTGACTGAACTCTGTCTTGGGTTGAATCGTTGCCTGACAGACGCGTTCCCTCTCCTTCAAATCACTCGAAACTTCCGTGACCATTCCGATTTCCGCGAGCATCTCAAGATCGAATGGCTTGAGCGCCTGATCACGCACCAGACTCAAGGTGGTCCCGCTGCCGCAGCCGGGAAGATAAAGATCACAGCCTGAAAAGAGAACCAGAAGAGAGATAAGAACAAGTTGTCGAAATGTATTCATGCGTGAATGTTGCCTTGCAAATAGGAAATTTGAGTAGATTCTAGCCCTGAGCCATCACAGAAAAGATCTTCTGGGCGGCCTTTCCACCAAATACCGCCGAAGCCGTCCGATAACCCGCCCGGATGAGGGTTCGAAACGCCCTGCCCTTGAGCGATGAATCCGAAACCAGGGTCGTGAACCTCCGGTTCTTGCTGACCCAGGAACCGGAGACCTGATGCCGGTCCGCCGCATAGGCCTCAAAGTACCCATCCCGAACCGCCTCAGCGAAGCGGATGCCATCGGCAATACCCATGTTCATGCCGCGCCCGCCGATGGGCGAATGAATATGGGCGGCGTCCCCGGCAATCCAGATGCGGTCCTTTCCATAAGTGTTCACTTGGGCAAAGTGAACTTCGAAATCACTTTCCCATGTGGTTTTCTGTATCCGTTGGGATAGGCCTAGCTCCTCGAAAGATGCTCGTGTGGTCGCAGCAAATCGCACCCGGTCGTTCCCGATGCGCATGGCCATCACGGCACCAGAGTCCAGAATCCAGATCACCAGATCAGGTTCACTTTCCCACGCCAGCATCGCATCCTGACTGTACATTCTCAGGGGCTCAGGGGTACGGTGATAATCGATGTTGAGGATTTCTCTGACCTTGCTGTGGGCGCCATCCGCACCGAGAAGATAGCGCGAGATCATCGTCCGGGTTCCCCGGGGTCCCTCGACAAGCGATTCAACCTTCGATTCATCCTGTTGAAAGGAGACCAGTGTCAGTGGTCGCTCCACCTCAAGTCCTCGCTCGGAGAGCCCTTCATTGAGACAGCGTTCGGTCTCGAGCTGCGGCAAGGAAATGGGCCTTATTCCATCGGTAGAGGGGGCGCCTACCGGACCTGAAAGAATGTCGCCTCCCGGTCCTCGAATGGCCATCGAGGTGAAGGGGATTCCTGCCTTACCAATCTTCTCATGAATCCCAAAGGGTTTCAGCGCTCGGAGTGCACTCGAGTTGACCAGAATTGCGCGAGAAAAATCGAGGCTGGTTTCGTGGCGATCGATGATCATGACTTTATAGCCAAAGTCATGGAGGGCTATGGCGGCGCTCATTCCGGTTGGCCCGGCTCCAGCGATCAGGACATCGCAATCGTATGAAATCGACATGCTTCAGCTCCGGTCAGGTTGAGGGGTTAAGAACTCCGGCCAAGGCGATTCCATGCCCAAATCCCCGGCCGGCATTATCGGCATCCCCGATATCATGACGCAATGCCCTTGCGGTCTTATACTTAAAGCCCCCTTATTGTGATTCCTTCCACCCATGCGCATTGCACCTTTCCTCGTCACGCTGACCCTGAGCACTACTCTCCACTCAAGCCTTGCATTCGCCGCAAGCTTTGACTGCGCCAAGGCAAAGCAACCTGCCGAACTCCTGATCTGTGGCGTTCCGGCATTATCCAAGGTGGACAGCCAGATGGGCGATATCTATCGAAAGAACCTCGCCGAACTCTCGCCAAACGCTGCCCAACAATACAAGGACGGCCAGCGCGACTGGCTGATCTACTGGCCCGGCCTTTGTGCAAATGATGCAGGAAAGATCGATTCCAAATCCGAGGAAACGGTCCAGTGTGCCAAAACTGAATACGCAGCACGCATCGCAAGCCTGAAACTTCAAAAGCGAACGGTCGAAAACCTTCTGGCCTACCCGATCAGCCATTACCGGGTTCTAAAGTCGACCGCAGGACTCGACTTCATCAAGAATGCCCATCACACCGAAACCCGGATGGCTATCGATGTGGAAGCCGCACCACCCGAACAGAAGGAACTAGCCAACGCAATCAATCACTGGCTCGGATCTTCTCCTATCGAGACCTCCAATACCAATGGTGAAGACGAGACCACCAGCGATACCGAAATCCAGCTGTCGTTCAAAGATGCGGCCTCCCCCTTGATTCTCACCGCACAGCAAACCGGTTTCCTGATGGGGCATGGCGCGGCGCACCCCTTGAGTGCATCCTCTCAGCGCCACTTCAACCTGCCCTCAAAGCGCCCCCTCCGAACCGATGACATTTTTCAAGGAAAGGAATGGGAAGACACTCTGACGCAGCTGGCCGAAAAGGGCCTCAAAAAACAACTCGCCGATAATTACAGTGTAGAGAAAGTCGAAGCTCTCAAGGTGCTGGTCGTTCAGCCTGAGCACTGGGTTTTCGACAAGAAGGGACTGACGCTGACATTCAATCCCTATGAGGTAGCCCCCTATGCGGCAGGTGCTCCTGAGGTAACGATCCCATGGTCCACCCTGAGCCGAACTTTGAATCCCGCCTTCTCAGCTTCGCTCCCCAAAGTTGCAGCCGTCCGTCGCTAACTGGCGGGCATTGCCAAAAAAGGAAGGTCTCACAGGCTGATATTAAAGACTTGATTGCTCCTTAAACGACAACTTGCTTTTGCCGGAGTTCGATCCCATGCATTTGAAATATCAATTACGCATCAAACAGCTTCTGTTCGCTCTCACCCTGATCCCTCTGATGAGCCTTGCGAACGAGGCCGATAAGCCCGGTGCGGCAGACCCTCACGCACAACACCCAGGGACGGCGTCTCAACCCACAAATCTAGAACCTGTTAAAGCACCAGGCGAAGGCGAAGCCCCTAAGACCGAGGAGTCTTCAAGCAAAGGGCTCGTCGTTCAACGTGCACCCGACTTCTGCATGAAGAAGGACCCGCCTCCCCACTGCAGCGAGTAATTCTCGATGGCTTTCGATATCGACCAGTTCGACAAGTATTCAAGAATCCTGGTCGGCTGGATATCGATTATCGCGTCCCTGACCGGCGGATTTATCGCACTTAACACCTATCTTCAGAGCGCTGAATCCGAACGCGCCAAGGAAACGCTAAAGTACAGGGAGCGTTTCGATCTTCCTCGCTATGTCGTGCCGATCAAAAAGATCGAGGAAAGCCTCAAGACACGCGAAACCGAACTGACTCGGGCGATCGAAAAAGGGGATGAGGCCGCTACCCGCTTCGTGACAGGTCTAATTCGGGATGAGAAGATCGACATCGACTCCGTCATCGACATCTACGAAGAGATTTATCTTTGTATTGAATCCAGACTGTGCGATCGGGAGATTGCCGTTCGGTTCTTTGGCAAACGTGCGTACGAGATGTATGGCCCGATCGGCTACTACATCAAGGACATCCGCGCAGAAGCCGGTGACAGCCGATATGGGCGAGGGCTTCAGTATTTCTTCAGAGAGTGGAAAATGCTGAAGAAAACCGAAGCCGGAAATTAGCCAGGTCTTGATCTGAAAGGATCAGCACATCAATTCACTGTCGGACACAGTACATCCCGCCTTCTGCCTGCGGGCGACATTCAAAGCCTTCGGGTTTCTCGATGGGCTCGTTGGTATAGCTTTGCGTGGATTCGCTTCCCGAAAGATTCGAAATCAGGATCGATTTGAGCCAATATTCCACCGCATGGCAGCGATAGTGTCCTTGGGTTGCCAGCGGGGTGCAGCGCTTGAGACTATTGACCGCCTCCTCTCGCGTCATGCATTTATTGTCCTGGGCCTCCTCTGTGAGAAGGCTCGCACAATAGAGGACCTCGGTTGCTTCGCCTTGATGTTCATGTGCGAATTGTAGGTTGGGCCGCCCCAGAGTCTGCCAGCGACCCCGCTCGATACACCGGTAACTGCCATCACCGCCCGTCACGCAACGACCGCGCTGAAGATCGAGTGAAGTCAGCCCGAATCCGCTGCTTTTTTCCTGAACCGGATCGCCCGCTGGGGTTATCTGAACATTCGACGAAGAGGCCGCTGGCGCTGAAAAAGCATTCATAGCAGGCGGTTCTTGCATCAAAGAAGGCTTGCCTTCCCCGCATCCGGCGAGACAGAAATCACCTACCAAAGAGGAACTTTCCCAGGGGATCTGCCGAGGATTGCTCTTCAGAACATCTTCTCGCACCTTCTTGAAGACATCCTCAATCTTGAGCCCCTTGCGGGTCATGTGTTTCTTGAGAAAATGGGTGTAGAGCCCGTTGCCGCCACGGGCATTATCATCCGCAATGGCACCTGGAGCTGTTGCAAAGGCAATGATCGTTCCCTTGGATGCCGTCATGGTGGCCAGTCCACCTGAACTTCCCCGATGCGAGAGGAAGGGGTTATTTCGGCAGGCATCGAGGATCAGGATGTTGACATCACTTTTAGCCTCGGTCATTTCAGAAACAATAATGTCTGCATCGTAGGCTCGCGCCTTGAGCTCCCCACTGCTCTGGATATCCGCACCCACCGGAATGAGGTAGTTGATCCCATCCGCCTGAGCTCCATGCCCCGAGTAATAGACCATGGCAACACCGCCTTCCTGAATTCTTCCTCTGAACTCTCGCACGGCTTGGGTCATTGCCGACACGTCAGCATTCTCCCGATAGATGACCTCAAAGCCGACGCCGAGGAGCGCATTGCGGATGTCGGCAGCATCATGGAGGGGGTTTTTGAGTGGTGCCTGGGCATAATCCTTGTTGCCGATGACAAGTGCGATCCGCGGACTTTTTGCCAAGGGGGGCACAGGCGAAGTTGCCTCTGCAGAGGGCATGACAGGCGATGTTCCCCCCTGAGAAGCAGCCCCAGGCTGAGGTGCCGAGGTCTCCGAGGTAAGCGCTTCTATTGAAGGTGTGTCGGCTGCCAGTATTGGGCGCATTGCAATCAGTGCAGCAGCAATCATCCAACATGCCCCCCATAGGCTGAGCGGGCGACGACTACTTAAAAAAAAACGCGACTGGTGCTGATGAGGGCGACTGAGAAGGCGCATCCGCAGACTCATTTACAAAAATAATTCCATTCTCTCTGGGCGAGGGTCTCAGGTTCCAGATTTTCCCATCCTCTCGGATCAATCGCCGCAGCAACAACTTCTCCCTCCCCCATCGGATGCTCATGCGCCACACGCATGATCAGGCGAAACTGATGGGTTTTGCAGTCATATTCTGTTTGCACCCGCTCGGAGCGAAATACATAACCCTCAAGATCCTTGGGCTCATGGTAGTTCCAGACCTTCCACGCGGTGACGCCGTTGGGCAAGACTTCGCGCGAGCGAAGATCGATATAGATCGTGATGCCCTTCTCTTCATGAAACCGTTCAAAATGACTGTGCACATGTTCCGGCGGAACCGGCTGTGGATGTTTTTGGGGCTTTGAATAAGCGTTATCGACCATGAAAGCCAATAACACCATTAACAATCGGTCCATGGGATCCCTCAACTTCAAGCCTCTCATCATACCTCCTCATTACCTTATTTTTTGGGGATACGCTTGAGAATCGAATCGGGTTAATCTGAAGGGCAATGATTCAAACTAGAGTCCATGATGCGTTTTAGCTTGCCCCTTCCCTCCCGAAACGGTTATCGCTGGATTTTCGGATCCCTCGTTGGGTTGACCATAGTCCTCGCTCTTTTGACGCTCCTCTTCAATCCCCGAATGACGTTGACTGAAGGGATCATGGCCACCGATCTCAATCCCGACGGCTCGCTGACGCCGGAACTCGAAAAAGCCAAGTCCTCGATGAAGTCTTTTGGTGTAACTCTGGGATTCAGGATTGAGGAAAACATGGCCACGGCCAAACCCCATCTGACCATGCTTCTCGATGATCCCAAAGTAGATTGGGTTCTCGCCCCTAACACCGGTGCCGATATTCCAGCCGATGTGACAGATCCTTTTGTTTCGCTAGGTATCGTCCGCTACGTTCCTGTGGGCTTTTTTGTCCATGCAGGC
>JBEGVN010000077.1:0-41034 GCA_041178325.1 Pseudomonadota bacterium
TGATACCGCGCGCACGTTCTTCCGGCGCTGCGTCGATCTGATCGTATGCCTTGAATGCACCACCGAAACGCTCTGCACCAACCTTCGTCAGTGCCGCGGTCAGGGTCGTCTTGCCGTGGTCAACGTGACCAATGGTACCAACGTTGACATGCGGCTTGTTACGCGTAAATTTTTCCTTAGACATCCGCAAAAACCCCTTAACTGTTGATTGCTAACAACCCTAACTACTGGAGCCCATAACCGGACTTGAACCGGTGACCTCTTCCTTACCAAGGAAGTGCTCTACCGACTGAGCTATATGGGCAAAACTCTTTATTGGAGCGGGTAGCGGGAATCGAACCCGCGCCATCAGCTTGGAAGGCTGAGGTTCTACCATTGAACTACACCCGCCACGGTAAAACCGCCCGAATGGTGGAGGGGGAAGGATTCGAACCTTCGAAGGCTGAGCCGTCAGATTTACAGTCTGATCCCTTTGACCGCTCGGGAACCCCTCCAATCGGGTTAGCAGGCGATTATGTTCAAAAGATTGAGGGCCGTCAACCCCTTTTATCCTTCTCCCGAACCCTGACATTCAACTCATTCATTGCTTTCGGATAGTCTCCGGACAAAATCAGAGGGAGTGCGCGCATCGCCTCGTCTACAGCACCCAGGATTTCCTGGGACTCCTGCTTGGATGGCGCATCAAGCACATAATTGGCGACCTGCGCCTTGTCCCCGGGATGCCCGATACCCAATCTGAGCCGATAAAACTCCGGCGATTTGAGGTGGAGCACCATGTCTCGAAGGCCATTATGACCCCCATGACCCCCGCCTTTCTTCAGCCTCACCACACCCGGCTCCAGATCCAGCTCATCGTGCGCCACCAAAATCTCCTCGACGCCGATCTTGTAGTATGCCGCCGCCGCAAGAACCGAAGAACCACTGCGGTTCATATACGTTGTGGGCTTCAGCAAGACCAAGGTCTCGACCCCAGCATCCTTCCGAGCGACCGCACCCTGGAATCGGGATTCCTCGCGAAAAGCCACGCCCAAGGATCGGGCCACCTCGTCCAAAAACCAAAACCCGGCGTTATGCCGGGTTTTTTCGTATCGGGGAGTGGGATTTCCCAACCCGACCAGGAGCCGGATCATCGGCTATTCCGATGAATCCAGGTAGCCGAATGCCGCATCAAGCCTCTTCACCACCGCCGACGCGGGGCGCCTGAATCGCAGCCACGAGCTGGTCGTGGCCTTCACCGTGAAGTAGCTCGACAATCTGTACGCCCGGCGGAACCTTGATGTCCGACAGGTGAACGGATTGACCAATGTCCAGCTTGGCCATATCAATTGCGATGAATTCAGGAAGACGCGCAGGAAGACAGGTCACCTCAACATCAACCATCGCATGGGTGACCACACCGCCCTTCTTCGCGCCGACGGACGTTTCCTGATTCAGGAAGTGCAGCGGGACGTGAACCTTGATCTTCTGGGATTCGGTGACGCGCTGAAAATCCATATGGAGGATGATCGGGCGACTCGGGTGACGCTGCATATCCTTGAGGATAGCCGTCTCTTCCTTACCATCAATCCGAAGGGTCAGGATGTGGGAGTAGGTTGCCTCATCCTCAAGCGCCTTGTTGACCTTATTATGATCCAGCGTGATACCGACCGGATCACTGCTGCCGCCGTAGAGCACAGCCGGGATCTTGCCTTCAACACGAAGACGACGAGAATTACCACGCCCTAAATCTTTGCGGAGCTCCGCATCAAATACATAACTGCCTGCCATCTTTTTTCTCCAAATACTCTGAGCAGTTGCGGGATACGTCGACCTTAGTCAACGTACATTGAGCTGACCGACTCCCCCGCCGCCATGCGGCGAATGGTTTCAGCCAACATTTCGGCAACACTGAGCTGCCGGATTTTCTTACAGCGCTTGGCTTCCGGACGAAGCGGAATCGAGTTGGTCACCACCAGCTCATCCAGCACTGATTCGTTGATGTTCTCCAGAGCTCGCCCTGAGAGAACCGCATGCGTACAGTAGGCAACGACCTTGAGTGCGCCATGATCCTTCAGCGCTTCCGCAGCCTTGCATAAGGTTCCTGCAGTATCCACCAAGTCATCCACCATGATGCAGGTTCGCCCCCTGACATCCCCGATAATGTTCATCACCTTGGCCTCATTGGCCTTTGGGCGCCGCTTATCGATGATGGCTAAATCTGCCTCATCAAGCCGCTTCGCCAGCGCTCTCGCCCTGACAACACCACCGACATCAGGCGAGACCACCATAAGATTGGGATAATGCTGTCGCCATACATCACCCAGCAGGATAGGCGAGGCGTAGACATTGTCTACCGGCACATCAAAAAATCCCTGAATCTGGTCCGCGTGAAGATCCAGCGTAAGCACCCTGTCAGCGCCAGCCGCAGTGATCATCTTGGCCACGAGCTTCGCAGCAATCGGCACACGCGCTGAGCGAATTCTCCGATCCTGGCGCGAATATCCATAATAGGGGATGACCGCGGTAATCAGGCCTGCCGATGAGCGCCGAAACGCGTCAATCATCACCAGGAGCTCCATCAGGTTCTCATTTACCGGCGAACATGTCGGCTGAATGACATAAACCTGCCGGCCTCGCACGTTCTCCTCAATCTCGAACGAGATCTCCCCATCCGAGAAGCGCCCGATGGTCGACTGACCCAGTCGCATGTTCAAGGATCGAGCAATGCCCTTGCCCAATGGCAGATTTGCATTCCCCGAAAAGACCATAAATGTCGGATCAGACATTCAGACAGCTTCCTTTGTCGCGGTTACCGGTGGATTTGGCTGGGGCGCCAGGATTCGAACCTGGGCATGGCGGGATCAAAACCCGCTGCCTTACCGCTTGGCTACGCCCCAAAAACTTTCTATACCAGACTCATCGACACGCATCGAGCAAGGGCGATCGATTGAGCCCCTTGGCCACAAAAGAGCGCCAGGCGGGGCCCAAGGCCCGCCTCGCATCAAGCGCCTCCGCCTCGGACGGATAGGCGGCAAATACACAGGCCCCCGTGCCGGTAAGACGTGCTTCGCCGACCACAGAAAGCGCCTCGATGGCGGCGGCCACCTCAGGATAGTGCTGCAGCACCACCGGAAGGCAATGATTTTCCCGCCGACCTTCAAAAAAGCTAGCCATTTTGATTGGCGGGTTGTTTCTTGTCAAATCAGGGTCCGCAAATACGCGGCCCGTGGCCACATGACACTCAGGAACCAAAACGAGATACCAAGGCTCATCAAGATCGAGTGGCGTCAAATCCTCACCGACACCCTCGCCCCAGGCAGCAAAGCCCTCAATAAAGACCGGAACGTCCGCACCCAACTTAAGTCCGATAGCCTTGAGTGCGGACTGACTGAGCCCGGCACCCCAAAGATGATTCAGAGCCACCAGTGTCGTCGCAGCATCCGAGCTCCCACCCCCCAGACCACCCCCCATCGGCAGGTTTTTTTCAACCGAAATCGTGGCCCCTTTGGAAGTTCCGGCCGCCTCCTGCAAGGCCCGCGCAGCGCGCACCGTGAGATCGGATTCCTCCGGAACACCCGGTAACGGTCGAGCCAGTCCGATGACGCCATCCTCACGCACTGTGAAATCGATCCAGTCACACTGATCGATGAACTGGAAGACGGTCTGCAACAAGTGATAGCCATCTTCGCGCCGACCGACGATTCGAAGCAAAAGATTAAGCTTAGCCGGCGCCGGGAAGCGGGCAGTGATAGGAGCTTTCGTCATGATTTACCTGAGGGAGATGAACTCGGATTCCACTGATCCATGATGATCTTAAGACGCACGCCACCCCCTTCCACCAAAAGACGACCCGGCAGCGTGTAACCACCCACGGTCATCAGACTTGAGGGAACGATACGCCAACCCTGTTGCATAAAGCCCCCCACAGGGCCTGATACCAGGGGCTGAGAAGGCTCCTCGGCATTAGGAATGCCTAAAATCCAGCAACGAAGGCTCTTGAGCGGGACCGCAAAACCAAGTCGTGCCTTCAAAGCCGCCTCGGGATCTCGCGCCAGATGCTCAATGCCATCACCCTCGTTTATGTAGATCAGATCCTTCTGAAGAATGATGGAGACCAAGCCCTGGCTTAGCGGACCCGTGAGGCGCAGCCGATCTTGCTTGAGATCATGGCTCCAAGCAAGATCCGCCTGCCAGGAATCCTTTGCGGCATGAACACCAATTCGGCCCTCCATGTCCCAGACGGTCAGTCGGTCCGGCGAACTGGACAAGGACGAAGTTTCAGCATTCCCCTGTAACGTCGCACACCCTGAAAAACCCAGCAACAGCAAGATCACGACGAAAAGCCGATTCATTTGGACGCACCCGTAAACACCTCAGGGTAGGTTTGATGAATGCGCTGCATATCCTGTTGCTGTGAGTCTCGCTTCCAGGCATCCAGCCAAATCTGGCGCGCCTCGCCTTTTCGACCCATGGTCCAAAGCACCTCACCCAGATGGGCAGCAATCTCGGGATCCGCAAAAAGTCCGTAAGCCTTTTTAAGCGGCGTCACGGCATCCTGCAGTTTTCCCTTGCGAAAGAGAACCCAGCCGTAGCTGTCCAGAATCGCAGGATCTCCCGGCCGTTTGGCGAGCGCACGGCGGATGTAGCCTTCCGCCTCGTCCAGCCGGGCCGGGTAATGTACCGTCAGAGAAAAACCCAAGGCATTGAGCGCTGCCGCGTCATCCGGGTTTTTTTCCAGAAGCGCCTTAAGATCGGCCTCCATGACATCCAATCGATTCAACTGCTCGCCCAGAAGACCCCGCGTATAGAGCAGTTCCGGCTGATCCGGCATTTGCCGGATGGCATCAGAAAGAAGATCGAAGGCCACTTCCGACTGGCGGAGCTTGATCAGCATTTCAGCTTCAATCAGGAAAAGCCTGAGACGCTCTTTGGGGAATTCAGCTCGCGCCGCCGCCAATCGCTCACGCGCCTCACTGGTTCGCCCCAGAACGATAAGCGCTGAAATCGCATTAAATCGGGCATCAAAGAGCATGGGCCCATCCTTGATCCGATCAAACTCCCTGAGCGCGACCTCGGTTCGGCCTTCCCGAGCGTCAATTAGCGCCAATGAGAACGTGGCTTGCGGTCGAAAGCGCTGATCAGTCGATAAAAGATCAAATTCTTTGCGCGCTTTGGTTAGTTCACCGAGCTCCATCCAGACTGACGCCAACGCAAAACGGGCATCGTCGTTGCCTGGATCCCGGGAGACAACTTTGGCCAATTCGCGCTCGGCTGCAGCAAAGTCTCCCACCTTCGCTAAGAACTGCCCATAAATCAGGCCCAAGCGAGGATTCTTCGGATCTATCCGATAGGCCTTTTCAAGCGCTGCCCGCCCCGCCCGAAGATCCCCAGACTGCAATAGGAGCTGCGCCTGCAACATGAGAGCCCGACTCCAGTTCGGGCGCATTGCAAGAGCTCTTGAGATCTCTTCTTGGGCGACCATCAATGCCCCTTCCTCCGTAGCCAAGTACGCCGAGGCCAGATGAATTTCGGGGACCTTGGGCAACCGATCGACCAGATCACGCATAATTTCAAGCCCGCGCTCGCGCTCCTTTTCAGCATCCATCCAGCGCACCAGCTCTATGAGCGTATTCTCAAGGTCCGGATCCTTGAGCTCGATCAGCTGACGAATCTCATCGGCAGCTTCACTGATCTCATCATTTTTCACCCTGAGGATCAGGGTCAGGCGATGTGCTGAAACACTTTTGGGGTCAAGCTCTGCCCACACTTCAGCCGCCTCGGTCGCCTTGTCGGCGTTCTTGACATAAACCGCCACCTGAGTCGCCCGTGCGGCCACCTTGGGATCATGCGTCAAGCGAAGGGCCCGCATGTAGTAATCCAACGCGAGCTCGTAATGCCCCCGCTGGCCTGCGACCTCTGCCGCCAGCATGAGGAAGACGGGGTCATTTTCATCCGCAGGATCGGGCGCACCCTGCGTGATGGGTTCAGGGACTCCCTCTTCCGGTCCGGGCGCCCCAACACCGGCGCAGCCGGTTGCCCAGAGGATTCCAGCCACCAACAGGGTCACAAAGGTTTTCAGCACGGGCTAAGGGCCTCAAGAAGAAAAGATGGGGACGCGTCCACCCCAGTCAAACAGGGCATTTTCTGGGAAGATTCGGGATCCATCGAGCAACAAACACCCGGGCCCATACCCAGACGGCTCGCTATTCCCTAGAATTATATTCCGAAAGCATCATGCAGTGAGCCGAATGGCCATCATCACCCTGGGACTTAACCATAACACCGCCCCCGTTTCGGTCCGCGAACGCATTGCGTTCCCTGCCGAGGGGATGATCCACGCACTCAAGAACCTTGCGTGTGTCCCGGCGGTCGAGGAGGCGGCGATTCTCTCAACCTGTAACCGCACGGAACTTTACTGCGGCCTGAGCACGCAGGACCCCGAGCCTCTCCTGGACTGGCTTGAACGGGCACAGCGCCTCAAGCGGGAAGACTTTCAACCCTTCCTCTACACGCATCATGACAGCTCCACCATACGACACATGTTCCGCGTAGCCTCCGGACTGGACTCAATGGTGCTGGGTGAACCCCAGATCCTCGGGCAAATGAAATCGGCCTATCAAGTGGCCACAGAAGCCGGCACCGTTGGAAAAACCCTCGGCAAGCTCTTCCAGCATACGTTCAGCGCCGCCAAGAAAGTCAGAACCGATACCGCCATTGGCAGCAGCCCTGTCTCGGTCGCCTTTGCCGCAATCAGGCTGGCCCAGCGCATCTTTGAGGATTTGAGTGAACAGACCGCTGTACTCATTGGCGCTGGAGAGACCATCGAACTGACCGCACGACACCTCACGGAAAATCGGATCGGCGAACTCATCATCGCCAACCGGACCTATGATCGAGCGCACCTTTTGGCTCAGCAGTTCAACGGTTTTGCTATTTCACTCCATGAGCTTCCGCAGCATTTGGCGAAGGCCGACATTGTTGTGTCATCCACCGCGAGCCCACTCCCAATCCTTGGTAAGGGCAGCGTCGAAAGCGCCATCAAAGCGCGCCGCCATAAACCCATGTTCATGGTCGACCTTGCCGTTCCACGCGACATCGAGCCCGAAGTCGAGCAGATCCGCGATGTCTACCTTTACACCGTTGACGATCTCCGCCACACCATCGAAGAAAGCCTTCGCTCTCGCCAGGAAGCCGCCAAGCAGGCCGAAGAAATCATCGACGTCGAGGTTGCCCACTTTCTCAACTGGATGAGAGCTCAGGGCGCAACCGATACGATTCGAGAACTAAGAGCCCAGGCCGACAGCATTCGGGAAGAGGCCCTTGAACGCGCTCTGAGAGGGCTTCGCGCCGGGCAATCGCCAGAAGAAAGCCTCGCCTATTTGTCGCTCCTCCTAACCAACAAATTCACCCATCTCCCCAGCACCCAGCTCCGACAAGCCGGCACCCACGAGCGAGAAGACCTGATAGCCGCTGCGCGAGAACTTTTCCAACTCAAGGATAACCACTGAATCCGTGAAAGACTCGATCCGGCAGAAACTCGAACAACTCTCCCAAAGATTCGAGGAAATTACCGCGCTTTTGGCCGAACCTGAGACGCAGAACGATCAGGATCGCTTCCGCGCACTGAGCAAAGAATATGCGCAGCTCAACCCCCTCGTCTCGACCTACAGGGAGTATGACACCGCCGCGGACGCCAAAACCTTCGCAGAAAGCCTGACCAGCGACACCGACCCAGATGTGCGCGCCATGGCCGCAGATGAAATCAAGACGGCATCAGAAAGTCTCGAGATATTGGGGCAAAAGCTCCAGGTCCTTCTCTTGCCCCGGGATCCCAACGACGAACGTAACGTCTTTCTTGAAATTCGCGCAGGGACTGGCGGGGCCGAGGCCGCCCTTTTCTCCGGCGACCTCTACAAAATGTACGTGCGTTACGCTGAGCTCAAGGGCTGGAAAACCGAAGCGATTTCCGAAAGCGAGGGCGAACAGGGCGGCTTTAAGGAGGTCATCGTTCGCATCAGCGGCCAAGATGTCTACTCGCAGCTCAAGTTCGAGGCCGGCACCCACCGCGTCCAACGGGTTCCCGAGACCGAAGCCCAGGGCCGCATTCACACCTCCGCCTGCACTGTCGCGATTCTCGCCGAAGTTGAGGAGGTCGAGATCGACATCAATCCCGCGGATCTCCGCATCGACACCTATCGGGCCTCTGGGGCCGGTGGACAGCACGTCAATAAGACCGAGTCAGCCATCCGCATCACTCACATCCCGACCGGGGTGGTGGTGGAGTGTCAGGATGAGCGGTCACAACACAAAAACCGCGCCCGAGCAATGTCGCTCTTGCAATCGCGCATCCTCTCGCAAAAACAGGAAGCTCAGTCCGCTGAAATTGCAGCCTCTCGCAAGCTTCAGGTCGGAAGCGGCGATCGCTCCGAGCGCATTCGAACCTATAATTTTCCTCAGGGACGGCTAACGGATCACCGGATCAATCTGACCCTCTATCGCCTCGAATCCATCATGGAAGGCGAACTCGACCCTGTGATCGAACCTTTACTGAGCGAACATCAGGCCGAACTTCTCGCGCAACTCGGCGAAGAGTAAGGATCATGACGGCCTCCATAGCGACCCTCATCGCCGAGGGGGCCCAGCGCCTTGATGGCCATAGCGAGCAACCCGCTCTGGAAGCTGAGATCCTGCTCAGCCATGTGACCGGCAAAAGTCGAACTCATTTTCGCGCTTTTGCAGAAACCGAAGTGGCTGCGCCTGAAACACTTACCTACCGCTCGCTAGTCGAACAGCGACGCTCCGGTCAGCCCATCGCCTATCTCACCGGCGTTCGCGAATTTTGGTCGCTACCCTTTGCGGTCACACCGGATGTATTGATTCCCCGCCCCGAAACTGAACTATTGGTCGAAATTGCGCTTGCGTGGATTCGCACCCTCTCTGCACCGATTCTTCTCGACCTTGGAACGGGCAGTGGCGCCATTCCGATCAGCATCGCCAAAGAACGTCCCGATGCCGACCTCACCGCCGTCGACCTTTGCCCCAAAGCACTCGCTGTTGCCCAAAAAAATGCGGTGCAACTTGGCACCCCGAAGATCCGCTTCCTCATCGGCAACTGGCTGAATGCCCTCCCGGAGGCGGCGCAGTTTGACCTAATCGTCAGCAACCCCCCCTACATTGCCGATGAAGACACCCACCTATACTCCGGCGATCTGCGCTACGAACCCCGGTCTGCTCTAACCTCGGGTCCCGATGGACTGGATGCCATCCGGACGATTGCGCAGGCGGCCCGGGCTCACATCAAGCCCGGGGGCGGAATTGTGCTTGAACATGGATTCGATCAGGCCGCCGCCGTTCGGGAAATTCTCGCCCATCTCGGTTATGACGCGATCGAAACCCGGGAGGACCTCCAAAGACATCCTCGGATCACCATGGCAAGATACGGCTAACCCTATCCCGCCAGGAATGCCCATGGAGCTCACCCGCGAATTAACCAATCATCTATTCCACCTCGCCCAAACGAGAACGCAATCCCAGTCCTTTGGCATCATTGGGGCTCAAGGCGGAATTCCTCGCGCGTGCTTTTCCCTGAATGAAAACCCGGAGGGTCATGCCAACCAAATCATGGCGCAGCTTCAAGCCGAGGGACTGGCTCCCTTTGCCACTTTTGCACTCGCCGAGGATCTTTCAGCGCCACCGGAACGTCCGCAGCCCTTGGCTCTCCCCTCACTCCCGCATCTGGTAATCGGGACCCGGGTCAAGGGCGTATTAGAGATTGATGCCTATCTCGAGGGACCCACGGGATGGTCAGCCGTCGAACTTCGGCTGCCTGAGGTCTGAAAACCCTACGAGAGCCGCTGATGGAGCGGGCTTTTTCGGGGAAAATGGGCTTTTAGAAACTCCATCTGGTCGCTCAGGACCCGCCGCCCCTGAAGATAGACGTATTCGGCGTGGGTCGGCATGAAGGGAATAGCCAAAAGCTGCATGCCCGCTTGCTCCGGCGTGCGGCCTGCCTTGTGATTGTTGCACCGCTTGCAAGCCGTCACGACATTGCCCCAAAGATCAAGACCACCCTGACTGAGGGGCTTGACGTGGTCACGGGAGAGATCGGAGTGGCGGAATTGATAGCCGCAATAGAGACAGAGGTGGTTATCACGGCGGAAAAGGGCCTGATTACTGAGCGGGGGGGAGTACTTGGTCGCGGGGGATGGGGTTTTTCGATGGTGATGATGGGTTGCGATGATCGAATTAACCTCGATGCGACTTCGCTCCCCGGTTCGCGCATTAACGCCGCCATTTAGCGTGTAGAGCGCGGTCCCGCAGCTATAGGCCACCAGGCCCAAGTGATAGAGCTTCGCCGCCTCTTGGTAGCCCAACCATTCCAGGGGCATACCTGAGGCATCCGTTCGCAACACCTGTAGCTGACCAATCTCCATGAGACCTCCTCTAATTGAATGTAATCTTCTTATTCAGGCATTCGTTTCTGCGTAACCATTTGATTCAGGACTTAATCCGGACAGTGTATAAAATTTGCGGGAAAGGAAAAACTCTTAGCGCCGCTCTTGCCATGGGACGAACCTAATAGCGATGAAAAATCGCAACACAGGCCCTGTAATGAAGGTCGTCCTCTCGGTCCCAATGGATGCGGAGTATGACTACCTTCCACCTCCCGAGGTTCCAATAGAGCGCCTTCTCCCGGGCATGCGCCTTGAAGTGCCCTTTGGGCGACAAAAAAAAACCGGGCTGTTGCTGGCCATCGCCGAGCATTCAGAGCTCCCCTCGGAACGGCTTCGCCCCGCACTCCGCATTCTGGATGAGGCCCCGCTTCTTTCCGCTAAGGATCTCGAACTCCTACGTTGGGCGAGCCGCTATTACCATCACCCACTCGGGGATACTGTCTTCACTGCGCTCTCTTCGGCCCTGCGTGCCGGCAAAGCCGCTTCTGGCCGAACCATCAGGCGATTAATTGCCTTGCCCCGTGAAATCACGGTTGCCCCAATCACTCGATCACCTCGGCAAAAGATGCTGCTGGGCCTTCTGGACCAGTCGCCGGAGGGGCTTTATTCCGACGTCATTCGACAGGAGCAGCTGGGGGCCGCCGCCCGATCGCTGGTCGAGAAGGGGCTTGCTGAATGGATTGAACAAAACGTGGAGGCCGCTCAGGAGAAGCCAGCAGAATCCAAGACTCCCTGGCTGCCGTTAAATCCCGCACAAGATAAGGCGCTCCAGCTTCTCTCTGCTGCGCTTGGAAGTTTCAGTGTCAATCTGCTCTATGGCGTCACAGGCAGCGGAAAAACCGAGGTCTACCTTCGTCTCGTCGAGGCAGCGCTAGCAAAAGGCCAACAAAGCCTGGTCCTTTTGCCCGAAATCAATCTAACCCCCCAACTGGAAGGCCGCTTTAGGGCTAGGCTGTCGACGGACATCAGAATCCTTCACTCCAACCTCACCGAGACGGAGCGCCTGAATGCCTGGATGGCCTTCCAGAGCGGACAATGCCAGGTCCTCCTTGGCACTCGCTCAGCGCTATTTACACCCGCCCCGCATCTTGGTCTCATCATCCTGGATGAAGAACATGATGCCTCCTTCAAGCAGCAGGAAGGGTTTCGCTTTTCGGCACGTGAAGCAGCCATCATGCGCGGCCACCTTGAGGGGACTCCGATCGTCCTCGGATCCGCCACCCCATCGATGGAGACCCTCTTCAACGTTAATCGGGGTAAATTTCGCCGGATTGATCTTCCTGAACGTGCCGGCAGCGCAAAACCTCCAACCTTTCAAGTTGTCGACATCCGAGCAGAATTTCTTGAAGAGGGTTTGTCGGCAAGGCTTATTGCCGCCATCCGGGAAACCCTTTCTCGAAAGGAGCAGGTCCTTCTTTTCGTGAACCGCCGCGGCTTCGCGCCGGTGCAGACATGCCACGCCTGCGGTTGGGTCGCCAACTGTCGACATTGCGATACCCGTCTGGTCACACACCAGTCCGAAGTCCTCATGCGCTGTCATCACTGTGGATTTCAGCAACCGACTCCGCGCCAATGCCCAAGCTGCAGCAGCGATCAGCTCGTCCTTCTGGGGCTTGGAACTGAGCGAATCGAAGAGGCGCTATCCCGGCTTTTTCCGACCCATCGGCTTGTTCGAATTGACCGCGACACCACCCGCCGGAAGGGCCAACTCGAAACCTATCTCGAATCGGTGCATAACGGCGAGACAGATATTCTCATTGGCACCCAAATGCTCGCTAAAGGGCACCATTTTCCCGACGTCACGCTGGTCGGCATCCTGGATGTCGATGGCGGCCTCTTTAGCAGCGACTTTCGCGCCTCCGAGCGGACCGCTCAGCTCATCCTGCAAGTCGCAGGACGCGCCGGAAGGGCGCATCGCCCGGGGCGTGTCCTTCTCCAAACCCGCCACCCGGGCCATCCGGTCATTGACGCTCTCATCCATCGCGGTTACGAGGCGTTCTCAACGGTTTGCCTCAAGGAGCGGGAATTGCTGGCACTCCCACCTTTCAGCCATCAGGCGCTGATTCGTGCGGACGCTCCCCGCCAAGAGACTGTGCGCGAATTTCTTACAGGCCTTGCCGCGGTCATCTCCCCGGTGAAATTTCCCGAGGTCATGATACTGGGACCGGTACCCTCTCCCATGGAGCGCAGAGGCAACCGCTATCGCTGGCAAGTTCTTCTGCAAGGCAGTCATCGCAAAGGACTCCATCAGGCGCTTCATCGCATCCGGCAGACGATTAAAGAAGACCCCAAACGCTGGAACGTTCGCTGGAGCATCGATGTCGATCCGATCGACCTTTATTAAAAGCCCGTTGAGGAGAGCCGTTGGCGCTGTTTTTTTCTCTAACGCAGTATCAAAATTGATCCACGTAACGATTTCGATCTTAATTGAAGCCCCTTTTCTCGAGTGCACCCGCCGAAAAGTCTGGGCTTGAGCCCCTATGTGGAACGTTTGGATTTAATCTGGAACAATGGTGGCGGGGGGAGACACCTCGCAAAAATGTACGGCAGATCAAGAAGAAACCCGATCCCGATCACCGCATCGCCGCTAAAACTAAAAGAGGACACCGACAATGACAGATAAACCCGTCCGCCCGACCTCGGCAAAAAAGCCCAAGCGAGCCACGGCGACCAAGAAACCTTCGGCCAAGCCACGTCCGGTTGCCGCTAAAACCGCTAAGCCCATTACGCCACCACCGGTTGCTGCGGCTCCAGTGGCGGCTCCGTCCCCTGCGCCGGCCCCGAGCCGACCCGCAGCAAGTCCCGCTCCGGCGCGATCCGTTGCCGAGCAGCTTGGGGGTAAAAAGGGCGTCGCATCACTCTCTGACAAAATCAGCGCGCTTCTGATCGGCGATCCCAGGGTCAATCACTCCCTCTTTGGTACACCCCGTGGGGAACTGGTTGAGAAGGTAAAGTCGCTCTTGTCAGTTGCTGTCGAAGAAGCCGAGGAAGATCTCGAGGCTCTGTTTGCACCGCTTCGCGAGAAGGGTTTCAAGGAAGGCCAGTTTGCACACCTACTGACCCACATTAAGTCAGCCACCAAAGAACTGGGCCACCCTGAAGAACTGGCTCACAAAGTCTCGGTCGCGGCTGAAAAGGCGCGAAAAAAGGTCTTTAACCGCTAGAGTCATGCCGGTCACCGCCAGGGATGGCAGTGATCCTCAAGCGACTCGGTGACGTTGAATAAGCGGCCAGACCTCGAGAACAGCCAAAAACAGAAGGTAGCTCCCTAAAAGAAGTGCGCCGGCTGCCATGGCACTCAGGCCAAGTCGAAGCTCAAGAAGGGGCTGGACACTTGTCAGTCCAATCGAAAGCGCAAGATACCCGCCGATCCGGGCTAACGGATAAGGCACCGGGTAGAAATACCGCCCCAAACACCACGACAGGATCACCATCGAGGCATAGCAAGCGAGGGTGGCCCAAGCAGAGCCTACATAACCATACTTTGGAATTAAGGCGATATTCAGAACGACCGTCAGGGCCGCTCCCAAAATAGAAACCCAAGCCCCCCAACCGGTTCGATCGGTCAGTTTGTACCAGATCGAAAGGTTGACGTAGATGCCAAGAAAGAGATTGGCCATCAAAAGGATGGGGACAATTCCAAGGCCCTCACGGTACTCTTCCCCAATGAAATACTGAAAAACGTCAAGAAAAAGGACGACCCCCAGGTAAATAACGCTGCAGCAGACCACAAAGTAACGCATGACCAGCGCATAAGCCTGCCTTGCATCGGATCGACCTGCCATGGCAAAGAAAAAGGGCTCACCCGCATATCGAAAGGCCTGAACGAAAAGTGTCATCAGGATAGAAAGCTTGTAACACGCCCCATAGATCCCCAACATGCGAAGATTGGTCGAAAGGTCGAAGGGGAGGAGATATTTGAGGATCGCTCGATCGAGCATCTCATTGATCATGCCGGCGAAACCGATGATCACCATAGGGAGGGCATAACGCAGCATTGGCCAGATCAGGCGACCCCCCCCCGAAAAATCGATCCGGCGAAACTCAGGGAGCAGCAGCCCCCATTTGGCTGCGCTTCCGATGAGATTCGCAAGAAAGATAGCGCCAACACCGATTTTAGGGTCTAGCCATTGATCCCATGGAAGCTCAGGCCATTTGAGTCGGAACGCTGGAAACCCCAAGATAAAAAGGAGATTAAGACCGATGGTGAGCAGGATTTCCGTGAGCTTGATCACCGCAAATCGGAGTGCACGCTCTTCGGCCCTCAGCCTTGCAAATGGAAGCGCGCAAATGGCGTCGGCGGCCAAAATCAGGCCAAACCAGACCAGATATTCGGGATGCTCGGGATAGCGAAGCCATATCGCCAAGGGCTCCCGGTAAGCGATGACAAGTCCCAGAAAAAGGAGATTTGTGGGGATCAGCACTCCCAAGGCTGCCCCATAGGCCGATGAATCACCCATACCGGGGCGCGTTCTAAATCTGAAGTAACCCGTCTCAAGCCCAAGACCCAAGACCACGGCGAAAAATCCGGCATAGGCGTAGAACTCCGAGACAACCCCATAGGACTCCGCCGCAAACGCATAGGTGTAAAGCGGTACGAGGAGATAATTGAGGAATCGACCAAGGATGCTGCTCAATCCATAGACCACAGTCTGGGACGCCAGCTTTCGCAGAGATTTCATGGGGGGCCGTAATGCAAAGTTGTGACCCATTGTAATGGTGACCGCAACCCTTCCCAAGAACCCTTCGTTTTTGGCTTTTCCCGTTCAAGCGGATACCATGACTCCCAAGGATCTTTCCACGGCATTCCGACCGGCCCGGCACCTGCATGATCGAATTCCAGAATGTCACCAAGCGTTATCCCGAAAGCGGAGAAGCCCTGTCAGATGTTAGCTTTCGCATCGAGCGCGGTGAGCTCGCTTTTCTTACCGGGCATTCGGGTGCCGGAAAAAGTACGCTCCTTCGATTGATTCCCGCATTTGAGCGGCCAAGTCGGGGCGACATCATTCTCGATGGGGTCCATGTTCCAAAGCTGAACCAACGGCAGATTCCCCACCTTCGGCGAAAGTTGGGTTTGATTTTCCAGGACTACCGGCTCCTCAATGACCGCAGCGTCTTTGAAAACGTGGCACTCCCTCTTCATATCACAGGTCACCATCCTCATGATGTCGGTCGCCGAGTCAGAGCCGCACTCGACAAGGTCGGCCTTCTTAAGAAGGAAAAGCGTTTACCCATGGCACTCTCCGGAGGTGAGCAGCAAAGGGTAGGTATTGCCCGTGCGATTGTGCACAAACCACAGCTGATCCTTGCAGACGAGCCGACCGGCAACCTCGACGCAGAGCTCTCCGAAGAAATCATGCGGATGTTCAAGGATTTCAACGCCGTCGGCGTCACCGTCCTGATCGCAAGTCATGACCAGCACCTGGTCCAGAGATTCAGTCAGAGAACCCTTCGGCTGGAACATGGCCGACTCGCCGGAGAGGCCTAATGCCCCAGCGACGCCAGCCCCCCTCACGCCAAAGCCTATTTCGACAGCCCTTTGCTCAGGGCCGAAGTCTCAAGGAACGATTCCAAGCCTATGGCTCCCTTCAGGCCTATTCCCTCAAAGCCAGCTTCTCGCGCATCTGGGAAACCCCCATTGCAAGCAGCCTCACCATTCTTGTGGTCGCTATTGCCCTGGCACTACCGGCCAGCTTCAGTGCCCTGATCGACAATGCACGACAACCCCTTGAGGCGCTGGATACGACCAGTCAGATTTCTCTTTTCCTCAAGCCCGAGCTCAGCAATGAGGCGGCGCGAAAACTCACCGAGCGCCTAAAAAAGAACCCCCGACTGTTTGGCGCCACTCTCTTAAGCAAGGAGGAGGGGCTCAAGGAGCTGACCGCCTTTAGCGGATTTCAGGATGCCCTTGCCGCCCTGACCAGCAATCCGCTTCCTGCTGTGATCATCCTCCGCCCGGTGGCCACCGATGCCGCCTCGGTCACCCAGCTCCTCAACGAACTTCGTGTACTGCCTGAATCAGATCGGGTCCAGTTCGATGACGAGTGGCTCAAGAAACTGCGGGCGCTCCTGGCCATCACCGAGCGCTGTGTCACGGCTTTTAGCGCGCTCCTCGGCTTTGGCGTCCTCTTCATTGTCGGAAACACCATTCGTCTTGAACTTCAGAATCGCCGCGAGGAGATCGTCGTCAGTAAGATCCTCGGGGCAACCAACGGATTTATTCGCAGACCCTTTATTCATTCTGGGTTCTGGTACGCCTTTCTTGGCGCGCTATTGGCTCTCATCGTCGCCGATTTTTTGATCCTTGGCGTCAAGGGGCCGGCCGATGAATTGGCAGCCCTCTATGGAAGCCCTTACCGATTGGCCTTCCTGAGCCTCACCTCAACCTTCGTTCTGCTTGGCTCGGCAATCCTACTGGGAATTGTTGGGGCCTGGATTGTCGTTGCGCGCTTTTTGCGCGAAATCGATCCCGCCTAGCCCCTTTTACCTAGGGAACTTACTTTTAGCACTCACTGTCCTAGAGTGCTAATATGTGCGTGGAAACCCACGCCATTGTGGAGGACACTTAATGACACAAGCCATCGCTCTTAGCCTTCCCCTGAACGCCAGCCTCGGCTCGCTGGATGACTATCTTGCGGCCGTTGGCAAGGTCCCTCGCCTTGAGGCCGAGGAAGAACAGGCCTTAGCCGTCCGCTTCCGTGAAAGCGGCGATCTTGAGGCTGCGCGCCAATTAGTTATGGCGAATCTTCGCTTCGTTGCTCATGTGGCCCGCGGCTACATGGGATATGGACTGCCGTTGCCGGACCTCATACAGGAAGGCAACATCGGCCTCATGAAGGCCGTTAAACGATTCGACCCCGCAATGGGGGTTCGTTTGGTTTCTTTTGCGGTCCACTGGATCAAGGCGGAAATCCACGAATACATCATCCAGAACTGGCGAATCGTCAAGATTGCTACGACCAAGCCACAAAGAAAGCTCTTCTTTAACCTTCGCAAGCACAAGACTCACCTGGGATGGCTGACGCCGGAGGAAGCCAACACTGTTGCGGATGAGTTAGGCGTGGATGTGCAGTCCGTTTATGAAATGGAAGGCCGTCTCAGCAGTCAGGATGTTGCATTTGACGCGCCTGAGGAATCTGACGAAAGCGATCGGGAAATCGCTTCGCCCGTTCACTACCTGAGACAGGCGAACGCAGACCCTGCGGATCTGATCGAAGAGGATGACTGGGGCGATTACAAGCAGCAGAGTCTGATTCGCGCCATTTCAGAACTCGACGACCGCAGTCAGGACATCGTTCGTAGCCGCTGGCTGAGTGAGGAGAAGCTCACACTTCATGATCTGGCCGCTCGCTACAACGTATCTGCTGAACGCATCCGCCAGTTGGAAAATACCGCCATGAAGCGCATCCGTCGCGCCATGGAAGACTGAGACCCTCTCTATCGATGGCGGGGGATTGACCCCGCCATCATCCGTATTAACTGCGGCTGTAGATTTCAGCCCCAGACTTCTTGAACTGATCCGCCTTTTCTTCCATGCCCTGATTCAAAGCGGTGCTGGTATCCAGCCCATGCGTTTCTGCGTACTCACGGACGTCCTGGGTAATCTTCATGGAGCAGAAATGGGGGCCGCACATGGAACAGAAGTGCGCAAGCTTCGCGCCTTCCTGGGGCAGCGTCTCATCATGGAACTCCAGGGCTTTCTCGGGATCGAGTGAGAGATTGAACTGGTCTGCCCATCGAAACTCGAAACGGGCCTTAGAAAGGGCATTGTCGCGGATCTGCGCTCCCGGATGCCCCTTGGCAAGGTCGGCAGCGTGGGCAGCGATCTTGTAGGCAATGATGCCATCACGGACATCCTGCTTATTGGGCAATCCCAAGTGTTCCTTGGGTGTCACATAACAGAGCATGGCGGTGCCGTACCATCCAATCATGGCCGCACCAATGGCACTGGTGATGTGATCGTAGCCTGGAGCAATATCGGTAGTCAGAGGGCCCAAGGTATAGAAAGGCGCCTCATGGCAATGCTTGAGCTGCTCTTCCATATTGGCCTTAATCATGTGCATGGGCACATGGCCGGGCCCCTCGATCATCACCTGAACATCATGCTTCCAAGCAACCTGCGTCAGCTCGCCCAGGGTGTGAAGTTCAGCAAACTGGGCCGCATCATTGGCGTCCGCGATGGAGCCTGGACGCAATCCATCCCCAAGGGAGAAGGCAACGTCATAAGCCTTCATGATCTCGCAGATGTCTTCAAAGTGGGTATAGAGGAAACTTTCTTTGTGGTGCGCAAGACACCACTTGGCCATAATAGATCCGCCACGAGAGACGATACCGGTGACACGCTTTGCGGTCAGCGGGATATGCGCAAGGCGAATTCCTGCGTGAATCGTAAAGTAGTCGACACCCTGCTCAGCCTGTTCGATGAGCGTATCGCGGAAAATCTCCCAGGTCAGCTCCTCGGCGCGGCCATCGACCTTTTCCAGTGCCTGGTAAATCGGAACGGTTCCGATCGGCACCGGCGAATTGCGGATGATCCATTCCCGGGTCTCATGGATGTTTTTACCGGTAGATAGATCCATGACGGTATCGCCACCCCAACGAATCGACCAGAGCATCTTTTCGACCTCTTCCTCAATAGAGGAGGTGACCGCCGAGTTGCCCAGATTGCAATTGATTTTGACCAGGAAATTCCGGCCAATGATCATCGGCTCCGATTCTGGGTGGTTGATGTTATTCGGGATAATCGCACGACCGCGAGCAATCTCATCACGCACAAATTCCGGGGTAATGACTGAAGGAATCCCCGCACCGAAGGATTCTCCGGGGTGCTGCTGACCATAAAGCTGGGTTAGGGCCTCAAGTCGCTGGTTTTCGCGAATCGCGACAAACTCCATTTCCGGCGTCACGATCCCCTTTCGGGCATAGTGCATTTGGGTGACATTGGCACCCTTCACCGCACAGCGCGGGTTACGGATGTGCTCAAAACGCAGATTGCCAAGCGCAGGATCACACTGCCGATCTCGGCCATACTCTGAACTTGGACCTGAAAGCTGCTGGGTGTCTCCACGCTCTTCGATCCAGCGCTCCCGCAAGGGCGCTAGGCCAATACGAAGATCGACCGTCACATTGGGATCCGTATAGGGCCCTGAGGTGTCGTAGACGGTGACCGGAGGATTGACCTCGCCTCCCCGAGCCGTCGGAGTTTCCGACTGGCTGATTTTGCGCATGGGCACCCTCAGATCCGGCCGACTGCCCTCGACGTAGATCTTTTCGGACGCAGCAAACGGCTGAATCGACGCGCGCTTTGCGGTAACAGCATCGTGGAGTTGGGTATCGGGAACGGCATTCATCGGGAAGTCCTCGGCTCGGGTGGCGGGTTCGTAGCGAGGAAGCATTCCCTGCGGGCATCGGGGCCGCAGCTGGAAAAGGCTTTCCTCCGCCGGTACGAACCGGTTCAGGTTCAAAGGGTGTGTCTCAGCCCGCACCCACACGCGGTGGGCGGGCACCCCTAGCCCTACGTCTGGTGTAAACTAATCCATGGTGGGCCGTTTGGCAAGGCATGGACGTGTGTTCGGTGTTTCCCAGCGAGTTCCTCGATTCAATCGGAAGGCGGTGGCTCTCTGCACCTACCTCGCCACGGATCACTCCTCATGCACATAGACATTGCCCAAATCATCTCCGGGCTACTCGTAGGCTTTCTCGTCGGACTGACGGGCGTTGGCGGTGGCTCTTTGATGACTCCCATTCTGGTGTTCATCTTTGGCTACGCCCCAAAAGCTGCGGTGGGCACCGATCTTCTTTTTGCCGCGATCACCAAAACCGGTGGTGTCTTAGTTCATCACGGCAAGCACCGCTCGGTAGACTGGAAAATTGTCGGGCTCCTGTGCCTTGGCAGCCTGCCCGCAGCGCTTTTCCTGATTTACCTGCTGGAGACCCACTTCAGCAAGGATGAGAGCCTAACTGCAACCATCACCTTTACCCTAGGCGTTGCGTTGATCTTTACCTCGCTGGCTCTTTTCCTAAGGAACCGCGTCATGCGACGCCACCTAACAGACCAGACCGCTATCGAGCGCAAGACGCACGGCGAGCGGTTCGGCCGGCTGCAACCCTACCTCACCGTCTTCACCGGTGCCATGTTAGGCGTCCTCGTGACCCTCTCTTCGGTCGGAGCGGGAGCCCTAGGGACCATCGCCCTCCTTTTCCTTTACCCGCGACTGGCAACCGTCAGGGTCGTGGGCACCGATCTCGCGCATGCCATTCCTCTGACAACCGTTGCGGGACTTGGCCATCTGCATATGGGCAACGTTGATGGCCAACTCCTTGGAAGCCTCCTGATCGGCTCGCTTCCCGGCATATACCTTGGAAGCCTGCTGAGCGCCCGGGTGCCAGAATCGGTGCTGCGGCCGATTCTGGCCTCGATTCTCATGCTGATTGGAATGAAATTTGTCCTCTAGGAACGAGGGGTCGGGGCGCTTCGAAAACACCCAGCGATGTGATCATCCACAAGCCCCGTCGCCTGCATGAAGGAGTAGCAGATCACGGGCCCCACAAAGGTAAACCCGTGCGCCTTGAGGGCAAAACTTAGGGCTTCTGATTGCTGGGTCTTCGCTGGAAGGTCTAATAGCGTTGGCCAGACGTTCCTTTGAGGAACGCCATCGACAACCCCCCAGAGGAAGGCATCAAAACCACCCTCACGCTCACTCAATCGCCGGAAGGCTCGGGCATTGCCGATGGCCGAACGAATTTTCTGACGGTTCCGGATGATGCCGGGGTGCAGAAGGAGTTCCGCCTCTCTTTGGGCATCAAACTCTGCTACCCTGAGAGGGTCAAAGCCCGCAAAGGCATCACGGTAACCCTCACGCTTCTCAAGAATCGTTCGCCAGGAGAGACCGGCCTGAGCCCCCTCAAGCACAAGCCACTCGAAAAGACGCACCTCATCGTGCTCAGGCACCCCCCATTCGCGATCGTGGTACTCCCGCTCAACCGCGGAGCGCTCCGCCCACGCGCATCGGGAGGAACCCCCCTCTCTCTTTTCAGGCCAATCCATCAACGTGGGCCCAGTCTGACCAGACAGGTTCAACGCCCGCCGGCATCAAGGGGACTCTCCCCAGTTTCGGCCATCCCTCATCGGGCCCGTGGAAATCCGAACCGCAGGAACCCCGGAGCTGCTCCCTAATGGCAAAGTCGCGCATGGATTGCATATCCCCCGGCGAAGGCTGGCCGGACAAAACTTCGATTCCCTGCCCACCTATTTCACGGAATTCGCCGGCAAGCCGCCGCAACCAAGTTCGTGTTAGACGATAGCGAAGGGGATGCGCGATCACAGCACATCCCCCCGCATTGCGAATACCGGCCACGGCCTCCTCCATAGAGGCCCACGTTGTAGAGACATAACCGGGCTTTCCCGGGGTCAGAAATCGACCAAAGACATCCCGGACATCCAGGGCATGGCCCCGCGCAGCCAGAACCTTGGCAAAATGGGTGCGGGTAACCATGCCCACGCCAGCGATCTCTCGGGCGTCCTCAAGGACACCGTGAATTCCCTTTCGGGACAATCGCTGCCCCATTTCCTCGGCGCGCGATTCGCGAATCACACCTATTGCCGTCAAGGTCGCCTGGAGGCGGGCCTCGTGAGGATCCACCCCAAGGCCAATCACATGGATCGTCTTTTTTTCCCAGGTGACCGACACCTCGACTCCCGGAATCAGCCGAATGGCATTGGCATCACAAGCAATTTGAGCCTCCCTAATCCCCGCCGTCGTGTCGTGATCCGTGAGCGCCAGGACACGGATACCTTGCCGCTGAGCGCGCTCGACCAACTCACTTGGCGAATAGTGCCCATCGGAGTACCAAGAATGAGTGTGCAGATCGAAAGCTGAGAATTGGGTCGGAGTGTTCACGCCAGCGCCTCGTCTGAATTAAGGGACTTTCGGGCCGCCGCACCAAAAAGTCGGGCATAGAGACCTCCTCGCCCGATCAAGGTCTCGTGCGAGCCCTCTTCCACTACATGCCCCTCTTCAAAGACCAAAATGCGGTCAGCATGAGTAATGGCGCTCAGGCGATGTGCAACAATCAAGGTCGTGCGACCGGTAAGAAACTGATCCAGCGCGGCATAGAGGTGACCTTCGGTTACATTATCGACCGCCGATGTGGCCTCATCCAAAATAACCACTCGTGGATTAGCGAGCACCATCCGTGCGATTGCCAGACGCTGTCGCTGCCCTCCCGATAACCGGACCCCCGAACGACCGACGACCGCATCAAGCCCCAGTGGATTGGCGGCAATGACCGTCTTGAGCTGGGCGACTTCGAGTGCATGCCAAAGATCCGCTTCACTGGCCTCGCGCCCCATGGCCAGGTTGCTTCGCACCGTATCATTGAAGAGAACCGGATGTTGCAGCACCGTGACCACGTGCTCGCGGACCACATCCATCCCGATGGCTTCCCTCGATACCCCATCAAAGGCAATCACCCCGGAGGCGGGCGGGTAAAGGCCAATCAGTGCCTGGACCAACGTCGACTTGCCCCCGCCGCTCGCTCCAACCAACGCGACTTTTTCACCAGCAGCAATTTCCAGGGAGACCCGCTTGAGCACCTCTTCCCCCCCCGGATACACAAAACACAGATCCCGGATTGAGATACCCACGGTCGTCTTTCCCGCAAAAGGATTCTGAAGGTGGGGATAGCGGGGCTCAAGTTCTCGCCCATAAAACTGATCGAGCCTTTCCAGCGCTGCCCTGGCGCCAAAATAGGCATATTGCATCCCCAATACCTCCTGGACCGGGGCCATCATGAACCAAAGGTATCCCGAGACGGCCATCATTTGGCCAATGGTCAGATCCGAGTAGACCACCATCAGAAGAGCCAGCCCCCGAAAAAGATCAAATCCGGTCAAAAAGACCAGAAAGCTCAGCCGACTGGCGGCATCGCTTTTCCAAAGGAAGGCGGCTGAGTGAACACGAACATCGGATGCCGCACCCCGAAGCCGTCCAAAATAAAAGGTCTCCCGATTACTGGCCCGAATTTGATGAATGGCCTCGAGCGTCTCCGTTAGACGATTCTGAAATTCACTCAACGCCGCGGTTTCCTGACGCTTAAGTCGCTTGACCCATTGCCCGAGAACGCGGGTCAGAAAAATAACCAAGGGATTGAGAAGGATAATGAATAGCCCAAGACGCCAATTCATCCAGAGCAGGACCCCGCCGGTTCCCATCAGGGTCAGGAGCGCCACCAGACTCCGCCCCACAGTCACTCCGATGAAGTTATCGAGGGTATCGAGATCCGTGACGAGGTGGGTCACGACCGCACCTGAGCCCAGGCTTTCATATTCCGCCATCGAAATGCGTTCAAGTCTTCCTAACAACCGCTTTCGAAGCGTAAAAACGACATCCTTGGAAATAAGGCTGAATTCTCGCGTTTGGGCCACATTGAAGGCCGCGGTCATAAACCTCAGCAGTACGGTCAATAGCAAAAGCGCCGTAATATAGTAGACCGGTCCCTGAAAGGCCTCAGGTGCCATGCGATCGAGCACGGCGACTGCAGGCCCCGGGTGCTTCAGCAGCACCTCATCGACCAGCAGTGGGAGCAACAAAGGTACCGGCACGGCCGTAATAGCGGCCAAGATGGCCAGCCCCTGACCCCAGGCAATGCGCGAGCGATGACTGCGTACGATCTCAAGAATGAGCCCCCAACCCAAACGGTCCTCCTGGTGCATTTCACGATTCAGCATGGGGTGGCGATTCACAAAAGAAGTTGTCAGTTCAATGGATTGTAATTACGGGGCAATGACTCTGCTACAATAGTCCGCTTTTTTATCGGCAGGCTGCCCCCCGGCAACCGCCATGGGAACGGCTCCCGGCCTCGGCAGTTAAGAGGCCTCGTTCGATAACCCTTAGGACATCAAAACGGCAATGACATCCATCGAAGCACCTGCCAGTGAGCCCCGGAAGAACAGTTACGCTCGCGAGGACCTGATCCGCTGCGGACAAGGTGAGCTTTTTGGCCCCGGAAACGCGCAGCTGCCCCTGCCGCCGATGCTGATGTTCGATCGCATTACCCAGATCACCGACGTGGGCGGCCAGTTCGACAAGGGTCTGATCACTGCCGAGCTCGATATTACGCCTTCGCTCTGGTTCTTCGATTGCCACTTCCATAGTGACCCCGTCATGCCCGGCTGTCTTGGCCTTGATGCCATGTGGCAGCTGGTCGGATTCTACCTTGGATGGCTCGGGGGCCCTGGCCGGGGCCGCGCACTGGGCGTGGGCGAGGTCAAGTTTCGCGGACAGGTACTACCGGTCAACAAACTGGTAACCTACCGCATCCATTTGAAACGGGTGATGATGCGCAAGCTGGTCATGGGCATTGCTGATGCCGAGATGGAATGTGACGGTCGCATCATTTACGAGGCCAACGACCTGAGAGTCGGCCTTTTCACCTCCACAGACGACTTCTGAGGAGCAAAGTAGCATGAAACGTGTTGTAGTTACCGGAATCGGTATCGTATCCAGCCTGGGCAATAACAAGTCCGAGGTGCTTGAATCACTTCGTGAGGGGCGCTCTGGCGTTGCCCATAGCAGCGAATATGCGGAGCTTGGCTTTAGAAGCCACGTCCATGCGCCGGTCAACATTGATCCCGATGAAGTCATCGACCGGAAAATCCGTCGATTCATGGGTGAAGGCGCCGCATATAACTACATCGCGATGGATGAGGCCATTCGGGACTCTGGCCTGAGCGAGGCCCAGGTTTCCAACCCCCGTGCGGGTATTATCATGGGTTCCGGCGGCCCCTCCACATCGAACCTTCTCACGGCATGGGACTCCTTCCGCGAAAAGGGACTTAAGAAAGTCGGGCCCTATATGGTGCCCCGAACCATGTCGAATACGAACGCTGCATGCCTGGCCACCCCGTTCAAGATTCAGGGCGTGAATTACTCCATCAGTTCTGCCTGTGCAACCAGCGCCCACTGCATTGGCAACGCCGCTGAACTGATTCAGCTCGGAAAGCAGGATGTCATCTTTGCCGGTGGCGGCGAAGAATTGCACTGGACCCTGACCGTCCTTTTTGATGCCATGGGCGCCCTGTCTTCCAAATACAACGACAGCCCCGTCAAGGCTTCTCGTGCCTATGACGCCGATCGTGATGGTTTTGTAATTTCCGGTGGTGGTGGTGTTCTGGTCCTTGAAGAGCTGGAACATGCCAAAGCGCGCGGCGCAAAAATTTACGCCGAACTCACGGGCTACGGGGCAACCTCGGACGGTTATGACATGGTTCAACCCTCGGGTGAAGGTGCGGTCCGCTGCATGCAACAGGCCATGGCTACCGTGAAGGGCCCCATCGACTATATCAATGCTCACGGAACCAGTACGCCCATCGGCGACATTCGCGAGCTTGAGGCCGTCAAAGCAGTGTTTGGCAATGCTGTCCCCAAGATTAGCTCGACCAAGTCGCTCTCCGGTCACTCACTGGGCGCTGCGGGGGTCCATGAGGCCATCTACACGCTGTTGATGATGGAGCATCGCTTCATTGCTGCCTCTGCGAATATCGAAAACCTTGATGCCGGCGCTTCCGGCGTTCCCATCGTTCGGGAGCGAATCGACGGTGCAAAGCTCGATGTCGCCATGTCCAACAGCTTCGGATTCGGTGGCACCAATGCCAGCCTCGTTTTCGAGCGCCATGACGGATAGTGCGACCCTAGACTTCAGCGAAAAACAGCGCTACGACTTCAACAAGCTACAGAAGCGGCTGCGGCGCCTGACAGGGGCCGCAATCGCCGATTTCGGCATGATCGAGGCCGGGGATAAGGTTATGGTCTGCCTCTCCGGAGGCAAGGACTCCTACACCCTGCTCGATATCCTCTTGAGCCTCAAGCTCAACGCACCCATCGACTTTGAGATCATCGCGGTCAATCTGGATCAAAAACAGCCCGGCTTTCCCGCTGACGTTCTTCCTGGATACCTCAGCGAAAGGGCGATTCCCTTTCATATCATCGAGCAGGACACTTACAGCATCGTCAAGCGGGTCGTTCCCGAGGGCAAGACCACCTGTGGGCTCTGTTCGCGGCTCCGCCGAGGCCTTCTGTACCGCTACGCCGAAGAAAACGGCATCACCAAGATCGCCCTCGGGCATCATCGCGATGACATCATCGAAACCTTCTTCCTGAACCTTTTCTACGGCGGAACGCTCAAGGCGATGCCCCCGAAGCTTTTAAGCGACAACAAAGCGCATGTCGTCATTCGGCCTCTGGCCTATTGCCGTGAACGCGATATCGATCGTTACGCCCAGATTCGGAACTTCCCCCTGATTCCGTGCAACCTGTGTGGATCTCAGGAAAATCTCCAGCGTCAGGCCATGAAAGAGATGCTTCGGGGATGGGAACGACAGCATCCTGGGCGGGTCGAAACGATCTTCACGGCGCTCCAGAATGTCGCTCCATCGCAGCTCGCAGACCGCGCTCTTTTCGACTTCAAGAATCTCGAACAGCTCCGACTTCATGCCGAAGCGGATGCCGAAGGGCTCGATATTCTCTCCCGCTGATTGCATGAACCCCTGAAACCCAGTAGGGCCGGGGGATGGCGCGCATCGATAATGCCGCTTGCATTTTCCATCAAGGTTATTTATAAATTTGACGTGTCCCCTCGTGGGCACCACAAACTATAACTTTTAAGTGTTCTATCAGGAGGTTCCCTATGAAGAAGTTGCTCTGCGTTGTTAGCGTTCTGATGATGTCTCTGGTTGTTGTTGGCTGTGGCAACTCTCCCGACGGCGACGGTCAGAAGCTCGAAGCTCCGGCTGCTCCTTCTCTGTAAGGCAGTCTCACCAACCTGACATTCACGAAATCTCGCAACCCAATAGAGGGATTCGTCCCATAACAAGCGAGAGACGCGTCAGGCGAGTGCTAAAACCCGGGCCTTTATGCCCGGGTTTTTTATGCGTGAACGCTTTTCATATCGTTGCGCATGTCTCTGATTTGTACCGAACTTGACAGACATTGGGCAGCCTGTAAGATACGGCGCAGCGCTTGGCGCTATCTGAAGCCATTCAACAAGCCAACAAGAAAGGTATAAGCACATGGGAATGATTCTCGACCTGGTCGAAAAAATGCGGTCTCCGACGGGTATCGTTGTTACTCTGGTAGTTGTTGCTGCCGGCGTATTCTTCGTTCGCTGGGTATTCAACGACGAAGAGCCGAAGTAATCGACTAGGCTCCAGCAGCAAGCTTGGGTCATGCTCTGCCATCGGCCCGACTTGCTGCTCCCCCTCATGATGGCCCCTCAGCGGGCCACCGTGAGGCTTCCCCCTCCTCCCCCTGCTTCTGACTCCTTGCTGGCTACTTTGTCGAAAGGAGTTGTCCGATGAAGATCCTGATCACTGGTGCCAGCGGCTTTATTGGCCGGCAACTGGTTAATACCCTCGCCAAAGACGGACACGAACTTTTTCTTTTGGCTCACCAAACCGGTTTGTCACAGACGCATACGTGCATCAATCGTCTGAGTGATCTGCCCCAAAAGACAAGCGGGCTGGATGCCGTTATCAACTTGGCCGGCGCACCCATCATGGGAAAACCCTGGACAGCGGCTCGAAAGCGAGTGCTGTGGGATAGCCGCGTCCTTTTGACGGAAACGCTGGTTGAAACTGTCGCGCAACTGCCGTCGCCCCCCAGAATCTTTCTCAGCGGCTCAGCCATTGGGATCTATGGTGACCAAGGGGATGCGTCTTTGGACGAATCGGCAGCATTAAGGGGCGGCTTCGGTCATCAGCTCTGTGTGGCCTGGGAACAGGCCGCACAAAAAGCAGAGGCCTTTGGTGCGCGCGTCGTGCTTTTGAGAACGGGCCTTGTGATCGGTGCGGGTGGCGGCTTCCTGAAACCTATGGAATGGCCTTTCCGTCTGGGGCTTGGTGGCCCCATTGGTCAGGGACAGCAATGGATGTCCTGGATCCACCGCGATGATCACATTCGCCTTTTGTGTGCGCTCTTAGTGAACCCTGATGCCCGTGGCCCAATCAACCTGACCGCGCCCTCCCCGGTCACCAATACCGAATTTACGGCCACCTTGGCCCGCATTGTGCGCAGGCCCGCCTTCTTTCGGATCCCTGCAAAGCTGCTTCAGTGGCTGTTGGGCGAAATGGCGGGGCTTTTACTGGAGAGTACCCGGGTCATTCCGGACGCTGCAATCAAACGGGGTTTTACCTTCAAATATCCCGACCTGGAACCCGCTCTTCGCGAAGCCCTCGGCGAGGACTAGAGAAGGCCTCGCCTTTCTATCGACTGCAAAAGATAGTGGATTCCTGAGCCTTTAAAGCGCTCCTGGAGCGAATCGAGGAGCCTTTGGAGCTCTTGGGCCTCAGAGATGATCTCAAACCGAATTCGGCGCTTTCTGCCCGTCACCTGCTCGATCAGGCTCAAGGACTCATGATCAGCAGCATGGGCATAGATGGTACCTGCCGTAAATTCAAGGCCGTCTCCCTGCTCTAAGAGCCGGTCGATCAGCTCTTCCTCCAAAAGGGGAGGGACAATCAGCGTCAGCTTCTTAAGGTTCGTCATTGCGCTGGCGGTTCGGCATAGCGCCGGTAGAGAATGGGTAGGAGGATGAGGGTCAGAAGGCTAGAGGTCACCAGCCCCCCCACTCCGACGATTGCCAGAGGTCGCTGGATTTCAGATCCGGGGCCGGTCGCAAAAAGGAGCGGTATCAACCCAAAAGCCGCAATCCCCGCAGTCATCAAGACAGGCCTGAGGCGCCGCATGGCACCATGCAGGACCACTTCATCCATGGGCTGACCCAGTGCCCGCAACTGATTAAAGTGATTGACCATCATCACCCCATTAAGGACGGCAATACCGAGAAGCGAAATAAAGCCCACGGATGATGAGACCGAGAGATATTCGCCGGAAATCCACATTCCAAAAATGCCACCGATGACGGCCAAAGGCACGTTGGACAACACCAAAAGGGATTGGCGGACCGACCCAAAGGTCGAAAAAAGGAGGAGGAAAATGAGGCCTATGGCAATCGGTATCACGATGGCCAGACGGAGGGCGGCCCTTTGCTGATTTTCAAACTGACCGCCCCATTCCAGAAAATATCCCGGAGGAAGAGACACCTTCTCAGCGACAGTTCGCTGGGCGTCCTCGACGAATCCCACCAGATCACGATCAGCCACATTGCTGCGAATGACTGACATTCGCTGTCCCCGCTCGCGATTGACCAGAACGACGCCTTCTGACGTTTCAAGGCTTGCAACGACCGACAAGGGGACCTTTTCACCGCTGGGCAAAACCACCTGAAGGGCGCGCAAGGATTCAGGCTCACCGGTACCCCGAAGGAGAAGTGGCGTGCGCCGAATATCTTCAAGGATCGTCCCGATCTTCAGACCCTCGATCTGGGCCCTGAGCATATCCGCAAGGGCCTCTGCAGTAATCCCAAGGCGCCCAGCCGCCAAACGATCGACTCGCACAACCAGATACTGCATCCCTTCATTTCGAGGCGTATAGACGTCTGAAGCGCCTTGAACCCCTCTCAAAACGGACGCGATTTCCTCTGCCTTGGCGTTGAGAACCGTAAGCTCAGGACCAAAGAGCTTAATGGCCACGTCCCCCCGAACGCCCGTCAGCATTTCCGTCACCCGCATCTGGATCGGCTGGGTAAAGCCGTAGGAAATACCCGGTATCGTCTCAAGCACATGCCGAATCTTCTCGACCAAGGCCTCCTTGTCTTTGACCAGCCACTCCTCGCGGGGCCGCAGCATCAGGAAAGTATCCGTTTCATTCAAACCCATCGGATCGAGACCGATTTCATCGGACCCAACGCGGGCGGTGACATCCCGAATCTCCGGCACATGTTCGATCAAGGCCTTCTGAATTTGGGTATCCATGCGAACAGACTGTTCGAGATTGATCGACGGAAGCTTTTCGACCTGCACGATAACATCCCCTTCATCCATGGTCGGCATGAAGGTTTTACCAATGAAGGTGTAGAGCACGATGGCGAGCACCAGAAGACCACCAGCAATCTTGAGAACCCGATCGGCGTGCGCCAGCGCCCAGATCAAGCAGGGCTCATAGAGGGCATGGAGTTTCTTCGAAAGCCAAGGCTCCTCGTGCTGAACCCGGACCATCAGGAAGGAGGCAAGCACCGGGATGACGAGCAAGGAAAACAACATGGACCCCGACATGGCAAACACATTGGTCAAGGCCACGGGGCGGAAGAGTTTCCCTTCAAGTCCCTCCAGAGACAACAATGGCACAAAGACAATCCCGATGATCAACGATCCCGAAATGACCGGAGCCATGACTTCCCGCATCGCACGATAGATGACGTGCAGTCGAGGGAGCCGGGTTTTATCAGGCTGTGCAGCAAGGTGGGCAGTAATGTTTTCGACCACAACTACCGCGGGATCCACCAATTTACCGATGGCAATCGCGAGGCCCCCAAGGCTCATGAGATTGGC
Source organism: Pseudomonadota bacterium (assembly GCA_041178325.1). Lineage (GTDB taxonomy): Bacteria > Pseudomonadota > Gammaproteobacteria > Methylococcales > Methylococcaceae > UBA6136. The sequence continues at coordinate 30,880 of JBEGVN010000077.1, forward strand.
TGTCAGCCCAAAGCTCTGCATCAGAAGGAACGTAAAGAGGGCAACCAAAGGCAGAATCAGCGCCACCGTAAGGGCGGCCCTAAAATCCCCCAGAAACAGAAGGAGCAGCATGACCACCAGTACCGTCGCTTCTATCAGTGCATGAATGATGGTTCCGGTCGCCCGATCGACCAGAAGGCTTCGGTTATAAAAGACGTTGATCGTGATTTCCGGTGGGAGGGCCGGCTGGATGTCCTTGAGCTTTTTCTCAACGCCACGGACCACTTCGCGCGCGTTGGCTCCACGCAGGCTAAGCACCAGTCCCTCAACGGTTTCGCCTTTTCCACCCCGGGTGACGGCCCCATAGCGTGTCAGCGCACCGATTCGGACGTCTGCGACATCCCCCACGGTGATCGGAACTCCGCCCCGCTCAACCACCACAATCCGGCGAACATCCTCAAGATCCTTGATGCGGCCCTCGGTTCGAACCAATAAGGCCTCCTCACCGTCACCGAGGCGACCCGCCCCGTCATTGCGATTGTTTTTCTTCAAGGCCTCAATCAGATCATCGATCTTGACCCCGCGGGAGGAAAGGCGAATGCCATCCGGTATCACTTCAAAACTTCGCACCATTCCGCCCAAGGCATTGACATCGGCAACCCCCGGCACAGTTCTCAAGGCCGGGCGGATTACCCAATCCAGGAGATTGCGGCGCTCACTGAGGGTGAGCTGATCTCCCTCGATGGTGAACATGAACATTTCGCCCAAGGGCGTGGTCATCGGGGCGATACCGCCCTCGGCATTAGCAGGCAGGACACCCCAGGCCCGCGCCAGGCGCTCAGTGACCTGCTGCCGTGCCCAATAGATATCGGTGCCTTCCTCAAAATCAATGGTGATGTCCGTCAGGGCATACTTGACCACCGATCGCAGCATCGTCTGGCTGGGAATGCCAAGAAGCTCCACCTCAATCGGTGCCGTAACCCGCGACTCCACCTCCTCAGGGGTCATTCCGGGCACTTTGACGATGACCTTGACCTGGGTTGGGGAGACATCAGGGAATGCATCAATCGGAAGTTTGAGGGCTGCCATAACGCCCAAGCCTGCGATCAGGAGGGCAAAGAGAAGAGTCAGAACCCGCTGGGTCAGGGCAAAACGAATCAGAGACTCCATGCGCCGCTTACTCGGGCCTCGCGTCGGACGCTTCGAGCCACTTGGACTTTAGCCCCGCGACGCCCTGAATCACGACCGGCTCTGTTCCCGTCAGGCCTTCATGAATGACGGCGTAATGCGACTCCTCCCCGGCCAGCGACACCTCGACCGCCTCAAATCCGGCAGGACCCTGAACAAAAACGTACTGGCGCCCTTCAAAGCTAAAGAGGGCCGCCAACGGCACCTTAAGGATATGATCGGTGCTCCGATGCATCAGTTCAGCATTGACATGCATCCCCGGTCTCAAGAGATCCGCACCCTCAGTGATGCGCGCACGAATCAACGCGGTCTGGTTCTGCGGATTCACGTTCTGACTGATTTCAATAACCCGAGCGTTGGCTCTTGGGGTTTCGATACCGATACGGTCCCCAACCTGGGCTTCTTTAAGAAGTTCCTGGGGCATATCGACTTCCAGCCAAAGCTCGTCAAGCTTGCCGACGCGGAAAAGGGGGGAGAGGGCATCCACCTTCTGGCCAACGATCGCAATCCGCTCAAGAACCACGCCATCGGTCGGCGAGACGACCCGATAGCTCCCGCTGATGGGGCGACCGGTCTTGATCTGCTGAATCTCCTGCGGTGAAAGCCCCGAGGCCAGAAGGGTCTGTTCAGCAGCGCGCAAGGCGGCCTTTGCGCGTTCAAAATCACTCCGGGTTTCCTGCCAGCGCAATTTGGCAATGACCCCCTCGCGCAGCAAAGCATCATCTCGATGCATTTTGGACTCAGAAAGCGAAAGCACCGACTGGGCGTCGACCATTCCTCTTTGGAGATCGACCAGGGCGATACTGTCGATTTCGGCGAGCACCTCGCCTTTTTTCACGCTCACCCCAAGGGGTACGTTGACCCGCGTGATAATGCCGGACTGAAGGGAGGTAACGGCGAATTCCTTGGCGGGTGGGATCACCACCCGGGCAGGCGCCTTTGCTAGGGGGATGGCACCGATGACTTTCGGCAACGCGGTCTTCAGATCAAGATGCTGAATCGCTTCCGCATCCAGCGAAATCGGGGGGGCTGAGCCCGCTTCCGAACATACCACGAGGCCCAGCATTAGGGCACGGGCAAGAGACCTCAACAACATCGCATATGCTCCAGAGGGCGCGCCCTGTCTCGAGGGAGAACGGATCGACAATAGCACCCGGAAATCCACACTGGACTGTCTACCAGCGGCTGAGGACAGTATAGTACCGAAACCCCTTCCCTGCCTTTATAGGACACGATGCCCTCCTCTCTCCCCGTCTTTATTGTCGGCTGCGGCGACATTGGCCTTAGACTTGCGCGAAGACTCCGTGCCGAGGGCATACCGGTTGCGGCGCTCGCACGATCGCCGCTTCGTGCCCAGACCCTCGAAACCGAAGGCATCACCCCCTTTCTTGGGGATTTGGATGAGAGCACTCCAGCGCTGACCTTGCCGGGTGGCATTCAAACCCTTTACTACCTCGCACCGCCGCCGCCAGCGGGTCCTGGCGATCCGCGCATGCGCCATGGACTTGCGGCCCTTCAAACTGTGCCGAAGCGACTGATTTACATCAGTACCAGCGGGGTCTATGGCGACTGTGAGGGCGCTTGGATTGATGAGGAAGCCCCTCTTAAACCGAAGACTGATCGCGCGCGCCGCCGCGTCGAAGCCGAACGTCTGGTTAAAGACTATGCCGAACGAACAGGCTGTGAAGTTCTGGTGCTGAGGGTTCCAGGGATCTATGGCGATGGACGACTTCCCGAAACCCGGATTCGCCAGGGGCTCCCTGTCATCGACCCCCATGAAGCCCCCTTTAGTAATCGGATTCATGCCGATGACCTTGCAGAGGCGTGTATCCGGGCCAGAACCTCAGGGATCCCCGGTCATGCCTACAACATCAGTGATGGGCATCCCTCCACCATGACCGATTACTTCTGGCAGGTTGCCGATCATCTGGGACTTCCTAGACCCCCCGCCATTCCGCTCGCCGAGGCACGTGAAGTCCTGACGCCTGCCATGCTCAGTTTCATGGAAGAATCCAAACGTCTCGACAACCGTCGAATGCGTGAGGAGCTCGGTGTTGTCCTTCGCTATCCCACCCTGCAAGACGGCTTAAACGCTGTTTTCCTGAACGCCGCACCACTCAGCGATTAAACCCATCCGCGCATGGGTTTTCCTCTGCGCGCTCTCGGCCTAAACTGAACCCTTACTCCCACTCTGGATAAGCCGATGTCGCAGTTCAAAATCCTTCTCACCCCGCTCAGTTTTATCCTTATTTTCGGCGCTGCAGGGCACGCCTTAGCCGCTGATGCGACCCGCGAAGCCATGAGCATCGTTGGATCATCGACGGTCTACCCCTTCTCGGCAACCGTTGCCGAACAGCTCGGCAAAAAAGGCACCATCAAAACGCCCAAGGTCGAAGCGACCGGAACCGGTGGCGGCATCAAGCTTTTCTGTTCAGGTCTTGGCCCCAATAGCCCAGACATCGTCAATGCTTCGCGGCGCATCAAGAAAACGGAGTTCGAGCTCTGCCAGAAAGCCGGGGTCAAGGACATTGCCGAAATCCGATTTGGCTACGACGGCATCGTTATGGCCCAGTCAATCAAGGCCAAGCAATCTTTGGCATTGACCCGAAATGAGATTTACCTTGCCCTAGCCAAAAAGGTGCCTGACCCCAAAAACCCTGCCGCAAAGACCGTGATTGATAACCCTTACAAGACCTGGAAGGAGATCAACCCGAGCCTCCCGGCACAAAAGATTCAGGTTCTCGGCCCACCCCCAAGTTCCGGGACACGGGATGCCTTCGTCGAACTGGCACTTGAAGCCGGCTGTCAAAGCGTAGACTGGATCAAGGAGAAAAAGGCCTCTGATGAAGCATGGTTCAAGAGCACCTGTATGACCATTCGTGAGGACGGAGCCTTCGTCGAGGTGGGCGAAAACGATAACCTCATCGTTCAAAAGATCGAAGCCAACCCGGAGGCTATCGGCATCTTTGGTTTCAGCTTTCTTGATGTTAACGGAGACAAATTGCGCGCCGCAACAATTGATGGTCAGGCTCCGGCCTATGAAACCATCATTGACGGCAAGTACCCGATTTCAAGGCCACTATTTTTCTACGTTAAAAAAGCACACGTGGGACTGATTCCGGGCATCAGCGAGTATGTAGCGGAGTTTCTTAGCGACAAAGCCTCAGGCAACGAAGGCTACCTTGCAGACAAGGGCTTGATTGCCCTTCCCGCTGCAGAACGCAAGAAGGCCGTGGCCGATGCCAAAACGTTGGCGAGCATGCCGCCGCCTAAATAGGGAAAACTTCTAGCACAAGGCCCCTTTTTTGGGGCCTTGTTTTATGACTTCAAACATTTCCAGCGCCAAAACATTAGAGTATCCTTATATTTTGCCCGGTAGCATAAGATGATCTTCCGTCAGCTGTTTGAGTCTGAAACTTCCACCTATACCTATCTTCTGGGATGTTCGGTCACGCATCGCGCGCTCCTGATCGACCCGGTTGCCAGTGAAGTGGAAACCTACATTACGCTCCTTGATGCGCTCGGTCTCAGACTCCTCTATACGCTTGAAACTCACGTACATGCAGACCACATCACAGGTTCCGGTCTTTTGAGGGATCGCCTGGGAAGTCAGAGCGTGGTCCATCAGGCGGCAGGAACCTTCTGCCCGGATCTACTTGTCTCCGATGGTGTTCGTTTACAAATGGGATCTTTGGAGTGGCGCGTACTTCATACACCAGGACATACGCAAAGCTGCGTCAGCTACCTATTTGAAGACCGCGTCTTTACCGGGGATGCCCTCCTCATCGGCGGCTGCGGCCGGACCGATTTTCAGCAAGGAGATCCTGGACAGCTTTTTGACAGCATTCATCAAAAGCTTTTTAGCCTTCCTCCCGAAACCCTTGTTTATCCAGGGCATGATTATCAGGGCCTCACGGTTTCTTCGATCCGGCAGGAAATTCAGAAAAACATCCGACTCGGCCCCAACGTTGACCGTAAGGCCTTCATCGAGCGCATGAACAACCTCAACCTTCCTCTTCCCAAGCATATTCACGCAGCGGTTCCGGCCAACCTCGCCTGTGGGAAGATCGATGACACCCCTTAAAACAAGCCCATGACCGGCTTTTATCTGGGGCTTGTCGGGGTCGGGCTTCTTCTCGGACTTTTGGGCGGTGGCGGATCCCTGCTGCTCGTTCCGATCCTGATTTATCTTGGCGACTTTCCGGTGAAATCCGCAATCGCCCTTTCGCTTTCAGTGGTCGGTGCTACCAGCCTGATCGCAGTTTTGCGCCATGCCCGTGAGGGCAATGTCTGTTGGAAAAACGGCCTCGCCTTTGGGCTTTCAGGGATGCTTGGGGCCTATGGCGGGGGTCACCTTGCGGGATTTGTTCCAGAGAATCTTCTAATGATTCTCTTTTCGCTCATGATGCTGGTCACCGCTTTATCCATGCTCTTGGGGCGACGGCTGCGTCCGGGCGCAGAAACCCTTCCCGGCGCCCCGTGTCCAGCCCGACTAAATCTTTCGGCAGTCCTCTTCGATGGCGTTCTCGTGGGACTCATTACGGGACTCGTGGGCGTTGGCGGGGGCTTTGTCATTGTTCCTGCGCTGAATCTTCTCGGGGGATTGGCCATGCGGGCGGCGATTGGGACATCCCTTTTGGTCATCGGGATGAATTCCCTGGCTGCCCTCATTGGCTATAGTGCTCACGCCCCCATCGATGCATCGACCGTCGCCCTTCTTTCAGCCATCACCATTCCCGCGAGCCTCATTGGACATCGCTTATCCCGGCTTTTGCCACCCCGGTGGCTGCGACTCGGTTTTGGCCTGTGTGCCTTGGTGCTCTCTGGGTTCTTACTTCAACGGGAGCTCTCCTGGGCCGCTCTGGAGGCCTTAGAGAAGCTCGTGAAAGATCACCAGGAGTTCTTCCGCGGTATCCTCACGGCTGTTGGGTTGATGTTGCTTTACTGGTTTCGTGGCCTTATCCACCAAAAGGATCTCGGCCAGAACGAAATTCGCTGATCACCCTTTCCCACGCTCTCCCGCTAGACGGCAACCTCTGCCGCAATATGGGGATGGGGGTCATACCCTTTAAGGTCGAAGTCTTCGATGTGATAACTGAAAAGATCCGGGGCCTTCCTTAGAATCTCAAGTGTCGGGAAAGGTCGCGGCGCTCTTAAAAGCTGCTCGCGGGTCTGATCCTGGTGATTGAGGTAAAGATGCACATCGCAACCAAACCAGACGATTTCTCCCGGGAGATAACCACATTCCAGAGCCAAAAGATGGGTTAGAAGCCCAAGGTTTGCGATATTCCAGCTTAATCCCAGGTAGGCATCGGCCGAACGTTGCATTAAGGCTGCAGAGAGTCTTCCGGTCGTTTCGGAGACAAAAAACTGGTAGGTCTTATGACAGGGAGGCAAAGCCATCTGGTCGAGCTCCCCGACATTCCAGCCCTCAAATAGCAGTCGGCGCGATCCCGGATTCTGCTTGAGTGCTAGGATCAATTCCTGAATCTGATCAATTTCACGGCCATCGGCGGTTTTCCAGCGTCGCCACTGAGCGCCATAAACCGGCCCAAGATCTCCCCATTCAGCTGCAAAAGCCTCATCCTGAAGGATGCGCGCCTCAAAATCCGTCTGGCTGATGGCCTCGCCCGTTTTCTCCCGGTAACGCTTGAGCGGCCAGTCTGTCCAGATCCTGACATTTTCCGCCAAAAGCTCGCGGATATTTCTTCCGCCACGGAGCATCCAAAGCATTTCCTTGAACGCGGTCTTCCAGTAGATCTTCTTGGTGGTAAAAACTGGAAAACCCTCCGCAAGATCAAAACGCAGCGTTCTACCGAACAATGCCTGCGTGCCGACCCCGGTCCGATCGATCCGCCGATCTCCCGAATCCAAGAGCTCCTTAAGAAGATCGAGATATTGCTGTTCGGGGTGGTGTGGGTTCTGCATCACGCCGCTCTCGCCTTGCTGTAGGCCATCGCCAGAATGAAGAGACCTGCGACGACCATCGGCAGGGACAGAACCATGCCCATCGTCAGCCAGCCAAAGGCAAGGTACCCGATATGCGCATCCGGTAGCCGCAGAAATTCAACCGCAAACCGAAAGGCGCCGTAGAGCAAGAGAAACATGCCACTGACGGCTGTTCGCGGAGGGTTCTGTCGTCGAAACCACCACAACACCAGGTAGAGCACAATGCCTTCAAGAAAAGCCTCATAAAGCTGCGATGGGTGACGGGGTTGCGGACCCCCGGTAGGAAAAATCATGCCCCAAGGCAAATCTGTAGGTTTCCCCCAAAGTTCGCCGTTAATAAAGTTTCCGATGCGACCCGTAAAAAGACCCAGCGGGACATAGGGGCCAATAAAGTCGGTTACATCGCCAAAACGAGCGCCGACTTTGTAGGCAAATACGCCCATCCCTGCAAAAGCACCCAGCATGCCGCCATGGAAGCTCATGCCCCCTTCCCATACTCTAAAAAGTATCATCGGTTCGTTGATGAAGGCCTGAAAATTGTAAAAAACGATGTATCCCACACGGCCGCCGAGCATCAGCCCGACCGCACAATAAAAAATGAGATCTTCAATCTGGGTAGCCGTCCACGGAAACCCGGGCTCCTTGGCACGAAGTCGTGCCAGAAACCAGGCGGCTCCGATACCAATAATGTACATCAGGCCATACCAATGGACCTTGAGGGGACCGAGGCTTACCGCCACAGGGTCAATTTGAGGATAGGAAATCATCGGTGGGATCTCGGCGAGGAAGAGGTTGGTGGCGGCCAAAGTCGCGCAAGGAAAGACTAAATACGACTATCATAGTGTACCCAGATTCCGTGAACCACTCATGGATCCCGGCGTCTTGTGTCGTCCGGTTGATCGGGTGGGCTTTCATCCACCATTGCACAAGGAGACCCCCCATGGCAGGGTTACGAGACCAGCTGCTGAAATCAGGTTTGGTGACTGAGAAGCAGGTCAAGAAAGTACAAAAAGAACAGGTGAAGGCCACGAAGGCAAATGCCCATCGTCCGGCTCCCCCGACGGTCGATACCGCTCCCCGCCATCAGGAGAAGATCGAGCGTGATCGCCTTTTAAACCAGCAGCGCCAGGCCGAGCTTGCCCGTCGGGATCTTGAGGCGCAGATCCGTGACCTCATCACCACCCGCCGCATCCTCCCCGAAGCGGGGGACACCCCTTTCAATTTTACGGACGGCACCAAGGTCAAAAAACTTTACCTCACGTCTTCAATGCGTGATCAGCTCGTCCGCGGTGTGATCGGTATCGTCCACTTCGAGGGGGGGCATGCTTTTGTTCCACGTGAAACCATCGAAAAGATTCGCCTGCGCGATGAGGAGGTCATCCTCCTGCTCAATGACCTAAAGGGAGAGCCTACCGAAACGCAGAATGATCCTTATGCGCAGTATCAAGTTCCCGACGACCTGATCTGGTAGCCCCAACAAAAGAAGACCCCCATGAGATCCCCTCTTTTCAGCCCCTACACACTCGGGCCCAATCACTTCTCGAACCGAATCGTCATGGCGCCCATGACTCGATCGCGAGCAGCACAACCGGGAAACTTTCCTTCGCGACTGAATGCCCTCTACTATGCGCAGCGTGCCAGTGCGGGTCTCATCGTGAGCGAAGGGGCTCAAATTTCAGCCCAGGGTCAGGGCTATCCCTGGACACCGGGCATCTATTCTGCCGAGCAAATTGAAGGCTGGCGCGGCATTGCCCAAGCGGTCCATACAGCAGGTGGCCACATCTTTCTCCAGCTCTGGCATGTCGGACGAATCTCTCATCCTTTGCTGCAACCGAAGGGTGAATTGCCCGTCGGACCTTCCGCCATCACCCCCGCCGGTGAAGCCTTTGTCCTGAATGAGCAAGGCCAGCCGACCATGGTGCCTTTCGTCACCCCCCGCGCATTGGCACTTGAAGAGATTCCGGAGATCGTCACCCAGTACGTTCAGGCAGCCAAAAACGCCTTATCCGCAGGGGTCGATGGCGTGGAGATTCATGCTGCCAATGGCTATCTTCTGGACCAGTTCATCAGTAGCCGCACCAATCACCGCAACGACACCTATGGCGGAAGCATTGATAACCGGATCCGACTGCTCCTTGAAGTGACCGACGCCGTTTCTCGGGTCTGCGGAATCGAACGCGTGGGGGTTCGCATTTCCCCATTTGGCACCTTCAATGATATGTCCGATGACGATCCGGAAGCCCTCTTTGTGGCGATTGCCGATGCACTCTCCCATCGACGGATCGGTTACCTTCACATCGTGGATCCCAGCTTTGAAGGCAACGACACCAGTCGAGAGCGCGGGCGGCGTCTGATGGAAACAATTCGGCAACGCTTTTCTGGCACTTTGATTCTCTGCGGTGGTTATGATCGGGACCGGGCAGAGGCCGCACTCCGTGAGCGGCGCGCAGACCTCATTGGTTTTGGACGCCCTTTTATCGCCAATCCCGATCTCCCCATCCGCCTGGAGAGCGATGCCCCGCTTAATACCCCGGATCCCAGCCTTTTCTATGGCGGCGGCATTCAGGGCTATGTCGACTACCCCACCCGGGAGCAGGAAATCGGCGTTGCGCCACTTTCTGACTTGCGTTCATTGAGTTAGCACACACTGCACGATGGATATCACCTTGATTGTGGCCATGGCCGAGAATCGTGTCATTGGCGCCAATAATGCGATGCCCTGGCATCTTCCCGATGATTTGAGGCGATTTAGGGCCCTCACCTTGGGCCACCCGATCTTGATGGGTCGCAAAACCCATGAGGCCATCGGTCGTCCTTTACCGGGTCGGCGTAACCTCGTCATGACGCGCAATCGCGGCCAGGATTTACCAGGATGCGAAATCGTGAGCAGCATCGAAGAGGCTGCGGGTATCTGTCAGACCTCTCCATCCCTGTTCGTAATCGGCGGAGCAGAACTCTACCGCCTCTTCTTGCCGGTTTCGAACCGGATCGAACTAACCATCATTCATCGTGACTTTGACGGTGACACCTATTTTCCGG
>JBEGVN010000078.1:0-3843 GCA_041178325.1 Pseudomonadota bacterium
GGGTGGCCGAATGGCCGCGAAACGAGTGGCCGAGTGTTTACGAAATGGCCGGCCGAATCATCGCGAAATGGGTGGCCGGATGCTCGCGAAATACCCGGCCGAATGAGCGCGAATTCCGCAAAACCAAATCGCATAAGAAATCAATACGATATCTTTGACGATTACACGATCCAGAAAACTATCGACAGAATTTACCGCTATACCTCCAGCCAATAAAAATATTACGATCTGAATGAGCGTATTTTTCTTGGAAGCGCCTTGCAAATCGTCAAAAAGGTAAAACACATTCATAGCGCCTAGGGAATCACGGATTAATGCGGCTATGACTCAAGTGTGAGTGCCCAAACCTGGTTTTTTGAAAAATGGATTCAATGGTCATTAATCACGCCCGATATGTCGAAAAAGGACGGTTTTCACGTCCCGCGTTGATTTTTGGGCGCACTGACGCTGACAGCTCATGCCAGTCCCCCAGCCATTACCTTTTTGCGAGTCATGTAAACGTTGGCCAAAGCAAACAGCACTCGCCATTGGCTTTCGTTCTTCGCAATGCCGCGATAGCGGGTTTTCCGATGGCCAAAGAGATTCTTGACGATGTGAAAGGGGTGTTCTACGCGCGCCCTGACGCTGGCTTTCAGTCGCTCCGCATATTGGGTCAGTCCTTTGACTTCGCCCTCAGGGAGCTTCTTCACCTGGCCGCGCTTACGGGCAACCTGCCAATCGACGTCCTTGCCTTCGTTCTCGGGTCGCTTCGCGACACCCGTATAGCCCGCATCAGCAAAGACAATCCTGTCATCCGACCGGAGCAACTGTCCTGCCATGGCGACATCGCTCACATTGGCTGCGCTACCTACAGCGGTGTGAGTGAGGCCTGAGATGACATCCACGCCCACATGCATCTTCATCCCGAAGTGCCACTCGTTGCCCTTTTTGGCTTGGTGCATCTCTGGGTCGCGGGTTTTGTCCTTATTCTTAGTTGAAGGGGGAGCCGCTATTAGCGTTGCATCCACGATGGTCCCCTCTCTGAGCATCAGCCCTTTGTCAGCCAGGAGGGCATTGATTTGATCCAGAATCTTGGGGGCCAGTTCGTTCTCTTCCAGCAGATGGCGGAAGTTCTTCAGCGTTGTGGAGTCCGGCACGCGCTCGGAAGTCAGGTCGATGCCGACAAACCGTGCCAACACAGGCATGTCATAGAGGGCATCTTCAGTGCCTTCGTCGGAAAAGTTGTACCAGAGCTGCACGAAATAAAGACGCAGCATTCGTTCAATACCGATCGGCGGACGGCCACGTTTACCCGTCGGGTAGAACGGTTCGATCAACGCCACCAAGAGAGACCAGGGAATCGACTTCTCCATTTGAGAGAGGAAGACCTCGCGGCGCGTCTTACGAGACTTGTTTTGAAGAAGCACGTCCAGAAAGCTGGTTTGTTGCTGCATCGTTTTACGTTGATTGGCGGTCGGAAGAACTGCCGTCTATTTTACTGGCCGGGAGCCCTGAATTTATCGGACTCACCGATTAAATCCGCGGCTCCCTAGGAGGCAAAAGCCAAAACCCACTTCGAAGAGAGGCCCCTCGGGATTGAGGCTTGCTGCCAACTGATAAAACTCAAGACTCAGCACCAGAAGGCCGATGGTGAGAGAAACACATCCGAACGCCCAAATTTTCCAGGTTGTATTTCTGGCTTGTTCCTGAAGATGTAGCGATGAGCTGATGAGATAGCCGATCTGTAATGCCGCTGCAAAAAGGAGAAGATAAGCGTTTTGTTGATACATCATCTCCCCACTCATACCGCGGGACAAAGGCCATTTAAAATAACGTTCAAGCTTCTAGCTTTTGCAGCGGGATGGAATACAGCCTATTAGCCACAGCCGATGCGTGGTTTTAAGGAGCTTCAAGTTGAAGTTCATCTATTCTGTAACCCCCAAAGTTCCCGCTTCAATCCTACGATCGTAGGATTACCTAGATCAAGAAAACCCACTATAAGTGACTAGACTTAGCTGCATGATATTGGAGTCTACTCGTGAAGAAACCGCTGTTTTTAGCCACTGGGGCATTGACCTTTCTCTTAGGCGGAATCAGCCCCGGCTATGCTTTTGATCCTACAGAGCCCCCGGTTACTTTTAGAACCTCAGCGAATGGACTCTCATTATCCAAGGCCCAAAGGAACGGCCAGTGGGTTTGCATCACGGGTCTGCCGTCGGACGTAACCCTATATGACGCAAAAACGCCATGGGTCACAGGACTTGATGTCAACACCTCATTAATCCCTTACGTCTCGGGAAATGTGAGCAATGGAAAATCCATCTTCAAGACTACGCTGTCCAGAACCGAGCGTCACTTTAAAGGGAATGGCTTACCCAATCACAAAACGGGGATTTTTCCGGTGCAAGAAGGAACCCCAGCCTACTCGTGGTATGCATCAGCTCCTGCAGACGGCTATTCAAGTGCAGCAGCGATCCCTGTGGCTGCTTATGATCTCGACATAACGGTTCCACGGAATCCCTCCTATTCAGAGCAACCCTACTGTATGAACTCGCTGGTGACGGGGGTCGTCACCCAGACGGGTTCCGTATGGCACGCGAATCTGGCTTATGGTTCGTACTGGGTTGATCCTATTGCTGCTCTTCCAATGGACGCGTGCTGGGGGCATCCTTACAACAAGGAATACCATTACCACGGATATTCTTGGAAGTGTTTGCCGAGGCAAGGCGGCCCTAATACCCACTCCCCTCTCTATGGTTATGCTTTAGATGGCTTCGGCATCTATGGTCCTCGCGGGGATAACGGAAGACTGCTCAGCAATAATGATCTCGATGAGTGCCATGGGCATACCGGACGTATCAAATGGGATGGCAAGTGGCAGACGATGTACCACTACCACGTCAACAGTGAGTACCCTTATGGGCCGGGTTGCTTCCGTGGAAAGCCTGCTACTTACAATGCATTGACGCCCCATACCCACGGATATTCGGCAACACGGGCCGCGAAGTTCCCAGCGATGGAACCCATGGGCGCAACGCCTCACTGATCAGTCACTGAGCCATGATTGGGAAAGACGGGGACATCACAGTCCCCGTTTTTTTATCTCGCTTAATTTGTTTGCTAGATACCCCAAAGGCAAAGACCAAGTTCGCGACTCATTCATTGAATCGACCCTCAAATCTCCTCACAGACAATCCTGCCGAGATTTGTTTAGCGAAGGTCAAGGGGTCAACGATGGAATCGAAGTGCGCTCAGGCCCGGTATCATATGGGGGATAGATTATCGGTTGTGAAGGATTTTAATCGTGTCGCAGTCTCACCCATATCAGCCCTACACATTGGTTCAGGCATATACCACCAAAGATGGCTCGGAGATCAGAGAGCTCATGCATCCCGATGTGCATGGCAACTTGAATCAGAGTTTGGCTGAAGCCACCATTCCTGTCCGCGGAAAAACCCTTCTGCATCAGCATCGGCTGACTGAGGAGATCTACCACATCACCCAGGGTATGGGCACGATGACACTGGGAACCAAGGTCTTTGAAGTCCGCATTGGAGACTCTGTTTGCATCCCGCCTGGCACTCCTCACTGTATTGAGAATACCGGTTCGATGCCACTTGTCTTGCTCTGCTGCTGCAGCCCCGCCTACAGCCATGAAGACACAGACCTAGTCTCAACGCTTCTATAGGACTGAGCTAGGTAAGGACCTCGTTTCAGCTCTGCTCAAGTTCTTTACCTCCATAAAAAAGCCCCGTGTCTCGCGACAAGGGGCTTTTCATGTTCCCACTTCAGGGGTCTTGGGGGTACCGGCTAGCCGGTACCCTTCAGACTTACATGAAGGACGGGATCAGCGGAGCATCGATC
>JBEGVN010000079.1:0-5357 GCA_041178325.1 Pseudomonadota bacterium
TGGCAAAGTAATAAGGCGGGATTTCAAGATTTACAGGAGCAGGAACGCCCTTGTAGACACGACCGGCCAGATCGAACTTCGAACCATGGCAGGGGCAGAAAAATCCGCCTTTCCAGTCTGCACCGAGATCAGCAGGGGCAACCTCGGGACGAAATACCGGCGAACAGCCTAAATGCGTGCAGACACCCACAGCGACAAAAATTTCGGGCCGAATCGAACGCGCTTCATTCCTGCTTGAAACTGGTTGCTCCGACTGTTCAGAGCGCGGATCAAGGACCTCAGCATCTAATTCAGTAATGCTCTGCAGGGCTTCAGGGGTTCGTTTCAGGACCCAAACCGGTTTGCCTCGCCATAGCACGACAATGCGCTGACCCGGTTCAAGTTTTTCGATATCCACCTCAACGGGTGCCCCAAGGGCTTCGGCTTTGGCGCTAGGCTTCATCGAAGACAAAAAAGGTACAGCCAGAAAGCCTGTACCAACGGCACCGACCGCGCCAGCGGCCTGAGTCAGAAATCGGCGTTTTTCGTTGTCCACGCCACTCATCATGCAGATACTCCGTTGCAGGAACCGATCAATCGGATGTGTGGCGTTCCAGGTGTGGATGCAACCCGATTGATCCTGAATTGAAACACTGTGTTTCCGTGACTCTTCAGCCGCGAATTTTGTGGGATTCAGGCCGATGGGTCAAGAAAAACCCTCTGTGGCAGAAGGGGCATCCAACCAAATCACTCGGCAAGAGCCATCTTAGCAAGCGCCAAATCAGGCTATAACTGAGCGAAACACATCTAGAAAGCGCTCGTTTTCCTCTGGCGTACCGACCGTCACACGCAAGCAGTCCTTCAATGGCCCGCCTTGGGGGTCAAGATTCTTGATCAACACGCCATGTGACTTCAGTTGCTCAAACACCCAGCCGGCCGACTTCTGCTCAAGCCGCAAAAGAATGAAATTTGTACTAGTCTCAAAGACATGTATTCCCTCGATATTGCGTAAGAGCCCCATAAGACGCGTTCGCTCCAAAAGAATCGCCTCGACCTGCTGATCCAGAATATCCCGACGTGAAAGAGCAAAGAGGGCCGACCTCTGAGTCAGGATGTTGATGTTGTAGGGAAGCCTAAGCTTCTCCAACTCATTGACCCATAATGGATTTCCGGCCAGGAACCCAAGCCGAAGCCCAGCCAGACCTAGCTTTGAGAGGGTGCGCATGACCAAGAGCCTGGAATAATTGGGCAGTGAACCCATGTAGCTTGCGGATGCATAGGGGGCATAGGCCTCATCAACGACCACAAGCCCTCGAGAGGTTTTCAGAATGGCCTCGATCGCCTGACGGTCAAACAGATTTGCCGTTGGATTGTTGGGGTAAGCCAAGAAAATCAGGGCGGGGTCGTGTTCGACTACGGCCTCTGTAAATGCCGCAATGTCCATCGAAAAGTCGGTTGGATTGAGAGGGACCCCGATAAAGTTCAACCCCAGACTATTGGCAATCTGACGATACATGACAAAAGTCGGTTCCGGCGCCATCACCGTGGACCCTGGATGAAGGGCCATCAAGAGAATCTGAATGATTTCATCGGACCCATTACCCAAGAGCAGGTCACACTCCTCGGGAACATCATTTGCGATTTTTAAAGCGGCCTTAAGTTCATCGCACGCAGGATCCGGATAGCGATTTGGCGAGGCTCCCCGCAGGATTTCGAGCCACTCGCTCACCATCGAATCTGGCCAGGCGTAAGGATTTTCCATGGCATCCAGTTTGACGTAGCCCCGGGAATCAGGGACATGATAGGCCTTCAGTGCCCTGACTTCAGGTCGAACAAGGCGAGCAATACTATCCATGGGGTCAGTGGCTCGGATCCACAAGACGATATTCCGCTGAGCGCGCATGGGCATCCAGACCCTCACCACGCGCTAGTACTGATGCAATACCCGCCAGTGTGCTAGCCCCAGGCGCCGAACAGAAGATGATACTGGAGCGCTTCTGGAAGTCATAAACCCCCAAAGGAGAGGAGAACCGCGCTGTACCTGAAGTCGGCAGCACATGGTTTGGACCTGCACAGTAGTCACCCAAAGCCTCGGCTGTATGACGCCCCATGAAGATGGCGCCAGCATTCCTGATTTTCTCCAAAAGACCCTCAGGAGTCGCTACTGAAAGTTCGAGGTGTTCAGGGGCAATTCGATTGGCAACATCCGCGGCCACGGACAGATCAGGAACCAGAATCATCGCTCCCCTTCCCTGCAATGAGGCTCGAATAACTTCCTGACGATCCATTGTCGGCAGGAGCTTCTCCATACTCGAGTGAACGGCATTCAAGTGGTTCTCATCCGTTGAGATCAGAATGGCTTGGGCATCTTCATCATGCTCGGCCTGAGAAAACAAATCCATCGCGATCCAGTCTGGGTCGGTTTTGCCATCAGAAATCACCAGAATTTCCGATGGACCAGCAACCATATCGATTCCAACCTCACCAAAAACCAGTTTTTTTGCCGTAGCAACATAGATATTTCCAGGTCCGACAATCTTGTCTACCCTGGGAACCGAAGCAGTTCCAAATGCAAGTGCCGCAACTGCCTGCGCGCCACCAATACGAATACACCGATTTACACCGGCAAGATGGGCCGCAGCAAGCACTAAAGGATTGGTTTCCCCATTTGGCGTGGGAGAGACCATGATAATCTCGGACACACCGGCCACATGGGCGGGTATGGCATTCATGAGGACAGATGAAGGATATGCCGCCTTACCACCTGGCACGTAAATGCCGACACGGTCCAGCGCAGTGACCTTTTGCCCCAGAACCGTTCCGTCTTCCTCCGTGAAGTTCCAGGAGTCCATTTTCTGACGTTCGGCATAGGCGCGAATACGATTTGCGGCCTTTTCCAAGGCCTCTGCAGTTGCCTTAGGTAGAGCTTGCCAGGCAGCAGCCAGCTCCGCTGGCCCGATTTCAAGCGCTTCAGCGTCAACAGCGGGGAAGCGATCGAACTGGCGGGTATAGTCGAGAAGTGCGACGTCGCCCTCCTTTCTAACACGTTCGAGAATCATCAGAACCCGCTGATGAATCTCGGCATCTGTCGAAGAATCGAAGGAGAGGACATCCTGAAGCTGCGCCTCAAAATTTTCCTGCCGGCTATCCAACCTCTTAATTTGTAGCGTATTGGTCATAAGGATTTGGCAAGCGCAGTTCTGATTTCGTCAATGAAGCCACTGACTTCGGCATGCTTCATCTTCATGGCCGCCTTGTTCACGATAAGTCGACTACTGACCTCCATGATCAGCTCTAACGGTTCTAAACCATTGGCCTGAAGTGTCTTTCCGGTATCAACAACGTCGACGATGCAGTCTGCAAGACCAACCAATGGAGCCAATTCCATGGAACCATAAAGCTTGATGATCTCAGCCTGAATGCCCCTGTTGGCAAAGAAACGATGTGCAGTTTTAACGTACTTTGTCGCTACGCGTGGACGCTCACCGGCACGAAATGTCAGACCCTTTCTCCCCGCCGTCATCAATCGACAACTCGCAATTCCGAGATCCAAGGGTTCGTAAAGACCCTCTGTCTCGTATTCCGCCAGCACATCCTTACCAGCAACTCCGAGATCTGCCGCGCCATATTCGACATAGGTCGGCACATCACTGGCTCTGATAATCAGAAATTGGAGACCCTCTCGGTTGGAGGGAAGAATCAGTTTCCGGCTTTTGCCTGGATCTACCGTTGGCTCGATTCCAATCTTCGACAGAAGCTCAATAGCCTCGTCGTAAATTCGGCCTTTCGAAAGGGCAAGTGTCAGCACGCGATCCTCCGGCTTACTGCGGTACTCGACGAATTTCGGCGCCCAACTGGGCCAGCTTTTCCTCGATGCACTCGTAACCACGATCAATGTGATAGATGCGATCCACAACGGTCTGCCCCTCGGCCACAAGTGCCGCAAGAACTAGACTTGCTGAAGCTCGGAGATCTGTCGCCATGACAGGGGCACCATTGAGAACCGTCTTGCCCCTGATGATCGCCGTGTTCGACTCAACGGTGATGTCAGCTCCCATCCGCTGCATTTCCTGCACATGCATAAAACGATTTTCGAAAATCGTTTCTGTAATGACGCCAACGCCATCGGCGATCGAGTTCAAAGCCATGAACTGAGCCTGCATATCTGTGGGGAAAGCCGGATAAGGTGCAGTCCTGAGCGACACCGCTCGAGGGCGGGTGCCGGTCATGTCAAGGTCTATCGTATCCTCAGTCGTTGTAATCTGGGCGCCGGCTTCTCTGAGCTTTTGCAAAACCGCATCCATGATGTCGGGACGAACATCCTTGAGCTTGACCTTGCCCCGCGTCATTGCTGCAGCCACCAGATAGGTTCCCGCCTCAATTCGGTCCGGCATAACACGGTAGGTCTGACCCTGCGCCGAAAGATTTTCAACGCCCTCAATCTCTAAGATGTCAGTACCGGCCCCATAGACCTTGGCACCCATCATGTTAAGGAACTTGGCCAGATCAACAACTTCGGGTTCACGCGCTGCATTTTCGATGATCGTAGTTCCCTCGGCGAGGGCTGCCGCCATCATCAGATTTTCAGTACCTGTCACGGTCACTAGATCAAGGACCAGCCGGCAACCCTTGAGTCGCTTGGCACTCGCATGAATATAGCCATTCTTTACATTGATCTCAGCCCCCATTTGAGCCAGGCCTTGCAGGTGAAGATTGACCGGGCGACCGCCAATGGCACAGCCACCAGGGAGTGAAACTTCAGCACGCCCATAGCGTGAGAGCAGTGGCCCAAGCACCAAAATCGATGCGCGCATGGTCTTTACCAGATCATAGGGCGCCAGAAAGCTTTTGATTGGCGTAGGGTCAACCTCGACATTCATCTTTTCGTCAACGGTCAAACTCACACCCATCCGGCCCAAAAGCTCCAACGTGGTCGTTATATCGAGCAGGTGTGGCACATTGCCGACCGTCACTGGGCTGTCCGACAACAAGGTCGCTGCAAGGATGGGCAAGGCAGCATTCTTCGCACCTGAAATGCGAAGCTCTCCATTTAGCGAATTGCCGCCGGTAATCATCAACTTGTCCATCACAAACTCTCTCGATTCAGATTCAGGGACCTTAAATTAGTCCACAGGTAGCATTCCAAGCACCCCAGTCACTCGCATAATGGACTCGAGGGATTTAGGCATATTGATATAGCGAAGTTCACAGCGCGCTCGTGCAGCCAATCGTTGCCATTCGATCAGAAGCCCGACTCCCGCACTATCTGCCCGGCTAACTCCGGAAAGGTCGAACTGAAGGGGCGTGTAGGAAGCATCAATGATACTCGCGGCCTCACGAATCGCTGGCGCAGATGTCCTGAAGGTCATCTCTCCATT
>JBEGVN010000080.1:0-6247 GCA_041178325.1 Pseudomonadota bacterium
ATCGAGAAAGGGCCGACGCTGACCCCTGCGCCGAGAATGGCGGCTGGATCAACGATGGCCGAGGGATGAATCAAGCGTCCTGCTCCTGCTCCGCCGCCGCGCACATGATCTCTGCGCTGGCCACGAATTCACCATCGACTTCCGCCCGGCACTCGAAGGCCCAGATGTTGCGCTTATGGCGCACATAGCAGGCTTCAAGCCGAAGCTGATCGCCTGGAACCACGGGACGCTTGAAGCGCGCCTTGTCGATGCCTACAAGGTAGTAGGTCCGGTTCTTCCCTACCAGCCCTTCCATGGAGCGGCCAGCCAGAAGTCCAGTGGCCTGAGCCAGTGCCTCGAGAATGAGGACGCCGGGCATGATCGGGACCTTGGGGAAATGCCCGAGAAAGAACGGCTCATTGGCCGTGACATTTTTGATGGCAAGCAGACGCTTGCCGGGTTCGACCTCAAGCACCCGATCCACGAGAAGGAACGGGTAGCGATGAGGTAGATATTCCTTAATTTCTTGAATATCCAAGGGATAACCTGTCGTCGGAAAACGCGATGGAAAGGAACGAAAGCTTACTTCTTGGCGCCGCCCGTCAGCTGCTTTTCAACCTGGTCGGTGATGTTGAGGCCGTCCTTTGCAAACGCCACGCCATCGACGAGGATCAGGTCAAAGTTCTGTTCCTTGGCAACGGACTGAATGGCTTCCTGGATGACTTTCTGGATCTTGGCCATTTCCTGATTGGCACGCAGACCATAATCCTGGCGCATTTCGTCCATTTCGCGCTTGAACTCGCGGCTACGGTCGATGAGTTCCTTCTCAGTCTTGCGCTTGTCCGCATCACTCATGACGGCTGCGTCCTTTTCGAGCTTTTCTTCGAGCTTCTTGAGTTCCTTCTGCTCGTTCACCAGCTTGGTTTCCTTGGGCTGGAATTCCTTCTTCAGATCCGCCTGTGACTTCTGGCTCTGGGCCGATTGATCGATCAACTTACGGAGGTCGACAACACCGACCTTGAGATCTGCAGCGGAAACGCTGCCAGCAAAAACCAGACCGGAGAGCACTGCGAGAACGTACTTAGACATGAAGAAATCCTGAATGTGATTGGGACGTGAGGCGGATGTACCAGGAGGATGCCGCACCCCGCAACGGGCATCGTCCCCTCCGGACATATGGTTTGATTATACAAGACCCGGAGCCATCCCGGGGTTTATCACGTTTAAGCTTGTAATATTTGTCAAAAGCGTCTCCACCAAGGATAAATGAAACAGCATGAGCGTCATGAGGCAAAGTCACCGATGCGTACTCGGGCGGTTTCTCGCCCTGAGTGGGCTTGTGCTAGGTCTTCTGGGCTGCGGCGATCCCCCCAATAACCCCTATTCCAAGGTCGACCGCGACGCAAAGACCCTCTATACCTCCTTTGAGGAGCGCCCTAAACACCTTGATCCCGCGAGGGCCTACAGTGCCAACGAGTACGAGATCATTGCCCAAGTGGTTGAGCCTCCCCTCCAATATGCCTATCTCAAGCGCCCCTATGCTCTAGAGCCGCTGGCGGCCGCAGAATTCCCCAAAATCACTTTTTTGGGGGCTCACGGGAAAATCCTCCCGGCAGGTGCACCCGATGCCGAAATTGTCGAGAGTGTTTACGAGATCAGGCTGCGTCCCGATTTTCGTTATGCCCCGCACCCGGCCTTTGCGAAGGACGCCTCGGGGGCCTTTCGTTATCACGCGCTGACACCTGCGGCGCTATCCAGAATTCGGACGCTCGCCGATTTCCATGAGACGGGGACCCGGGAGGTCACCGCCGAAGATCTGGCCTATCAGATCAAAAGGTTGATGCACCCTGAAATCCATTCGCCCATCGCCGAATTGATGGGGGAGCAAATCATCGGGCTCAAGGATCTCGGGGAACGCCTCAAGACGGAATGGGATCACGACCCGGATCGCCCTCAGTGGCTCGATCTTCGCCGTTATCCGGTCACGGGGCTTGAGATCATCGATGCCACGACGCTTCGCATCCATGTTCACGGAAAATACCCCCAGTTCAGGTTTTGGCTGGCTATGCCCTTTTTTGCCCCAAGCCCTTGGGAAGCCGATGCCTTTTTCGCTCAAGCTAGGTTTAAGGCCATCAATATCACGCCTGATTGGTATCCCATAGGATCCGGCCCCTACCAGCTCATTGAAAATAATCCCAATCGGCGGATGACGCTTGCCCGAAATCCCTATTTTCATGAAGCCACCTACCCCAGTGAAGGGGAGCCTGAAGATGAGGAAAAGGGGCTACTTCTCGATCAGGGAAAACGCCTCCCCTTCATCGATCGCATTGTCTTTGTCCTTGAAAAGGAAACCATTCCCTATTGGACCAAGTTCCTTCAGGGCTATTACGACGCCTCGGGTCTCGCCTCTGATAATTTTGATCAGGCCGTCCAGTTTTCAAGTATTGGCAGCGCTCAGCTGACCCCTGAGATGGAGGAGAAAAAACTGCATCTGGAAACTGCGATCACGGCATCGATTCATTATCTTGGTTTCAACATGCTTGATCCCGTTGTGGGCGGGCTGACCCCCGCCAAGGCCGCACTTCGGCAAGCCATCAGTCTCGCCATCGATGAAGAAGAATTCATTGCGATCTTCATGAACGGGCGGGGCATGGCTGCGCAAGGCCCAATTCCTCCGGGGATCTTTGGCTATGAAGAGGGTGAGAAGGGCATAAATCCTGTGGTCTATGACTGGCGAGACGGTCATCCGGAGCGAAAATCCATCGAAGCCGCAAAGGCGCGCCTTGTGGAGGCGGGTTATCCCGGGGGTGTCGATCCTTCCACCGGTAAGCCTCTTGTCCTTCACCTCGATACCACGCTCGGAGGGGCTGATGACAAGCCTCTTTTGAACTGGTACCGAAAGCAGTTCCAGAAAATCGGCATAGAGCTTGTCGTTCGGAATACCGACTACAACCAGTTTCAGCAGAAAATGGCGCACGGCAATGCCCAGCTTTTTCGCTGGGGATGGAATGCCGACTACCCGGATCCCGAGAATTTCCTTTTTCTCCTCTACGGGGAAAACAGCAAGGCACTTCATGGCGGCGAAAATGCTGCCAACTATCAAAGCCCCGACTTCGACCGACTGTTTCTGAAAATGCGTAACATGGACGATGGTCCGGAGCGGTTGGCCGTCATTCAAAAGCTATTGGATCAGGTTCGCCGCGATGCCCCCTGGGTCTTTGGTATTCACCCCAAGAGTTTCAGTCTGCACCATGACTGGTATCACAACTATAAACCCAATCTCATGGCAAATAATGGGCTCAAGTATCTTCGCATCGACCCCGATGAGCGGGCACAACTGCGCGCGGTCTGGAACCGTCCGCTCTATCTTCCAGCGCTTGTCGGTGGCGTCCTTCTTTTCATAGTGGGCTGGTGTATGAGACGGCTGGTGCTAAAGCGACGGGAGGCGCAAGGACGATGATGGGCTACCTTTTGCGACGCGTGCTCTACGGGTTCCCTTTACTCCTTGGGATCAATATTTTGACCTTTATCCTTTTTTTCGTCGTGAACACGCCGGATGACATGGCCCGAATGCACCTGGGTCAAAAACATGTGACGGCCGAGGGGATCGCCAAATGGAAGCATGAGCGTGGCTATGATCTCCCTTTGTTCTACGCGGAAAAAGAAACCGGGCTCAGGTGTCTGACTGAAACCATCTTCGTTCGAAAATCCCTGGGACTTTTTGTCTTTGACTTCGGTCAGTCGGATGCCGGGCGCAATATCGGTGCCGATATTCGAGAACGCATGTGGCCCTCGCTGGCGATTGCCGTCCCGAGCCTCTTCCTTGGACTCGTCATCGATATTGGGCTAGCGCTAGGGCTCGTTTTCTTTCGCCTCTCGCGCCTTGAATATGCAGGCCTTGCGCTCTGTGTGGCCCTGATGTCTATTTCGACGCTGTTCTATATCATTGCGGGCCAATATCTTTTGGGTCGCTGGTTCCAGTGGGTGCCGATCTCGGGATTTGGTGAAGGGCTGGACGCCTTCCGGTTTGTCGTGCTGCCGGTTCTCATCGGTGCGGTCTCGGGCGTAGGATCGGGCGTTCGTTGGTATCGAACCCTCTTCATTGAGGAGATTGAGCGCGACTATGTGCGAACCGCCCGGGCCAAAGGCTTATCGGAGGCGAGGGTACTGTTTCGACATGTCCTTCGTAATGCCATGATTCCGATCCTGACCGGGGTGGTGGTGCTCTTGCCGCTCCTATTCACCGGAAGTCTTTTGACCGAATCCTTCTTCGCCATCCCGGGGCTGGGGAGTTACACCATTGATGCCATCAGCCAACAGGATTTTGCCATCGTTCGGGCCATGGTATTTCTGGGAGCTTGCCTTTATATCGTGGGGCTTTTGTTGACCGACCTTTCTTATGCTTGGGTCGATCCCCGCATTCGGCTGGATGACTGATGCTCAGGTTCTATCCGACCGATGTGCTTTTGCTCTTGACCGTTCTGGCGATGGCGCTATTTCTGGTCTTGAGTCTTCGCCAGGAGCATCTTCGAAGGCCCTGGCGAAAAGTTATGGGAAGTCCTACGGGTCTGGTCTCGGCCCTGCTGTTGGGGCTTTTTACGACCGTCGCCGTCTTGGATTCGGTGCGCATCGATCAGGGTGCCCAGACGCTCAGCCTTCTGGACCTTGGGCTTTCAAACCTCAGGACGTCCACGGAAAAGACCTACTCAGAGCCCCTGGGGGTTTATGCATCGGTCCATGAGATGGTTCGAACATCCGATGGCCACGAGACCTGGACGGCCCCTCGTTTGGTCTTCGGGGGACGACACCTGGTTCACCCGGAGGAAGATCGCCTGCGCGACCTTGCGCAGCGTTTTTTCAAAGGTGGAGTTCTGGGTGGACTTGCGGGCGCACTCCTCGCCTTACTGACGGCCTGGATTCTCTGGCCACGGAGAAACCTTCTCGCGTTTTCAGTGCGTACATTTTGGGCGGAACTGCCAAGATCTCTCCGCGCGGTCATGATCACCTGGGTCGTGCTTGGATGTCTGATCGGGATCGCCGTGGCGTTAGCGGGGGGCTACCATGTGCTTGGAACTGACAAGGTCGGGAATGATGTCCTATTTCAGTGCCTCAAGGGCGTTCGCACCGGCATCGTGATTGGGACCCTGACCACCCTTGCGACGCTTCCCCTGTCGTTGGGGCTGGGAATTCTGGCAGGTTTCTATCGGGGCTGGGTCGATGATGTCATCCAGTACCTTTACACCACATTGAATGCGGTCCCCGGGGTGCTCCTGATTGCCGCTGCCATGCTGGTGATGGAGTCCGTTATGGGTCGCCATGAGGCGATGTTCCAGAGTCTTCCGGCGCGCGCGGATTTTCGCCTTTTAGCCCTTTGTCTGATTCTTGGTATCACTTCCTGGACCGGGCTTTGCCGCCTGATTCGAGCGGAAACCCTCAAGCTTCGGGAAATGGAATACGTCCAGGCTGCTCGAATCCTCGGGGTTTCGGAATTCAGAATTCTGCTTCGGCATATTCTTCCGAATCTTTTTCATCTGGTTTTGATTTCGGTTGCCCTCGACTTCAGTTCTCTGGTTCTGGCTGAGGCGGTTCTTTCCTACATCAACATCGGTGTGGATCCTTCGACAGAGTCCTGGGGCAACATGATCAACACGGCCCGCCTCGAGTTGGCCCGAGATCCTCCGGTGTGGTGGTCCTTGCTCGGCGCCTTTGGATTTATGTTCGTCTTGGTTTTGTGCGCAAATCTTTTGGCGGATGTCCTTCGGGATGCGTTTGATCCCAAACGGGAGAATGCCGCGTGACGGGGCTCCTCGAGATTGAAGATCTGGTCCTCGGGTTTTCCCAGGAGGGCGTGGATCGGGTGGTCGTGGATGGGGTCTCCTTCGCCTTGAATGCGGGGGAATGTTTAGCGCTGGTCGGCGAATCCGGATCAGGTAAATCGGTGACGGCCCTTGCGGCGATGCGTCTTCTTTCCCCACAAGCCCGGATCCAGAAGGGGGCTATTCGCCTTCAAGGCGAGGATCTTCTAAGACTTCCTGAACATCAGATGGAGGCTGTTCGGGGTCGCCGGATCGGTATGGTCTTCCAGGATCCGATGGCGGCCCTGAATCCCGTTCTGACGATTGGGCAGCAGGTGTTGGAGGCCATTTCAGGTGAGATTCGCCCTACGTCTTTCACTCGTGCCAAAGCCCTATCGCTTTTGGACCAGGTTGGACTTCCGGATCCCCCTCAGCAATTTTCGGCGTATCCGCATCAGCTTTCGGGCGGCATG
>JBEGVN010000081.1:0-27365 GCA_041178325.1 Pseudomonadota bacterium
GGTTCATGGAAGAGCTGTTCGTAGCGCCGCTGCACTACGGCTTCGTCTTCTTCGGCTGGCTGGCTCTGGCTATCGCCGGTGTACTCCTTCAGGTCTTCGCCTCTTTCGGCAACCTGATTGGACGTGATCTTTGCCCCGACATCCGGGCTTGATCCTCTGACGGAAACTCGGGCAAGTCTTTGACTTGCCCGAATACGAAAACCCCCGTAGGTCACTCCGGGGGTTTTCTTTTGCCTTTAGAATCCGGAGTGGTCACCCAACCCTATTGTCAGAAGGTCACCTCAATGGATTCCCTCGCACCAGCTCATCGCCCCCCCGATCGGATTTATTGGTGGGCCCGCCAACATGCACTCATTCTCCTGATCGGCGTGTCTGCCGCGTGGCTTGAGCACTCCGGACTCCTGCTCGCAGCCATGGCCGGCGCATCCTTTCTTGCCGTCTTCCGCATGCCAGCAAGCAACGCCCCTAACTCGCCGCCCTCCCCATGGAGAAAGGCGCTGCTGTTTACCCGAATACTAATCCCCTTGGGACTCATTGCCGAACCCCAAACGGACACACGAATCGTCCTTCTGGTGCTGGCTGTCTTGACGGCTTTTCAGCTCATTGAAGCCTGGATCTTCCGTAAGCAGAGCCCCCAAAACACTCAACAAGCACTGATCGAACAGGAAACGGATGCACTTTGGATCATCAGCCTCACCTTTCTGCTAGTGCCGTTAACGCCCCTAGGAAATGGCATCCTCTGGCTGGCCCTTCTAAGGCCCCTCGGCATGATTGCTAGCCATTGGAATGGACCGCCGGCCTCCCCAATGCCGTGGCATTTTGGCGCCCGAGGGGTCGCTGGACTTTCCTTACTCGCGCTGTCGACCCCCCTTTTATCGAACGTCCCGACGGGACTCTCCCTGGGGCTGCTGGCTGCCGGTGGATCAGCTTGGACCGCACTGCACGCCGCATGGGCACTTCGAGCACTGAAAGTAGAAGGCAAGACCCCTTGAGAGTCCGCTTCAATTAAGGGATTGAGGCTTGCGAGGAGGCGCTGAAGCTCATGGCGCCGAAAGCAATAAGATCCGAACCTTGCGGATGGAATTCGCATGAACGCAATTCGGGCAAGGTCTGACCTAAAGGCAGACCCGAATTTAAGCCCCCGACAAAACATGCCACTAGCGTGATCACACAGTAATCAACCCGCTGGGCCTGGAGAAAGCCACCCATGATCTTTTCATCTCCATGGACCAACAGGGTTCGCACCCCCTCGACCGAGAGTCGCTCGAGGACTTGCAATGGGTCAAAACCGGCTTCTTCCTGATATGGAAGCGCAATCACCTGGATGCCCTGCACCTCCAGGCGCTGTCTGCGCGTAACATCATGATCGATCGCCGCAACCACGAGCATACGATTCTCGGCAACCAAATCCACTGATCCTTCCCCAGCCAAGCTAAGATCGGGATCAAGAACAACGCGCAGCGCAGGACCACCGCCCCGCATCAGCAGGGCCCACCCATCGAAAGCCGTCATAAGGACCGCATCGTGATACCCATCAAGATACTGCCCCAAAGCAAGATCCCGGGAGCCATTCGCTGACGATTCAGTGCGAGCCAAGGGGACACCGTCCAGACTCTGCGCGTATGCCAGGGTGACGAAAGGCCGCGATGCCCCAGAATTTCGGGCCAAAGCCAACTGATCCAGAAGCGGCCCAAGAAAAGCGAAATCATGATCTGTTGGGACTTGCTCAGTAAATCGTAGCAAGTGCGCCATACGCTCGGCTTTTGACTTCAAATAGCCCAGATTTTCCTCGTGCTGCCCCACCTCGATCGGAATCCGGGCAACCACCTTGATGCCATGGCTTCCCAGCTCCTCAACCTTGTGGGGATTGTTGGTAATCAGGCGAATGGCTGAAACACCGAGATCGCGCAGAATGCGTGCAGCAATTCCATAATCTCGCTCATCGGCCTGATGACCCAGTTGTATATTGGCCTCTACCGTATCAAGACCTTGATCCTGAAGGTTATAGGCCTCCATCTTCTTCAAAAGTCCGATACCCCGACCTTCCTGCCGCAGGTAAATGAGGATTCCCGCGTCCTGACGGCCGAGATACATCAAGGTGTGCTTAAGCTGATCACCGCAATCACAGCGGCGCGAGCCGAAGACATCGCCGGTAAGGCACTCAGAATGGACGCGGACCGGCACGGAGGCTGACCCTGCAACCTCACCTTTGACAAGCGCCAGATGCTCCTTGCCACCTTCTAGGTAGAGATAGAGGGAAAAGTCACCGAAGCCTGTCGGCAAGCGGGTTTTGACGAGATTCTTGATCACTGGGACCTAATGGGCCACGAAAAATGCATAGCGGGCCAGTATAGCGAAGTTCGACTGATCGATGCGGGCCAAACCGCTACACTCGGGCCCACGCCGCCTCTATTGCCTCCTCGAGGCGCTCTTGCTGTCGCTCGATATCTCTCACAAGGTCAAACTGGCGAGAGGCACGCTCAAGATTCTCACCAGCACGACGGACCTTAAAGTAAAGGTCACCCTTGACGTGGTCGGTCAAAAACCGGGTTCCAAGCTCATAGGGCAACAACCAGGTTGCGGTGTAAATGTGATCCCGATCCGCCAACGTCATACTGGAAGACGCCTCCTGCAAATAGCCTGTAAGAACGGATTCAAAAATGTCCACATCGAAGCGCACCAAGGCATTTCCACCCTCGCCGGCGACATTGCAGCATGATCGGAAGCAATCACCAAGATCGTAATGAATCAATCCGGGCTTCACGGTATCCAGATCAATTAGGCTGATAGCCCGAATCTCGGATTGACTAAAAAGGACATTATCGAGCTTGGGATCACCGTGCATCACGCGAGACTTGAGCAATCCGCCTCTTCGAGCCGCCTCAAGCCCCCCCGCCGCCACCCGGCGTTCGGCGATGAACTCCAAATGAGCGTCGTCGATCGAAAATTCAGCCTGCCTCGCCTGGAGCGATTGGTCCCAGAGAGCAAGGTAACGTGGCGTTTCGTGAAAGCCCGGCAAGATGTCCTTGAGCGCATCGCACGTCAGGGATTCGGTCATCTGGTGAAACCACCCCAGCGCGCGCCCTACCTCTAACGCTTCCTGGCGCTGGCGGATGGCCCGAAGGTTCCGTGCATCCGGGATGAGCGCAAGCCCACGCCAGAAAACTCCGGCTGCATCCACCCAAAAATCGTCCCCCGCCAAGGTCGGACGAATGGAGGGCAAGGTCATCCCTGAGACATTCGGGCGTTCGCCCGATGCGTGATCCAATAGGTGGCGCAAATTGGCCATGATCCCCGAAGGATCAGGAAAGACCTCTGGATTGAGACGCTGAAGAACCCAAGGCGCGCTCTCCCCCTCGACCCGATAGGTGTCATTGATCAGTCCTCCCGAAAGGGGAACCAGCCCTACCGACTCAGGAAAACGCTCAAATGCAGGAAGAATATTTCGACGAATCGCCGTCCCTTCAGAAAGCCCCTCAGACATCGGGCTTTCCCGAACCCAAACCCAGCCGCTCCCGGGTTTCATCTTTGGCCCGTTCAGTTTTTCGGAACAGGACGTATACAGCCCCAGCTCCCCCATGCCAACGCTGGGCACTATGAAAGGCCATGACTTGCGGAAACATTGGAAGCCAACGGGCAAGAAAACTCTTGAGGAGGGGGATCTTGTCCTTGTTGTTGCGGCCCTTGCCATGACTGATTAGCGCCGAGCGAACATTGTAGTGAACACAGTCGGACACAAATCGATAAACCTCCTGACGCGCCTGCTCAACCGTCAAGCCGTGGAGATCGAGCGTGGCCTCATGGGCATAGTCCCCGCGCTGGAGACTTCGAAAAACGCCGTTCTGGATTCCATCGCGCTTAAAGCTGATCACGGCCTCTGGACGAACAGGCTCCACGAAGGTGGTCGGAAGCAGCGACTCATCAAGGCCCAGAGCCCGCTGCGCGCTCTCCCGTCGGTAATTGAGACCCGGCCGCAGGGAATCATCCTTGACTCTCTCTGGCGCGCGGACATCCTTCCTTAGGGGTCGTACGCCCTCCATTTCTCTCAGAAACAGGGCGTCTTCATCTTCATTGGTCATGAAAGGAAGAGTCCCAAGTGAAAATTTGGTTCCACGTGAAGCGAAAACGTATAAAGAAAATGCGTGGTCAGATTAGATCTTCGACAATAAAGTCCTCAAGATCTTCAAGCCCGGTCTCCGTGACCGCCATTTTGCGCACGGAGATCCCTGCCTCGTGGACCGATTCACTTCGACCACTGACCAAAGGATGCCAAACCGGAAGCAGCTCGCCATCCCGCCTTAGACGATAAGCGCATGTTGAGGGCAACCATGCCAAGGCTTCTGGGTCTTTTTTCAGATCAAGGCAGCCTGGAACTTTCTGTGTGCGGTCTTCATAGGAGCGGCAACGGCAGGTCTCAAGATTCAACTGCCGACACGCCACCCGGGTGTAGTAAAGTTCGCCCGTATCTTCGTCCTCGAGCTTATGGAGACAACAACGGCCACAGCCATCACAAAGGGCTTCCCACTCGGCAGCGCTCAGCTCAGCCAGGGACTTCGACGCCCAGAAGACAGCGCCCTCTGCTGCCATCAGAGATCGTTGACCCAGTGACGACCATCCCGAGCCATCAGGTCATCCGCTTCCTTGGGGCCCCAGCTTCCTGCCGGATAGTTGGGAAAACTTCGGGGCGGCAAGGCCTTCCAAACATCAAGGACAGGCTGAATGAGTGACCAGCCAGCTTCGACCATGTCTGCCCGTTGGAACAAGGTTGCATCCCCAATCATGCAGTCCAGCAACAGCCGCTCGTAACCGGTTTCGGGTTTGGTTCCGAAGTAGTCTGAATATTCAAAATCCATGTTGACTGATCCTAGCTTCATCACGGGCCCAGGCACCTTGGCGCCGAAATGGAGCGAAATCCCTTCTTTCGGCTGAATGTGGATCGCCAGCCGATTGGTGGTCAGCTCATCAACAGCTGTATTGCGGAACAGAATGAACGGAGCCTGACGGAATTGAATGATGATTTCCGTCGTTCGCTTCTGAAGCCTTTTACCTGTCCGAAGATAAAAAGGAACATCGGCCCAACGCCAGTTATCGAGATTGAGCTTCATGGCTACAAAGGTTTCCGTCTTCGAGTCGGGGGCAACCATGGCCTCATCCCGATATCCCGGAACCGTCTCGCCATTGACACGCCCTGTTCCGTATTGACCTCGCGCCATGTCACTCAAGACCTGCTCTGGGGTAGGCACCTGTACGGCACGCAAAACCTTGGCCTGCTCGTCTCGCACCGCATCCGCACCAAATGAAACCGGTGGCTCCATGGTGATCAGCGAGAGGAGCTGGAACAAATGGTTTGGCACCATATCGCGTAGCGCACCTGAGGACTCGTAATAGGGCGCACGACGCTCAACGCCAACATCTTCGGCCGCCGTAATCTGGACGTGGTCAATATAGCGGCGGTTCCATATAGGCTCAAAAATGCTATTGGCAAAGCGCATCACCATGATGTTCTGAACCGTTTCCTTGCCCAGATAATGGTCGATACGGTAAATCTGGCGTTCGCGAAGGACTTTCTTGATATTGATATTCAGTTCGCGTGCCGACTCAAGGTCGCGACCAAACGGCTTTTCAATGATCACCCGGCGCCAGCTTTTCTCACCTTCCGTGGCCATTCCCGCCTGACCGAGACGACGCACAATTTCGCCGAAGAAGGTCGGCGCAGTCGCCAGATAGAAGAATAGATTGTCGTCGATCTGGTGCTGAACGCGGATTTCTTCAGCGCAGGCCTTCAACCCGGCATAAAAATCCTTGTCATGGACATCGCCTGGAAAATAATGAATACGCTCAGAGAACCAGCCCAGAACCTCAGGATCCACGGTGTCAGTAGCGTAATCCTCGATCGCCTTGACCATGAGATCCCGAAAGGCATTGCCCTCCATGGGCTCAACGGAAGTCCCCACCACCGCGAATCGGTTTGAAAGTAGCTTGGCCTTGGCCAAGTTATAAAGGGCAGGAATGAGCTTTCGTTGGGTCAGATTTCCGGTCGCACCGAAAATTACCATGACGCAGGACCCCCCAGGCTTGCCCTGGTTCACATGCAATTCCGGCAGGTGGGTTTCCGGGGTATTCATTTCTTCTCCTGATGGCCGCCGAAGTAGTAGCGCATGGCTGAAAGCACCTTGAGCGCGAACTCGTCCTCCCCGCGGGAGGCAAAGCGTTGGAATACCGCCGCTGAAAGTACAGGCGCCGGTGTGCCCTGTTCAACGGCGGCCTGAACAGTCCACCGTCCCTCACCCGAATCCGACACTTTGCCAGAAAACTGTTCCAGCTCAGGGTTCGTGGCAAAGGCTTCTGCTGTGAGGTCAAGAAGCCAGGAACTGACCACGCTACCGCGACGCCAAAGCTCCGCGATGCTGCCAAGATCCAGATCATACTGATAGTTTTCAGGATTTCGGAGCGGTGTTGTTTCAGCATCCGTCTCGAGGGAGGCGCGCCCAATTCCGGCATTTTTGAGGATATTAAAACCTTCGGCATAGGCTGCCATCAGGCCGTACTCAATCCCGTTATGCACCATTTTGACGAAATGGCCGGCTCCGGCGGGGCCACAGTGAAGGTACCCATCCGTCGCTGTACTGGATCCTTCCTGCCAACCAGCTGAAGGTTCCACATCACCCATGCCTGGGGCCAATGTCTTGAAGACGGGATCCAGTCGCTGAACCTGTGCCTGGTCACCACCGATCATGAGGCAATACCCTCGCTCAAGACCGTGTGTTCCACCGCTGGTGCCGACATCGATATAGGTGATGCCATCCTGAGCCAAAGCCTGTGCACGACGGATGTCGTCCACATAATAGGAGTTTCCGCCATCAATGATGACGTCGCCCGGTGACAGGAGGGGGCGGACCTTGTCGATCATTCCGTCAACGACGGCAGCTGGCACCATAATCCAGACAGCGCGCGGGGCCTTCAATTTTGCCACGAAGTCTTCCAGCGACTCTGCACCCGTGGCACCTTCAGCTGCAAGACCCCGAACAGCCTCTTGATTGAGGTCAAATACCACACAGTCCTGACCCGCCTTTACCAAGCGACGAACCATGTTGGCTCCCATCCGTCCCAATCCGATCATTCCAAGCTGCATCTCATGACTCCTGATGGTCTGTTGTAGGTCTTATAGGCTTTATTGCCGTTTTATTCGACGGTCACCGACTTTGCCAAATTACGAGGCTGATCAACATCAGTCCCCTTGATGATGGCCACATAATAGGCCAGCATTTGTAACGGAATCGTGAAGACGATCGGCGCCACCACCTCATCCGTTTCAGAGACCCTGAGGAGATTAACCCCAGGGACCGAGTCCATCGATGCGCCCGCATCGGCAAAGACATAGAGCTGTCCGCCTCGCGCATGGACTTCCTGAAGATTCGATTTGAGCTTTTCCAATAGCTCATCATTGGGTGCAACAGCAATTACGGGCATTTCATTATCAATCAATGCAAGAGGCCCATGCTTCAATTCTCCGGAAGGATAGGCTTCGGCATGGATATAGGAAATCTCCTTGAGCTTCAATGCACCCTCCATGGCTACCGGGTACTGATGCCCGCGACCCAGATAGAGCGCGTGGTGCTTGTCTCCAAAACGTTCGGCCCATTGCTGAATATCTGCATCCAGATGAAGCACCGCCTGGATCTGATCGGGAAGGTCCTGCAGCTCGCGAACGATTTCTTCTTCGCGGTCGGCCGCAAGCCCATTGCGTCGACCCAGCACTAATACCAAAAGCAGCAAAGCAACCAACTGGGTCGTGAAAGCCTTGGTCGAGGCCACACCGACTTCCGGACCCGCTCGGGTCATCAAACTCGAGTCGGATCCACGAACGATCGAGCTTTCCGGCACATTGCAGATCGCCAGGGTGTGGGTATAACCGAGTTTTTTGGCCTCCTTGAGTGCCGCGAGAGTATCGGCTGTTTCCCCCGATTGTGAGATCGTGACAAA
Source organism: Pseudomonadota bacterium (assembly GCA_041178325.1). Classification (GTDB taxonomy): domain Bacteria; phylum Pseudomonadota; class Gammaproteobacteria; order Methylococcales; family Methylococcaceae; genus UBA6136. Next base: position 7,984 of record JBEGVN010000081.1, read on the forward strand.
GAGGGTCCCCGGAACCACTACGTGTCGACGGTAGCGAAATTCACTTGCGACCTCAACAGCACAGGGTATGCCACCGATATCCTCCATCCAGTAGCGGGCCACCATCCCGGCATGATAACTCGTCCCACAGGCGACGATCTGAACCGCCCGAATGCCATCAAAGGCCTCTGCTGCCTCAGGGCCGAACGCCGCATCAAGAACGCGTCCGTTACTGAGCCTGCTTTCCAGCGTCTTTCGGACCGCCTCGGGCTGCTCATGGATTTCTTTTTGCATGTAGTGGCGGTATTCACCCCGCTCGACGGCATCAGCAGCTAGCCCCGTCTCATGGACCGACCGTTCAACGATGGCCCCATCCGGATCAAATATCCGTACGCTGTTCGTTGTCAATTCGGCAAGATCGCCATCCTCTAGAAACACAAATCGTTGTGTTTCACCCACCAGCGCAAAAATGTCGGATGCAATAAAGTTTTCACCCTTACCCAGTCCGATAACCAAGGGACTACCTTGGCGTGCCGTAATCAACTTTCCAGGGGCCGCGGTCGAGACCACACCAATCGCATAAGCCCCTTCCAGACGTTCACAGGTTTTCCTCACGGCCTCAAGCAAGGAGATGCCTGACTCCAGAAATTCGTGGATTTGATGAACGATGGTTTCGGTGTCGGTTTCCGATTCAAAAACGTATCCTTTTTGCTCAAGCTCCGAGCGAAGGACATCATGGTTCTCAATGATTCCGTTGTGAACAACCGCCACGAAATCTCGGCAGAGATGGGGGTGTGCATTACGCTCCGACGGAACCCCATGAGTTGCCCAGCGGGTATGAGCAATCCCGATCGGACCATCGGCAGGACTGATACGCAATGCTTCTTCAAGCTCACGGATCTTGCCTTTTCTTCGAACCCGAATCAGCGCTCCCGCATCGTCGATGACCGCAACACCAGAGGAGTCATAGCCGCGATATTCGAGGCGTCGCAAACCCTCCAGCAGGACTGGCGTCACCACCCGGTGTGAGATTGCACCGACAATTCCGCACATGAACTAATCTCCCTTCCGCTTCGGGCGCTGCCATCCTTCAATCGACAACTGCTTGGAGCGACTGAGGGTCAATTGTCCCTCAGGCGCATCCTTGGTGACGGTCGACCCCGCACCAATTGTTGCATTCTTACCGATGCGAACAGGTGCCACGAGCTGGCTATCCGAACCGATAAAAGCACCATCGTCAATCACCGTCCTGAATTTGTTGACGCCATCATAGTTACAGGTGATGGTGCCTGCTCCTATATTCACCTGGGATCCCACAGTGGCATCCCCGACATAGCTTAAGTGATTGATCTTTGAACCGGACCCGACGTCGGACTTTTTAATTTCCACAAAGTTGCCAATATGTACGTCAGTCGCCAGATTGGACTCGGGACGCAGGCGGGCAAAGGGTCCAATCCGGCATCCAGATCCTACCCTTGCGCCATCAATGACGCTATGGGCTTGAATCTCGACATCATCCCCGATCTCTGCGTTTCGAAGCACTACATGAGGCCCGATACGCACTCGATTACCAAGACTGACAGTGCCCTCAATCAGAACATTCACATCAATTTCGACATCTTGCCCCAAGGCCGCGATCTCGCCCCTTAAATCAAAACGCCCGGGATCGCGTAGTGTCACCCCCCGCAACAACAAGTCTTTTGCCTGTTCTGACTGATAGACCCGCTCCAGATGGGCCAGCTGTTCTCGGTTATTCACACCGAGGACCTCATCCACCCCGCTCGCGCCTGTGGTTTGAACCGGGATACCGTCCTCGACAGCAAAACCGATGATATCCGTAAGGTAATATTCCTTTTGCGCGTTGTGATTGGTCAGCCGCGCCAACCATTCCTTGAGTTTCGCGCCATTGACCGCGAGTATCCCACTGTTTCCCTCCTGGATAAGACGCTCAGTTGCCGAACAGTCTTTTTCCTCAACGATCCGCAGGACCTCTCCCGCCTCATTTCTCACAATGCGGCCGTATCCCGTGGGTTCATCCAACGCCACGGTCAAGACACCGAGCGCACCCCCTCGGGCCAGCTCCAAAAGACCCTTGACGGTCTTTTTCTTCAAGAGCGGAACATCACCGTAGAGGATCAACACGGTCGCATTTGAACCAATGCGATCCGCCATTTGCTGCACAGCATGGCCCGTTCCAAGCCGCTCACGTTGTTCCACCCAGTCCACCTTGAGGTGGCTAAGCTGCGCTTGAACCTGATCTCCACCGTGGCCATAAATGATGGTGGTTTTGTCTGCTCCGAGTGACACGGCGAGACGATAGACGTGTTCCAGCAAGGGAAGATGGGCAATGCGATGGAGAACCTTAGGCATCGCCGAATGCATGCGCGTACCCTGCCCGGCCGCGAGAATAATGATTTCAAGGCTCAATGTCGCCTCCTCCCTTTAACTTGTCCTTGGCCTGATCAGGTGCCGGCTACGAAAAAGCCCGGCATGAGTGAGAGCATAGTGGCTCTCCCCATGTCGGGCTTGCACGATTCGAGGATGATCTCAGCTACGTCCAGAACGATACTTTTCAAGCGTCCTTAGCTGCATCACCGCTTCAACCAGTTTGACCTGTGCTGCGGCGTAATCGATCTTGCCCGACTTGTCGCTGAGCAGCTCTTCTGCTCTGCGCTTGGCTTCCAATGCGTGGGCTTCGTCGATATCTCGCGCACGAATGGCGGTATCGGCCAAGATGGTAACCACATTGGGCTGGACTTCCAGAAGACCGCCTGAAACGTAGAACGGTTGGGTTTCCGTGTCACTGACCTTGACCCGTACCTCACCCGGCTTCAGCCGTGTGAGGAAAGGCGCATGGCGGGCGGCGATGCCCACCTCGCCCATTTCCGCAGGTGCGACGACCATCTCAGCCAGACCGGAGAAGATCTCCGCTTCTGCGCTCACGATGTCGACGTGGATTGTCATCGTCATGCTAAGGCTCTCCTGGATCTAACGACTTAAGCCGCCATTTTTTTGGCTTTTTCGACCGCTTCGTCCACGGACCCGACCATGTAGAAAGCTTGCTCCGGAATGTCGTCGAACTCACCTTCGACAATGCCCTTAAAGCCCGCAATCGTATCTTTTAGAGACACGTACTTGCCCGGTGCCCCCGTAAAGACCTCTGCAACAAAGAACGGCTGCGAAAGGAATCGCTGGATCTTACGTGCGCGCGATACGGTGAGCTTGTCTTCTTCAGAGAGTTCATCCATACCGAGAATGGCGATAATGTCACGCAGCTCCTTGTAGCGCTGCAGCGTACTTTGAACGGTTCGCGCCACGTTGTAGTGTTCCTGACCGACGACCAGAGGATCGAGCTGTCGGCTCGTAGAGTCCAAAGGATCCACCGCGGGATAAATACCCAGCTCTGCAATCTGACGAGACAGTACGACGGTTGCATCAAGGTGCGCAAAGGTCGTTGCCGGTGACGGGTCGGTCAAGTCATCTGCAGGAACGTAAACGGCCTGAATAGAGGTAATCGACCCCACCTTTGTAGAGGTGATACGTTCCTGAAGAACACCCATTTCTTCCGCGAGGTTCGGCTGGTAGCCTACCGCGGATGGCATACGGCCGAGCAGTGCTGATACTTCCGTCCCTGCAAGGGTGTAACGGTAGATGTTGTCGATGAACAAGAGAACGTCTCGACCCTCATCACGGAAGAATTCCGCCATGGTCAGACCGGTCAATGCCACACGCAGACGGTTGCCCGGTGGCTCATTCATCTGACCGTAGACCAGGGAGACCTTGTCAAGAACGCCACCTTCACTCATCTCGTGATAGAAGTCGTTACCTTCACGGGTTCGTTCGCCGACACCCGCGAATACCGAGTAGCCACTGTGCTCGATTGCAATGTTGCGGATCAGCTCCATCATGTTGACGGTCTTGCCAACACCCGCGCCCCCGAACAAACCGACTTTACCGCCTTTAGCAAAGGGACAAACGAGATCGATCACTTTGATTCCGGTTTCAAGCAACTCATTGGCCGCCGCCTGATCCTCATAGGCTGGTGCCTTACGATGAATTCCCCAGCGGGCTTCTTCACCGATCGGTCCCTTTTCATCGATCGGGTCACCGAGGACATTCATGATGCGACCGAGGGTCTTTTTCCCCACCGGGACCTGAATGGCTGCACCTGTGCCGATGACGTCCAGACCGCGACGAAGACCATCTGTGGTACCCATGGCGATCGTTCTGACGATCCCGTCACCCAACTGCTGCTGGACTTCGAGTACCAGGCCTACGCTGTCGACACGAAGGGCGTCATAGACCTTCGGCAGAGATTCGCGGGGGAACTCGACGTCGACCACCGCGCCAATAATTTGAACGATTTTGCCCGAACTCATTGTTGTCCTCTTAAAACTCTGTCTCGATTGCTTTCAGGGGGGGCAGTATTAAACGGCCGCCGCACCGCCCACGATTTCTGCGATTTCCTGCGTAATCGCGGCTTGTCGCGCCTTGTTGTAGATCAACTGCAGTTCCTTGATCAGCTTACCGGCGTTATCGGATGCACTCTTCATTGCAACCATTCGCGCGGCCTGTTCGCAGGCGTTGTTCTCAACCAGTCCCTGGAAAACCAAGGATTCCACATAGCGCACCAGTAACTGGTCTAGAACCTCACGCGCGTCCGGCTCGTAGATGTAATCCCATAAACCCTGGTTTTCCGTTTCAAGCTCACCTGGGCTGACCGGAACCAGTCGGGTCAAGGTCGGCTTCTGCGTCATGGTGTTCACAAACTCGTTGTGAAGCACGTGGATTTCGTCAATTCGACCTTCGTTGTACTCATCCAGCATGACCTTGATCACACCGATGATATCGACCAAGTGGGGTTGATCCCCCAAGCGAACGACTTGCGCCAAAATATCGGCTCCCATTGAACCAAAAAAGCTCGCGCCCTTTTGGCCGATCACCGAGAGACCCACGTCGATGCCTTTTTCGCCCCACTCACGGAAGTGGCGCTGGCCCAGACGGAACAAATTGGCGTTTAAGCCGCCGCATAGTCCCCGGTCAGACGACACCAGAATGACGCCTACACGCTTAACTTGACGTGATTCAGTAAAAGGATGACGGTATTCCGGATTGGCCGTTGCAAGGTGATGAATGATCTGTGCAATCCGCTTGGAATAAGGACGCGTTGACTGCATCCTGTCCTGCGTTTTGCGCATCTTGCTTGCCGCCACCATTTCCATGGCGCGGGTGATCTTCTGAGTATTCTTGATACTCTGGATCTTGACTCGGATTTCTTTTCCAACAGCCATGACGAGTCCTTACCAGGCGTGATTGGCTTTAAAGGTCTTCAGCGCTTCCGCGAGGGCCTTCTGAATGTCTTCACCAAAGTCTCCAGTCTGGTCGATCTTCTCGAGAAGCTTGGCGTGCTGTGACTTCATAAAGCCCTGCAGCGCTTCTTCGAAGGCACGGACCTGATTGACCGGCAGGTCATCCAGATACCCTTCGTTAGCCGAATAGAGGGAGACCGCCATCTGCGAGACGCTTAACGGCGAGTACTGTGACTGCTTCATGAGCTCCGTGACGCGCTGACCACGCTCGATCTGCTTGCGGGTCGCCTCATCCAGATCCGATGCGAACTGTGCGAAGGCTGCAAGCTCACGGTACTGTGCAAGGTCAAGACGGATACCGCCACCGAGCTTCTTGATGATCTTAGTCTGAGCTGCACCACCGACACGTGAGACTGAAAGACCCGCATTCACCGCTGGTCGGACACCCGCATTGAAGAGGTTCGTTTCCAGATAAATCTGTCCGTCCGTGATGGAAATGACGTTGGTAGGTACGAAGGCGGATACGTCACCGGCCTGCGTCTCGATGATGGGGAGCGCAGTCAACGATCCGGTCTTGCCCTTCACCTTGCCACCGGTCAGCTTCTCAACTTCATCCGCATTGATACGCGCGGCGCGCTCAAGAAGGCGAGAATGGAGGTAGAAAACGTCACCCGGGTACGCCTCGCGGCCCGGCGGACGACGCAACAAAAGTGAAATCTGACGATACGCCCAGGCTTGCTTGGTCAAATCGTCATACACGATCAGGGCATCCTCACCCTTGTCGCGGAAATATTCGCCCATCGAACAGCCGGAATAGGCTGCAATGAATTGCAGCGCGGCTGATTCGGAGGCCGATGCTGCGACGATGATCGTATGCGCCAGCGCACCATGCTCTTCGAGCTTACGAACCACGTTGGCGATCGATGACTGTTTCTGCCCAATCGCAACGTAGATGCACTTAACGCCTGTGCCTTTCTGATTGATGATGGCGTCGATGGCAATTGCTGTCTTACCCGTCTGGCGATCGCCAATGATCAATTCACGCTGGCCGCGGCCAACCGGAATCATGGAGTCAATAGCCTTAAGGCCCGTTTGCAGCGGCTGATCAACCGATTGACGCGCAATTACACCCGGTGCGATCTTCTCGATCGGTGAACGGGTCTTGGTCTTGATCGGACCCTTGCCATCGATCGGACGGCCCAGTGCGTCGACAACGCGACCCAGCAGCGCCTCGCCGACCGGTACGTCAAGAATGCGACCGGTACAACGAACGGAATCACCTTCCGCCAGATTTTCATAGGCACCCAGGACAACCGCACCGACAGAGTCACGCTCAAGGTTCAGCGCCATGCCAAAGACATTGCCCGGAAACTCGACCATTTCACCCTGCATGACGTCGGACAGGCCATGAATGCGGACGATTCCGTCGGACAGACTGACAATCGTTCCCTCGCTACGCGACTCCACGCCCAGATCGAAATTCTCGATCCTCGACTTGATGAGGTCACTGATTTCAGACGGATTCAGCTGCATAGTAAATTTCTCGCATTAATTCCAGAGACTTTTTGCCAGTCGCTCGAGCTGGCCTCGAATGGATGCATCAATGACGCGGTCGCCGGCCTTGATGTAGACACCGCCGATGAGATCACTGTCGACTCGAACCGACAGATGGGCTTTTCTGCCCAGAACCTCATTCAAGACCTGCGTCAGCTTTTTCTGCTCAGCGTCCGTCAGATCGAAGGCCGATGCCACATCCACATTGATGTAGCCCTCGTCTGCGGCGCGATATTCATCAAAGAGGCTCGCAATCTGCCCAATCAGGTCCAGACGACGATTTTCAACCAGAATTCGCACAAAATTCTGGGCCTCAGCACTCAGCCTGCCTTCACACAGGGCTAAAAAGGAAGCCGTGAAGGCCTCTTTTCTTACCCGCGGATTCGAAGCCGCAAGCTTCATGCGCTCATCCGCCATCACGATGGCAACGAAGGCCAGCTCATCAGCCCAGACCGCCGTCGACTTGGTTTCCTTGGCTCGCCGATAGGCCGCTACGGCATAGGGTCGGGCAAGCGTCGTCAGTTCTGTCATGACTTCTTATCCAGGGCCTGACCAAGGTTGTCGATAATAGCCTTGTGCTTGCTGCGATCGACTTCGGCCTTCAGGATCTGCTCCGCGGCGTTAACCGCAAGACCTGCCACCTCGTTTCGCAGTCCCTCACGCGCCTTCTGGATTTCCCGGTCGATTTCCGCACGGGCCGCTGTCACGATCCGTTCACCTTCTTCCTTGGCCGACTTCTTGGAATCCTCGACCATTTCACCGGCACGCTTCTGAGCAAGACTGACGATGTCAGCCGCCTGGTCCTTGGCTTCACGCAGCAGACCTGTAGCGCGCTTTTCCGCCAATTCCATTTCGTGCTGCCCTTTCTCAGCAGCCGCCAAACCTTCGGCGATCTTCTTTTTTCTTTCTTCCAGGGCCTGCATCAAGGGCGGCCACACGTACTTCATGGTGAACCACACCAGAAGCGCAAACGTGATCATCTGGCCGATCAGTGTTGCATTGATACTCACGGCACTTTCCTCGTTTTCTTCATTTCGCCGAAAGAGGCGTCCAACTCGTCGGAGCGATTAACCCTTGAGAGCAGACAGGAAGGGGTTCGCGAAGGTGAAGAACAACGCAAGACCGACACCGATCATGGTCACAGCGTCAAGCAGACCCGCAACGATGAACATTTTGACCTGCAGCATAGGCACCAGCTCAGGCTGACGGGCAGCACCTTCAAGGAACTTGCCACCGAGGATACCGAAGCCGATACCGGTTCCAAGGGCACCAAGGCCGAGGATGATACCGACAGCAATAGCGGTCAGGCCCTGTACGTTGGCGATAGATGCGATTTCCATTGTTCCTCCAGAGGACAGCAGTGTTTAAAGAATTAAGACTAAATCGACGTTGTTAGTGATCTTCGTGCGCCAGACTCAGGTACACGATCGTCAGCACCATGAAGATAAAGGCCTGCAGGGTGATGATCAGAATGTGGAACACCGCCCAAGGGAAGCTCAGCAAGGGCTGGATGAACCAAGGCAGAAGCGCAATTAGAATGAAAATGAGCTCGCCCGCATACATGTTTCCGAAAAGTCGAAGCGCCAGCGAAACCGGGCGCGCGATTTCCTCAACCACCTTCAGCAACAAGTTGAAGGGAATCATCCAGGGCCCAAAGGGCGTCAGCATCAATTCCTTGGCAAACCCAATCGGCCCCTTGACCTTAATGCTGTAAAAAATAATGAGGAAGAATACGGCAATGGACATGCCAAAAGTCGCATTCAGGTCGGTGCTCGGCACCACGCGAAGATATTCAAGGCCGATCACAGAACCGACCAGCGGCAAAAGATCCACAGGAATAAGGTCCATGAAGTTCATGAGCCAGATCCAAACGAAAATGCTGAGCGATAACGGCGCAATCAGCTCACTCTTGCCATGAAACGCATCTTTGACCTGCGTATCTACGAACTCAACGAGCATCTCTGCGAAATTCTGCAGCAAGCCCGGCACACCCGTAGTTACCCGATCGGCCGCGTACTTGAAGAAAAACAGGAACACGCCGCCCAGCACGGCTGAGAAAAACAGCGTATCCACATGAAGCGTCCAAAAGCCTTCACCCACTGAGAGGGGCGTCAGATGGTGGACAATGTACCCGGTGGCACCACCGCCGCCGTGCGCTTCACTCGCCATGCGTTTCACCTGTTAAAAAAGTCGACCGCGAACCAATAACGCAAACCAAAAAACGGTCAGCGCAGTAACAAATCCTGCCATCAGGGGGAGAATCTCAACGTTCGGCACTTGAAAGGCCGCCGCAAACAGCAAGGCTGTCAGCAACAACTTCAGGACCTCGCCCCCGAAGAAAAGTCGCGCAACCTGCTTTGCAGTCCTCCGGTCATCCCGAATGCCGATCCCTAGCGAATACACAAGGTTCGGCACAAAGGCGACAAGGCCACCTGCAAGTGCGGACAGGGCGGCATGATCACCGCCGAGCGGCCAGAAGACGACCGCAACAACCCATATCCCGACGAACTGAGCACTCAATACCCAGCGCACTACGGGAAAAAGGCGTTTGCCCTGCCTCATCGTAAGGCCGGACCATTCGGTCGGATGATATCAGCGCACACTGCCGAGGGCAACGTCAACGGCCTTTCCTGATGTATCCAAGGACCCCGTCAAGCTCGTCCAGACTGCCATAGCGGATCACAATTTTGCCATTCCCCTTGGCACCATGATCGATGGTAACCAGTGCCCCAAGCTCTTCGGAGATATCGGCCTCAAGGCGCTTAATGTCTGGATGCTTGGCCGAGGCGACGGCCTTGTCGGGACCTCGAATGCGCCCTCCGCGAAGATCCTGAACCATGGCCTCGACCTGCCGGACTGTCAACTCTCGCTCAACAATTTGTCGCGCCAGCTGGGACTGGCCATCTGGAGAAATCGCCAACAAGGCGCGTGCATGCCCCATCTCAATCCGCCCCGAGGATAGATACCCCTTAACCTCGGGTACAAGCTCATTCAGACGAAGAAGGTTGCTGACCGCGGCACGGGATTTACCAACCGCGTCCGCCAGCTGCTGATGCGTCATGCGGTACTCATCCAGCAACCGCTTCAAGGCCTCCGCCTCCTCCATGGCATTGAGATCTTCGCGCTGAATATTTTCGATCAACGCGATAGCCATCGCCGCCTGATCGGATACCTTGCGGACAATGACGGGAATCTCACTGATTCCGGCCAGCTGCGCTGCTCGCCATCGCCTCTCGCCAGCGATGATCTCAAAGCCATCACCGACTTCACGGACTGTGACCGGCTGCACCAGCCCCTGAGCGCTGATCGAATCTGCGAGCTCCCGCAACCTTTCCGGATCCATATCCTTGCGCGGCTGAAACGGACCGGGCGCGAGCCGCATTACAGAAACCGACCTTAGGCGTTCCCCTTGCGCCGTTCCAGCTGAAGGCACAGACTCACCCCCAGTGTTCCCAAGGAGCGCGTCGAGACCGCGCCCAAGACCTCGTTTTTTTACCGCCATCCTTCCTTACCTATGCTGCATTTCGATGCGCCAGTTCTGAGGCCAACGCGATGTAGGCCTGCGCTCCCTTTGAGCTTCGATCGTACCGAACAATCGAAACCCCGTGACTGGGCGCTTCTGCAAGCCGAACATTGCGGGGAATGATCGTCTCAAAAACCTTCGCCCCAAAATGGGAAACCAGCTGGGCCGAAACTTCCGCAGCCAAACGACTACGACTGTCAAACATCGTGCGAACCAGCCCCTCCACTTCAAGCCCCGGATTAAGCATCTCACGAACATTTTCGAGGGTCCCCAAAAGATCCGTCAGACCTTCCAACGCGTAATACTCACACTGCATTGGAATCAGAACACTGTCGGAGGCGACCAGCGCATTGAGCGTAAGAATATTCAAGGCCGGCGGGCAATCAATGATCACAAAGTGATAATCCTCGACCAAGGAAGCCAAGGCTTCAGAAAGGACGCGCTCACGGCCGATACGATCCAGGAGCTCGACCTGTGCGGCCGTCAAATCTGAGTTTCCTGGCAAAAGATCCAAGCCCTCTGGATCCACATGGACAATTGCATCCCCCACGAAGCTCCGCCCCGTCAGCACCTCATAGGCCGAGTGCTCGACCTCCTGCTTTTCAACACCACACCCCATGGTGGCATTACCCTGAGCATCGAGGTCTACCAGGAGAACCCGGTATCCCATTTGGACGAGCGATGCAGCCAAGTTCACACTGGTCGTCGTCTTGCCTACCCCGCCCTTTTGATTTGCTACCGCAATGATCTTGCCCATCACCCCACCCTATCTGTAAAGCACGAGATGCCGGTCTACCGCCACGCCCGGTAACACCAAAGGTCGCACTTCAGCGTCAACCGCTCCCAATTCAGCCAATTCATCCTCTGGAAAACGGCCCTTGAGGGCTGCGATGCGCCCTTCCGGAGCCAGAAGACGCGACGTCATGCTCCGAATTTCCAGAAGCGAAGCAAAAGCTCTTGCCAAGATAGCATCAAACGCACCACCCTGAGTCTCGAAGTCCTCGATCCGAGATGCTACCGCTTCAACATTCTGCAGCCCCAACTCAAGAATTGCCTGCCGGACGAAGCGAATTTTTTTGGCGCTGCGATCGAGCAGGATAAACCGACTCGCAGGCATGAGGATGGCCAACGGAATACCTGGAAGCCCCGCCCCTGTTCCCACATCCAAAATGCGAGAGGCACAGCCCAAATGCGGCAAAACCAGCACGCTATCAAGAAGGTGAAGATCCACCGCGGCACGCGAATCCCGAATAGCCGTGAGGTTATAGGTGCCACCCCACTTCTCGAGGAGATGTAGAAACTTGAGCAGCCGATCCACTTGGGCGCCATCAAAGGATAATCCAAGGGACGAAAGCCCCGCCTCAAGCGGTTGCCTCAGCGCATCCACGACGGATCAGCCTCCCAGCTTCTTGAGATGAACCAAAAGCAATGACACGGCCGCAGGCGTCACCCCCGGAATCCGCGAAGCCTGCCCTACCGTCTCAGGACGCTGGAGCCTTAGCTTTTCTCGCACCTCATTGGACAGTCCAACCACCTTTGAATAATCGATAGCCTCTGGAAAACGCCAGTGGTCATAGCGCTCCAGCCGCTCAATTTCAGCCTGTTGCCGCGCAATGTAACCGTCGTACTTGGCCTGAATCTCCAACTGCTCCAGTACTTGAGGATCCTCGGGGAACGAAAGCCCCGGACAGGCCTGCACCAGTTTCGCAAGGGTCAACTCAGGCCGCCTTACCAAATCAAGCGCTGTGACCTCACGAGCCAGTGCGACCGGAAGCTGCGCCTCCAGCGCCACAGCCTCTTCAGAATTGGGGCGTACCATATGGCGCTCGAGCAATTGCCTGCCCAACTCGATCTGTCCCCGCTTTGTCTCAAACATTTCCCACCGCAGTTCATCCACCAGACCAAGCTCACGCCCCTTTGGCGTCAGGCGCATGTCGGCGTTGTCTTCGCGCAGCAGCAAACGATACTCCGCTCGGCTGGTAAACATGCGATAAGGCTCAGACGTACCCCGCGTGATGAGATCGTCGATCATGACACCGATGTAAGCTTCCGATCGGGACGGCGACCAACCGGCCTCACCTCGACTTCGACGAGCCGCGTTAAGGCCTGCGATCAACCCCTGTGCTGCAGCTTCTTCATACCCGGTCGTGCCATTGATCTGGCCGGCCATATAAAGGCCCTCGATCTGCTTGGACTCAAGACTGGCGCTCAGATCTCTCGGATCAAAGAAATCGTATTCGATTGCATAGCCGGGACGGGTGATCACAGCCTGCTCAAACCCTCGAATCGAGTGAATCGCTCGCAACTGGATATCAAACGGCAGGCTGGTTGAAAAACCGTTGGGATAGATCTCACGGACTGTCAGACCCTCAGGCTCAACGAAAATCTGGTGCGAGTCGCGCTCGGCAAAACGCACCACTTTATCCTCGACCGAAGGGCAGTACCTCGGACCCACCCCCTCGATCACACCCGCATACATCGGCGAGCGGTCAAGCCCCTCACGAATGATGTCATGCGTTTGGGCATTAGTTCGAGTGATGTAGCAGGAGATCTGGGCCGGATGATCGGAACGATGGCCTAAAAAAGAAAACACCGGCTCCGGATGATCGCCGGGCTGCTCCTCCATCACCGACCAGTTCAGTGAGCGGCCATCCAGCCGCGGCGGGGTCCCCGTCTTCAGACGACCGACACGAAAATTCATGCTGCGCAGGCGATCCGCCAATGCGTTTGAGGGAGGGTCGCCCATACGGCCCCCGCCATAATTCTCAAGCCCCACATGAATGCGCCCGGCCAGGAAGGTTCCGACGGTCAGGACGACATTGCTTGAGCGAAATCTCAAGCCGATCTCGGTCGTCACCCCAACGAGGCGACCTGCCTCCATCCAAAGATCTGCTGCCGCCTGCTGAAAAATCGAGAGATTGGGCTGAGTTTCAAGCACATTCCGAACAAAGCCACGGTAAAGAACGCGATCAGCCTGAGCCCGCGTTGCCCTAACCGCAGGGCCCTTGCTGGCATTCAAGGTCCGAAAATGAATGCCCGCCCGATCAGCGGCCCGGGCCATTAGCCCGCCCAGCGCATCGATTTCCCTCACCAAATGGCCCTTTCCAATGCCGCCGATCGCAGGGTTGCAACTCATCTGCCCCAAAGTCTCAACGTTCTGCGTCAAAAGCAGGGTCTTGGCTCCGGTCCGCGCAGCAGCCAGAGCCGCCTCGGCACCCGCATGACCGCCCCCGACCACAATTACATCGAATTCACCTGCCACAAACATCGCCAAGCCCCAACGACAGAAATATCACCGCATCATAAAGGTCGCTACATTACACCAAAGTCGTGCCAAAATTCCCGGTTGGGGTCTGCATGCTACAATCCGAGTGATTCCGAGAGACACAAAACAAAAGGTCGCAAGCCGTGAAGATCCGCGCCTATTTTGCCCTGTCCCTGCTGGTGATCGCCCCTTTGGCGATGCCCAGCGCAGCAGAACTACCCCAAATCCCGCCGCCGCCTGCCATTGAGGCACGCGCTTATATCCTTATGGATGCCAAGAGCGGCCGCATCCTTGCCGAGCAAAATGCGGATGATCGACTGGAACCTGCCAGTCTCACCAAAATCATGACGGCCTACATCACATTTCAGGAGCTTTCCCGGAATGGTCTTCAGCTCGATGACATGGTGACGATCAGCCCTGAGGCTTCCAAAGCCGAGGGGTCGCGCATGTTTGCCGAAATCGGGACCGCCATCGCCGTTGAGAACCTGCTCAAAGGCATGATCATCCAATCAGGAAATGATGCCAGCATCGCCCTTGCAGAACGGATCGGTGGAACCGAAACCCATTTCGCCAAGCGCATGAATGACACCGCGCAGTCCCTCGGGATGGCCAATACCCATTATGAGAACAGCATGGGGCTACCACATCCGAACCACTTCGCCAGTGCCCGGGATATGGCCATCCTTACGCGCGCCCTAATCAACGAGTTCCCCGAGTATTACAAGTGGCACTCGATCAAGGAATTCACCTTCAACAACATAAAGCAGGCCAATCGCAATCGCCTGCTTTGGCAAGATCCCACAGTGGATGGAGTCAAGACCGGTCATACGGAAGGTGCAGGTTATTGTCTCGTAGCCTCCGCTGTCCGCAATGATATGCGCCTAATCTCTGTCGTGATGGGCACCAAAAGCGATCAGGCCCGTGCAGCTACCAATGCCGCTTTGCTGAATTACGGGTTCCAGTTCTATGAGTCACGGACCCTTTACAAGGCCAATACCCGCCTGACCGATGCCCAGGTCTGGAAAGGCGCTGAATCTCAAGTGCCTGCAGGACTTCTGGCTGACTTTGATGTGACCTTCCCGCGCGGCCAATATGAGACGCTTAAGGCCACAATGGAGGTCGACAACAAGAGCGTTGCTCCGGTTCATGCGGGAGATCGACTGGGCTCGGTGAAAGTCACCCGCAACGATGAGGTTATCGCGCAGCAGGATCTTGTCGCCCTTGAAGCGGTTGAACGCGGCGGTCTTTTCAAACGATTGTTTGATGAAATTGCCATGATGATTAAGAAGTGAGGATTTCGGAATGTCACTGTCCAGCCAACTGGTCTATCTGAATGGCGAATTCCTTCCGCAGGATGAAGCCCGGGTTCCGGTCCTTGATCGTGGATTCCTGTTTGGTGATGGCGTTTATGAGGTGATACCCGTCTATGGCGGACGCCCGCTTCGTCTTGCAGAACATCTCCGACGGCTTGAGCGCAGCCTGTCCGCTATTCATATGGAAGCTCCGCTGAGTGATCACGCATGGAGCAGCATTATCGATCGCCTGATCGACGGACCTGAGGATCAGCAGATTTACATCCAGGTCACCCGCGGCGTCCAACCCAAGCGGGACCACGCGATTCCCGCCTCAGTCACGCCGACCGTTTATGCGATGAGCTCTCGGATTGCGCCCATACCCTCCGGCGGCATCAAGGCAGTTACTGTGACTGATATTCGATGGGATCGCTGCGACATCAAGGCCATCACCCTCTTGGCCAATGTACTTTTGCGTCAGGAAGCCATCTCCCGAGGCGCCGCGGAGGCTGTTATCGTTCGCGATGGACTGGCGCTTGAAGGTGCCGCCAGTAATCTTTTTATCGTTCAAAAGGACGCCATTATTACCCCGCCCAAGGGTGACACAATTCTTCCCGGCATTACGCGAGACTTGGTCCTCGAGATTGCCCAGGAGGCTGGCTTTACAACAGTCGAACGAACCATTTCACTTCCCGAACTGCGGGGAGCTGACGAGATCTGGTTCACCAGCTCCACCCGTGAAATCCTGTCGGTCACCGAACTCGACGGATTACCGGTCAGCGGTGGGGCGCCCGGCCCCATCTGGAAGGTCGTACTGGCCAAATATCAGGATTACAAGCGGCGCCTTCGAGAGGAAAGCATCGCGAAATAAAACCGAGCGCCCTGGCAGCAAGGGCGCTTCTCTTCCAACCCATGCACGGGAAGTTCTATGAGCGCTCCACCCTCAGAAACCCTTCTTGAATTTCCTTGCGAATTCCCCATCAAGGCCTTCGGTCACGCTGATCCTGGACTTGCGCAGCATGTGCTTGAGATCATTCGTCGGCATGCCCCAGACACCGGCGCAGATCGTCTTTCGCTTCGCAGCAGCAAGACAGGTAAATACGACGCAGTCACCGTAACCATTACGGCGCAGAGCAAGGCGCAACTGGATGCGATCTATCAAGATCTGACTTCATCATCCATCGTCATCATGGCACTTTAAGCGGGTACCCCACTCAACGGCCCAAAAGATTCAAGATGAGCGCTCCAGAAAATACCAGCACATCCCCGGAGGACTACCTCCGCCAACATCTCAGTGAGATCGTTGAGCTGCTTAATAAGCAAAAGCTTGAGGAGACGATCGTCCAGCATCAGACGATGCCTCATCAAGATCTCGTCGAAACCCTCATGCACAAGCGCCACCAAGTGGCGATTAAGCAAAAGCTGGATGGACTCCATGCGGCTGATATTGCCTACATTCTGGAGGCCCTCCCCGTCGATCAGCGACTGACGGTCTGGAGCCTTGTCGAATCCGAACTGGACGGGCAAGTTCTCCTTGATGTCTCCGATGCGGTTCGAGAAACCCTAATCTCGGACATGGACACCCGGGAGCTTCTGTCTGCGACTGAACAGCTTGATACCGATGAAATTGCCGATCTTGCTCCCGACCTTCCAGAAGAGGTCATGCAAGAACTACTTCAGACGCTCAATGACCAAAACCGACAGCGTCTCGAATCCCTTCTCGCGTTTCCTGATGATTCCGTCGCTTCGCTCATGGATTTCGGTATGGTGACCATTCGGGCCGACACCAGTCTAGGGGTAGTTCTTCGCTACCTTCGCCAAAGGGGCGAGCTTCCCGAACATACGGACAAACTCTTTGTGGTGGATGAGAACAATCGCCTTCAAGGGGCGCTGTCTCTTAAGCGACTTGTTACCAATAATGCTGAGCAGTCCGTTGCCTCCGTTATGGCCAAAGATATCGCCTTCTTCCGTCTTGACGATGATGCTGAAGAGGCGGCTCGTGCGTTCGAGCGTTACGACCTTCTTTCTGCACCGGTTGTTGATGATGCTCATCGGCTTCAGGGGCGGATTCGAATTGATGCCATTGTCGACCATATTCGCCAGAAATCCGACGAGGAACGCCTGGCTGAGGCAGGCCTTCGCGAAGACGAAGATATTTTTTCCAGCATCTGGAAGAGCGCAAGCAATCGCTGGCTATGGCTGGCGGTTAATCTCATTACGGCTTTTGCTTCGACACGGGTCATAGGCCTTTTTGAAGACACCATAGTCAAGATTGTGGCCTTAGCTTCACTCATGCCGATCGTTGCCGGCATCGGCGGAAATACTGGGAATCAGACCAGCATACTCATCGTGCGCTCGCTGGCTCTTGGTATCATCAACCCCAGCAACACAGCTCGACTGATCCTCAAGGAAATTGCCATCGGCATTCTCAATGGGCTTGTCTGGGGTGCCGTGTTAGGTGTTATTGCTTACCTCCTATATTCCAATTACGAGCTCGGCATGGTGATGGCCGGTGCCACACTCCTTAACCTCATGGTCGCTGCAATCACCGGACTCACAATTCCCTTGTTGCGCTACCGTATGGGACTGGATCCCGCCATTGGTACCAGCGTTCTTTTGACTGCGATGACTGACGGCATGGGGTTTTTTATTTTCCTCGGCCTCGCCAAGCTCTTCCTCGATACGCCTGCTTGAACGCTCCCATTCTTCGCTGCCTTGGCGAAGTGCCCTTTGACATTTGTTTTGAGCACATGCGCAGCTTCACCCGCGAGCGACATGCCAGCACTGCGGATGAAATCTGGCTACTGACGCACCCTTCGGTCTACAGTCTTGGGTTGAACGGCAATCCAGCACACGTTCTTGGTCATCTCCCCGCCCCTTTGATTCGGACCGACCGCGGGGGGCAGGTCACTTGGCACGGGCCTGGCCAGTTAGTCATCTACACCTTGCTCGACCTTCAACGCCTAGGGATCGGGATTCGGGCTTATGTCACACTCATTGAGGCCTCGGTTATTACTCTGCTTTCCCAATATGGCCTTGAAGCATCATCTAGGGCTGATGCTCCCGGCGTCTATGTTGCGGATGAGAAGATTGCCTCCGTTGGCCTCAAGGTGACCCGCGGCCGGTGCTATCATGGCTTCAGTCTGAATGTAAATCCCGACCTTTCAGCATTTGATTACATCAACCCCTGTGGATACGAGGGACTAAAGGTAACCAGCCTCGAAAAGCTGGGTGTGTTTTCAACACCAGATGAAATCATGCCGGGGATCCTTACGACCTTCCTGAGTCAGCCTCTTTTCCAAAACACTGCTCGATCATGAAAGAACTTGATGACTTCTCTGCGCCTTCGCGCAAGCTTCCTGACTCACATCAGCGCAATGAAAAGAAGCTGTCTCGTATCCCTATCAAGGTAGACAACACCCAGCCCACTCTCAAGAAGCCAGAATGGATTCGCGTTCGTCTTGGAAACCCCGAACACGTTCAGGACATTAAACGCATCCTACGCTCTCGCGGTCTCCACAGCGTCTGTGAAGAGGCAGCTTGTCCCAACCTCACAGAATGCTTTAGCCAGCGTACGGCAACATTTATGATCTTGGGAGATGTATGTACCCGGCGCTGCCCTTTTTGTGACGTTGCCCACGGCCGCCCAAAACCTCCTGATCTCAATGAGCCTTTACATCTGGCGGATACGATTGCGGAGCTGGGATTACGCTATGTCGTCATCACCTCTGTAGATCGAGACGACCTTAAAGATGGGGGTGCTCAGCATTTTGTTGATTGCATTCGATCGATTCGCGAGCGCTCACCGTCTACGCGAATTGAAATTTTGACGCCTGACTTCAGGGGTCGTCAGGGCATCGCATTGCGACTTTTATCAGCGGCGGTGCCTGATGTGTTCAACCATAACCTTGAAACGGTTCCCCGCCTTTACAAGGCGGCTCGCCCAGGCGCCGACTATCAGGTTTCATTGAACTTATTACGGGACTTCAAGGCACAACATCCTGCTGTACCGACCAAATCAGGACTCATGCTTGGCCTAGGGGAATCTTTTGAAGAAATCCGGGAAGTCCTCTGTGATCTTCGCACGCACGATTGTGAAATGCTGACCATAGGGCAATATCTTCAACCCAGTCATGACCACATTCCGGTACAACGCTATGCTACACCCGATGAATTTCGGGAGCTTGAGGCATACGCCTATTCAATAGGTTTTTCTTCAGTGGCCAGTGATCCTATGGTTCGATCTTCCTATCACGCGGATCAACAAGCCCAGGGGCTCATCTAATTCTCTTCATCGGCTTCGGTCGATTTCTTCTTGCTGCCTTGCCTTCGCTCAAAGAAAAAGCCCCGTGTCTCGCGACAAGGGGCTTTTCATGTTCCCACTTCAGGGGTCTTGGGGGTACCGGCTAGCCGGTACCCTTCAGACTTACATGAAGGACGGGATCAGCGGAGCATCGATC
>JBEGVN010000082.1:0-148124 GCA_041178325.1 Pseudomonadota bacterium
GCCAGGCCGTTTCTTCAAAGGCTTCCCGGATAACCGCCTCAAGAAGCGATTCCCCCACCTCGAGGTGGCCAGCCGGCTGGTTAATCACCAGATTTCCTTGTGTGTCTCGCTCTTCGACGAACAGAAATCGGTCGTCACGGGGAACAATTGCGGCAACAGTAACCCTGGGGCGATCAGCAATCGCAGAGGAAATGGTCATGGGGCGGAAGCTCGGCAGGTCGGTTGACGACCAAGGACTTGAAAGTATGCAAATTATGCCACACTTCTAACGAACCTCCTGATGGATAGCGACTCTGACTTAGACCCCGAAAGTCACCGAAGTGGCTGGGTACAGGTGGATTGTCCGATGGTATATTGGCGCCATAATTTGCCTTTCCAAACGATTCGACGATGACGGAAAAGAACACCAACAAACCCAGCGATGACCTTGCCGTTCAGGAGGCAAAACCGCAACTCAAGCGCCCACCTCTGTTCAAGGTTTTTCTGCTGAATGATGACTTTACGCCGATGGAGTTTGTGATTGACATCCTTAAGCGATTTTTTGGGATGGATGAGGACAAAGCCACCCAAGTGATGCTTCACGTTCACACCCGTGGCATTGGTGTTTGCGGTGTTTATTCAAGGGATATTGCCGAAACCAAAGTTCGCCAGGTGAATGATTTTTCGCGAGAGCACCAACACCCCTTGCTCTGCGATATGGATGAAGCCTAGTCTTAAGGCAAGACGCCCTGGTTCGTGCCCCCTTGAAGAGTACGACGAAGGTTACGGGACATAGAGAGTTCGAAGACCCAGAGGAATTCAGTCATGCTCAGCAAAGAACTTGAAGTTTCGCTCAACCAGGCATTCCGTGCAGCCTACGACAAGCGACATGAATTCATTTCTGTCGAACACCTTCTCCTTGCCATGCTGGACAACAGTGCGGCGATTGATGTCCTAAAGGCCTGTGGCGCTAACATCGAAGAAATGCGCCGCGAACTTGCAAAATTCATCGAGGAAACCACCCCGTTGATTGCTGTTGGAATCAAAAGGGAGACTCAACCCACACTCGGCTTTCAAAGGGTCCTTCAGCGAGCTGCTTTTCATGTGCAATCCTCGGGAAAGCAGGAAGTTACTGGCGCAAACATTCTCGTTGCCATATTCAGCGAACAAGACTCTCATGCTGCGTTCGTTCTAGGTCAACAGGATGTCAGTCGGCTTGACGTTGTGAACTTCATCTCCCACGGCATCACAAAGAATGGAGAAGATCCCGGATTGGTGAACAAAAGCCCAATCACCGAAAGTGAAGAGGGTGACCAGGCCGGAAGCAATCCTCTTGAGAAATTTGCCGAAAATCTCAATGAACTGGCACGATCCGGACATATAGATCCGCTCATAGGCCGCCGAGACGAAGTTGACCGAACCATCCAGATTCTTTGCCGCAGAAGAAAAAATAATCCGCTGCTTGTCGGCGAGGCTGGTGTTGGAAAGACAGCCATTGCGGAAGGTCTAGCCAAGAAAATCGTCGAGGGTGATGTGCCTGAAATCCTCAAGAAAAGCGTGATCTACTCGTTGGATCTTGGGGCTCTGGTCGCCGGCACCAAATATCGTGGCGATTTTGAAAAGCGGCTTAAAGCATTGCTATCACAGCTGAAGAAAGAACCCGAGTCGATCCTTTTTATTGACGAAATCCATACAATCATCGGAGCCGGCTCGGCATCGGGTGGCGTTATGGATGCCTCGAACCTGATCAAGCCCGTTCTTGCCTCGGGACAACTTCGCTGCATCGGCTCAACCACCTATCAGGAATATCGCGGCATCTTTGAAAAGGATCGGGCGCTGGCTCGCCGATTCCAGAAAATCGACGTGCCAGAACCCACCGTCGATGAGACCTTCCAAATCCTCAAGGGATTGAAATCAAAGTTTGAGGAGCACCATCAGGTCAAGTATTCCCTGGCGGCTCTCCGTTGCGCCGCTGAGCTTTCAGGACGTTACATCAACGATCGTCATCTTCCCGATAAAGCGATTGACGTCATCGATGAGGCCGGGGCTTCACAGCGCATTCTCCCCGCCTCAAAACGCAAGAAATTGATCGGTGTTCTCGAAATCGAAGAAATCATCTCCAAAATCGCCCGTATACCGCCAAAAACCATCTCCACCAACGATAAGGACAAACTGAGGGATCTTGAAAAGAACCTCCGAATGCTCGTATTTGGACAAGACGAGGCGATCACGACACTGTCTGCAGCCATCAAGCTATCCAGAGCAGGACTGAGAGAGACTCAAAAGCCGATTGGCTGTTTTCTCTTTGCGGGACCTACAGGTGTGGGTAAAACCGAAGTCAGCCGCCAACTCGCCAAGGTGCTCGGCATCGAACTGCTTCGTTTCGACATGTCCGAGTATATGGAGCGGCATACCGTTTCAAGGTTAATCGGGGCACCTCCAGGCTATGTCGGATTTGATCAGGGTGGACTCCTGACAGAAGCCGTCAGCAAACATCCGCATGCCGTCGTGCTGCTTGATGAAATCGAAAAAGCACATCCGGATGTCTTTAATCTACTCCTTCAAGTCATGGACCATGGTACGTTGACAGACAATAACGGCCGCAAAGCCGATTTCCGTAACATCATCCTGATCCTGACAACGAATGCGGGTGCAAGCGAAGCCGGACGAGCTTCGATCGGCTTCACGCGCCAGGATCACTCGACCGATAGCCTTCAGATCATCGACAAGCAATTCTCCCCGGAATTTCGAAATCGTCTTGATGCCATCATTCCGTTCAAGTCTTTGCCGATTGAAATCGTGGCGCAAGTGGTCGACAAGTTCATGTTCGAACTTGAAACCCAATTGGCTGAAAAGCGCGTTTCGATTGTTCTCGAACCGGAGGCTCGCCTCTGGATCGCAGAAAGGGGATTCGACCCACAAATGGGCGCACGCCCCATGAGTCGGGTGATTCAGGAGAAGATTAAGAAACCCTTGGCTGAGGAAATCCTGTTCGGAAAGCTCAGCTCAGGTGGGGTAGCCAGAATCGGAGTTTCGGACGACGAATTGACTTTCGAGGTCGAAGCAGTGCGCGAAGTCTCTGAGCCCGCGTAATCCGGGCTCTTCTTAGCGCTGACGGAAAGTGATTCGACCCTTAGAGAGATCGTAAGGGGTCATTTCAACCTTGACCCTATCGCCAGTCAGGATTCGGATGTAATGCTTACGCATCTTTCCCGAGATATGGGCCATGACCACGTGGCCATTATCCAATTCAACTCGGAAGGTAGTGTTCGGAAGGGTTTCGATGACCTTTCCTTCCATTTCAATGTGATCTTCTTTCGACATACGCTCTCATTAACAGACGAGATTGGGTGGCCCAACGCCAGACTCCCCATTCTAGCATAGTCCAGGCATGGGCCCCGTCTCAGCCCCTAGCGCCGAATTGGCGGAAATCAAATGCAACCAATAGCACCCCTGAGGAACGCCCATTCATATTGGATGAGGGCTTACTGACGGGGCAACCCCATTTTCCTTGAACCACTCACAAACCGCAGCGACAGCCTC
Source organism: Pseudomonadota bacterium (assembly GCA_041178325.1). Classification (GTDB taxonomy): domain Bacteria; phylum Pseudomonadota; class Gammaproteobacteria; order Methylococcales; family Methylococcaceae; genus UBA6136. The sequence goes on from JBEGVN010000082.1 coordinate 3,523, forward strand.
CAGTCGCTATCCCCCGGGGGATTGGATGCAGGAAAACCTGGATGTCACCCAAAAGGAGGACAGTCAGAAGAAAGCCTTTGGCTTCGCCAATCCACGGTAATACAAATTGGTATTACCACCGATTAGGAAGGAGCTTGCCCATTCTGCCAGCCGTCCTCGCCCAGAATCTCAAACGGCCTAAACAGGGATTTGTAGGACATTTTTTTAGAATCCACTATCCAAAAGCCCAAATAGAGAGAGGATCCATTTCGGCGGCGCACCTCCTCGATTTGCCAGAGGATTGCGAACGTTCCAAGGCCAGTCGCTCGAAGCGCAGGATCAAAGTAGGTATAGACGGCAGAAAAGCCATCATCAAGCAGGTCAACAACGGAGACGGCCACCAATAGCCCGGCTCGGCGAAACTCGAAAAAGACTGTGCCCTCGAATCGCGTATTTCCGAGAAACCGAATGAACTCCTCTGCGGAGCTCTCCGCCATATCGCCCCCAGGATGACGATGCGCCTGATAGCGAAGGTAAAGCTGATAGTGCTCTTCGCTGAATATTGCTGGAACCTCTGAAACGGTCAGATTCTGGTTTGTCTGCCAACATCTCTTTTGAGACCGATTCGGACGAAACCGGTCGACGGGGATCCGAATCGGAATGCAACTCGAACAGCCCTCGCAATAGGTCCGATAGACCAAATCGCCACTCCGACGAAATCCCGCACGCACCAATGCACCATAAAACCGGCCCGAAAGAGAAAAATCCGGTGGGAGAATCGCCATCCGGGATTCATGCTCGTCCAGATAGGGACAAGGATGCGGATCTCCGAGAAATAGCGGGATAGACGTCATGCGGTCTGAGCCCAGGCTTCAGGGGAGGGGCTGACATCGCGAAGGCGAGAGATATTCACAATAAAGGCATCACGTAACATGGGTTTTGCCCCCAGACTTTCAAGGTGTGACGTATGGACCTGACAGTCGATCAACAGATAGCCCCAGCGCTGAAGCGCATGACATGCCTCGACAAAGGCGACCTTCGAGGCATCCGTTTCACGTCGAAACATCGATTCGCCAAAAAAGCAGCACCCGACAGAAACACCATAGAGACCACCCACCAAGACGCCATCCCGCCAACACTCAAAGGAATGTGCATAACCCGCCCGATGCAGACGGAAATAACTCGCTCGCATGTCTTCAGTGATCCAAGTACCCGCATCGTCGGTACGGGGTTCTGCACAGGCGGCCATCACCTTCTCAAAGGCAAGATCGTAAGTCACGTTGAAACATCCTTGACGGAGTTTTTTACCGAGGCTTTTTGAGATCTTGATATCGCTCGGGGCCATAACCCAACGCGGTGCGGGAGACCACCAGAGGATGGGCTCTTCCTCACTAAACCAAGGGAAAATGCCATGTCGATAGGCATTCACCAGCCGTTCGACCGAAAGGCAGCCACCCACGGCAAGAAGCCCATTCGGCTCATCCAGGGCCTGACCCACGTCCGGAAAAGGTTGGTCAGGCCAGCGGGGATCCAGCACTTTCAACATGACTCTGACCGATAGGGTGATCGCTCATTACAATTTCGGATATAGGTCTGCATTTGTCGATTTTCGAGAATGACGTGACGTGCAATCGCGTCACGGAAACCCTCATGCCCGATCCAATGATAGGAATGTGTCTTCACGGGAAGAAAGCCCCGACTGATCTTATGCTCGCCCTGAGCCCCAGGCTCAAAAACCAACAAACCTTTTTCAATGGCGAACTCGATCCCCTGGTAATAGCAGACCTCGAAATGGAGTGTTGGTACTTCTTCAATAGCACCCCAATAGCGACCATAGAGCGTATTTTCACCCACCATGAAAAATGCTGAAGCCACAACCTGATTTGCACTCAGGGCCTCAATCAGAAGAAGCTTATCCCCCATCGTTTTCCCAATCGATTGAAAGAACCCCAAAGTCAGTGCAGGAAAGTTGGCGTGCTTTTCAAAAGTACTTCGATAGAGTTCGTGGAATCGCATCCAGTCATTGGCGGAGAGTTCACCTCCGCTTCGGCGCTGGATCGCAATCCCAGCCTCCTTGACCTTGCGCCGCTCGCGGAGGATTTCCTTTCTTCGCTTGGCTGTCAGGGTTTCCAGGAAATCTCGAAAGTCCCTATACCCCTGGTTTTTCCAATGAAACTGACAGCCGATGCGGTGGATCAGCTCCGCATCACGGAGCACAGCTTCATTGGTAAAGAGAAAATGAACCGATGAGATCCCCTGCTCTTCGGCTGACTCAATGACACCCTGAAGCAAGATCCGATGAAACTCAGGCTCTGGCGTGATTGCTGCGGATAGAAATTTGTTTGCCGTTGCAGGTGTAAAGGGGGAGGCCACAACCCACTTTGGATAGTAGGGCATTCCATGGCGCTGGTAGGCCTCTGCCCACGCCCAGTCGAATACAAACTCGCCAAAGGAGTTGTCCTTCACATACAACGGAAGCGCAGCCACGATGGCGCTTGCGGGATTCTTCACAAGCCAAGGAGAGGGATGCCACCCGACTCGATCCCCCAGACAACGATGAGTCTCAAGCGCGGCAAGAAACTCATGAGAAAGGTGCGGTGCATGCGCACCCGCAAGATGATTCCACGTATCTTGCGGTATCGAGGTTACACCCCCGGAGCTCACATCAAGGGAATACTCTAAGAGGGCCATGACTCTAGAACCTAAGATCGGCTGGATGGTAAAAGGACAGCCTAAATCCAGTTTTCGCCCAAATTCGGGGCTATGGAGCGACGGCGATGCCCGGATTGTGGGATAATCTGACAATCTCCCGCCCTTTCTCGGCAAACCTCCTTTCGGAAGGTGGCTGCGCGCGGGTCTTCCCCTGACTCGAACCCATGGATTAATCACGCATGGCTCAGTACGTTTATACCATGAACCGCGTGGGCAAGGTCGTGCCCCCGAAGCGCGAAATCTTGCGCGATATTTCTCTGTCTTTCTTTCCCGGCGCCAAGATCGGCGTCCTCGGTCTGAATGGCTCCGGCAAGTCCACTCTGCTCAGAATCATGGCGGGTGTGGACACCGAATTCAACGGCGAAGCTCGGGCTCAAGCCGGCATCAATATTGGTTATCTTCCCCAAGAACCCCACTTGGACCCAACGAAGACCGTTCGCGGTAACGTCGAAGAGGCACTGTCCCACATCAAGGACGCGTTGACTCGTCTCGATGAAGTCTATGCCGCCTATGCGGAACCTGACGCCGACTTCGATGCCCTAGCGGCCGAACAGGCCAAGCTTGAAAGCATTCTTCAGGCCAGTGATGGGCACAATCTCGAAAGAACCCTTGAAATTGCTGCAGAGGCCTTAAGGCTTCCAGACTGGGATGCCGACGTCACCAAGCTTTCCGGAGGTGAACGACGCCGGGTTGCGCTCTGCAGGCTCCTTCTTTCAAGCCCTGACATGCTTCTGCTGGACGAACCAACCAACCACTTGGATGCAGAGTCGGTCGCATGGCTTGAACGCTTCCTTCATGATTTTCCCGGCACTGTTATCGCGGTGACCCACGACCGATACTTCCTCGACAATGTCGCAGGCTGGATTCTGGAACTGGATCGCGGCCATGGCATTCCCTGGGAAGGCAACTACTCGACGTGGCTTGAGCAGAAGGAAAAGCGTCTCGAAATCGAGGAAAAGCAGGAGAGCGCCCGCATGAAGGCCATGAAGGCCGAACTCGAGTGGGTCAGAACCAATCCCAAGGGGCGTCATGCTAAGAGCAAGGCCCGACTGCAACGCTTTGAGGAGCTGTCGAGCCAAGAATCTCAGCAACGCAATGAGACCAAGGAAATCTATATTCCGCCAGGTCCTAGGCTCGGGGATGTAGTGGTCGAAGCCACAGGCGTTCGCAAGGGATTTGGCGATCGACTCTTGGTCGAAGATCTGAGCTTCCGGCTACCGCCAGGGGGTATCGTCGGGATCATCGGTCCCAACGGAGCGGGTAAGACCACCCTGTTCCGAATGATTGCGGGCATTGAGACGCCCGATGCCGGAAGCTTCCGTGTCGGCGAGACAGTACAGATTGCTCACGTCGATCAGACCCGCGATCATTTGGATGACAATAAGACGGTCTGGGAGGAAATCTCCGATGGACTTGACATGATCACCGTTGGAACCTATCAGACCCCGTCACGCGCCTATTGTGGTCGATTCAATTTTAAGGGATCCGATCAGCAAAAGCGGATTGGAGATCTGTCTGGGGGTGAGCGGAACCGCGTCCACCTGGCCAAGCTCCTCCGCAGTGGTGGCAACGTGCTTCTGCTTGACGAACCGACCAACGATCTTGACGTCGAAACCCTTCGCGCACTCGAAGAAGCCCTTCTGGACTTCCCTGGTTGCGCCGTGGTGATCTCGCATGATCGCTGGTTCCTTGACCGTATTGCCACGCATATGCTGGCATTTGAAGGTGACAGTAAGGTGGTTTGGTTTGAAGGCAATTACGCCGACTACGAAGCTGACCGTAAAAGACGCCTCGGGGATGAGGCAGACAATCCCCACCGTATTCGCTACAAGCCGCTGGCCAGCTGAAAACAAGCCCCAAGCAGCACATTTATCCGGATCCTTCTCGAGGGTCCGGAGCCCCTCCTCCCCTGAGACTCTTCATGACTGATTCCCCCCGCACTTTCGACGACCTCGGCCTGTCTCCTGCAATTCTTGAGACAATCCGTGAAATCGGCTACGAAACCCCCTCACCCATTCAGGCTGCGAGCATCCCCCACCTCCTTGAAGGCCGTGACATTCTCGGGCAAGCCCAGACCGGTACAGGAAAAACGGCTGCCTTTGCGCTTCCTATCCTGAGTCGCATTGACCTTTCAAAGCGGGTACCGCAAGCCCTGGTTCTCGCTCCGACGAGAGAACTCGCCATACAGGTTGCTGAGGCCTTCCAGACCTATGCACGCCATCTTGAAGGCTTCCATATCCTGCCTGTTTATGGCGGCCAGGGGATGGGTCAACAGCTAAGACAGCTTGCCCGTGGCGTCCACGTCATTGTCGGCACGCCAGGCCGCGTCATGGACCACCTGCGTCGTGAAACCCTGAATCTTGATTCTCTGCAGACGCTTGTGCTCGACGAAGCCGATGAAATGCTCCGCATGGGATTCATTGAGGACGTCGAGTGGATTCTCGAGCACACCCCAGATACCCGGCAGACTGCGCTCTTTTCAGCGACCATGCCCCCCGTGATCAAGAAGATCGCAAACAGCCACCTCGATAATCCTGCCGAGATCCGGATTCAAAGCAAAACATCAACGGTTGAATCCATTAACCAACAATACTGGTTGGTATCAGGCCTCCAGAAACTGGATGCATTGACCCGTATTCTTGATGCCGATGATATCGATGCCATGATCATCTTCGTCAGGACCAAGACGGAAACGGTCGAGCTGGCCGAAAAGCTCGAGGCCAGGGGTTACGAAGCTGCAGCGCTCAATGGCGATATGACCCAGATCCTGCGCGAAAAGGTTGTCGACCGCCTGAAACGGGGCGCACTGGACATCGTTATTGCCACTGATGTTGCTGCCCGTGGTCTGGACGTCGAACGCATTACCCACGTCGTGAACTACGACATCCCCTACGACACCGAGACCTACGTTCATCGGATCGGCCGCACCGGGCGTGCGGGTCGGAAAGGAACCGCGATCCTCTTTGTGGCGCCCCGTGAGCGACGCATGCTCCGCGCCATTGAGCAGGCAACCCGCCAGCCAATCGAACAGATGCGCCTTCCGACCCTTCGGGATATTGCCGATCGGCGAATCGAGCAGTTCAAAGCGCAGCTCGTTGAAGTCATTGACGCACAAGATTTGTCTTTTTATCGCGATCTTATTGACACCTGGACACAGGAAGAAATTGGGGAACCCGCAGATATTGCGGCAGCCATTGCACACATGCTTCACCGAGATCGACCTCTGGAAGCTGCTGAGGAACCCGAGTTTGTGCATCGTGAACCCCCTCGCTCTGAAGGCCGCAGGGACCGCCCACCACGTGATGATCGCCGTCCACGCTTTGACCGAGATGACCAGGGTCGACCGCCACGCCGCGAGCCGCGTCATGAAAGCGGATTTGGCGCAGGATCAGCGGACATGCGCGTCTTTACCATTGACGTGGGCCGTTCACACGGCGTCATGCCAAAAGACATTGTTGGCGCCATCGCCAACGAGGGCGGGATCGGCGCGCGTCAGATCGGTGCAATCAAACTGTTTGATTCCTACAGCACGGTCGAACTCCCCAATGGTCTGCCTCGGGATGTATTCCAGTCGCTTGCAAAGACCTGGATCCGCGGACAGAAAATCAACCTGCAACCCGCGGAAGGCGGAGCGCGAAGAGAGCCTCAGGTACCGAAAAAACATTACGGTGCACCTAAAACCGATAAGCCGCCACAGAGCCGAAAGAAAAAGGTGGAAGGTCTGACCTTGCCCCCTTCCAAGTACCGCAAGCGCACGGAGCCCGGACAGGAATAATCCGTTGGCATGGATACGCTGAAGCTCCTTCTTTCCGAAGTCAAAAAGCTCAACGCCACCCTCGACCGGTGGGCGCCAAGCGAGAAGCCGGTCCCTGACTTTCCCCGGGAAACGGCTTTTCGCTGGATTGGGGGAGAGCACCCAGGGCAGGGCTACCTGACGTCTCTTCCCCAGAAGGGGGGATGCAAGCTGGCAGACCTTAAGGGGATTGACCGTCAAAAGGATGAGCTCGACCTCAACACACGCCAGTTTCTCGAAGGGCATCCCGCCAATAATGCCCTCCTTTGGGGCTCCAGAGGCACCGGAAAATCGACCCTCGTCAAAGCCCTTCTTGCTGAGTATCGAGAAAAAGGCCTCCGAATGATTGAGGTCGGACGTGCCCACCTTATCGATCTGCCTGAAATTCAGCGGTTGATCAGGGATCGTACGGAACGCTTCATCATCTTCTGCGATGATCTTGCATTTGAGTCGGATGATGCAGGCTACAAAGTCCTTAAGGCGACGCTGGAAGGAACGCTTTCGGAACAGCCAGAGAACCTTCTGATTTACGCAACGTCGAACCGACGGCACCTCCTGCCGGAATTTCCGGAGGATAATCAAAGTGCCCAATGGATCAATGGCGAGTTGCATCAGGGCGAGGCGGTTGAGGAGAAGATCTCACTTTCGGAACGGTTTGGCGTTTGGTTGTCCTTTCAGGCATTCAACCAGGAGCAGTACCTTGAAATCGTCGAGCACTGGCTGGGTCACTATGGCTTTTCTGAGGACGGCGATGCAGCGCGAACCGAAGCTTTGGCCTATGCCCTGCTCCGCGGTTCACGCAGTGGGCGGGTAGCCTTCCAATTTGCAAAAAGCTGGGCAGGCCGCAAGCGCCTCGCCAGTAAGAAATAAACCGGAGCGGCCACAAGTTGCCGCATAAAAGAGTCACTCAGCATGTCGCAGAAACGAAAAATACTGATTACCAGCGCCCTGCCCTATGCCAATGGTCCGATTCACCTCGGGCATCTGGTCGAATATATCCAGACCGACATCTGGGCTCGTTTCCAGAAAATGCGTGGGCATGAATGCCACTACATTTGTGCCGATGATACGCATGGCACCCCCATCATGCTGCGTGCTGAAAAGGAAGGAATCACCCCTGAAACCCTGATTGCCCGGGTTCAAAAGGAACACGAACGTGATTTCGCAGGATTCCATGTCGCTTTTGATAACTACTATTCCACGCACTCGAATGAGACACGGGAACTCGCGGAGACGATTTATCTCCGCCTGAAGGCCCAGGGTTTGATCGAATCACGTAGCATCGAACAGTTCTACGATCCTGCCAAAGAGATGTTCTTGCCGGATCGCTTTATCAAGGGCGAATGCCCCAAATGCCACGCCAAGGACCAGTATGGGGATTCCTGCGAAGCTTGCGGAGCGACCTATTCTCCCACTGATCTGATAAATCCCTTTTCGGCGGTATCCGGTGCAACCCCCGTACGCAAGGAGTCCGTCCATTACTTCTTCAAGTTGGGACAGTGCGAGGAATTTCTAAAAACCTGGACCCGTGCAGGACACCTGCAGGACGAAGCGGCCAACAAAATGGCCGAATGGTTCGATGCGGGCCTTGCTGATTGGGACATTTCCCGGGATTCACCCTATTTCGGCTTTGAGATACCCGAGGCGCCCGGCAAATTCTTTTATGTCTGGCTGGATGCGCCTGTGGGGTACATGGGCAGCTTCAAGAACCTCTGCGCCAAGACCGGCATGAATTTCGCCTCCTACTGGGAAAAAGGATCTGATGCCGAGCTCTATCATTTTATCGGGAAGGACATCCTCTACTTCCACGCACTCTTCTGGCCAGCTATGCTGGAACATGCAGAATTCAGAACACCGACCCGGATCTTTGCCCACGGCTTCCTGACCGTGAATGGCGAAAAGATGTCCAAGTCGCGGGGAACGTTCATCACTGCCGAGACCTACCTGACCCAAGGCCTCAATCCGGAATGGCTTCGCTATTACTATGGTTGCAAGCTAAATGGGAGCATGGAGGACATCGATCTTAATCTGGAAGACTTCTCGCTCAGAGTCAATTCAGACTTGGTCGGAAAGTACGTCAACATTGCTAGTCGTACGGCTGGTTTTGTGACCAAGCAACTGGATGGGCAGCTCGATGCCACCTACTGGGATACCGAGGAAGGCCAAGCCATTCTCAAAGATCTCGCCCAGAACGCAGAGCCCATCGCTCAAGCCTACGAAAATCGTGACTATGCAAGGGCCACGCGCGAAATTATGCGGATTGCTGACGGGATCAACGAATATGTAAATGGCAAGGAGCCTTGGAAAGTTGCGAAAGCCGAAGGCATGCAGCAGGAACTACTCCGGATCTGCACCCGAAGCCTTCAGGGCTTTCATGCGCTATCCGTCCTGTTATCTCCTTTGCTTCCACAGCTAACGCAAAGGGTCGCTCGGGAATTTTTTGGCATGGATCGCGACTTCCGCTGGGAGGATTTGGGAACTCCACCCTCAGCCATTCAGCCCTATCAGCACCTGATGACGCGTGTTGAGGCTGCCCAGATCGCCAAACTGGTCGAAAGCAGCCGGCAGACGCTGGGCAACACGCCAGAGGCGCCTGCAGTTTCCAAGACAGAATCTCCAACGATTGAGCCGGTGGCCCCAACGATCAGCATCGATGACTTTGCAAAAATCGACCTTCGCATTGCCCGGATTGTTGAGGCGGAACATGTGGAAGGCGCTGCAAAACTTCTCAAATTGACACTGGATATTGGCTCTGAGACCCGAACGGTCTTTGCTGGAATCAAGTCCGCTTATCAGCCAGCCGACCTTAAGGGGCGCCTGACCGTCATGGTGGCCAATCTTGCACCCCGTCAAATGAAGTTTGGTCTTTCAGAAGGAATGGTGCTCGCAGCCAGTGATAGCCGCGGCGGTCCTTTCATCCTCTCGCCAGACTCCGACGCTCAGCCTGGGATGCGCGTCAAATAAAACCTTTTGCGCCTGCCCTACGAAGGGTGGGCGCCACCCTCAGCCCAACGAATCAGAAACTCTTCAAATACCAACTGGCGATTCGCAGGCCCTCTCAAGGCTTCCTGGCACTTGAGGATTCGGTCGTAAGTTTCCATCAAAAATGGCACCGGGATTCTTGCCGCAAGTCGCTTGAGCTGCGCATCAAGATCAAGATTTCGGGTAGGCGCTCTTCCCTCGGTTAATCCAAGGCGTGCCCCATCGGCAAGCCATGAAGCCATCCAGGACAGCTCCATCTCTCCTAGCTTGGTTGCCCAGACCTCAGCAACATCCAAAGGATCTCGAGCACCAAAAAAAACGGCCATGAGTTCATCAAACCGCTCAAGCCGCTTTTTAACTGCCTCCGAACCATCGAGAGAGGCCGCCCGAAGGGGAGATCCAGCAGCTGTGCTCAGCAAAGCTGGAGCATCAGCTCCAAATCCCTGCTGGTGGAGCCACTCAAGTGCCACATCCGTGCGGATCGGGCTTATGCTGAGATTACGACAACGACTCCGGATGGTAGCGGGAAGTTGCTCGGGCCGATCCGTCACAAGTACGATGACCGTTCCATTGGGGGGCTCTTCAAGAGACTTGAGGAGCGCGTTGGCTGCATTCCCATTCAGGGCATCCGCGTGATCGATAATGACGACTCTGTATCCAGCGTACTGGGGCGTCAACGCAATATCCAAAATCATCTGCCTGACGGCATCAACCTTGATCGCTTTCCCCGCTTCCTCGGGTGCGAGCTTCAGGAAATCCGGATGGGTTCCTGCATCGAAGAGGTGACAAGAGGTGCAGCGCCCACAAGCCCTTCCAGATAGAGGGGTCTGGCACAAAAGCCGTCGTGCGTAATCCATTGCAAGGCGCGTTTTCCCGGTTCCAGCGACCCCTCTGATCAAGAGCGCATGCGCAACCCGATCCTTATCAATGGCATCCACGAGGGTTTGCCATGGCGATTCAAGCCACGGCAAGGGGACGTTTCGCTCTCCCTCTTGCACCACCATCAAAATAAGCGCTCCAGCTCTCTCGCGATGGCAGCCTGGACCAGAGGAAGATCAACAGAAGCATCAATCCGGCGAATGCGATCGGGCTCTCGGTTCATGCGATCAAGATAAGCGGCCCTGACTCGTTCAAAGAAATTGTCAGCCTCGGATTCAAAACGATCCTGAGGCCCCCGGGCTCTTGCCCGCGCCATACCGACCGAAATCGGTGTATCCAGTAACAACGTCAGATCCGGATGGAGATCCTCCTGAACCCATTGTTCCAGAAAACCAATGTCTGCCTTGTTGAGACCTCGACCACCCCCCTGATAGGCGTAGCTCGCATCTGTAAACCGATCCGAAAGCACCCATTGCCCTTTTGCAAGCGCCGGACGGATAACCTCCTGCACATGCTGGGCGCGTGCTGCAAATACCAGGAGTAATTCGGTCTTCGCCCCCACCTGCGCAGAGTGCAAGAGGATCTCTCTGACCTTTTCCCCAAGCTCCGTTCCGCCTGGCTCCCGGGTTCTGAGGAGAGCAACGCCTTTGGATTTAAGGTAGTCCTCAATAAAGGCGAGATTAGTCGTCTTGCCGACGCCTTCTCCCCCTTCGAGCGTAATGAATTTTGCTTTCATCTTTTACGTTGTCTTTGATACTGATCCACTGCTTTTTCATGTGCCTCAAGCGTATCACTGAATACATGACTGCCGTCGCCCCTGGCCACGAAGTAAAGGCTTGAACCTGACAAGGGATGCATAGCTGCATGGATGGCATCTCTTCCTGGCAAGGCAATTGGAGTTGGAGGTAATCCTGACCGGGTATAGGTATTGAATGGCGTATCCCTTCGAAGGTCGCCTTTACGAAGATCACCATCAAAGGTCTCGCCCAGACCATAAATCACCGAAGGATCCGTCTGGAGCCGCATGTGCTGGTTGAGACGGCGCACAAAAACCCCCGCGATTGCGGCCCGCTCGGCTGCTTGCCCTGTCTCTTTTTCGACAATCGAAGCCATGATAAGGCCTTCATAAGCCGTCAGATAGGGAACCGATGGGTCCCGTTCCTGCCACTCAAGGTTCAGAACGGACTGCATTTTTTTCCTCGCCTTTCTCAAGATATCAAGATCGGAGGTCTCAGCCGAGGTGAAGTAGGTATCCGGGAAAAATGAGCCTTCAGCGGGTAGCCCCTTCTCCCCTAAGAGCGTCATGATTTCTTCCGGTGACTTTGCCGAGAGTTCATGGCGAATGACGGGGTGTTGATTCAAGATTTTGAGAAGATCTCTAAAGGTCATCCCTTCAATCAGGGTTACTGGCACCTGGCGGGATTTTCCACTTACCACTTGGTCCAGAAGAGCACGAGGGGTCACCCCCGGCTTCAGCACGTAGTCCCCATATTTCAGGTTTCTTGCATTCCCGGAGCTATAGGTCAACAGCATCAGCCACAGAGGCTCCTTGAGAACACCCTCAGATTTAAGGCGTTGACCCAAGGCCCGAATCCCATCGCCTTTTCTAAGGTGAAGGCTAAATGGGCCGGCTAGATTCAAAGGTTCATTGAGACTGGTGCGGTAGTCCGCATAAATCCAGATCGATAGGATCGCGACGAGAAAGATCCGGGCAAGCCAAGGATTCAAAGCCATTCGCGACGCGTTCGAGCCAATTCCAGAAGATAGGAGGCATGCATCTGCTCTGCGAATGGCTGACTGACGTAAGATCGTCCTTCCAGCGATGCCACAGGACAAATCCCTCTCACGCTGTTAGTCAGTAACAGAGCATCTGCACCGAGGACCGTTTGAGGTGATACACGCTCCTCACGAACCTCATAACCTGATGCAGATGCCATCTTGATCAAAAGATCGCGCGTCACGCCCCTGACTCCCGCCCGGTCAAGCAAGGGAGTCAATACAGTTGCACCCTTAAGGAGGAACACATTGGTAGAGACTCCTTCGACAACAAAGCCCTCGCTGTCAAGCAACAAGGACTCATCGATCTCTGGATCACGCCATTCCAGACGGGCCAGCACCTGCTCCAGTCGATTCATATGCTTGGCCCCGGCAAGCAACGGATTGATCCCAAGACGCATCTCGGCCCATCGCAGCTTGAGGGGGGCAGGAAGCTTTTCACTCTCAGGATCTGCTTCCCGCAAAATCAAAGCACGGGTCGGTGAGAGATTTTCTGGCGGAAGATACCCTCTTCCCCCCGAGCCCCGAGTCCAGTGAATTTTAAGAATTCCACTCGGGCAAGCTGAGGCCAGATGATCAATTTCAGTGCTTAGAATCCCGCGATCCGGGGAGGGAAGCTTGAGGATCTTGGCATCTCGATCCAATCGATCAAGATGTTCCCTTGCGAAAAGCGGAATGCCATCCTGAATCAGAAGCGTCGTAAAGACACCATCGCCAAACTGAAATCCGCGATCAGCGAGATCTACCATGGTCTCGGGACGACCATTTAAGAGTGTCAGACTGCCTGTCACCATTGCCGCCCCGAAGAGAATAAGGATAACGGCCTCAGGTGAGGCCGTTTCGGCATTATACGAACCGTTTAAAAATTAGGGTCCCGTTGGTGCCACCAAATCCGAACGAGTTTGACATGACATATTCCATAGCCATCTTTCGAGCATGATGGGGAATGAAGTCAAGATCGCACGCAGGATCCGGATTATCCAGATTGATGGTTGGCGGAGCGACCTGATCACGCAATGCCAAGACCGAGAAAATGGCCTCGATGCCGCCCGCGGCACCCAGCATATGTCCTGTCATTGACTTGGTCGAGCTGATCGCCACTTTGTAAGCGTGATCACCCATGGTCGTCTTGATTGCCTGCGTTTCCGCAATGTCACCGGCCGGTGTCGACGTACCATGCGCATTGATGTAATCGATATCCGACGGATTCAATCCAGCATCTCTCAACGCATAGCGCATGCAACGCGCTGCCCCTTCGCCCCCTGCGGGTGGTTGGGTCATGTGATAGGCATCGGCACTCATGCCAAACCCCACCACTTCGGCATAGATCGTCGCACCACGGCGCTTGGCGTGTTCCAACTCTTCCAGAACCATCACACCGGCGCCATCGCTCAAAACGAAACCATCACGATCCTTATCCCAGGGACGGCTCGCCAGCAAAGGTTCATCGTTTCTGCGGGACAAGGCTTTCGCGGAAGCGAACCCCCCCAGAGAAGTCGGTGATGTTGCCATCTCAGACCCACCGGCAACCATCACATCAGCGTCACCGTACATGATGATGCGAGCTGCTTCACCAATATTATGGGTTCCTGTCGTACAGGCGGTCACGATCGAGAAATTCGGTCCTTGCAAACCGTATTTGATCGAAAGATTCCCAGAGATCATGTTAATGATGTTGCTGGGAACAAAAAATGGTGAGATGCGACGGGGACCGCCCTTTAAAAAGGCGTTATGACCATTCTCAATGCCGGTGATTCCGCCGATGCCCGCACCGATCGCAACGCCGATCCGTTCGGCATTGGCTTCAGTAACCTCGATGCCAGAGTGCTCGAAAGCCTGACATCCTGCGGCAATGCCATAGTGGATGAACACATCCATTTTTTTGGCTTCTTTGTCGCTGATGTAATCCGTGATTTCAAAGTCACGAACGCTGCCACCAATACGCGTGGAAAATTCGGAGACATCGAACACATCCAAGTGCCCGATCCCACTTTTTCCATTGACTACGCTCTCCCAGGAGCCCTGGGCACTCAGACCGACCGGTGACACAGCACCGAGTCCGGTTACAACAACACGTCTCTTACTCACTATTCGATCTCAAACAAAAATCCCGGGCCCAAATACCAAACAACCCCGCCAGACAAATAGCCTGTCGGGGTTCCACGGGACAAATCGATTAGACGTGAGTGTTGATGTAGTCGATCGCCTGCTGAACAGTCGTGATCTTTTCGGCATCCTCATCAGGGATTTCACACTCGAACTCTTCTTCGAGAGCCATGACCAATTCGACAGTATCCAGGGAATCGGCACCCAGGTCATCTACGAAAGAAGCCTCATTGGTCACTTCATCCTTGACGCCCAGCTGCTCGGCAACGATCTTCTTTACACGCTCTGCAACATCACTCATTTTTTATCCTCAGTCGTTAAGTCTCTGTTTAAGAGAGACTGCCATTTTAATTTGAAACCCGTCATTGACAAGGGTTTTTATCCCAACCGACGCCTTATGGCATCTCATTCGAACTCATACTGGCAATGCCATCCCCATTCGGCGGGCGCATTATGCCATATACATGCCACCATTCACGTGCAAGGTCTCACCCGTCACGTATCCTGCATCCTTTGAGCAAAGGAAACTCACTGCGCCGGCAATCTCCTCAGATTCACCCAAACGTGCGAGCGGGATGTTGGACAACAGCCCCTGCTTTAGTTCGTCGGATAGAGACCGGGTCATGTCAGTGTCTATAAAACCAGGCGCCACGCAGTTCACTGTAATCCCCCGTGAACCTACTTCCTTGGCCAGTGACTTGGTGAATCCAATAATGCCCGCCTTGGCAGCCGCATAGTTCGCTTGCCCGGCATTCCCCGTCACACCCACTACAGAGGTGATGTTCACAATACGACCCTGCCTTGCCTTCATCATTCCGCGCATGCAAGCCTTGCTCAATTTGAAAACCGAGGTCAGATTCGTGGTCATGATGTCATTCCACTCGTCATCCTTCATGCGCATCAAAAGGTTATCTCGGGTGATCCCTGCATTGTTAATTAGGACCTGAGGCGTACCAAACTCTTCGGTCACCGCATCGATGAAAGCCTCGATAGCACCCGGCTCAGCAACATTAAGAACTCGACCGACCCCATCAAGGCCTGCCTCTTCGAGATAAACGCTGATCGCAGAAGCTCCACCATCAGAGGTCGCGGTACCAATAACCTTAAATCCATCGCGCGAGAGACGCTCAGCAATGGCACGACCAATGCCTCGACTCGCACCGGTTACGATTGCTACGGGTGAACTCATGCCGCCAACTCCTTCGCCTTTTCCAATGTTTGTGAATCTGAAAATCCCTGGGTCCTGGCATCGGGAACGATGCGTTTGTTAAGACCCGCAAGCACCTGTCCAGGACCACACTCAATGAAACGGTCAACGCCTTGTGCGGACATCTTACGTATCGTGTCGGTCCAACGAACGGAACCGTAGAGCTGACTTTCAAGTGCCAACCGAATAGCCTCGGCCTCTGCGTGCGACGCAACATCCACATTATGGATAACGAGAACTTGAGGCGCTGCAAAATGGATCTCATCGAGCTGCCCCCGGAATTCCGCTGCAGCCTGCTTCATCAGTGGGCAATGCGAGGGAACGCTGACTGGGAGCGTCACAACCCGCTTGGCACCCGCAGCCTTGGCTAACTCCCCGGCCTTAGCAACTGCCGTGGCATGACCTGCAATAACGACCTGACCCGGCGCATTGAAGTTGGCTGGAATGACCAGAGACTCAGCCGTTGTCGCTTCCTGACAGGCTGCAATTAACTTGTCATCATCAAGACCGATGATGGCGGCCATCGCCCCAACGCCCTCGGGAACCGCTTCCTGCATTAGTCGGGCACGCTCGGCTACAAGCCCTATGCCTGACTTAAAATCAAGGCTTCCTGCACAGACCAATGCGGTGTATTCGCCAAGACTGTGACCCGCCATAAAACCAGGGCGCACTTCAGACGCCTGCTCCCAAAAACGCCAAGCAGCAACACCTGCTGCCAACATGGCCGGCTGCGTCTGGCGAGTTGCATTCAAAGTCTCTGCCGGACCCTCGCTGACGAGCTGCCATAAATCGTACCCGAGAACCTCGGAGGCCTCTGCAAACGTGTCTTTGACAATCGAATTTAGCGAAGCCAGCTCAGCCAGCATTCCGACAGTTTGGGATCCCTGCCCGGGAAAAACAAACGCAAGGCCCTTATCAACCCGACTCATGAACGCCGACTCCTCGAACTAGTAGCGAAGTAACGCGGAGCCCCAGGCGAAACCACCGCCAAAAGCCTCCATCAAAACAGTTTGTCCACGTTGGATACGACCATCGCGAATCGCTTCATTTAACGCCAGCGGAATCGAAGCTGAGGAGGTATTCCCCTGTCGCTCAACCGTGACCACCACGCGCTCCATGGGCATCTTCAGCTTTTTGGCCGTGGCGGTGATGATGCGGATATTGGCCTGATGCGGAACGAGCCAGTCGATGTCAGCCTTGACCAGACCGTTATCCGTCAGGGTTTCGTCGACAATTTTTCCAAGCGTATTGACTGCCACTTTGAAGACCTCATTGCCCTGCATCTTAAGATACCTGGATGCGGTCTCGTCCTCGGAAAAACAGGCATTCGGGTTGGGGACGTACAGGAGGTCCTGATATTGGCCATCCGAATGAATATGGGTGCTAAGAAGCCCTGGCGTGTCGGTCGCACCCATGACGACAGCACCCGCGCCATCACCAAAGAGCACACATGTCGTTCGGTCACTCCAATCCACTAGCCGGGAATTTAGTTCACTTCCCACCACCAAAACATAGCGGGCATTACCGGCTCGAATGAACTGGTCAGCAACACTTAAGGCATAAATGAAACCCGAACAGGCGGCCTGCACATCGAAAGCCGCTCCGCGGCGAAGCCCCAGCCGGTGCTGGAGAAGGCAGGCAGTGCTCGGAAAAACACGGTCTGGAGTGCCCGTTCCCACGATAATGAGATCAATCTGGTCCGGCTCGATACCAGCGGCTTCAATGGCCTGACGAGCAGCAGCTTCAGCCATGCTGGACGCAGTCTCGTGGCGCGCAGCAATGTGGCGCTCTCGAATTCCAGTCCGCTCGACGATCCATTCATTGGTCGTTTCAACCGTCCGAGAGATCTCTTCGTTCGTTAGAATGGTTTCCGGAAGGTAGCCTCCGGTTCCGAGCAATCCTGAGTAGATCGTCATACCGTCCGCCCCTCGGCAATAGAGGAGCTCACCCGTTGCCCAATCCGGTCAGGAACGCCCTGCTCAACCTCTAGCATTGCCACTCGGATCGCATTAGCTAAAGAAACCTGGTCTGCGTTGCCATGGCTCTTCACCACAATACCGCGTAAACCGACCAAACTCGCACCGTTGTAGCGACGGGGATCAAATCGCTTTTTGAATGCATTAAGGACAGGAAGCGCAAGGATAGCGACCATTTTGGAGAAAATGTTTCGGCGGAACTCGTCCCTAAGGGATCCACCCAAAAGTTTTGCAAAACCTTCGATGGCCTTGAGCGCTACATTGCCTGTAAATCCATCAGTTACGACCACGTCGACCTCGCCGGAAAAAATGTCATTTCCCTCGACAAATCCGACAAAGTTGATATGCGATTCGGCCAGAAGCTTCGCGGCCTGCTTGACCTGCTCATTGCCCTTGATCTCCTCTTCACCGATGTTAAGGAGTCCGACACGAGGATGGTCCTGATTTTCAACTGCTTTTACCAACTCATAGCCCATGATGGCAAACTGCAGGAGATGCTCTGCTGAACAATCGACGTTAGCGCCGAGATCCAAAACATGAGTATGACCCGTTTTGGATGGCAACATGGCGATGATAGCCGGTCGATCTACGCCCGGAATCGTTTTTAGGACAAACTTGGCGATAGCCATTAGCGCGCCGGTGTTACCTGCACTTACGCAAGCATCCGCCTGGCCGTCCTTAACGAGATTGATGGAGACCCGCATAGACGAGTCTTTCTTGCCGCGAAGCGCCTTAGAAGGCGACTCATGCATTTCAACGACCTCAGATGCATGGACGATCTGAATTCTGTCGCCGTAGGCCTTTTCCCGGCCGGCTAGAGTTTCCCGCAAGGAGGCTTCGTTCCCTACCAGAATTAAATTCAGGTTGGGGTATTTGGCTGCGCTATCAAGGGCCGCTGGAACCGTGACACGAGGGCCATGGTCTCCACCCATCGCATCCACGGCTATCGTCAGCTTAGGCGACATCATCGAACGGTGGGCCCTTCAGTCCTGTCTGTGATTACCAGTCGGCAACGGCTAGCGCAGCGCCCACTTATTCGTCGGAAGCTTCTTCTACCTTGCTCGCAATGACCTTGCGGCCACGATAGTAGCCATCGGCACTCACGTGATGACGACGATGCGTTTCGCCGGTGGTCGGCTCAATGGAAAGGGTTGCACCCGTCAGCGCATCATGCGAGCGGCGCATATCGCGCTTGGAGCGGGTCTTGCGGTTTTGCTGTACGGCCATGGTTTACTCCTCGGAGGTTGATTTGAGCTTGAGATCCGCCAGAGATGCAAAAGGATTTCTTCTTGCCTCTGATGGGGCTGGCGTCTCCCCGGGCAGATGGCAGTCGTCATGCTGCGGAATGACCGGAACGGCCAACAACAACTCATCCTGGACGATATCGGCAAGCAGGACTTCCACGTCCGGCTCAACGATCAGGGCTTCGGTGTCTTCCGGTAGCAACAAAGCCGCGTCAACTGACTCCACGATACCCAATCGAACCTTGGAATCAATATTCCACTCCAAAGGTCCAAGACAACATTGGCATTCGAGAACCAACCGCGCGGCAACGCGCCCTTCAATCAAGGGCAGTCGTCCTTGCTTTCCGAATTGGAGATCGAGATCGACATAGGCATCAAGGTTCTTCACCATGGGTGCCAACCGATCAAGACCACCGACAGCCAACCGGCCGACCAGATGACCACGCTTTTCAGCGAAGGCCACAGGATCGACAGCGTCTGGCAAATGCTCAGGCATAATCGGCGAATGATACCGGTCCTAGTGCCCCCATGTCAAAGATCCATACCTTGAAAACAAATAAATATCCTCCAATCATCCTGGCTTCCACATCGAAATACCGCGGCGAGCTACTGAAGAAACTCAGGCTTCCTTTTGAGACAGCGAATCCCGCCGTTGATGAAACCCCCCTTCCCGGGGAGTCACCTCAAGCGCTTGCCTCGCGACTTGCGATCGCGAAATCACGCGCCATCGCTGCGAGCACTAAAAACGCCCTCGTCATCGGCTCAGACCAGGTCGCCAGCATTGACAACCACTTGATAGGGAAACCCGGAAACCTGGATCGAGCCATAGATCAACTTACCTTGAGCTCCGGCCGCTGCGTCGAATTCCATACCGCAGTTACGGTAACTCCAGGCGCTGGCAGAGAGTGCATCTCTCGTCTTGAAACCACTCGGGTCCATTTCAGAAACCTAACCCGTCAACAAATTGTTCGCTATCTCGAAGCAGACCAACCCTTTGATTGCGCAGGTAGCTTTCGATCAGAGGGGCTGGGAATCGTGCTATTTGAAAAAATTGAAGGTCGCGATCCTAACGCACTGGTAGGTCTCCCCCTGATCGCTTTGATCGAAATACTTTCAGTTCTCGGCGTTGAAGTACCCTGAGGTTCACAAAAACCTGAGGATGTCATGACAAGGCCGGGTTCCAAAGGCGAAATCAACGTCGATAAAAATCGAGCACCTTCGTCACGTAGCCCCTGGTTTCCTCAAAAGGGGGTATCTGATTCCCATATTTCTGAACATTACCTTCCCCGGCGTTATAAGCCGCCACAGCAAGACGGACGTCGGAACCAAACATACCCATGAGGTCCCGAAGGTATCGGGCCCCCGCATGGATGTTTTCCTCTGGATTCCAGGGATCCCGGACCCCGTAGCGTGCTGCAGTGTCCGGCATCAACTGCATAAGGCCGATTGCCCCCTTACTGGATTGCGCCATGGGGTTATAGGCTGACTCTGCCCGAATGACTGCGTGAAGAAGCCAAGGATCAAGCCCATGCACGTAAGCCGCACGATCGATAATCGCAGAGAATGCGTCCGCCTTGGTACCGAGTGGTCCCGCATTCAGGCGAACATCAGAGGGCCTGAAAGAGTAGATCTTGGGTCCGTTACCCAAGACGATCTCGCCCGTATTTAATCGATGAACCATCGAAGAGGACTTCACGACGGAAGGAAGCGGCTGAGGACTGGGAATCTTTTGTGTTGGCACCGCATGTGATGGGCGGCCATTGGACTTGATCACCAGGGCATACCCATGCCCTTGGGGCTTATCCGTAAAGACGACCTGGCCATCGGGCCCCACACGCCTGTAAACATCACCCTTGCAGACACCACTCAGTAACGTCAGCGTCAGGAACAACAGCACCGGGGGAGTATGACTGAAGGCGCGGATCATAGAATGGCCTGCAAAGAAGACATCAACCCGCGCTGACTTTAATTCGTGACGCGGCATCACGGGCCAAGCTTCGGGCCAGGTCAGGATCCGCAGCTTTGGCCAGTGCAACACCCATGCGTCGCCTGATGAACGATTCAGGTTTGCCGAATAGCCGAATTTCCACATCGGGATCAGCCAGCACCTCTTCTAAGCCTGAAAAACTGACCGAGGGCGCATCAACGCCCCCATAGATCACTGCCGATGCCCCGGACACGGCTAATTCGGTGGAAACCGGAAGTCCAAGGATTGCCCGCGCATGCAGCTCAAATTCACTTTGCCGCTGCGTGATCATCGTAACCATTCCAGTATCGTGAGGCCTTGGACTTACCTCGCTGAACCAGACCTGATCCCCTCTCACGAAAAGCTCAACACCAAAAACGCCACATCCACCGAGATTATCGACAACCGCATGAGCGATCCGCCTTGCCTCACTCCACGCCGCTTCAGTCATCTGCTGTGGTTGCCAACTTTCGACGTAGTCTCCCTGCCGCTGAAGATGGCCTACAGGTTCGCAGTAGGCAATTTGTGACTGTCCTTTGGCATCCACGGTTCTGACGGTAATGAGGGTTATTTCAAAGTCAAAATCGATCTTTCCCTCAACAATCACCCGGGTTCCATGAACCCGCCCCCCCTCTTGGGCATAGGACCAGGCGGCCTCGATATCAGAAGGCCCCTTGAGCATGGATTGCCCTTTTCCCGAAGAGGACATGATGGGTTTTACAAAGCAGGGAAATCCCACCGCCTCTGAGGCATCGCGGAGACCCTCAAGACTATCGACAAACTGATAATCCGAGGTTGGCAATGCCAGGATCTCGGCCGCTAGCCGGCGTATCCCCTCCCGGTTCATGGTCAACTGAACCGCTCTCGCATTTGGAATCACGACAGCCGTTCCCGAATTTTCGACCTCGGCCAGGACCGATGTCGCAATCGCCTCAATCTCTGGCACGATAAAGTGAGGCTTTTCACGAGCAATCAGGTCGATCAACTGCTGATTATTCGTCATATCGATGACATGGGCACGATGGGCAACCTGCTGTGCAGGCGCATCGGCATAGCGATCCACCGCGATGACCTCAACGCCATAACGCTGAAGGCTGATCACAACCTCCTTGCCCAACTCACCGCTACCGAGGAGCATGACCCGGGTAGCGCCGGATGATTTCGGGGTACCTATCTTCATTTCCGATTTTCCACTGATTTGAGTCACATTCTAACCCTCCAGCCGGTTTAAAATGAGGTGTCGCCCCGGCATTCATGCTATCCCTTTGACGCGGCGGACCGAACCTTCTCTACCTAATTTCGAGGAACGTTTAAAAGATGAGTATTCAAGCCAGCTTGATCAAGGCCGCAATCAAGATGACCCCCAGTTTCCTTATCACGCTGGCGGCCAATGTTGTATTGCGTGGCATTGCCAAGCTCAATGCCTTTGATTTCGACCTTGAGAGCCGAAGGCTTAGGGTGTCTGTCAGGCTGCTGGGTGAACCCGAGGACATTGTCATCCATCTGGATAACTTTGGAGTGACCCAACGTGGCGACCAGTACTACTTCATCCTAAGATCAGCCCAATCCAACAAGCCCTGGTTGAATAATCTCATGGCGCATGTAACACACCAGTGCTGGCCCATTCCCCGCATCCCACAGCTGACGCCTTACATGGGACTGATCAACGAATTACTCGAGCTACCCTAGGTTGCTCAGGCGCAAAATGGAACCCTCACCCAGAGGGTTCCAGCGTTTTCAGCGACTCCTCCATACGCTTTGCTGAAATGGGGTAAGCCGTTTTCAGCTGCTGGGCAAAAAGAGAAACCCTAAACTCCTCCAGCTTCCATCGAAAAGGATGGCGCTCCGGAACTCTGCGGCCGTGATACTTCTCAATCATCGCCCAGAACGCTCTTTGGAAAGGCTCAAGATCTAAACGCTGGCGTGCATCTCGCCCCGGGTCCTGCACTGCTTTCTG
The DNA here is from genome assembly GCA_041178325.1 of Pseudomonadota bacterium. Taxonomy (GTDB): domain Bacteria; phylum Pseudomonadota; class Gammaproteobacteria; order Methylococcales; family Methylococcaceae; genus UBA6136. The sequence goes on from JBEGVN010000082.1 coordinate 26,100, forward strand.
GAGCCGATGCTGTATGGCGGTTAAATAACGAGGAAATTCCCGTATTTGAGTCCAGGGAGTTTTGATCCAGAATCCCAGATAAATCATGCGGGATAATTGGAACCGCACGTCGTCCTTGACCTTGCCATCAGGGATCTTATCGAGATTGCGGAGCACTTCAGCATGGAGTTGCATGATTTTCTGCGCAACGATTCCCATCTCATCAGAGCGCACCATGAGCTCCTTGCGATGGGCCTCCGTGCGCTGAGTAAAAGATGCCGCGCATCGAATTTCGACTTGATCCTCAAGAAAGCTGGCAGCCAGCAAGCGGGCCACAACGTCATCCCTTAAAGAACGCTCCTTCCCAAGATCCGCATAGAAAAGCGGATGTGGGGCAAGCCTCCCATAGGACAGTTCAGCAGCCGCATCGACCCGAAGATTTTTGCGAATGTACTTGAGGTCTTTAGCTAGTGAGAGCGCTAAAAGACGGGCCAACCCTCCTTCATGGACGAGCTGGGCCTCTTCCCGGGCTTCAAGGATTCTTAGCCCAACAGTTTGCCCTTCATCTACCAGTGCCGGATAGCCGAACACCCGGCTTCCCTGGTGGTTCCCGTCGAACGTGACCGGAATGTCGCCGAAGGCCCACTCATGACATCCCGTCATCAAGTATGCCTCGCTGGCGATTTGTTTGAAGCTTTGCCCAGCGTCCTTTGAATACTTCTGCTTAAGAGTGGAAAGATCTCGCCCCCGGTCAATCACCCGCTGATCCTCGCCCATGACCAGATAATTGGTTTTCAGGTGATCAGGAACCAACTCCTCTCGAAAGGATCCTGCCGGAACAGAAATCCCACCGGTTCGTTTCAACGCGGCGGACAACTGTGTCAAAAGATCACCCTGAGCAAAGTCGAGCATAGGAAGAATGCGTTCGGCATAGTCTGGGACCGGAACAAAATGAATGCGCAAGGTCTTAGGCAATGACTTCAGCAACGCGATGACCTTCTCTTTGAGCATTCCAGGGACCAACCAACGAAAAGGGGACTCTTCGAGCGTATTCAGAAGCTGCAGCGGGATCAAGACTGAAACGCCATCATCCACATGCCCGGGTTCAAAGCGATACTGGAGCGGTAAGCGAAGTCCCCCCACCAGACAGTGGTCCGGAAAGTTGAGATCATCCACCGATTCATCGACTTTGACGGTAATGGCGTCCTGAGTTAGTTTCAGGAAATCAGGATTCAAGGCTTCGACTGATTTTCGCCACACTTCAAAGGTCACACCATTTACGACCTCTGGCGGCACTCTTTCATCGAAGAACTTATAGAGCCATAAGTCATCGACCATCAGGTCAACCCGACGCCCCTTCTGCTGTAAATAGTCAGCCTCCTCTAACAACTTGATGTTGTGCGCCATAAAAGGAGCACGCGAGTCATAATCCATCTGCACCAGTGCGTGCCGAATAAAAAGTTCACGCGCCTCAACGGCATTGACCCGCTCGTAAGGGATTTTCCGTCCAGCCTGAATCGTAAGACCGAATAATTGAGTTCGCTCATGCACTGCGATCCTGGCCGATTTTCGCTCCCAATGGGGATCGTAATGTTGCTGCTTGACCAAATGTGCGCCAACCTTCTCGATCCATTCAGGCTCTATGGCAGCCACGGTTCGCGCATAAACCTTACTGGTTTCAACTTGTTCAGCAGAAATGATCCATTTGGGCTTGACCTTAAAGAGAAAGGACCCCGGATGAATGTGAAGCTTCGCCCCTCTGGCGCCTACGTATTCGCTTTGTTCTTGGCGCAAACATACATTTGAGAGAAGTCCCGCCAGTAAGGCCCGATGGATTTCAGGAAATTCGGCGGGAACCATATTGAGCTTGAAATCAAACTCCCCCTTGATGACCTCCATGATCTGACTGTGGGTCTCATGCCATTCGCGCAAGCGAACGAAGGATAGAAATGAATCCCGACAGTAACTTCGAATCTTGGCGCGCGTGAGGTGCGTCTTCTGACTTTCAAAGTCATCCCATAACTTCAACAGGGAAATAAAATCTGAGCGCTCATCTTTGAATCGCGCATGTTTCTGGTCTGCCTGCTGCATTCGATCTTGAGGACGTTCCCGTGGATCGGGAACACTGAGCGCCGAAACCATAATGGCAACTTCTCTCAAACAGCCTTCCTCCTGCGCGGCAAGAAGCATTCTTCCAAGCCTTGGGTCGATCGGGAGACGTGATAACCGCTTACCAATCGGCGTTAACTGTCCCCGTTCATCAAGCGCATTTAACTCCTGGAGTGTTTTAAGGCCGTCTTTGATCAAACGAATGTCAGGTGGCTCCACGAAAGGAAAGCGCTGCAGCTCACCGAGTCTGAGCGCATGCATCTGAAGGATGACCGAAGCAAGATTCGTTCTAAGAATTTCAGGATCCGTAAACTCATCCCGATTCAGAAAGTCCAACTCAGAGTAAAGTCGGATGGCTATGCCCGGACCAATTCGACCACAGCGACCGGATCTCTGGTTCGCAGAGGCTTTGGAGATTCGCTCAATAGGAAGCCGCTGAAGCTTGCTTCGATGAGAATAGCGACTGATGCGGGCATAGCCGGTATCAATGACTGCACGGATTCCAGGCACGGTCAGTGAAGTCTCGGCGACATTGGTTGCCAAGACCACTCGACGCCGGCCCGAAGGACGAAAGACCTTCTCCTGTTCCGACTCTGAAAGCCTTGAATAAAGGGGAAGAATCTCGCAGGTAGGTGGATGATGCTTGCGAAGAGATTCGGCGGTTTCGCGAATTTCTCGCTCACCGCTCATAAAAATCAGAATATCGCCAGACTGGTCACGCCAGAGTTCGTCTACGGCATCCAAAATGGCCTGTTGTTCGCAATTATCGGTTTCATCCCCCTCCTCGACCTCCACCGGTCGGTAGCGAATTTCAACAGGGAAGGTTCTACCTGAGACGTTAATGATCGGAGCACTGTTAAAGTGCTTTGAGAAACGCTCTGGATCAATGGTTGCCGAAGTAATTATGACCTTAAGATCCGGTCTTTTAGGCAAAACCCAACGAAGATAGCCCAAGAGGAAATCGATATTAAGGCTTCGTTCATGCGCCTCATCGATGATAAGGGTGTCGTAGTCATCTAAAAACCGATCGTGCTGAATTTCAGCCAGCAGGATGCCATCAGTCATCAACTTGATGTATCCATCGGTGCTCGTCTTGTCCCTGAACCTGACCTTGTAACCGACCGCCTGACCAATCGATTGACCCAGTTCCTCAGCAATTCGCGTTGCAACCGTTCGGGCTGCGATCCGACGGGGCTGCGTATGACCTATGATGCCCTTGATGCCCCGGCCGGCTTCAAGACAAATTTTCGGAAGCTGCGTCGTTTTTCCTGAACCGGTCTCACCACAAACGATAATGACCTGATGCGAGAGGATCGCCTCCAAGATTTCCTGCCGTTTATCTGAAACCGGAAGATCAGGATACTCAATCTTGGGAAGTCGACTCCCTCGGGCTTTAACCCGCAGAATGGAATCATCAAAACGCGCGATGAGTGCTTCACCTTCTCGCTGAACGTCTTTACCACTTTTAAGATCGCTTTCCAGCTTCTCAATGGCCCTTTTCAACCGGAACTGGTCCCGGCGATAGCACTCATCCAAACGATTCTTCAGGCCTTTAAGATTCACGGTCATTGATATCTGGTTGCAATAGCGTTCGTTAGCCGATCTGTATACCGAACCCGAAAGAATATTTCCATCGAAGCGATCCTGTTAGAGAATGGGCCTTGAATGACCGAAACTCCACGATGATGACGATCCGAACACTCCCCCCCCAACTCATAAACCAGATCGCTGCAGGCGAGGTTGTCGAGCGACCCGCTTCAGCGATCAAGGAACTGGTCGAAAATGCTTTTGATGCGGGAGCTGACCGAATCGAGATTGAGATCGAACAAGGAGGCATGGGCCTTATCAGGGTTCGGGATAATGGCTGCGGCATTGAAAAGGAAGAATTGCCTTTAGCCTTATCTCGCCATGCGACCAGTAAGATCACCTCTTTAGCGGATCTTGAAAACGTCCTGACCATGGGGTTTCGAGGAGAAGCCCTTCCGAGCATCAGTTCGGTCTCACGCCTTCAACTGACTTCAAGGCCTCGCGGCACCAGCCACGCATGGCAAATTCAGACCGACGGCGGAGAGAAGCATTTTGACCTCAAGCCAGCCGCACACCCAGAAGGGAGCACGGTTGAAATTCGTGACCTCTTTTACAACACCCCGGCTCGAAGAAAATTTCTTCGCTCAGAAAAAACCGAGTTTCAGCACATCGATACAGTCGTGCGCCGAATGGCACTCTCGAGAATGGATGTGGCCATCACGCTGTCACACAATGATCGAGAGATTCTCAGACTCCCCTCGAGCAAGGATACCCGCGAGTCGCCCAAACGACTGGAGGCCATTCTCGGACGCGATTTTCTCGAACAAAGCCTTCCCATAGAACACACCGCGGCTGACCTTAGGATTCATGGCTGGATTGGTCTTCCAACTTTTTCCAGGGGCCAACCCGATCAGCAGTATTTTTATGTCAATGGCCGCCTAGTCAGAGACAAACTAGTTAATGTCGCCATCCGCCAAGCCTTTCAGGATGTGCTATACCACGGAAGACATCCGATCTATGTTCTCTACCTCGAGCTTAATCCGACGCTCGTCGATGTGAACGCGCACCCCACCAAAATGGAGGTGCGCTTCCGGGAAGCTCGAATGGTTCACGATTTTCTGTTTAGCAGCATTCATCGGGCGCTGGGAGCTGCAACAGCGGGGGGGGTGTCCACAAATCCGGCATCGCCCGCGTCCCTATCAGACTTTCAAAACATCGCCCGCGAGAGCTTCTCGCAAGGCTTCGGCTCAACCGCGCGCACTCCCCCGACGGAGCGTTTTGCACACTTTTCCAGTAACAGGCAGGCTCAGCTCTCACTCGACACGCCAAATCTTCTCGGGAGCTATGATCGGTTATTGAATCCCCACGAAACCCCCCACTGTTCCCCCATCACCGAGGGAGCAGCTGATGCCGGCCGGCTTGGCCATGCCATCGCCCATCTCCATGGCGTCTTCATTTTGGCTGAAAATTCGGAGGGCCTGATTCTGGTCGATGCGCATGCGGCTCATGAACGAATCACCTATGAAAAGCTAAAGGCCGAACAAATGCAGGGTGAGATCCCTTCCCAAAGCCTGCTGCTCCCAATCCCCTTGGACGTGACTGAAGCCGAGGCTGATGCGGCCGAAGAACAACAGGTCACCCTAGGAGCTTTAGGCGTTGAGCTCCGTCGAACAGGCCCCAATAGCGTCCTGGTGACCGCTTTACCGGCCCGATTACCTGTTGCCGATGCCGATCAGTTGATACGCGATGTCCTTTCAGATTTTGCTCATCAGGGTCGAAGCCGACGCCTTGAAGAAACCTTGAACCAAATCCTTGCAACGATGGCATGCCATGGTTCTGTAAGAGCCAATCGCCAACTCACTTTGCCTGAAATGAACGCTCTTTTACGGGACATGGAGATGACGGAACGCAGTGGCCAATGCAATCACGGGCGCCCCACTTGGGTCCAGTTAACGCTCAATGATCTGAACGGGCTTTTCCAGAGGGGTCGATAAATTTAGAGTGGTAAGCGGTAATAGTCTGGATACCATTGATTTGCCATAACGGCCTCCCGAAGCTCTTCCTCTGTGGCTGAGGGTGCTACGCCATCCTGAATGGCCTGAAGGGCAACCGCCAGCGCAATCTCAACCGCAACATCGCGCGCATGTCGCAATTCCGGAAGAAGAGGTGCCGCCGAATCCGAAAGCGCTGGTGAGAGCTTTCCCAAGGCTTCTGCTGCGGCGATCAACATGGTGTCAGTGACTCGGCGCGCTTTGGATGCAACGAGGGCTAATCCAATGGCGGGAAAGATATAGACGTTGTTGCACTGTGCTATCGGCTTGCGCCAGCCTTCCCAAAAAACGGCTTCAAATGGAGAACCTGAGGCCACCAGCGCCTTACCCCGCGTCCATTTCATCAGGTCCGCAGGAATGGCTTCAGATCGGCTGGTTGGGTTAGACAAGGGAAAAATGATCGGACGTTCGACCTTGGCTGCCATCCGCTCAATGATGGGCCGGGTGAACGCTCCTGAGACTGTCGATAATCCTATCAAGATGGTGACATTTACCCGGTCAATCACTTCAGCAAGCCCAATCACCTGCCCCGCCCTGACCCAGCCGGCCACCGAGCGTAGAGGTTGAGCATAGACCTCTTGCTCAGGCAGCAAGTCGGCTCGACCGTCATGAAGCAGGCCGTCTTTGTCCACCATGTAAAAGCGACATCGCGCCTCAGCATCACTCAATCCCTGCTTAACCATGGCTGCCCGCAGATAATCTGCAACCCCAATACCTGCTGAACCAGCTCCCAGAAAAGCGATTGTCTGATCCTTTAGACTTTCTCCCTTGATATTGACTGCACTTAGCACTGCGCCTAAAGCAACAGCAGCCGTACCCTGGATATCATCATTGAAGGTCAATAGATCATCACGATAGCGATCCAGCAATGGCCGGGCGTGCGCCGTAGCAAAATCCTCCCATTGCAAACAGACATTGGGCATCTCAACCTTAACGGCTTCAACAAACTCCGCCAGAAAATCGTCGTAGTCCTTACCTGTAACCCGTTCATGATGCCAGCCAACGTAGAGGGGATCATTCAGGCGCTCTCGATTGTTGGTACCAACATCCAAAATGATCGGGAGCGTTCTCTCCGGATGAATGCCGCCGATCAATGTGTAGAGCGAGAGTTTCCCGATCGGAATGCCCATGCCGCCAGCACCCTGATCTCCAATCCCCAAAATCCGTTCACCATCGGTGACAACGATGACATCCACATCGGTAACAGGGCGATTGGCGAGGATTTTTCGGATATTCCCCCGATTGGGGTAGGAAATGAAGAGCCCTCGAGGACGTCGATAAATGTGACTGAACTGCTCACAGGCAAGACCCACGGTTGGGGTATACACAATCGGAAGCATTTCCTCGATATGCCCTAGGAGCAAGCGGTAAAAAAGCACCTCGTTCGTGTCCTGGAGTTGCCGCAAAAAAATATGCTTTTGAAGATCCCCTGATGCCTCCTTGAATGCACCATAAGCACGCGCCACTTGATCCTCCAACGTATCAACATGGGGCGGCAGCAAGCCTCTTAGGCCATATAAATCCCTTTCCTCATCAGTAAACGCGCTTCCCTTGTTGAAAACCGAATTTTCAAGAAGTGCCTGACCATAGAGATAGGGCGGAAAATAGGGCGTTGGAGCCTTTGATCTAGGGGTCGTCATGCGCGCGAAATCGGAAGTCTTGTGAAAAGGGGCATTGTCTAAAAGTTTGACTCTTTAAATGAACAGCAGAATTCGTGCCCAAGCCACCGCAAGCTCGCCAGTGAGCGGGTAAGAATCTCGGCTATCTATGATCTGCTGAAAATGCCCACAAATGACTACGGGGACCTAAGTCCCCGTAGTCATTACCTCATTTCGGGCGTTTTAGCTCACCGGTTAGGAACAAATCTCCCTATGCGATCCACGTTGAGCTCCGTCCAGAAGATAACACCCTTAAGTGAATCAGTCCGGTGCCAAACAGAATTTGTCGTACCCAGACTGTATTCATACAGCTGTCCCTTGGCTTTGTTCAGCTTGATCATGAGGTCAATGTCAGCACCACCGAACCAGACCTGCCCCGCCGGCGTAACTGTAGCTCCTGCAGGCGTCGCACCCGCGGTCGGCACGGGGAACTGTCTGATTACGCTGGTGACCAGCTTTTCGTCACGCCCTTTGGCATATTTCGGCGGGATGTAACCCAGCACATTGGCATCGGCTTCAGTAAACCATACGCCACCCGTGTTATCCGTTTCTATTGAAATCGGAAGCGAATTTGCCTGTGGCAACGGGATTTGTGTCACAACATCCTTTCTGATTCTGCCAATTGCGTTACCGTTTAGCTCAGTAAACCATACGTCATTGTTGTGGGCTACATGAACATAAATGGAGTTCGTGTTAGCAGGAAGATCGTAGTACTTCACTTCATGGGTTTTCGGATTCGCTCTACCGACAAGGCTGCCCTCTTTCCCTGAGAACCAAATGGTTCCATCGGGGGCAATATCAATACCATGCGGGCCAGCACCGGAACGCAACGGAATGTAATCTAATACATTACCGTTCGAATCAAGCTTTTCGAGCGCATTCTGCGAGGTTGGATCCTCAAGGGTAATCCATACATTTTTTCCATCTGCAATCACACCATGCGGCTGAATAGGCGTTGGAAACACCTTCATTGAACTTGCGATGATTTGGGTTCCTTTGACGTCGAAATGCAATATTCTCTGTGCCGTCATCTGTGAAACCCACAACTGTGTCCCATCCGATGAAAAACTCAGCTCATGGGTCGATCCGTTATCACAGACCGCCGTTGGAGTGCCCGACGTCACGTAAGCGCTCGATGCCGTGGTATCGGTGGCACAAGGCAGCTGAACGTAGGAGACACTGCCGCGATCCTGAATAGGAATCGGTCCGTATGTTGCGGATTTTGTCTGCGCCTGATGAGCGAATGCGGCGCCTGTTGAAGCCATAAGGAAGCCAAAAACCAGCGTTTTGGCTCTCACACTAGAGAAATCCTGTTTGTTGAAATTCATTTACCCATGCTCCGTTTTTTATCATTGAACTCTTGCGCAAGCCCAGCGTGCCGCAACCTCGTACTGAGAGTTTCCAGCTATGCACGGCCCACACTTAATCCCGACGAAGTAAGCATGGCCCCTTATCACACGCATATCAACCACAACGAGAGTATGGTAGTGCAAGCCTTTAGCCTCAAAACAAGGCCGATTAAACACAGGTAGACCCTAATGTATCCCTGGGTGAAAGGGTTTGAACCAAGGAGAACGAAGAGGAATCGTACCCCTCCTGCAATCGGTAAGTCTGAAGAGGACAAACTCAGGTCAATCCTGGCGAGTGTGGTTGAAAAATGCTGGCGTTGAAAAACACCGATATTTTTGTGAATAACCGTGTCGTTTAGGGGGGGATAGGCGGGGTCAGTGCAACCGACCGAGTTTCACGGAGTCAATTTGGGGTTTGCTGTTGTTCGATGGACAGGCGGACAATGGCGATGGACACACCGCCAATGAAGGAGGCGGAGTAGGATGCAGACCAAGGAACACAAACCACGAATGACCATGCTGTTGATACGTATCGGCGGATAACCGGCGGACGCAATTCCAATTGGCAGGTATGGGTTGTGGGTTCGAGGAAAACGCCGATGCCGCCGGGGTGATCTAAATCCCAGCTCGCGGGATGCAAAACTGCGAGACCAGGTTCAGGACACGACGGTTGCATCCGTCGAGTGCGCAATCAGGCCCGAATCGACTGTGATATGAACGATGTCCGAAGGTCGTCAGCAACAGGATCCTCCGGCCTTTAGGCCAAGGAGGACATCAATAGATAATTGGCGGAGAGAGAGGGATTCGAACCCTCGATACGTTGCCGTATACACGATTTCCAGTCGTGCGCCTTCGACCACTCGGCCACCTCTCCAGTTAGCCCGCTATTGTATCTTATTTTGGCCTATAGGTCTGCGCCTCAGGCACGAAGAAATGGAAAGGCGAGGACATCTTCAACCCGGCTAGAACGAGTCAGAATCATCAATAAACGATCAAGTCCAATCGCAATTCCCGAGCAATCAGGTAAACCAAGACGCAAGGCTTTAATCAATCGATCGTCCATGACCGGTGAGATCAAGCCTTCTCGCTTTCTGACGGCAAGGTCTTGGAGAAACCGCTGTTCCTGCTCAACAGGATCGGTTAATTCATAAAACCCATTACCGAGCTCCATGCCGCCGAGAAATAACTCGACGCGTTCAACCCACCTTTCATCATCCTGGACTTTTCTGGCCAAAGAAGGGAGCAAACCAGGGTAACGACTTACCATCATTAGGCAATCGGAAGGGAGCTTCGGCTGGATAAGGCAACTAAAGAGAAAATCGAGCCAGTGCGCACGATTATCCCCACAGAGCGCCTGCGCATCATGAAAACCCGACTCCTCGGCTCGCGCCTTTAAAGCATCGAGGGAAGCCTCGAGCGGGTGAAGACGAACGTATTGTTCAAAGATTTCGGAATAAGTTGTTCGGGCGACAGTAAATCTTAAATTGAAAGCTTCCAAGATCTGGCCAAACAGGACCTCTACTTCGTTTTGAAGCTCTTCAAGGTTAAATCCAACCCGATACCACTCAAGAAGGGTGAATTCAGGGTTGTGATACCGCCCAATTTCGCCGTTCCGGAACGCTTTGGTAATCTGGAATATGGAACCCACCCCGGAAGCCAATAGCCGCTTCATCGCAAATTCCGGCGATGTCTGCAGGTAGAGGAGGGAATCTTGGCTGTTGCCGGCCGCCTGATAACGACTCTCAAACGCGGCGAGCATTGGATCAGTCACGGTTCTGTGGGACAAAAGCGGGGTTTCCACTTCAAGCACAGACCGATCATCAAAAAAAGCGCGAATGACGGCGTAAAGTCTCGCTCGTCCGAGGAGAACCTCGCGAGAACAGGTGCTTACGTAGTCAGTCAATGGGGTGGATATTTGGGAAGCGGACTGGGGCCCGCAGGGGCCCCATCGGCAGGAGGATTACTTGACTCTTGAAACGTATTCGCCGGTGCGCGTATCCACCTTGATGATTTCGTCCGTCGAAATAAATAACGGAACTCGGACAACGGCGCCGGTTTCAAGTGTCGCCGGCTTGCCACCACCACCCGAGGTATCACCTCGAACACCTGGATCGGTCTCAACAATTTTGAGCTCTACAAAGTTCGGTGGAGTCACGGCAATCGGCACCCCGTTGTAAAGGGTTACCTGACATTCATCCTGTTCCTTGAGCCACTTCTTAGCATCAGCAACCGCGGCTTCATCCGCTGCATACTGCTCGAAGGTTTCAGAAACCATGAAATGCCACATTTCGCCATCGGAGTAGAGGTACTGCATGTCTGTATCCACGACATCAGCGGTTTCTACTGTATCACCAGACTTAAACGTCCGTTCGATGACACGACCGCTTTTGAGATTGCGAAGCTTGACGCGGTTGAAAGCCTGTCCCTTACCCGGTTTGACAAACTCGTTTTCGAGAATGGTGTAGGGGTCTCCATCCATCATTAATTTGAGACCGCCCTTGAACTCACTGGTACTAACTGTCGCCATTCTCGCTTTACCTGTCTGATTAGCCGAACACAATCGGGCAATTATAATGGAGACCCGGTTGCACACCAATTACAGATTACTCATGGACGCCAATTGGCAATCTCAAGTCGCCAACGCTTTTCGGAATCCCGAGGATCTCCTGGCGTTTCTAGGTCTGCAAGCAGAGCATTTCCCGCTCGCTAAGACGCCCTTTCCCTTCCTGGTCACGCGCGCATTTGCCGATCGAATGATTAAGTCAGATCCCCAGGATCCCCTGCTTTTGCAGGTTCTGCCAAAAACAGAGGAGCTTGATGCCAAAGAGGGGTTTGGGCCTGATCCCGTATCAGATCTTAACGCGCTAAGGTCTCCAGGGCTGCTTCAGAAGTATCCGCACCGCGCTCTGGTCATCAGTACAGGAGCATGCGCCATTCATTGCCGGTATTGCTTCCGCCGTGACTTTCCCTACCAAGAGCAGCAAACATCGAAAAGTCGATGGGAATCCACACTCGAAGAGATCAAATCTGATGACTCGCTTGAGGAGGTCATTCTGAGTGGAGGTGATCCCCTGATGCTCTCAAACGAACGTCTCGGGGAAATACTTCAGGACCTGAACGCAATTTCACATGTTCAGCGCATCCGCATCCATACCCGAATACCGATAGTCCTACCGGCACGTATTGACGATGGATTCATCGAACTGATCACAAAAAGCCGTTTGCGAATCGTGGTTGTAATCCACTGCAATCATCCCAATGAGCTGGATTCATCGGTGAATGCGGCATTAAAACGGATCCTCCTGACCGGCGCGACCCTCCTTAACCAGTCGGTACTCCTGCGCGACATTAACGATTCAGAATTCACTCTCATCGCACTGAGCAAAAAACTTTTTGAGATGAATGTAATTCCCTATTATCTTCATGCCCTTGATCGAGCCACTGGGACCCACCACTTCGAAGTGACTTTAGATCAATCAAAACTACTGGCTGATCGACTCAGAGCTTCGCTACCTGGCTACCTTGTCCCTAAGTTAGTTCAGGAAGTTGCAGGAAGAGACTCAAAAACGCCCATCCTCTAACCCCATACAGAACCATGGTAGATCATATTCATCTCGACGAATTCCTGACCGGCGGGACGATTATTGCACTCGTCATTGTGCTTTCAGTCGCAGTACAACATTGGATCAAGCAGCGCGTCGGAAAAGCGACCCTCGAGAGCTTCCATGAAGTCGGTGGTTATTACATGTCAGCCGTCGGGACTCTTTATGCTGTCATCCTGGGCCTAGTTGTTGTCGATGCCACAAACCGATTTAACGATGCCAGACTTCATCTTGAAAATGAGGCAAATTCCTTAATGGAGATCTACGCACTTTCTGAAAAGATGCCAGAACCCTATCGTGACAATATCCGAGACACCATCAGATCTTATACCAATGAAACGATTGGGGAAGGCTGGAGATGCATGGCACTAGGTCAGATCGACGAAGAAGGACTCCGTCTCTTTCGGCAGCTCATGAAGGAAATCCGCGAAATTGAACCGGTCACAGAAAACCAAAAAGCTCTGTACGACACCATGCTGACGTCTTTCATCAATGCCGGAGAAAGTCGCAGGGGACGACTCAACTTTGCCGTCTACGATATTCCCAACGTTGAATGGTTTTCCCTGATTGTAGGCGGCATGATCACGATTGCTTTCACCATGTTCTTTTCGGTCGAACATCTCATCGGCCAAGCCATCATGACCGCGATGGTAACTTTTATCGTATCCCTGAACCTCTATCTTGCATTTCTTTTCACGACGCCTTACTCAGGGGATGTCAAAGTACCCAATGACGCCTTCCTAACCCTTCAAAGGTTGGTTGAGGATGATCCCTGAATCTCATAAACGACAAAGGGGCCATTACGGCCCCTTTGTCATGGTCACTCGACTGATCCGACGCGCTTACTCTCCGAGTTCAGCGGCCTTCATGCTGAGACGCACGCGCCCCTGACGATCGATTTCGAGAACCTTGACCCGAACGATGTCGCCTTCAGCCAGCTTGTCGCTGACTTTCTCAACATGCTCGTCAGAAATTTGCGAGATGTGAACGAGCCCATCCTTCCCGGGCAGGACCGTCACAAACGCACCAAAATCCATCAGACGCGCTACGCGGCCCTCGTAGATCTTACCTACCTCGACCTCAGCAGTGATCTGCTCGATTCGACGACGCGCTTCGTCGCCGGCCTCGCGATCAACGGATGCGACCTTCACAAGGCCATCGTCAGTAATATCAATGCTGGCACCGGTCTCTTCGGTGATTGAGCGGATCGTTGCACCGCCTTTTCCGATCACATCACGGATTTTGCTTGGATCAATACTGAAGCTGATGATGCGCGGAGCGTAATCAGACATCTGCTCTCGCGGTGCAGACAGCGCTTCGGCCATCTTGCCCAGAATGTGCAGCCGGCCTTTCTTTGCCTGCTCAAGTGCCTTGCTCATGATTTCAGGCGTGATGCCATCGATCTTGATGTCCATCTGAAGCGCGGTGATTCCGTCTTCGGATCCCGCAACCTTGAAGTCCATGTCACCCAGGTGATCCTCATCGCCCATGATGTCAGAGAGAATGGCAAATGAGTCCCCCTCTTTGATCAGGCCCATCGCGATTCCTGCAACAGGTGCCAGTGTCGGAACACCGGCATCCATCAGTGCAAGGCTTGAGCCACAGACCGAGGCCATGGAACTAGAACCATTGGATTCGGTGATCTCGGATACCACGCGAATCACATAGGGGAATTCTTCCTGGTCGGGCATAACCGCCTGAACACCCCGTTTCGCCAGTCGACCGTGACCGACTTCACGACGCTTCGGCGAACCGATCATCCCAATCTCGCCCACGCAGTAGGGGGGGAAGTTGTAGTGGAAAAGGAAGGTTTCCTTGTATTCGCCTTCAATCGCATCGATAACCTGCGCATCTCGGCCGGTACCCAAAGTCGCAACGACCAATGCCTGCGTCTCACCTCGGGTGAATAGCGCAGAGCCGTGGGTTCGTGGCAAAACACCCGTCCGGATGGTGATCGGGCGCACGGTTTCAAGATCACGTCCATCGATGCGCTTGGCATCATTGAGAATCATGGCGCGCACCGTGTTGTACTCGAGATCTTCGATCAGGGCCTTTACAGCCTTCGCGGAGAACTGCCCCTCGGAGGTGAGCTTTTCAACGACTGCGGATCGAGCTTGCTTCACTGCCTGCTGACGAGCTTGCTTGTCGGCAATCTGATAAGCCGCGGAAACTGCTGCCCCAGCATTTTCCTTAACCAGACTCACCAGCGCTTCATCAGCACCCGCGGCAGTCCAATCCCACGCCTTGACACCGACTTCGGCGGCCAATTCACGAATTGCACTGATTGCGGTCTGCATTTGCTCATGACCGAAAACTACGGCACCTAACATTTCCTCTTCAGACAACATGTCTGCTTCAGACTCAACCATGAGCACAGCATTTTGCGTACCGGCCACTACCAGATCCAGCAGGGAGTCATCTAACTGACTGGCCGTGGGGTTCAGTACATACTTTTCATCGATGAAGCCAACACGGCATGCGCCGATAGGCCCCTTGAATGGCATGCCTGAGAGAGTCAGTGCTGCTGAGGCGCCGATCAGCGCCGCAATGTCCGGGTCCACCTCAGGATTGAGCGACATCACGGTAGCCGTGATTTGGACATCGTTGTTGAATCCTTCAGGAAACAACGGACGAACAGGACGATCGATCAGTCGAGCCGTCAGCGTTTCCTTTTCTGAAGGACGCCCTTCTCTCTTGAAAAAGCCACCCGGAATTTTTCCAGCCGCATACGCCTTTTCCTGATAGTCGACCCGCAGAGGGAAGAAATCAGTATCAGGAGAGGCTTCACGCTTGCCAACGGCGGTGACAAGAACCACCGTACCAGCCATATCGACCATCACGGCTGCATCAGCCTGACGGGCAATTTCACCGGTTTCGAGCGTAACCAGATGCTCGCCGTACTTGAATTGTTTCCGGATTGGATTCACAGCAATACCTTCGATGTTACGAATTAGCGACGCAGACCAAGTCTCTCGATAAGGCTCTTGTAACGATCGACATCCTTGCTCTTGAGGTAATCAAGAAGCTTACGGCGTTGGTTAACCAAACGCAGCAGACCACGACGTGAGTGGTGATCCTTCTTGTTCTCAACAAAATGAGGGGTAAGGTGATTAATGCGAGCAGTCAGCAAAGCGACCTGAACTTCCGGAGAACCGGTGTCATTGGCAGCACGCTGAAAGTCTTTAACAACAACGCTCTTATCAGCAGCGGTATACGACATAGAATTACGACTCCTAAAACTGGGGCATCTGGTAAACAAGACATTTTACCGAGGATCAGCCCTAATAATCAAATCAGACCCAAAAATTTCGCTCAATCCTTTCCGACGTCTTCCAGCGCTGGGTTTGCCATTCTCCTGGGCCCTATCCTCCCAGGCTCCAGCACCTCTCCTAGCCCCATGAATCCATGGATACCGTAGATGCGCACCCAGCCGGAATCAGGCCCAGAGACGACACAGAAGGGATTACCGAATCCGGCCACCTTAGTCGCCGCCTCATCCAGCTCAACCGCTGGAAAATGCGAGACCAAAGCATCGGGCGGCAATAAGCGCGCCTCTCTCTCGTCGAGTGCAAGGGCCTCCAATGCCTCAATAGTGATTGCATCCTTTATCTCGCAATCCGCAACCTGGATCCGTCTCAAGATCTCAACATGCCCCCCCGTTCCCAGCGCACGCCCCAGATCTTGCGCCAGGGAGCGAATATAGGTTCCCTTCGAGCAAAGGACATCCAAGTCAATCCAGTCCTCGCCAAACCCTTCGACCTTGGCTTCGTGAATCGTGACAGGACGCGGCTCTCGGACAACCTCAATGCCTTTCCGGGCCAGATCATAAAGCCTTTGGCCCTGATGCTTCAGTGCTGAATACATAGGGGGCACCTGAAGAATCTCACCCCGCAACGGGTTAAGAGCCGACTCGATCAACTCCGGGCTGAGCACCGGTACAGGTAACGAACCGATGATAAGCCCTTCGAGATCCGCGGTATCTGTTTCAGCGCCCAGTCGAACGCGAACGATGTACCGTTTGTCGCTATTGAGAAGATGCGAAGAGAACTTGGTTGCCTCGCCAAGACAAACCGGGAGTAGGCCGCTGGCCAGAGGATCCAGACTACCCGTATGGCCCGCCTTTTTAGCCCCAAACAGCCAACGCACCTTTTGCAGAGCGCCATTTGAAGATAATCCTGTTGGCTTATCCAGCAGAAAGACACCACTAATGTGGCGAAAAGACTTTTTCAACGAGGTCATTCCTCTGAGGAATCCCCTGTTGCTTCCTGGGTGTCCGTATTTAAATCCTTGAGTAGCGAATCCATCTGCATTCCCCGCGTAATGGAATCATCAAAGACAAAACGCAGTTCAGGGAGGTTTCGAATTCGAATCCTACGACCCAATTGATGGCGCAACTCCGGGCCCGACTCCGCCAAGCGTTTGACACACTTTGCGTCGGTCAATTGTGCACCAAGAAAGCTGACGTAGAGCTTCGCGACAGATAGGTCTCGCGTCAACTCAACGCCACTTAGAGTAACCATGCCCAGCTCGGGGTCTTTTATCTGGGTGCGAATCAGCTCCGCAATCTCGCGTTGCATCTGGGATGCAACGCGATCACTGCGGTGAAACTCTCTTGGCATCAGTGCGGTACCTGTACCCGCTCGAAGACTTCGATCTGGTCACCGACCTTGATTTCGTTATAGTTCTTAACGCCCATGCCACATTCCATACCCGCTTTGACCTCAGCAACGTCATCCTTGAAACGACGGAGCGAATCCAACTGGCCTTCAAAAATAACCACGTTGTCGCGGAGAACACGAATGGGAAGGTTTCGCTTCACGAAGCCCTCAGTCACCATGCAGCCGGCGATAGCGCCGAACTTCGGATGACGGAACACATCCCTGACTTCAGCATTGCCAACAATCTGCTCTCTGAACTCAGGCTCAAGCATACCCTTGAGGGATTTCTTGATCTCGTCAATTGCCTCATAAATGATGCTGTAGTAGTGAAGATCGATTCCGCGCTCTTCAATGAGCTTACGGGCACCGCCATCAGCACGCACATTGAAACCGATAATAATCGCACTGGAAGCAAGCGCAAGATTTGCATCAGACTCACTGATACCCCCAACGCCGCCCCCGATGATCTTGACCTTAACTTTTTCAGTAGAAAGGTCCGTCAATGAGCCACGCAATGCCTCAAGGCTCCCTTGGACGTCCGCCTTGATGATGATGTTGAGGTCGAGAGAACCCGTGCTGCTTTCCATGCGAGCAAAAACGTTCTCCAGCTTGAGCGCTTGCTGCTCAGCCAACTTGGCTGTACGAAGCTTTTCCTCGCGCTGGGTCGCAATTTCACGCGCCTTGCGCTCATCGGCGACCACGATAAATTCATCACCCGCCTTCGGCGCACCGGACAAACCAAGAACCTCGACAGGACATGAGGGTCCTGCGTCCTTGAGCGGTTTGCCGTTTTCATTGAACATGGCCCGGACTCGTCCGAATTCCATACCGCACAGCAGAAAGTCTCCCTTCTTGAGGTGACCCTGCTGGATCAGAATGTCCGCCACCGGTCCCCGACCCTTTTCAAGCTTAGATTCAAGAACAACGCCGGTCGCAGGAATGTCATGCGCCGCCTTAAGCTCAAGTACTTCAGCCTGAAGCAGAATGGCGTCCAGAAGTCCATCAATGCCCTGTCCCGTCTTAGCTGAAACCTCGACAAACTGGCAGTCACCACCCCATTCTTCAGGGATGACGTTGAAGTTGGTCAGCTCATGCTTGACCTTTTCAGGATCCGCTTCGGGCTTGTCAACTTTGTTCACAGCAACCACCATCGGAACACCGGCTGCTCGGGAGTGATCAATGGCTTCACGTGTCTGAGGCATGACGCCATCGTCAGCCGCGACGACTAAAACCACGATATCGGTAGCTTGTGCACCACGTGCTCTCATTGCGGTAAAGGCGGCATGGCCCGGCGTATCAAGGAAGGTAACGGTTCCATGCCCCGTTTTGACCTGATAGGCACCGATATGCTGAGTAATACCGCCCGCTTCACCGGCGGCAACCCGACTTTTTCTGATGTAATCGAGGAGCGAGGTTTTACCGTGGTCAACATGACCCATGATCGTAACCACCGGGGCACGCGGGGATTGTTCCGCTTGCGAGGCCAGATTAAGGGTCGCCTCAATTTCAGCTTCGAGAACATCTTCGACTTGAAGAACTGCCGTATGGCCCATTTCCTCAATCACCAACACAGCTGTGTCCTGATCAAGTATCTGATTGATGGTCGCCATAACGCCCATCTTCATCAGAGTCTTGATGACCTCGGTTGCCTTGACGGACATTCTGGCGGCAAGATCAGAGACCGTGATGGATTGAGGCAAAGCGACTTCGCGCACCACAGGTCCCGTGGGTCGTTCAAAGCCATGTTTTGATTCAGGCATCACCGCCTGACGACCCGGTTTAACCTTTTTCTTGATCTTGTGCTTCGATCTCAGGCTGTCAATGCTGGCACCATCTTCAATAGAGCGTTCACGCTCCTTCTTTTTGCCACGCCGATCATCATCATCAACTCGGGCCACCGTCTCAACAGGGGGAGCGGGCTTGGGACGCTCTGGAGCAACGACAACGGGCTCAGGCAGAATTTCAGGCTCACTAACTTCTGGCAATTCAATTGCTTCTTCAGGAGTTGACTCTTCAATCTCGCTGCGATGCGGCTGCTCCTGACTCTTGAGGGCTTCTTGCTGCTCGCGGGCAATCCTTTCGATCTCTTCTCGACGAAGCCGTTCAATTTCCTCAGCTTTGCGCTCTTCCTCTTCCTGTCGCGCCTTTTTCTGAAGCTCGATTTCCAAGTCCCGACGCTGCTGATCTTCGAGGGCCTGGCGGGCCTGCTCAACTTCATGACGCTGCTCGCTAACATCAGGCAGCTCGCTGCGCTTGACGTAGGTTTTCTTCTTGCGAACTTCAACGCTGATCGTTTTGGCAGCCTTTCCAGGAGTAGCTTTGCCTAATTTGAGTTCACTGACGGTTCTGCGCTGGAGAGTGACTCGCTTGGGGCTAGAGAGATCCTCGCCCTGTGACTTCCCATGGCTTTGACGAAGAAAACCCAGGAATGCCATCTTTTCGGCATCACTTAGCAGCTCATCTGGACCCTGCTTTTCCAATCCGGCCTCGCTTAATTGGGACAGCAGGCGCTCTAACGGAATTCCGACCACATCCGCGAGTTGTCTTACAGTTAAATCGCTCATCTCTAGTCTCCCCTATTGCTTTACCGCTGGCTTCCTCAGGCGAACCAGGGGCGACGCGCCACCATGATCAACTGTCCGGCACGTTCTTCATTCATTCCATCGATCTCAAGAAGCTCATCAATGGAGAGTTCCGCGAGGTCCTCTACGGAGACGATACCCTTGGCCGCAAGTTGCGCAGCCGTCGCAGGATCCATTCCTTCCATTTCCAGCAACTCCTGACTGGGCGCAGAACCATCAAACTTTTCCTCCGAGGCAATCGCCTTAATCAAGAGGCTGTCGCGCGCCCGATTACGAAGCTCTTCAACAAGCTCCTCATCAAACTCTTCAATCTGCTGAAGTTCCTTTTCAGGAACGTACGCCAACTCCTCGACCGTTGAGAAACCTTCCCGAACCAGAATTTCAGCAATGGATTCATCAACACCCAGTTGGTCGACAAAGGACTGCATCAGCGTCTCAGTCTCACGTTCACTCTTTTCCTCTGCCTGGGTTTCGCTCATGACATTCAGAGTCCACCCGGTCAGTTCCGATGCAAGGCGGACATTCTGGCCTCCGCGACCGATAGCCATGGAAAGGTTTTCATCACTGACCGCAATATCCATGGAATGGCGATCTTCATCCATCACGATGGAGACAATCTCGGCAGGCGACATGGCATTGACTACAAACTGGGCCTCATTGTCGTTCCAAAGAATAATATCGACGCGCTCGCCCGCCAATTCGTTGGATACCGCCTGAACCCTAGAACCTCTCATGCCCACACAGGCGCCCACAGGATCAAGCCTCGGGTCATTGCTGCGCACGGCAATTTTGGCGCGTACTCCAGGATCTCGGGCTGCCCCCACAATTTCGATGACAGACTCGCTGACCTCGGGCACTTCAAGCTTGAAAAGGGCGACGATGAGGTCTGGTGAAGTACGTGTTACAAAAAGCTGTGGCCCACGCGATTCCTGACGAACCTCCTTGAGATAACCACGAAGGCGATCACCGGAGCGGACCGCCTCGCGCGGGATCATTTCTTCACGAGGAATGAAGGCCTCTACATTGTTGCCAAGATCAAGGTAAACATTTCCTCGCTCGACGCGCTTGATAATGCCGGTAACCAGTTCACCCACGCGATCCTTGTAGGCTTCAACAATTTTTCTTCGCTCCGCATCCCTAACCCGCTGCACGATGACTTGCTTTGCCGTCTGAGCCTCGATGCGACCAAAACCAATCGAATCCATGGGCTCTGTCACGAAGCTCCCCACCTCAACAGCACCAAACCGCTTTTGAGCATCCTCGACCGTCAACTGGGTTTCAGGGTTAAAGGGTTCTTCGATCGTACCCTGATCGTCTGCAACGACCGTCCAGCGACGAAAAGTATCGTAATCGCCCGTCTTGCGATCGATGGTGACACAAGCATCAATTCGGCTCTCGTGACTTTTAACTGTAGCCATTCTGAGCGCGTCTTCAATCGCCGCGAACACGATTTCCTTCTCGATGTCCTTTTCGTGTGAAAAGGCATCGACGACGAGCAGGATTTCTTTGTTTGCCATGAACTGATCCTTCCTAATTCCTGTACTTCACTTAATCAAATACGGGTGCCAATTTGGCCTTTTCAATCTGGCCGAACGGAATCCGATATTCCTTGCCGTCTTCCATGAGCAGGATTTCTTCCCCCTCAATGGCAACGATCTGCCCCTTGAAGCGCCGCCGACCCTCCATCGGTCTTGAGAGCTGCACTCTGGCGATCTGCCCCTTAAAGCGTTCGAAATGCTCGAGCGTGAACAAGGGTCGATCCATGCCTGGGGAAGAAACCTCCAGCTGATAACGACCCGGGATAGGATCTTCGACGTCAAGCACGCCGCTGACCTGATAGCTGACCTTGGAGCACTCATCGAGACCCACCCCATTGGGATGATCGATGTACAACCTGAGCGAGCGCTGATGGCCATCAAACTCAATGCCGACCAACTCAAACCCCATGCCTGTAACGACCGGCTCGAGAAGATCCAAAAGGCTCTTGCTGACCTTCATTGACGAATCACCAAAATCCCGAAAAAAAAATGGGCACAAGGCCCATCATCATGTTCAAGTCCCTAGAAACCAAAATCGCCCCATTGGGGCGACGCTTCTGGCCAGTAGCGCCAAACTGCCACTGCCCGGATACTTTGGGTATCTTATCATGGGCCGCACTGATCGTCGACTCCTTTGATTTCAACCTCCCATTTTAACAATGACCAGAAAAGAGCCACAACACCCAGCAGATGAACCCAGCATGCGGCTGGATAAGTGGCTATGGGCAGCACGCTTCTTCAAAACCAGACAGCTGGCAATCGAGGCCATCAATGGAGGCAAAGTCCATGTCAACGGCCACCGAACCAAGCCGGGCAAAACCATCAGTACAGGAACGCGACTTACGATCACAAAAGAGCCTTATGAATGGGAACTCGACGTTGTGCGCCTGGATCACCAAAGGCGCTCCGCCGAACTTGCCGCATCCCTTTACGAGGAACTTGCAGACAGCCTTGAAAAGAGGCTAGCCGAAATTGAAAAACGTCGCGAAGAGCGCGCTCAAGGTGCCGGGCTAGACCAACGCCCCAATAAACGGGAGCGGCGACTGATTCATCGGTTCAAGCGACTCGAGCCTTGAGGCTTGTGCTTTGGTGTCGACAACCGATCGCGGTGCCTTCAGAATATGCTGTTTTGACTGCAAGATTCCTCTCGCACTCAGTCAATCATCCTAGGGAGTACCGGAATGCACCAAGACAGCCTCAAACTCATCCACGACTATTATGCGGCCTTTAATGCCGGCAACATGGACACGTTTCTGGGGCTACTAACCGATGATGTCGTCCACGACATCAACCAAGGTCAACGCGAAACCGGCAAGGCGGCCTTTCGCGCATTCATGGATCGCATGAATCGAAACTATAAGGAACAGCTCGTAGACATGGTCATCATGGCGAGCGAAG
Organism: Pseudomonadota bacterium; assembly: GCA_041178325.1. GTDB lineage: Bacteria > Pseudomonadota > Gammaproteobacteria > Methylococcales > Methylococcaceae > UBA6136. Next base: position 48,551 of record JBEGVN010000082.1, read on the forward strand.
ATGGCAAGAGAGCAGCAGCTGAATTCGTAGTACTCGGCGAGTACCTGGTCACTGACGAAGGACTACCGGAGGCCAAGGGTCAGAAGTATCGACTCCCAGCGGGTGCATTCTTTGACATTCGCGATGGCAAGGTCGCACGCATCACCAATTACTACAACCTGGAAGATTGGATCGCTCAGGTTAGCGCCTGATCACCCACCATGTCGGGCACTCTCACGATCAAACGAATAACCGGGAGCGACGGGACGCTTGCGACTCATCTCAAAGATCTGGCTCAGCTTCGTATCGAGGTATTTCGGGCGTTCCCCTACCTCTACGATGGCTCTATTGAATATGAAATGAGCTATCTTGAGACCTACACAGCATGCCCCGAAAGCATCGTCGTTTTAGTCCTTGACGGGGATCGCGTTGTTGGAGCAACAACGGGACTTCCTCTAGACGCCGAAACGCCTGAGTTTCAGAGGCCCTTCATTGAAGCGGGGTATGACCCGTCGCGCATTTTCTACTGTGCGGAATCGGTCCTTTTACCTCAGTACCGGGGTCAAGGCGTCTACCCCAAGTTCTTCGAGGAGCGTGAAGGGCATGCCCGCTCTATGGTTCGCTTTGATACCTGCGCCTTCTGTTGCGTCGAGCGCCCTGACAACCATCCGCTTCGCCCAGAAGACTATGTCCCTCTGGACAGAATCTGGTCACGGTTTGGTTATGTGAAGCACCCCGAGCTCAGGACCTCATACAGCTGGAAGGACGTCGACGAGAATCAAGAATCAGACAAACCCATGGTGTTCTGGCTCAAGCCACTCCGGAGTGTCCCCTGATGCCTGGCCGATTCACAATAGCCACAGCGCAGTATCCCATCGGCTCGCCGGAGACTTGGGCAGAATATGAGAGCAAGATCACTGAGTGGGTGAATGAAGCCGCCTCAAGGGATGCAAAGCTTCTCATATTCCCGGAATATTTCTCGATGGAGCTGGTACATCTGTTCCCTGAGCCCATCCGGAAATCGCTATCACTGCAACTGGACTCCCTTCAGCAATTTGCCGGCCCCTTTATTGAGCTCTTCAGCCTACTGGCAAAGGCCCATAAGGTTCATATCGTGGCAGGGACTTTTCCGATCCTCGATCCGGATAACCTCTACCGCAATCGATGCTTCCTCTTTTTCCCGGACGGACATCATGCTCATCAGGACAAAGTCCAGATGACGCGGTTTGAAAATGAGCAGTGGAAAATCAGTCCAGGAAGCCATATCCGCACATTTGATACCGAACTGGGCCGATTGGGCATCAACATTTGCTATGACAGCGAGTTTCCGATTCTCGCGCGAAGGCAAGTGGAGGCCGGAGCCGACCTTATCGTTGTTCCCAGCTGCACGGATACGCTGGCCGGATACTGGCGCGTCAGAATCGGCTGTCAGGCACGGGCGCTTGAAAACCAGTGCTATGTCGTTCAGTCGCCGACCGTAGGGCAGGCCCCATGGTCTGAAGCCGTTGATGTAAACATTGGAGCGGCTGCCGTGTATACGCCCGTCGATTACGGCTTTCCCGATAATGGTGTACTCAATGTTGGCGAACTGAATCAGTCGCAATGGGTCTATGCCGATATCGATCTTGCGAATATTGCTCATATTCGAAACAACGGTCAGGTCTTCAATCACAGGGATTGGCCTGCGCAATTCAGAGAACTTGACCGTCTTTAAATCGGGTACAAGAGCGCCCGAAACAAACATTCAATAGACACAGACATGTCACATAATGCCCCCATCGTGGAAATCTTTGACACGACTTTGCGGGATGGAAGCCAAACCGCTGGCATCAATTACTCCGTCGAAGACAAGGTACGCATCGCAGAGCGTCTGGCCGAATTTGGTATCGGCTGGATAGAAGGTGGATGGCCAGGCGCCAGCCCCAAAGACAGCGAATTTTTCAATCTCCTGAAAAAGCGGGCATGGGGCGGGAGCAAGCTTATTGCTTTTGGCAGCATGGCGCGACCGGGACAGCTAGCATCCGAAGATGTCGGGCTCAAGCACTTGATTGAGAGCGGGGCTGATGGTGCTTGCGTGTTCGGCAAAAGCTGGGATCTTCATGTCAGAAAGGCTCTGGGAATCGATCTTCCCGAAAACCTGGACTTAGTATCGGAGTCTGTTGCTTGGCTTAAAGAGCACCTCGAAACGGTTTTCTTTGATGCCGAACACTTTTTTGATGGCTTCAAAGACAATCCGTCCTATGCCCTTGAGGTCCTCAAGGCAGCGAGCATGGGTGGAGCTGACGGCCTGGTTCTTTGCGATACCAATGGCGGCAGTACACCTCACGAGATTGCACAGGCGGTTCTCGCGGTTAAAAAAGCCTTCCCTGATGTCATGATCGGTATTCATGCCCACAATGACAGTGAATTGGCGGTTGCCAACTCCATTGAGGCGGTTAGATCTGGGGCCCGAATGGTTCAGGGAACCATTAACGGTATCGGGGAGCGTTGCGGCAATGCAAATCTTGTATCCATCATCCCTACGCTGATGCTCAAGATGGGGTTTGACTGCGGCATCGATAGCAATCATCTTCGCCATCTCTCTAGCCTCTCTCGCTTCGTGAACGAGATGGCCAATCGTCTGCCATGGCAGCATCAACCCTTCGTAGGCCTGAATGCATTTGCCCACAAAGGAGGCATCCACGCATCGGCAGTGCAGAAAGATTCCAGACTCTACGAACACATCGCACCGGAAGTCGTAGGCAACGAACGACTTATCCTAGTTTCCGATCAAGCAGGTAAAAGTACTGTCCAGATGAAGATGGCGGAAATGGGGCTTGCAGTTGACGCAGACCCCAATGACCCTGCACTCAGAATCGCAATTAATCGCGTTAAGGAACTGGAGAACCGTGGCTTTGCATATGAAGGCGCAGAGGCCTCTTTCCAATTGCTTCTCCTCAAGGCCATGGACCGTTTTACGCCATACTTTGAACTTCAGTCCTTCCGCGTTCTGGACGAAAAGATGGGCGGAGAGGTGGAGCCGATATCGGAGGTCACACTGACTATAAAGGTAGGATCACAAACGACGACGACCTCTGCCAAAGGCAATGGGCCTGTCAACGCCATGGATAACGCCCTCAGAGAGGCCCTTCTGCCCTTTTATCCTAAACTTGCCGAGATGAAGCTGACCGACTTCAAGGTCCGCGTTCTGACTACCCGTCAAACCACACGCGCAACGGTCCGCGTCCTGATCGAATCGACCGATGGTAGGACGGAGTGGGGAACTGTGGGGGTTTCGGCGAATATGGTAGACGCCAGCTATCAGGCGCTTGCAGATGCTGTCGAATATAAGTTAATGATTGAACACCTCGTACCGGTGAGTGTCTGAGTAGATGAGTGTGAAGGGGAGTCCAGGACGACTTTTTCATCATTCTCGTAAGTTGATTTAGCCTTTTGTGGAACGTATACTTCGGGCCGAGCTTGAATAAAGCGTGGCCACAGAACAACGACCTAAATTTGGAGGATGCCCGAATGAGATGGGAAAAGCCGAGCTTCAATGACATGCGTTTTGGCTTCGAAGTCACCATGTACATCTACAACCGTTAATTAACGGCTTGTAACCCAACGGGGCCCCACAGCAATGTCGGGCCCCGTTTTTATTGGAGGATAGGTTTCGCATGAAGATTCGCGTACTTGGAGCCGGCGCTGGCGGCGGTTTTCCCCAATGGAACTGCAATTGCGGCAATTGTGCCGGAATCCGAAGTGGATCATTCGTGGGCCAAAGACGAACCCAATCGTCAATCGCAGTTAGCTCCGATGGTCTGAGTTGGGTCCTTTTCAATGCCTCGCCCGACATTAGAACTCAACTCGAGAACTTTCCAGAATCACATCCCCGACACGGCATTCGGGACACCGGCATCAAGGCGATCATCCTCATCGACAGCCAGATTGATCACACCACAGGTCTCCTGATGCTGAGGGAATCGACCACCCCGCTTGAAATCTATTGTTCGGAAATGGTTCGACAGGACCTGACCACGGGTTTTCCGCTGTTCAACATGCTGGAGCACTACTGTCGCGTCAACCACCATCAGGTGCCTTTGGATGGATCAAGCTTCGTGATCCCTGGTTTTGAGTCACTGCGGTTTTACAGCCACTCGCTGAAAAGCAAGGCCCCGCCCTACTCTCCGCACCGACATGACCCGCACGATGGAGACAACATCGGAGTGATGATCGAAGACATCAAGACAGGCCAGAAGATCTACTATGCTCCAGGCCTGGGTGAAATCGAGCCGCATGTCAGAGAGGCCCTCCAGAATGCCGATTGCGTTCTGGTTGACGGAACGTTTTGGCAACATGACGAGATGGAACGGGCAGGAATCAGCAAGAAGCGGGCACTGGAAATGGGGCATCTACCTCAATCCGAAGACGGTGGCATGATGGAAGAACTTCAAAACATCAAGGCGCGTAAGATTCTTATTCATATCAACAACACCAATCCCATCCTTGATGAAGCTTCGGCCGAGAGGAAAAGGCTCACGGATGCGGGCATCGAAGTTGCTCATGACGGGCTTTTGATCAGCCTCTGAGGTGAAAAATGACTGACACGACTCCATGGACCACTGAAGCCTTTGAAGCGCATCTGCGCGCAAAGGAAGTCTTCTATCACATCAACCATCCCTATCAAGTTGAGATGGCCGCTGGCCGCCTGAACCGTGAACAAATCCAAGGCTGGGTTGCAAACCGCTTTTATTATCAGGTCAAAATTCCCGTTAAAGATGCCAATATTCTGGCCAATTGTCCGGACCGGGATACCCGTAGACTTTGGATCCAGCGCATCAAGGACCATGATGGAGATGGCGATGATGCCGGTGGGATTGAGGCATGGACCCGTTTGGGAGAAGCGGTAGGAATTTCACGTGAGGACCTTTGGTCGCAGAAACATGTCTTGCCCGGGGTCCGCTTTGCAGTCGATGCCTATGTTCACTTTGCACGTGAAGCTTCATGGCAGGAGGCTGCTTGCTCCTCTCTGACCGAGATGTTCGCCCCCAAAATCCATAAACAGCGGCTTGCCGGCTGGCCTGATCTTTATCCCTGGATCGACCAAGAGGGACTCGCCTACTTCAGGAAACGCGTCTCACAGGCAAACCGTGACGTGGAGCATGGCCTTGCCATTACCCTCGATCATTTCAAGACCCGAGAGGAACAGGAGAAAGCGCTAGGAATACTTCAGTTCAAATTGGATGTCCTTTGGACCATGCTGGACGCCATGTGGCTGGCCTATATCGATCAAAAGCCCCCCTACTTCAACATTTCCACCTGAGAACAAGGATGCCCATCGCACCCGAATCCAAGATTGGCTTCTCTCCCCTTCATAGGCTTCAGTGGGAGGAAACGCAACAACGCTTCGTGATCCTGTACCCTGAAGGCATGGTCGAACTGAATGGGCCTGCATCGGAGATTCTGCAGCTTTGCGACGGCACACGAAACCTTGATGCGATCACCGCAAATCTCGAAGCCAAATTCGAAACTTCGGGCCTTCGCAACGACATTGAAGAACTGTTAGAGGCAGCACTGAAAAATGGCTGGATCCGAATCATATCCGAAGGGTAGTCCCCGCTGGTTACTTGCGGAGCTGACTTATCGGTGTCCGCTACAGTGCCCTTATTGCTCCAATCCCATCGACTATGCAAAGCATAGCGATGAACTCAGTACCGAGGACTGGATCAGGGTCTTTACCGAGGCGCGCCGCATGGGCGCCGTTCAACTGGGCCTTTCAGGCGGTGAACCCCTTATCCGTCAGGACCTGGTGACACTTGTCGGAAAAGCCCGTGAGCTTGGCTATTACACCAACCTGATCTCCTCAGGATATGGTCTGGACGAAGAAAAGATCATCGAACTCAAGCAAGCGGGACTGGACCACATTCAAATCAGCATTCAGGCCCCTGAAGCCCAATTGAACAACTACCTCGCTGGAACCGAATCTTTTGAGGAAAAAAAACGTGTTGCTCGCTTGATCAAGGCCCACGGTTACCCGATGGTCCTCTGCGTTGTCATCCATCGCCATAACATCCATCTCATGGAAGAGATATTGGAAATGGCCATTGAACTCCAAGCAGATTACCTTGAGCTCGCAAATACCCAATATTATGGATGGGCCCACATCAATCGTGCGGCACTCCTTCCGACGAGAGAACAATTCGAAATCGCGGAAAAGATTGCCCAAGATTACAAGGCGCGGCTTGAGGGAAAGATGAAAATCTACTACGTGGTCCCCGATTACTACGAGGATCGCCCAAAAGCCTGCATGAATGGTTGGGGTACGACATTCCTGACCGTGGCACCCGACGGTATGGCCCTCCCCTGCCATGAGGCGAGAATTCTCCCGGGATTGGACTGCCCCAATGTCCGTGAACACAGCCTTAGGGAAATCTGGGAAGAATCCCCCGCTTTCAATCGATTTAGAAATTTCGAATGGATGCAGGAACCTTGCAAATCGTGCCCGGAAAAAGCTAAGGACTTCGGCGGTTGCCGCTGCCAGGCCTTCCTGATGACCGGTGATCCTGAAGCAACAGACCCCGTCTGCAGTAAATCACCTCAGCGAAGTGTCGTAGCTGATGCCATCAGAGAGGCCCAAACCGCTAAGAGTGAGCCCCTCATTTTCAGGAACAGCAAGAATTCGAAGGCGCTGGGCTAACTATCCCGCCTATCGGACCTATTCTTCGTGAAGCCCAACCCAAGGTTTGTAGAGTCCCTCGGTTTGAATTTCAAGCAATGAAAGCACACGCCCGACGGTTTCATCCACAAGGTCGGCAATCGTGACAGGCTTGGCATAGAAAGCTGGAACCGGGGGGTAGATGATTCCCCCCATTTCAGTGACAGATACCATGTTTCGAACATGGGCGAGGTTCAGCGGCGCCTCACGGGGTATCACCACCAGTCTTCTTCGCTCCTTGAGCACGACATCAGCCGCGCGACTGATCAGGTTATCGCCAAAACCATGCGCAATTGCGGCCAAGGTTTTCATCGAACAGGGCGCGATGATCATACCCTCGGTCTTAAAACCCCCGCTCGCGATCGGCGCAGCAATATCGTCGATCCGGTGCACCATGTCAGCCAACTCAGCCATCGCACTCCTCTTGATACCGAGTTCGTACTGGATATTGAGTGCGCCGGCATCAGAAACCACCAGATGGGTCTCGAATCCGCCGTGATCCCTTAAAACCTCCAGAATTCGCTTGCCATAGATAGCTCCGGTCGCGCCCGTCATTCCCAAAATGATGCGTTTTTTCATGTGCCTTCGAATCCAATATCAGCAATTTCTTCCGTGGCCTGAATCAGAGCTTTAATCATCGCATCATCACTGGGAACATGCCCCGAGTGCTCAAGGATGCGAAGTAAGGACAGCGACATCGACTGATTCAAAAGATGCGCCGCAGCACAGGGGCAAACCAAATCTTTTTGCCCGTGAATGATAACCGTAGGAATCTTTGAGATGCGGCCAATCTCCTCAAGAATCTGATTTTCCCGGATGAAATAGCGGTGACGCGCATAATGTAGTTCTATTCGGGATTGCGCGATGATCCTCTCAACTCGTTCATCGCTGGGCGGCAGCCTCTCTCTGGAAGGGTTATCGAGCGTGACGATCGCCCCCCATTGCTCCCAAGCGCTCGCCGTTTCCCAACGTGTTGCAGCACTATCGGAATGAACACCCGCAGAAAGCCATGCAATGACTTCATCAGAATCACCGAGGCCAGAAAGCTCAGGTATGGCCGCCCAGGCCTCGGGATAGAACCTGCGAACCCCAATCGGCCCGATAAACCAGTCGAGATCCTCTCGACGTGCAAGAAACGTCCCCCTTAAGACCATTCCGGCCACACGCTCAGGCCACGCCTCCGCATACAGGAGAGCTAGCGTTGCCCCCCAGGATCCCCCAAATAAGATCCAGGATGGAATTTTGAGGATATCCTGGATGAAACCCAGATCAGCCAAAATTTCCTGAGTAGTGTTCTCAATGAGTGAATTATCATCTTTTGAATGACCACAGCCTCTTTGGTCATGCAGCAGAACTCTGAAACGCCGAGGGTCAAAAAATCTTCGATGCTGGGGGCTGCATCCTGAGCCTGGACCCCCATGAAGAAAAAAAACAGGGATACCTTCGGGGTTGCCTGACTCCTCAACCCAAAGTTTTTGGCCGTTTCTCACAAACTGATGCGTCCGAACGGGGCCCACCTCTTCGAAGAGTTGATACACGACCTTATCCTTAGAAAATTTAAAGCCAAAAAAAGGGGCCCGAAGGCCCCTTTTTCCCAATCGGTTTGGCTTAGAAGCCAACGCCGACGTAGGCACCACTGAACAGGCCCTGCGTCGGGGTCTGGTTCAGGCTACCGAATGCTGCCGTTGCAGGCACAGCACCATTACCGGTTGCGGTGTAACGATAGTCCATATCACCACCGGTGAACTGATAGCGGAAGTCAGCACCAACCCAGATATCTTTCCACAGACGGTATTCAGCACCGGTACCGAGCATCAAACCCGGGTTCAGTACGGTTACGCCGCTGGAGGGCGGAGAGACCACGTTGATAGACAGACCGAAGGGGATAATCCACGGACGGAAATCGCCATCCATCAGCTTGAACTTGATCTTGGGAGACGCAGCAATCGTCAGCTGAGTAACCTGGTTAACTGCCTTCGATCCAACGACCGCGCTGACGAAGCCGTTGTATGCCTGGCCGTAGTTCGCGTAGTTGATGAACAGTTCGCCATCGACGGCGATCATGTCAGAAAGACCCCAGGCGTTGTCACTGAGACGGAGATCGAAACCAGTACCGACGTACCAGCCATTGCCGTTGCCACTGTCGTTGCCATAACCAGCTCCATTAAAAATGGTGTTGGAAGTCAGCAGTTCGTTATGACGGTTAGAAGTCAGAGAGGCATAACCACCGCGGAAGAAGAGGAGGTTCTGGCCGTTTTCTGCATCAGCTTCAGCCTTGGCAACCTGAGTTTCCAGCTGAGCTTCCTTCGCCTGAAGTGAATCAGAAGCCTGCTTCTGGGTCACGATCTGTGCACGCAGATCACCCACTTCAGCTTCAAGGTTGGCAATGCGAGCTTCATCAGACTTGATGTGCTTTTCGTCAGCGCGGATCAGAGCGCGGTCAGACGGACCGTGCTTCTTTGCGGCCTTTTTCGTAGCCTTCGCTGCTTCATGTTCCGTTGCAAACGCAGAGGTTGCAACGCCGGAAACGGCCAGAGTGGCGCTGATGATAGCCGCCAGGCCCAGAGTCTTCTTGAGCGTTTTCATTGTGTGGGGTCTCCCTTTAAAATGGGTGGGATCTTTTGTTTTGGTTGCAATTCAACAACAGTGTTGTTGCGGCGACCAGATAATAACAAATTAATTTTGCTTGGCAAGCAAAATTTGTTGCTTCCTCACAAACCCACTGAATATAGGCATCAAGACCCTGATTTTAATCAACTTCAGGCGATTCAAAAGATCATGAAAGTGGGATTTTAATCACAAGGAAGACGCTCACCTAGTCGATATGTTGCCGAGGCACAACAATCTGGCAGGCGGACCGATATTAACGCTATACTATTAGGATCGTTACTAGCGGTTGTCGTACATCGGTCGCAGTTAAAAACCAAGACTATCTTGATGATGGTTCGCACACTGCCCCTGCCGCACTTAGACGTGGCTCCGCCACCATCCCCACCCAAACACCAGGAGATCTAGTCCATGGCGATCAAGAATCGCTTGCATCGTAGCGAGCTGGCCGTACCCGGAAGCAACAAACGCATGCTGGAAAAAGCACCGGACGCCGGCGCGGACGTCGTTTTTCTGGATCTTGAGGATGCGGTTGCGCCCGACGACAAAGAACAAGCACGAACCAACATCATTGAGGCGCTAAAAACCTACGATTGGTCTCGTTGCGCTGTTTCCATCCGGATCAACGGACTGGATACGCACTATGCTTACCGTGATCTGGTAGACATCGTTGAAACGTGTGGCGATAAGCTCGACACGATTCTGATCCCCAAGGTTGGAAGCGCTGCCGATGTGTATTTCGTTTCGACAATGCTGTCCCAAATCGAGGCCTGCAAAGGCTATCAGCCCATCAATATCCATGTCCTCATCGAGACTGCGATGGGCATGGCCAACGTCGAGGAAATCGCAAAGAGCTGCCCTGAACGCATGGAGGCCATGGTTTTTGGCGTAGCTGACTATGCGGCATCCGTTCGCGCCAGAACGACTCAGATCGGTGGCGCCAACCCAGATTACGGCATGCTGACTGACCCAGACTCGGATGGGGGCCGCCATTACCATTGGGGTGACCAGTGGCACTACGCCATATCACGAATGGCTGCCGCTTGCAGGGCCTATGGGTTAAGACCAATTGACGGACCCTTTGGAGATTTTAGTGACCCTGAAGGGTATAAAACGGCAGCACGTCGAGCCGCTGCACTCGGCTGCGAAGGCAAATGGGCCATCCATCCCTCACAGGTCGCACTAGCCAACGAAGTCTTCACACCAACAGCGAAAGAAGTTGATCGGGCTCGCCGCATTCTGATCGAAATGGACAAAGCCGCCAAAGAAGGCAAAGGCGCCGTTTCATTGGATGGTCGACTTATCGATGCCGCGTCCATCCGCATGGCAGAAAACGTTGTTCGTCAGGTCGAGCAGATAGAGTCTCGCAAAGCGGGCTGATACTTACGATCGAGCACAAAGGATTCAACGCATTCGCGGTTTCAATAGAAACAGCAAACATCATCGCGACGAGGTTACCCCCGGATGAACATTCATGAGTATCAAGCCAAAGAGCTACTCAGCACGTTTGGCGTTCCCGTTCCGGCAGGCAGTGTTGCCTTCAATTCGACTCAAGCCCGGCAAGCGGCCGAAGAACTCGGCGGGAATCGATGGGTCGTAAAGGCTCAGATCCATGCCGGAGGCCGGGGCAAAGCCGGAGGCGTTAAGGTTGTTGGAACGCTGGATGAAGTTCAGAAGGCCGCTGACGTCATGATCGGAAGCAAATTGGTTACCCATCAAACGGGACCTCAGGGCTCCATTGTGCAGCGTGTCTGGGTTGAACAGGCCAGTCAAATCAAGAAGGAGTTCTATCTGGGATTCGTCATCGACCGCGGCACCCAACGAATCACGATGATCGCCTCCAGCGAGGGCGGAATGGACATCGAGGAAGTCGCCAATAAAACGCCTGAGCTCATCGTTACTGAGGTCGTAGACCCCGCGATTGGGCTCAGAGACTTCCAGTGCCGCAAGGTCGCAACTGCGATTGGGCTGAAAGGAAAGCTCATGTCCCAGGCCGTCAAGCTGATGAAGGCCATTTACCGTGCCATGCGGGACACGGATGCACTGCAGGCCGAGATTAATCCGCTTGCCATCGTCGGAAGCGAGGATGAAGAGCGCCTGATGGTCCTAGATGCCAAGTTTAACTTCGACGATAACGCCCTTTATCGCCAGAAGCAGATCACCGAAATGAGGGATCTTGCCGAAGAAGACCCCAAGGAGGTCGAAGCCTCCGGCCATGGTCTCAACTACATCGCCCTGGATGGCAACATTGGATGCATCGTCAACGGCGCAGGCCTTGCGATGGCCTCGCTCGATGCGATTACCCTTCATGGCGGCAAGCCAGCAAATTTCTTGGACGTCGGCGGCGGCGCATCACCCGAAAAAGTCACTAATGCCTGCCGTATCGTTCTCGAAGATCCGAATGTCAAATGCATCTTGGTCAACATCTTTGCCGGCATCAACCGTTGCGACTGGATTGCGAAAGGACTCATCCAGGCCTGCGAGAGCCTGAACATTAAGGTTCCTCTGATCGTTCGTCTGGCTGGAACCAACGTGGAAGAAGGCCGCAAGATTCTCGCTGAATCCGGGCTCTCGTTCATAACTGCCGAAAACCTTGATGCTGCGGCATCCAAGGCGGTCGCCATCGTCAAGGGATAAACCCATGAGCGTATTCGTCAATAAAAACTCAAAGGTCATCTTTCAGGGCTTCACCGGAGAACATGCGACCTTCCATGCTCAAGACGCCATGAGAATGGGAACCCAGGTTGTCGGTGGCGTGACGCCAGGCAAAGGCGGAACGACTCACCTTGGCTTACCCGTGTTTGATACGGTGGCTGAAGCCGTCGCAGCAACGGGAGCTGATGTCTCCGCCGTGTTTGTTCCCCCACCCTTCAATGCCGACGCCCTGATGGAAGCGATCGATGCCGGCATCAAGGTTGCCGTCACCATCGCGGACGGCATTCCAATTCATGACATGGTCCAGCTTCAGCGCTACCGAATCGGCAAGGACGCGATCATCATCGGTCCGAACACCCCCGGAATCATTACCCCTGGGGAGTGCAAGGTCGGGATCATGCCGTCAAATATTTATAAAAAAGGCAACATCGGTATCGTCTCGCGTTCGGGCACTCTGAACTATGAAGCAACAGAACAGATGGCAGCCCTCGGTCTTGGTGTAACCACCTCCGTGGGCATTGGTGGCGACCCAGTCAACGGAACCGATTTCGTGACGGTGCTTAAAGCCTTTGAGGAGGACCCTGAAACCGAAGTCGTCGTTATGATCGGCGAAATCGGCGGACCTCAGGAAGTTGCCGCGGCACGTTGGGCCAAAGAGAACATGACCAAGCCCCTGATCGGTTTCGTTGCGGGGATTGCCGCACCTCCTGGCCGTCGCATGGGCCATGCGGGCGCAATCATTTCCAATGAGTCGGATACTGCCAGCGCCAAGATGGATGCAATGGAAGCGCTGGGACATTATGTGGCCCGAAATCCTGCCCACATCGGTGAAACCGTCCTTCGGGCCATGAATGAGCGAAGCATTCCGATCCGCTGAGGCTAAGATCCATGATTCATCTCAATACAAGCCAACTCAAGGACTTGATGCTGAGGGGGAAGCCCCTGCTGCTGGATGTCAGAGAGCCACATGAGGTGGCCATCTGCCAGCTTGAGGGCAGCGTGAACATTCCGATGAATCAGGTCCCTTCTCACCTCATGAAATTTGAGCTAGATCAGGAGATTGTGGCTATCTGCCACCACGGGATGCGCAGCGCTGCCGTAGCCGATTTCCTGGAGTCTCGTGGATTCACCAAGGTCATGAATCTCACCGGGGGTATTGACGCCTGGGCCAGAGACCAAGACCCTGATATGGCCCGCTACTGACAAAAGATGATTGCACTGATCCAAAGGGTCAGAGAGGCCTCAGTGCGCGTCGATGGCAACTGCGTTGGCGAGATTAGTGTCGGCATTCTGGCCTTGGTAGCCATCGAAAAGGGTGACACGGAAAATGAGGCTGAAAAACTCGCGGACCGTCTTTTAAATTACCGTATTTTTCCTGATACAACAGACCGAATGAACCTGAGCCTCAAAGACATTGAGGGCGGCCTTCTTCTGGTCTCTCAGTTCACGCTAGCCGCTGATACCCGCAAAGGCCTGAGACCGAGCTTTGCTCCGGCCGCTCCGCCCGAGGAGGGGCTTCGGCTTTTTAACTTTCTCTGTACATTCACTAAGCAAGAATACCCACATGTATCCACCGGCCAATTCGGGGCCGACATGCAGGTTTCATTGATTAACGACGGGCCGGTAACCTTTCAGCTCCGAATTCCACCCCCAGAGAAGTAACCTCAAAGCAGCGACAGAGAGAGCGCTCTCCATCGCTGACTGATTAAGGGATGATCTTACTTGGCTGGTGTCGCCGCAGGTGCTGCGGTGGCTGGAGCAGTAGCAGAGCCAGCAGGCTTGTTCGCATCTTGGGCCTTCTTGGCATCAGCATCAGAAGACGAATTAGCCTTGTCCGATACAGTCTTGGCTGCACGCACCGCCATAAAGGGAAGACACCCTCCAAGGCTCACAAGAAGAGTAGCCAAAGACATTCCAGCAATCAGCTTTTTGATGACAGACATGGGTTACCCGTAGTAGTTGTTGAAGGCAGGGATAAAAAATTCCACCTTCGATTTTAAAACACGATCTTCAATCTTGGCACTTGTAGGCCTTGCCCACCAACACAGCATCGATGGTTCCACCGAAAAGTTCACGCTGTGAATATTGCTGCTGCTGCAGCAGAACCTTGTTCCCACCAAGCCTCAAGGTTTCGTTCTTCAGGGCTTGGCGAGCGCCCAGAAGAAGATTGGCTGTTGGTGTAAAGGGTCCGCTGAACCGGTTGCCCTGACTTCCAACAACATCACCCAGATAAGAGCACTTTTTGACTTCTTTCATGCCAGTCACGACATCGACTCGCTCTGCCCCAGAGTTGAGCGGGGTTGCGGCACAACCCGCCAAGGCGGCGCTAGCCACCAAAAAAAGAACTTTTCGCATGAATCCACCTCAATCTTGAAAGAGAGCGCAGCGAAAGCGCTCCATACCGGTCAAAACGGTACGCCGTATAATTTTTAGGGTCAACCCTGACTGACCCGATCCAGGACCATACCTCAAGGACGCATGGATACCATTCTCATTCGTGGGGCGCGAACCCACAACCTCAAGAATATTGATCTTGACCTTCCACGCGACAAACTGATTGTCATCACGGGACTGTCGGGCTCAGGCAAATCGTCACTTGCATTCGACACGATATATGCCGAGGGGCAGAGGCGATATGTCGAATCCCTTTCAGCCTACGCACGCCAGTTTCTCTCCGTCATGGAAAAGCCCGATGTCGATCACATCGAGGGTCTCTCCCCGGCCATTTCAATCGAACAAAAGTCGACCTCACACAACCCACGCTCAACCGTCGGAACGATTACAGAGATCTACGACTATCTTCGGCTCCTGTTTGCGCGGGCAGGAACCCCTCGTTGTCCCACACACAGTATCTCCCTCGAAGCGCAAACCATCAGCCAGATGGTCGATCAGGTGTTATCCGAGCCGGAGGACAGTCGTTGGATGTTGCTTGCACCGGTCGTTAACGCTCGAAAGGGCGAGCATATTCAGGTTATTGAAGACCTCAAGAATCGTGGCTTCATCAGAGCCCGAATCAATGGCGAAGTTTATGAGTTAGATGATCCACCTCAACTTGAGCTGCGCAAAAAACATACTATCGAAGCGGTTGTTGACCGTTTCAAAATCCGTGCAGATCTGGCCATTCGACTGGCCGAATCCTTTGAAACGGCCCTAAAGCTGGCTGATGGAATTGCGATTGTGGTCTCAATGGATGAGCCATTCCGTGAATCGCTTTTCTCGGATAAATACGCCTGCCCGCATTGCGGTTACTCGTTGAGCGAACTCGAACCTCGGATTTTCTCCTTCAACAACCCTAAAGGAGCCTGTCCGGAATGTGATGGCCTTGGCATCCGTCAGTATTTTGATCCTGACCTTATTGTCCACAGCCCTCAGAAAAGCCTCACTGAAGGCGCCATTCGGAACTGGGACCGCTCTAACAGTTACTATTACCAGATGGTGCTCTCTCTCGCAGAGCACTTTGGATTCGATCCTGAGTCGCCATACCAGGACCTTCCGGATGAAGTCAGACAGGTCATTCTCTTCGGCAGCGGCAAGGAGGCACTTCCCTTCATCAGCGTGAACAGTCGCGGCAAGAAATCAACACAATGGCATCGGTTTGAGGGCATCATCCCCAGTATGGAGCGCCGCTATCGGGAAACTGATTCGCAGGCTGTTCGTGAAGATCTTTCCCATTACCAGGCCAATCGCCCCTGCCCCTCCTGTGAGGGTGCTCGACTGAATATCGCCGCTCGCAATGTATTTATCGAGGGCCAACCGCTTCATACCCTCACTCGACTTCCAATTCGACGGGCCATGAATTTCTTTCAACAGCTCAACCTGCATGGCCACCGGGGTGAGGTTGCCGCCAAGGTGGTGAAGGAGATCAATGAACGATTGGGCTTTCTTGTGAATGTCGGTCTTGACTATCTGACGCTGGATCGAAGTGCGGATACTTTGTCCGGCGGTGAGGCCCAACGAATCAGACTTGCCAGCCAAGTAGGAGCCGGCCTGGTCGGAGTCATGTACGTCTTAGATGAGCCCTCTATTGGACTCCATCAGCGGGATAATCAGCGCCTTCTGGACACCCTCATCCATCTTCGCAACCTAGGCAACACCGTCATTGTTGTCGAGCACGACGAGGATGCCATTCGTCTGGCTGATTATGTTGTTGATATCGGACCTGGAGCCGGAGTCCACGGGGGTAAAGTTGTAGCCTCGGGAACGCCCGAGGACATCATGAGTCACCCAGACTCGCTGACAGGCCAATACCTTTCCGGCAAAGAACGCATTGAAGTGCCTCCCGCACGACATGTCTTTGATAAAAGTCGAGTCATGACACTTAAAGGGGCAAGCGGAAACAACCTCAAAGGAGTCGATGTTGAGTTTCCGGTCGGATTGCTCACCTGCGTCACCGGCGTTTCCGGCTCCGGCAAGTCAACTCTCATCAATGATACGCTTTACCGGATTGCAGCCCGCGAACTCAATGGAGCAACGCTAGCGCCTGCCCCCTTCGAATCCATCGAGGGACTCGGGCAATTCGATAAGGTTGTGGACATCGATCAAAGTCCGATCGGAAGAACCCCCCGTTCAAATCCCGCAACCTACACCCAAGTATTTACGCCAATTCGTGAACTTTTTGCTGCCACACCTGAGGCGCGATCACGGGGTTATTCACCGGGTAGGTTCAGCTTCAATGTCAAAGGTGGGCGCTGTGAAGCCTGTTCCGGCGATGGGGTCATCAAGGTGGAAATGCATTTCCTTCCCGATCTTTTTGTAAATTGTGACGTATGCCAAGGGCAGCGTTACAACCGGGAGACCCTCGAGATCCGATACAAGGGCAAAACCATCCATGAAATCCTGAGCATGACTGTAGAGGACGCTGCAGGCTTCTTCTCCGCCATCCCGACGGTCTCACGGAAACTCGATACCCTAATGGAAGTCGGTTTGGGATATATCACACTGGGACAAAATGCAGTTACCCTTTCAGGTGGTGAGGCGCAACGGGTCAAGCTTGCAAGAGAGCTATCAAAGCGGGACACCGGTAAAACGCTGTATATCTTGGACGAACCCACCACGGGGCTTCACTTCCACGACATTCGCCAGCTGCTGGGTGTTCTTCACAGTCTTCGCGACCGTGGTAATACGGTGGTCATCATCGAGCATAACCTCGATGTCATCAAAACGGCAGACTGGATTATTGACCTCGGACCCGATGGTGGAGAGGGCGGAGGAACCGTTCTAGGCGTGGGCACACCGGAAGTGATTGCCGATCTCCCCCATTCCTTTACGGGAAGATTTCTCGCCAAATCGCTGCTTCAAAACGCGCGCTAGAGGGAGGTTTAAGGGTAACCCCGCCACTCAAGGCAAAGGTCACCCTGGCACCTTAATAAACTAAAGACGACAGTTTTTTCCTGCCTCTTCGGGATCCCGACGCTTCCCAGCATCGATATCACAGACCGTTTCAAGCCACATTGCATTCAAGATCGCAAACGAGGCAGCAAAAGAAACACCAAGAACCCAAGCGAAATACCACATGACGGATCTCCTTTGATCAATAAAGCGTGTGGGTGTCTTTCATCACCGAGTCGGTCGAAACCGTTCCCCAAAGCTTTCGATAGACCCATTGCGTATAGAGGAGCACGATCGGTAAGAAGACGATCGTGATCCAGAAGGCAATATTCAAAACCATGTGACTTGAAGTCGCATCCCATAGAGTCAGACTAGACCGAGGGTCTACAGTCGAAATCAGGAGGAACGGAAAGAGTCCGAAACCAATGGTCAGAAGGGCTCCAACGATTCCAAGTGAACTAAAAACAAATGCAGAGGCATCACCACGCCCCCGTCCAAGAAGCCAGGCAAAAAGAAGTCCGAAAACGGCAACGACCGGGGCGGCCAACATCCATGGAGTTTCAAGGAAATGAGCAAGCCAACCGGGACCCTTGGCCAATACCACTTTATTCATGGGATTCGATGGTGCCCCTTTGCCGGCAATTGAGGTCAGTTCGGGACGATCGAAGCCGAAAATCAGCCAAAGTGCCGCCAACGCAACCAAGGCAATAAGGACCGGCCCCAGAAAAGATACTGCTTTGCGAGCCCGTTCACGCACGTCACCATCGGTGCGCCATTTGATAAAAATGCCGCCGTGAAAGCTTGTCAGAACAACTCCGATAACCCCGCAAAGCAGTTGAAAAGGCCCTAAAAGACCAAAGAAACTGCCGTCATAACTCGGACGCAGGTCCTCATCCAGATGAAACGGAAGACCGATCAAGAGGTTACCCACGAGAACTCCCAACAAGACCGGCGGCAGGGTCCCTCCCAGGAACAGGGCCCAATCCCATGCGTTACGCCATCTCGGACAATCGATCTTGCTTCGATAGTCAAATCCTGCCGGCCTCAAGAAAAGTGAGAACAGGACCAACATCATTGCGATATAGAGCCCCGAGAACAGCGTCGCATAAACGGCTGGCCAAATCGCGAAAATAGCCCCTCCCAGCAGAACCAACCACACTTGGTTGCCTTCCCAGGTTCCGCCCACAGTATTGAGGACCACACGACGCTCGACGTCAGTCTTGCCAACGAAAGGCAACAGTGTCCCAGCGCCAAAATCAAACCCCTCCGTCAGAGCGAAGGCGATGGCGACCACCCCAATGAAGATCCACCAAATCAGGCGAATGGTTTCGTAGTCAAACATGATGACTCCCTTTATATCCGGTTAATGATGAGCTAGCCCTAGGATCATGCCTGCGGAGCCGCCTGGGTGGATTCGAAGTGATATTTTCCCGTATGCAGGCTGCTAGGTCCCAGCTTTACATACTTGATCATCAGGAACATCTCGATAATCAGAAGAATCGTATAAAAGACAAGGAATCCCATCAGACTGAACCACAATTGATCCGTCGTAAGGTTAGAGACGCTCATGTGTGTAGGAAGGACCCCTGAGATGGTCCAGGGCTGACGACCATACTCTGCGACAAACCAACCGGTCTCTGCAGCCACCCAGGGCAGTGGGATGCACCAGACCGCGAGTTTCATCAACCAACGTTTCTGATCAGCGACGCGCGTTGCACAGTAGTAGAAGGCCATGGTGAAGATAAAGAGCATGGTGAATCCACAGGCCACCATAACCCGGAAACTCCAGAACAAAGGCGCCACTTTTGGAAGGCTGTCCTTTGCTGCCTTGGCAATCATGGCATCATCCGCATCGACCACTTTTGCCGTGTACTTCTTGAGCAGAAGACCATATCCCAAGTCGCTTCGATTCTTTTCAAATGAGGCGATAGTTGTGGTGTCCTTCTGCCCTGCCCGCATTTTCTGAAGATCGGCGTAGGCCTTCATGCCGTTGCGGATTCTGACCAGATTGTCTTTGTAAAGGTCTTTCAAGCCCCGCACTTCCTCATCAATTGAGCGGGTTGCGATCAAGCCGAGCAAATAGGGAATTTCGATTGCGTAATCCGTCCTTTGTGTTTCCTCATTGGGGATTCCCGCTAGGGTGAAGCTTGCGGGTGCCTTAGTCGTTTCCCACTCCGCCTCAATTGCAGCGAGCTTAACCTTCTGTGTTTCACCCGAGGTGTATCCGCTTTCGTCACCCAGAACAATGACAGAAAGGATTGAGGCCAAGCCAAAGGCAGATGCGATGGAGAAAGAACGTCGTGCAAACCCCACATCGCGCCCTTGGAGCAGGTACCAGGAACTAATACCCAAGACAAACATGGATCCTGTGACATAACCCGCTGCAACAGTGTGAACAAACTTGACCTGTGCGACCGGATTAAAAAAGACCTCCGCAAAGCTGGTCATCTCCATTCGCAGGGTTTCGTAGTTGAACTCCGCGCCCACAGGATGCTGCATCCAGCCATTGGCGATCAAAATCCAGAGTGCTGAAAAATTGGTTCCGAAGGCCAGAAGCCATGTGACCGTCAAATGCTGAATTTTGGTCAGGCGATCCCACCCAAAAAAGAACAGGCCGACGAAGGTCGACTCAAGGAAAAATGCCATCCAGCCTTCACTGGCCAAAATCGGACCAAAAATATCCCCAACATAATGTGAGTAGTAGGCCCAGTTCGTTCCGAACTGAAATTCAAGAGTCAGACCCGTGGTCACCCCCATAGCGAAGTTAATGGCAAAAAGCTTGCCCCAAAATCGGGTCATGTCCCTATAGACCTGACGCCCCGTCATCACGTAAACCGATTCCATGATGGCAAGAAGGAACGTCATCCCCAGCGTGAGGGGAACAAAAAGAAAGTGGTAGAGCGCCGTAAGTCCGAACTGCAACCGCGAAAGGTTGACGATTTCATCACCGGTCATGGGTTTTCTCCTCGGAATCTTTAACGTTAGGGATTGAAGGCAAAAGAAAATGCTCGGCAACTGGGGCCTGTGGCTCAGGCTTCTTTCCTTCTGGCCGGAAAACAATAAACCAGAGCCCCGTCAAAAGAACGATCTTGAGAACCAAGACCAGGGCAATCTCAACTCTGAAATAATCCTTCATAGATCGAGCCATCGACTGTATGTTTCAGTTATATCGGGCGTCAAGATGAACTATGATCCGACGGCTTGTATGCATCCTCGAACCCATCGGCCTAATACCGAGGCATTCTGGGTCCGCAGAAAGCAGATCAACTCTTGACGATTCGACCGACTATCCAAGCACCGAACAACATAATATAATTATTTTCTAATATAGTTAAGCCCTGACCGCAATCATCCTAGCCTCATGAAGACTCTGCGCTTTCCAAGTTTGGCCGTGCTCACATCAATCCTGATGGGAACGGCTTTGAGTGCTACAGCCGCCCAAAGCCCAAATGGGGAGAGGCATGCGTCGGAGACCCTGCACCGACTCAGCCTTTCTGAGGCGATTGATCTTGCTTTTCACCAAAATCCGGACCTTGCCGCGGCAGAAGCCCGGATCGGTGAAGCCGAGTCAAAGGTCGCGGAAGTCGCTTCAGGCTTTTATCCCAAACTCACCGCACGCGTTGGCTACGATTATACGGACAACCCCTCCCTGGCCTTCTCGTATATCGTGGCACAGAGACGTTTCAATAGTGGTGACCTGGCTCGCATCAACGCGCCCGGGTTCGTATCCAACTTCAGACCTGAGGTCATTGGCACCATCAATCTTTATCGTGGTGGTCAGGATGACTACCTTAAGCAGGCGGCTGAACTCGGTGTTAAGGCTTCAGAGCTTCAGCATGCTGCACTGAGAAACCGCCTTGCCGCAGCCGTCACTTCTGCTTATTACGCGGTCGTTTCAGCGCCAAAACAATTCGAAGTTGCTCAACAATCGCTACACACCATTCAGAAAGAGGTCGGCCTAACCCGGGATAAGGTGCATGAAGGTGTCGCCCTCAGAGGCGATGTCCTTTCCCTTGAAGTCCGCGAAAAGTCCTCGAAGGAGTCCGAACTTCAAGCGAAAAACAACATCACGCTATCGAAATCTGCACTAAAGTCTCTGCTGGGGGAGCAGAAGAAAGAACTGCCTGAAGTTCAGGACACGGAAATTTCACTCCCGCACCTAAAAGGCGACTTGGTGGAAGCCCTGGAGACGGCCTACACGCATCGCCCAGAGGTGGAGGCCGCGAAACATCAGGTTCAAATGCGCCAGCACGAACTGGATGCTTCCAAGGGCGCCATGCTCCCCCGAGTGAATGCCTATGCATCATACGGTTCAAACAGCCAAACACTGGACCCCGGAACCTACCAGGGGAACGCCAGTATTGGGCTAAATGCAGAATATGACATTTATGCCGGCGGTGCTTTAAGCGCGCAGGTTTCTGGCGCTGAACGCCGCTTGGTGGAGGCACAAGCACTCGAACAAAGGATACGGCTTGATGTAGAAAATGAAGTTCGCCAGACCTATTCCACATTCGAGCAATCCATAGAGCGCCTCAAAGTTGCAGAAACCGCTGTCTCTTCCGCTGATGAGGCGCTTCGACTCGTCAGTGAGCAATATCATGGGGGCACAGCAACTGTGACCCGCTACCTAGAAGCTGAGACGGACCGGGCGGCGGCGGCCATGAGAGAGATTGTGGCCCGCTTTGAAACCCAAGTTGCTGAAGCCCAGCTGCTGCAGGCAGAGGGCCATTGGCAATGAATATCGAGAGAAAAGGGCAACGACAAGGCTGGACATCCGTGATGCATGGAAGACTGGAGTCCATTCAGCGATCCGGTGACATTTTGGTCGACATTTTTCACTATGTTGCCCTTTTCGGCATCGGATCTACCGTCGTTTGGTCGGGCGTCCATGACTACATCGGCATGATGAGGGTCGGGCATGCGTCACTGGAAGACATTTTGTTGCTCTTCATCTACCTCGAACTTGGTGCCATGGTCGGAATTTACTTCAGGACACGCCGACTTCCGGTGCAATTCCTGATCTACATCGCAATTACCGCACTCTCCAGACACCTGGTAATCGATGTACAGAAAGTCGCCGACGACTTTCATCTTTATCTCTTGCTTTCGATTGCAGGTGCCATCGGCATTCTCAGTCTTGCCATCATGATCCTGTCCTATTCGGATCAGAAGTTTGGTTCCCCCTGCGACCAGCGGGACACTAGTAGAAGCCATTAAAACGAGGCCCCGCCCCATGTCACTTCAACCGGAATTCGCCAATAGCAAACTCAAGTTGATGGGGGGAGTCGGGCTTGCCTTGATTATTTTCCTCATGTGGATCGAAGGAGCCTTTGTCTCGAAGACCTCAGCCGGTGAACAGCCCGAGGCGAAACAGGAAAGCCCTGTGGCGACAATGACGGTGTCACGACAAAGTGCGGAGGGTCCTATCGCGTGGCCAGCGCGAGTTGAAGCATTAAAGACGATTCAGATCGCTTCGAAGTTTCCGGGCCGAATACTGGAGATTCCCGTTTTGGCTGGCTCGAAGGTATCCCGGGGGCAGCGACTAGTTCGCCTCGACAACACCGAGCTCAACGCACGACTCGCACAGGCCAAGGCCCATCTCAGAGCCGCGGAGGCCGGACTCACAAGATCAAGTGCCGATGCTCATCGGATTCGTAATCTCTATGAGAAGGAGGCCGCGACCCGACAAGCGCTAGACACTGCTTCAGCTGAAGAACACCAGTCAGAGGCCGCTGTTCTAGAGGCAAAGGCCGCCATCAAACAGATGGAGTCAGAGGTCAGCGAGACTGATCTTCTCGCACCTTACGATGGAATCATAGAAAGAAGACTTCAAGAGCCCGGTGACTTGGTTTTACCAGGCCAACCCATTGTGACTTTCCTGCAATCGTCTTCTCTTCGAATTGAAGCGAGCCTTCCTTCCACCTGTGCAACTGGGATCCAGATCGGAGATCTCATCAGGGCAAAGGCACCCGGAGTGGATCTCGAACTCACTGCAATAGTCGAGGAGAAAGAACCGGCAAGTGACCGAGAAACCCAAACCCAAAGGATCAAGGCCAGACTTCCAGCCGACACCCAAATCATTCCCGGTAGTTTTGTCTCGCTTGAACAAAGCTGCGGCAGTGAGACACTTATGATGATCCCTCTCGCAGCAATCAAAAGGGTTGGACAACTTCAGTCTGTTTCAATCCTGAAGGATGGACGCTCACGTATTCGCCACATAAGAACCGGACGCGTCATGGGTGACCAAATTGAGGTCTTGTCAGGCCTTAATGAAGGCGAGCAGCTTGTAGTAGGAGCCCCCTGATGCACCTCGAGAACCCCTCAAAGGAGAGAGGCGCAACGACCCGAATCGTCGAACTGTTCATCACTTCTAAGCTCTCCCTACTGCTCCTGATTGCCTCTTTCATAGCCGGTTTTGCAGCACTTGCTTTGACTCCCCGCGAGGAGGAGCCCCAAATTGTCGTTCCTGTGGCAGACGTGCTTATTTCTGTTCCAGGCGCCTCCGCTGACGAAGTGGAAAAGTTAGTTTCTACGCCTCTGGAATCCCTCCTCCGTGAGGTCGACGGGGTGGAATATGTCTACTCGGCATCGCGTGAAAATGAAGCCCTTGTAACGGTCCGCTTCTATGTCGGTGAAGATCGAGAAGACAGTCTGGTCAAGATCTGGAACAAGCTCATGTCCAATCAGGATCGAATCCCATCCGTTGTATCCGGCTGGTCGGTAAAACCGGTCGAGATCGATGATGTTCCGATCGTGACACTGACCCTATCCTCCTCCAATACCGATGGAGAACAAGGGGAAAGTCTCAGGCGCCTTGCTGATGAAATGAAGGATAAGTTGGCACTCGTTCCAAATGCTGGGCGCATCCTGATTGTCGGGGGCCAGCAGAGGCGAATCATGGTCTATCCGGATCCCGCCCGTCTCGCCGCATTCAACCTGACTCTTGAAGAGGTCGTGTCAGCCCTCAAAGCAGCCAATATCAATCTGTCTGCAGGTCGGTTCGATCAAGCAAATCGTAGTGTCAGACTAGATGTTGGTCCCGCTTTCGAACAGATGAATGATGTAGCGGTAACACCGATCAAGGTAGTCTCTGGACGCACCATCCATCTTCGTGAAATCGCCAGAATCAGCGATGGAGATCAGGAAGCTGAAACCTATACCCGCATCGGATTCGGCCCCGAGGCAGCCCAGAGCAAGAGCATCGGCCCCGGCGAACAGCATCAAAGCCATGCCAAACCGGGCGACCGTCGAGAAGCGGTAACCATCGGAATCGCCAAGCGTAAAGGCGCAAATGCCGTCGAAGTAGCTGAAGAGGTCATGAGCACAGTTCGCTCCCTTCAGGGCACCCTTATTCCTGACAACGTAGATGTGACCATCACCCGAGACAATGGAGAAACTGCCAACCATAAGGTCAACGAATTGGTAAAGCATCTGATGATCGCCATTGTGACCATCGTGATTCTTCTCGCATTCGCCCTAGGACCCAAGGAGGCTTTCATTGTCGCGCTTGCTGTGCCCATGACACTCGGGGTCACCCTCCTCTGCGACCTTGTCTTTGGTTACACGATCAACCGCGTCACACTCTTTGCTTTGATCCTGTCTCTCGGCCTGTTGGTTGATGACCCCATTGTCGATGTCGAAAACATCTTTCGTCATTTCCAACTCCGCAAAGAATCGCCCTTGGATGCAGCGCTGACTGCAATTGAGGAAGTTCGCCCCCCAACGATTTTCGCGACCTTTACGGTCATTGTTTCCTTCCTTCCAATGTTTTACATCACTGGAATGATGGGACCCTACATGGCACCCATGGCCTTCAACGTCCCCGTCGCCATGCTGATGTCGCTTTTGGTGGCTTTCACCGTCACGCCCTGGGCCACATACCACATCCTGAAAAGTGAATATGGCAAGGGCGAACATGAGGATCCGAGAGCCTCAATGCTGTGGATTTTTTATGAAAAGACACTGCGTCCGATGATGACCGTTCCCGGAAAAGCAAGAAACTTCCTTCTCATGGTGCTCGTGGCATTTGTCCTCTCAGCGCTTCTCGCCGTGTTCAGAGTCGTGCCACTCAAGCTTCTTCCGTTCGATAACAAGAACGAACTTCAGATCGTCATTGACATGCCCAAGGGCAGTTCGCTTGAGCAGACCGATGCGACTGCTCAGGATCTTGGCGACTTTATTTCGAGAATCAATGAAGTCACTGATTATGAGACCTATATCGGGACGGCATCCCCGATGGATTTCAACGGAATGGTTCGACACTACTACCTTAGGAAGGAGCCACACCAGGGCGAAATCAGAATCAACCTACTTCCCAAGGAAGAGCGAAAGCAGCAATCCCATGAAATCGCTCTCAGAATCCGCGGTGAAATTGAACGCATCGGCCGCGAGCATGGCGCTAATGTCAAGATTGTAGAAAGTCCTCCGGGTCCTCCCGTCCTCTCGACGTTTGTCGCCGAGGTCTATGGTCCGCTTGAAGCCCCCTATTCAGCCCTTGCGGATGTGACTCGCCAGGTAAAAGAACACATCAGCCATATTGAGGGCCTTGTCGACGTTGACGACTACGTAGATGAACCGCAGACCGTTCTCGAGTTTCGCATTGACCATCACAAAGCGGCTGAGCTCGGCGTGACCCATCAGTCCATCACCCAAGCTATTTCATCAGCATTAGGCGGGGTTGATGCGGGAATTGTGCACATTGAGGGCGAGCGCCAACCCTTATCAATACGAATACAGCTTGCAAGGGCTGATCGCTCAAACCTCGAAGAACTAAAGTCCCTTCGCGTTCGTTCAAAGGATGGAAAACTCGTCCCAGTCAGTGAGCTTGGCACGATTATTCCGTCTCAAGCCAACCTCACTATCTACCATAAGAATCTCAAACGCCTTAACTATGTGGTGGCCGAAATGGTGGGTAGAGAGCCAGTTGAAGCGGTCCTGGATTGGGGTAATATCGAGGAAAAGTTTCCACTTCCAAAAGGCTACTTAGTAGACCTTGCCGGTGAGGGAGAATGGAAGATCACGGTCGACGTGTTTCGTGACCTTGGACTTGCCTTTGGTGCCGCCCTACTGATGATCTATGTCTTGCTCGTGGCCCAGACTGGATCACTTGGCATGCCTCTAATCATCATGGTCGCCATCCCTCTGACCGTGATCGGGATCATGCCAGGCTTCTGGCTTTTGAACCTTCTCTTCACCCATCCGGTCGCTGGAATCGATAATCCCATTCTTTTCACTGCAACGGCCATGATCGGCATGATCGCCCTTGCTGGCATTGTCGTGAGGAACTCCATCATTCTGATCGACTTTATTGAACGCCTGAGGAGCCAGGGGGTTCCACTTGCCGATGCCCTGATCGAGGCCGGCGCAACGCGCATGCGACCTATTTTCCTGACGGCTGGTGCTGCGCTTTTCGGATCTTTCATCATTACGTTGGATCCCATTTTTTCAGGCCTTGCCTGGAGCTTCATCTTTGGCATCTTTGCCTCAACCGCCTTTTCCCTCTATGTCGTTCCATTGGTCTATTTCCTGATCAATCGAGGAAAGGCAGACCCCCTAGCCAACACGCATCGAAGGAGTTGAGATGACCGCAGAACGCATCGTACGGATTGTCGCAGGAACTTTTGTTCTTTTATCCCTTAGCCTTGGCATCCCCGAAAGCCCTCTTTTCCAAAGTCATAACTGGCTTTGGTTCACAGCCTTCGTGGGGGCAAACCTTTTCCAGAGTGGTTTTACCCAGTTTTGCCCATTGGAAATGATTTTGAAGAAGCTGGGCGTGAAGTCGAATTGCAGCACCAAGCATTGTTCATAAACAAATAAATGGGCTAATCGCCCACATTCCGGAGGAATAGAGATGGCAAAAATCGTAATCGTCGGGGCCGGCATTGGCGGTATCCCGATGGCTTTTGAAATGAAAGAAAACGCGCGCAAGGAAGATGAAGTCGTCGTCATTGCGGACACGCCCACCTTTCACTTCGTCCCATCGAACCCTTGGGTTGCCGTCAATTGGCGCAAGCCCTCGGATATCAAGGTCGAACTCGCTCCGGTCTTCAAAAAGAAGAAGATCACCTTCATTCAGAACAAGGTGGTCAAGTTCAAACCCGCAGAAAACAAGGTCGAACTGGCTGATGGTAGCCACGTTGATTACGACTACCTAATCATTGCGACGGGCCCCAAGCTAGCCTTTGAGGAAATTCCGGGTCTTGGCCCCGACGGCCACACCCAGTCTGTCTGCCACGTCGATCATGCCGGCGAATCCGGAAAATTCTGGGATGGCTTCGTCAAAGATCCAGGTCCTATCATTATCGGTGCTGTTCAAGGTGCTTCGTGCTTTGGCCCCGCCTATGAGTATCTTTTCATCGCGGAAACCGATCTCAGGAAACGCGGCATTCGTGACAAGGTCAAAATGACCTACGTGACTTCAGAACCCTACATCGGCCACCTTGGCCTTGGCGGTGTCGGCGATACCCGTGGCATGCTCGAAAGAGAACTGCGCAACAAGCACATCAACTGGATCTGCAACGCCAAGGTCGACAAGATCGAGTCGGGCATGATGTTTGTGACGGAGTTCGACGAAAACGGTCAGGAAAAGAAGAAGCATGAACTCCCCTTCAAGCACAGCATGATGCTACCCGCTTTCAAGGGCGTTGATGGCCTGATGGGCATTGAAGGTCTAGTGAATCCGAGAGGTTTCGTCATCGTCGACGAACACCAGCGCAATCCGACGTTCAAGAACGTCTACTCGATTGGGGTCTGCATCGCCATTCCACCATTGGAACAGACCCCTGTTCCAACCGGAACGCCGAAAACCGGCTACATGATTGAATCCATGGTCACGGCCACCGCCCACAATATTCGCGAAGAGCTGGACGGCAAAGAACCTTCAAACAAGGGAACTTGGAATGCATTGTGTCTTGCGGATTTTGGCGACAAGGGTGTTGCCTTCCTGGCCATGCCGCAGATCCCGCCGCGCAATGTCCAGTGGGCCTCTGAAGGCCGTTGGGTTCATCTCGCGAAGATCGCCTATGAAAAGTATTTCATGCGCAAAGTGCGCAAGGGGATCAGTGAACCGGGCTATGAAAAATACACACTGAAGATGATGGGGATCTTCCGCATTAAGAAGAAATCCTGATTCTTTCTCGCCCAATTAAAGAAGGCCCTGCAACCTCAAGGTTACAGGGCCTTCTTTTATCTCGAACTGCGGGAGAATTATTCGGCCTTGGGCGCTTCCGTCGGCTTTCTCAAGCGAATACCCAATTCACGCAACTGGTGGTCAGTCACTTCAGCCGGTGCATCGATCATGGGGCACCACGCCGATTGCGTCTTGGGGAAGGCCATGACTTCACGAATCGAGGTCGCACCTGACATCAGCATGACCAGTCGGTCCATGCCGAAAGCAATGCCTCCATGAGGCGGCGCACCGTACTTGAGTGCATTCAACAGGAATCCGAATTTCTGTTGCGCTTCCTCATCCCCAATGCCGAGAAGCTTGAAAACGGCATCCTGCATTTCGGTTTGATGGATACGAACCGATCCGCCGCCAATTTCCGTTCCGTTTAGGACCATGTCGTAAGCGCGTGAGATGGCAGCACCCGGATCTTTCTTAAGCTCTTCCAGCGTGCACTTGGGCGCAGTGAAGGGATGATGGAGTGCAAACCAGCGATTGTCTTTCTCATCCCACTCGAACATCGGGAAATCAACAACCCAGAGGGGAGCCCACTCGCCTTGAGCGAGACCACGGTCATGGCCGACCTTGAGGCGGAGCGCGCCCATGGATTCGTTGACGATTTTCGCCTTGTCAGCACCAAAGAACACCAGATCTCCGGTTTGAGCGCCTACGCGATCAAGAATTTCAAGTACGGCTGATTCCGGCAAGAACTTCACGATCGGTGACTGGAGCCCTTCAATGCCCGCAGCACGATCGGTCACCTTGATGTAAGCCAGACCCTTGGCACCGTAGATGCTGACGTACTGGGTCAGATCATCAATTTCCTTTCGGGAAAGTTCTGCACCATTGGGGAGTCGCAGGGCGACAACACGGCCATGCGGGTCTTTGGCAGGACCTGCGAAAACCTTGAATTCAATGTCGCTCAAAAGGTCAGCCACATCGACCAGCTCAAGTGGGATACGTAAATCCGGCTTGTCAGAACCAAACCGACGCATCGCTTCAGCATAGGTCAGACGCGGGAACGGATTGGGAAGATCCACTCCGAGCGATTTCTTGAAGAGCTCACGGATCATCTCTTCGTTGAGATCCGTAATCGCCTGCTCGTCCATGAACGAGGTTTCGATATCCAGCTGCGTAAATTCGGGCTGACGATCCGCTCGAAGATCTTCGTCGCGGAAGCAACGAACTACCTGGTAGTAGCGATCCATCCCAGAAATCATCAGTAGCTGCTTGTAGAGCTGGGGAGACTGGGGAAGCGCGAAAAAGTGATTCGGATGAGTGCGACTTGGGACCAGATAGTCTCTTGCCCCTTCCGGGGTGGCCTTGGTCAGGAATGGGGTTTCAATTTCATAAAACCCGTTGTCATCCATGAAGTTGCGAAGATGACGGGTAATGTCACGGCGCAAACGCATGCGCTGCTGCATCAAGGGGCGACGAAGGTCGATGTAGCGGTAACGGAGCCGGGTTTCTTCGCTCACTTCGACTTCGCTTTCGAGCGGGAAAGGCGGCGTTTCGGAGCGATTCAGGATTTCAAGGGAGTTTGCCAGAACCTCGATGCGCCCCGTCGTCAGGTTTGCATTCTCAGTTCCTGCAGGACGCGGACGGACTTTTCCGTGAATCTTCAGGACGAACTCACTTCGAACTGTCTCGGCCAAGGAAAAGGCCTTAGCGTAATCCGGATCAAATACGACCTGAACCAGACCTTCTCGATCTCTCAAGTCAATGAAGATCACCCCACCGTGATCGCGACGACGGTGCACCCATCCACAGAGGTCAACCTCCTGATTAAGGTGATGTTCCGTAACTTCTCCGCAACGGTGGCTTCGCATGGCTCGTTCTCAGTCCGCTAAAAGCCTTGAATTATAGGGTTTCAGAGGGGTATTCGCCAAGTCTGACGGCCATTTAAACGGCATCACCAAGGCCTAGATGCCCCACTGCTACAATCTGAGTCACTCTCGCCACGCCCCCTTCACCACGCCGATGACCGACACGCCCACCAAAAAACTAGTTCTCGTTGATGGCTCCTCCTTTCTCTATCGGGCCTACCATGCGCTTCCACCCCTAAACAACTCAAAGGGAGAGCCGACGGGTGCGGTGCTCGGGGTCGCCAACATGCTCCGTAGGCTCGTCGCGGCGCACAAGACGCCTCATATCGGGGTCGTTTTTGACGCCCCTGGGCGCACCTTTCGCGATGACCTTTTCGAAGCCTACAAGTCGCACCGGCCGCCCATGCCAGATGACTTGAAGTCCCAGATTGAACCCTTGCGTCAAATCATCCGCGCCATGGGCTTCCCGCTCATCGTTGAATCCGGGGTCGAAGCTGATGACGTCATCGGCACATTGGCCGTTCTGGCCGCAGCGAAGGGCTATGCCGTTGTGATCTCGACCGGCGACAAGGACATGGCCCAGCTGGTAAACGAGCAGATCACGCTTGAAAACACGATGTTCAACTCCCGCCTAGATCGCCAGGGTGTCTTGGAGAAATTTGGGGTTTTTCCAGAGCAGATCATTGACTACCTCGCTCTGGTCGGGGATACCTCCGACAATATTCCTGGGGTTCCCAAGGTTGGCCCCAAAACGGCCGCCAAGTGGCTGAGCGAGCACGGCACGTTGGACACCCTTATCGCCCGCGCGGATACGATCCCCGGCAAAGTCGGGGAATACTTTAGAGGGGCGCTGGATCAGATTCCCTTGTCACGACAGCTCGCAACCATTCGTTGCGACCTCTCACTGCCTTTAGGCGTCGAAGATCTGAAACTGGCTGCACCGGACCAGGAATCGTTGCGTGAATGGCTGAGGCGACTCGAATTCAATAGCTGGTTGCGGCAAATCGAAGGTGAGTCTGAAAGGCCCGCTCAGGAAAAAACCGTCACCAAGGCCCAGGAGGCCGTCAGCCATGAACCAAAGGCTGACATCCGTTACGAGACGATCCTGACCGAAGCCGCGCTGGCTGATTGGATCAAAAAAATTGAGGCCGCTGGTATTTGTGCCTTCGACACCGAGACGACCAGTCTCAACTACATGCAGGCCGAGATCGTTGGGGTCTCCTTTTCCGTTCAGTCCGGTCAGGCGGCTTACCTGCCCTTGGCTCATAATTACCCCGGAGTCCCCGAACAACTGAATCGCAAGGCGGTGCTCGAGCGCCTCAGGCCCCTTCTTGAAAATGCGGCTGTCGGGAAGATCGGGCAAAACCTTAAGTACGATGCCAATGTGCTACTGAATCATGGCATCACTCTGGCAGGCATTCGCCATGACACCATGCTCGAGTCCTACGTTCTGGACAGCACCGCAACCCGACACGACATGGACTCACTGGCTTCGTATTACCTTGACCATGAGACCATTCGCTACGAGGATGTAGCTGGAAAAGGAGCGAAGCAAATTGGTTTTGAAGAGGTCGCGATTGAGCCGGCCACCCAATACGCGGCAGAAGATGCAGACATTACATTGAGGCTTCATGAGCGGCTTTGGCCACGCCTCAATGGCATCCCAAATCTAAAGTCGGTATACGAGAACCTCGAAGTCCCGCTGGTTCCGATCCTCGCCAAAATGGAACGCATCGGCGTACTGGTCGACCCTTGGCTGTTGCAGCAACAAAGTGACTTCCTGATGGAGAAAATGGCTGGCCTTGAAGCCAAAGCCCATGAGCTGGCCGGCATGCCCTTTAATCTGGGTTCCCCCAAACAAATTCAGACCATTCTCTATGAAAACCTGAACCTTCCGATCCTGAAGAAAACGCCCAAAGGTCAACCCTCGACCGACGAGTCTGTCCTCGCAGAGCTCGCCGATTCCTATGAGCTGCCTAGCATCATTCTGGAGCACCGGACGGCATCGAAACTGCGCTCCACCTATACCGAAAAACTGCCCCAGCAAATCAATGCCCAGACCGGACGAGTCCATACCTCATACCATCAGGCCGTAACAGCCACTGGACGACTTTCATCTGCTGACCCGAACCTTCAGAACATTCCCATCCGAACCGAGGAGGGACGAAGGATTCGTCAGGCGTTCATTGCTCCCCCAGGGACTCAAATCTTGGCGGCCGATTACTCTCAGATCGAACTGAGAATCATGGCGCATTTTTCAAAAGACCCAAGGCTCATCCATGCCTTTTTGACGGGGGGCGATGTCCATCAGCAAACCGCGGCAGAAGTGTTCGGGGTGCCACCGGATCAGGTCACCAAGGACCAACGGCGTTCGGCCAAGGCCATTAACTTTGGCCTGATTTACGGGATGTCAGCGTTTGGTCTTGCAAAGCAGCTCGGCGTCGAGCGCCCAGTCGCCCAAGCCTATATCGATCGTTATTTTGATCGCTATCCCGGGGTCAAGGCCTTCATGGATCGCACCCGCGAAAGAGCAAGGGAACTGGGATATGTCGAGACGTTGATGGGCCGAAGACTTCATATCCCCGACATCAAGTCCAGCAACGGGCAACGTCGCCAATATGCTGAAAGAGCCGCCATTAATGCCCCCATGCAAGGGACTGCTGCAGATCTCATCAAGCGGGCCATGATTGATGTCCACGACTGGATCGAGAGCCATGGCGCACCAGTCAGAATGATCATGCAGGTTCATGACGAACTGGTCTTTGAAGTAGAAGAGAATTTCCTCTCGACCGCCAAGGCCGCCATTGCGGAGCGGATGACCCAGGTCAGCGAACTTTCCGTCCCACTGATCGTGGGGGTTGGCACCGGCAACAATTGGGACGAAGCCCATTGATGTCAGTGCCTTACCCTGCCAGGACTAGAGCTCCCGGGTGGCGCTAAATCGGATCTCTGGCCAGCGCTCCTGCGCTAGGGAGAGGTTAACCCGGCTGGTCGCCAGATACACCAGATACCCCGAACCATCCTCAGCCAGATTGTCGAACACCTTCGCCCTGAACTCCTCAAGCTTCTTGGGATCATCCGAAGTTACCCAGCGCGCGGTCGTGACGCCCACCGCGTCGTAGACGCATTCGACGTTGTATTCAGCCTTCAAGCGGAAGGCCGTGACATCAAACTGGAGAACACCCACGGCCCCAAGAATGAGGTCGTTATTTTTGAGTGGCTTGAACAACTGTGTCGCGCCCTCTTCCGTCAGCTGCTGTAGGCCCTTTTGCAGGGCTTTTCCTCGCAAAGGGTCCTTTAGGACCACCCGACGGAAAAGTTCGGGCGCAAAATAGGGAACACCCTCGTACTTGAGGTTTTCCCCTTGCGTAAAGGTATCGCCGACCTGGATCGTGCCATGATTGTGAAGCCCGATGATGTCTCCGGGAAAAGCATCCTCGACGTTGACCCGGCTGTCGGCCTGAAACGTGAGTGCATTGGCAATCTGGACCGTCTTTCCAGTCCGGACATGGTGCATGCGCATGCCTTTGGTGTATTTACCCGAACAGATCCTCAGAAAGGCGATACGGTCCCGATGCGCCGGATCCATGTTCGCCTGAATCTTGAAAACGAAGCCGGAGAATTTTTCCTCCGAGGGCGGCACGGGACGTTCACGGGCTGATCGCTCCTGAGGACCTGGAGCATATTCAGCGAAGGCATCCAGCAATTCGAGTACACCGAAGTTGTTGATACCCGAACCAAAGAAGACCGGGGTCTGTTTACCCTCAAGATAGGCCTGATGGTCAAACGTGTGGCTGGCTCCACGGACCAGCTCAATCTCCATGCGGAGCTCATCCGCAAGACCACCCAGCAACTCATCCAATCTCGGATTATCCAGCCCTTCAATTACTTCCCCCTCGACAATTCGATCGCCATGGGAGGGAGAAAAGAGCTGAACCGCATCCCGATAAAGGTGATAGACCCCCTTGAAGCGTTTCCCCATACCTATCGGCCAGGTCATAGGCGCACACTGGATCTTCAGAATCCTCTCCACCTCATCCAGAAGCTCAATCGGCTCCCGGCCCTCGCGATCGAGTTTGTTGATGAATGTCAGGATAGGCGTATCCCGCAGCCGACAGACTTCCATCAGCTTGATCGTCCGTTCCTCAACACCCTTGGCGCTATCAATCACCATGAGAGCCGAATCGACAGCCGTCAGGGTGCGGTAGGTATCTTCGGAGAAGTCC
This sequence comes from Pseudomonadota bacterium, assembly GCA_041178325.1. Classification (GTDB taxonomy): domain Bacteria; phylum Pseudomonadota; class Gammaproteobacteria; order Methylococcales; family Methylococcaceae; genus UBA6136. Next base: position 83,030 of record JBEGVN010000082.1, read on the forward strand.
TCATGTCCTGGAGTATCCAGGAGGTTGAAGATCTTGCCCTTGTGATCAAACTGCATCACCGAGGTGGTCACGGAGATACCGCGCTGCTTTTCCATCTCCATCCAGTCGGATGTCGCGTGGCGAGCCGCTTTTCTGCCTTTGACAGAGCCGGCCATCTGAATGGCTCCTCCGAACAGCAGGAGTTTTTCCGTCAGCGTCGTTTTGCCGGCGTCAGGGTGCGAGATGATCGCGAAGGTTCTTCGCCGATCGAGTTCAGACTGGAGTTCAGACATTGAAGCGGGGAGCAAAACCAGAGATTATATCCTCTGGACTCGATACTCGCAGAATCCCATGTCATCAGCCCCCTCATCCGATGCGGAACTCCGCAAAATCGCAAGCGCTCTCCACATCGACAAGATTGAGCGGCACATCTTCATTTGCGCCGATCAAAGCAAGCCCAAGTGTTGTGGCAAAGACCAGGGTTTGGCCGCGTGGGACTACCTTAAAGGGCGACTGGATGAACTGGGCCTCACAAGACCAGGGCGCGTTGCAAGAACCAAGGCGAATTGTCTCAGGCTCTGCTTGAACGGCCCGATTGCAGTGGTTTATCCCGATGGGGTTTGGTATCGATCATGTACTCCCGAGGTCCTTGAAAGGATCATTCAGGAGCATCTGATCTGTGGCGAGCCGGTCGAGGCTTACCGAATTTATCCCGAAGGGCCTTAGCCAGGTAACAGAATATTCTCCAGCGCTTTGAGCTGTTGACTGGTGCCCAGGGCCAAAATGCGGTCATCTACTTCAAGAGCCAGGCAGTCCTCAGGATTTGCGATCACCTGTCGACCCCGAAAAATAACAAGCACGTTCGCGCCTGAACGTTCGCGCAGCGATAGATCACCAAGACATTGCCCTACAACCGGCGACTCGATCTGGACACCAATACCCTCGAGGTTCAGACACTCCTCCCCTTTTGAGATCACTGTATCGAAGAAATCGATCACCGTCGGGCTCAGAATCAAATGCGCGAGCCTTCTGCCGCCAATGGCATGAGGACTGATGGCTCGATCAGCACCCGCTCGGGTCAATTTGGGAATACTGGATTCCTCAACAGCTCTCGAAATAATGAACAATTTGGGATTCAACACGCGGGCAGACAGAACAATGTAGACGTTCGTTGCATCATCGCCACTTGTAACGATGAGGCCTTTGGCTCGCGTGATGCCAGCCTGCTGGAGCACCTGATCATCGCTCGCATCCCCAAGAATAAAGAGATAGCCCTGCTGAACGGCAAGCGCCTGCGCCTCAACGCGATTATCGATAATGACGAAGGGCATGCCGGAATCGTTCATTTCACGCGCAGCTTGCCGGCCTACTCGCCCCAGCCCCGCAATGATGACATGACTCTCGAAAGCGTCGATCTTTCTCTGCATTTTCTTGGTCTCAAAGGGATCGGATACTCGAATCATGACCAAATTGTCCATGATCACGGTGAGGCTATAGAAGAGACTCCCGATCCCTGTCATGGCAATCAGGATGGTGAAAAGCCGACCGGCTTCATCCAAATGAATGATTTCGCCATAACCAATCGTGGTGATCGTGATCACCGTCATGAAAAGGGCATCAAGGAAAGTCGCGTTCTGGTCTTGCCCCAGAAAGTAATAGCCTATCGTGCCCACGATGGTCACGGCCACAACTGTGGCAACCGGGGTGACTAGGCGAGCCTTGAGACCCGCTTGCGGAACATTATGCGTCTGACTGGGCAACCTTACGATGACCTCTTCGTTCCTTCAGTTAGACGACGGGCCCAGTGGCCGCCTCAATCCCCTCAGAGATCCTCAGCCCAAGGCCCTTCAGGAGGCCGCCGACAGTAACTGAGTTTCCCCAGGGTTGGCATCTCCTCGCCACAACTTTTCCAGTTGATAGAAGTCTCGAATTTGAGGCTTCATCACATGCACAATTACTTCGCCAAGGTCGACCAGGACCCATTCACCCACATCCTCACCTTCAACGCCAATGGGTTGGGTATCATTTTTCTTGGCTTCTTCTGCGACATGAGATGCAAGTGATTTCACGTGGCGTTCCGATGTACCACTCGCAACCACCATGAAATCAGTCATGCTGGTCTTGCCGCGAACGTCCAGAACGGTCACATCCTTGGCTTTGCTGTCTTCAAGGGTGCTTAGGACCACTTCCAGAAGTTTCTCAACATTCATCTTTTTTCTCGGGTATTCAATCTTTATCTATGGGGCGCAGGTACGACAAAAGACTTCAAATCAAGCCCAGGAAAGGCTTACTTTTTCTTTTGTGTCTTGGAACTTCCCTTGGATGCTGGCGCTGAATCAGAAGGAGTTGACTTGCCCCCCCCCTTGACGGCAGATTTTCGGGATGCCGGCTCTTCCTTATGGCGAGAAACTGGCTCCTCCCGGGTTCTGTGACCCGCATGACCACTCTCACTTTGGCCGCGATGCTTATCTGAACGCCGGTGGCCTGACTTCTCCTCATGCCCGAAATCATGGCTTCGACTGCTCCCACTTCTTTCGGAATGACGCATCGAGGAAGTTGCCGGGATGATGGGCTCTGAGACGATGAGCCGCTGACCCGCCTGAATCTGTGTTGTTGCTGGAATATTGTTCAAGCGTGCTACGGTTGCCGCGTCTAAACCATATTTCCGCGAGACGGAATAAAGTGTCTCCCCTCGCTGCACTTCATGGGTCTTGCCCGGCCTACCGCCATCACCCTCATCACTTGACGCACGACGTTCAGATGCACTGTGCAAGGCGGAGGCACTTCCGCCTTCAGTGCGGTCCTCCGAGGCGACACTCGCAGAGTCAGCCTTTTTCGCAAACTCCTTGCGGAACGTTTCGAAGGGCGCCGGAGCAATCGGGACATCCTCTCCGGAGTAGAGTGATCGCATCAGTGGTTTCTTTTCCTGATGCAACCGCTCAACCTCCTGCCTGAAATCAGCAGCCTTTTTATCTGCGGGGATATAGAGATGGAAACTACCATCCAGATCAGCAATCTGGCCCTTAAATCCTGGGTTCAGCTCATAGAGCTTGTCGAGAGAGATACCCGCCGCATCGGCAGCCAAAGCCAGATCGAGCTGGTTACTGACCTTGACGGGCTTGTAAATCGCAGCATTCGGCATGTCCTTGAGACTGATGCCGTATTTTTCCGAATCAGCAAATAAACGCGCCACGGCAAGAAGCCTTGGCACATAGGCCCGGGTTTCCTGAGGAAGATTCAGGGACCAAAAGTCCGTAGGTAACCCCTGCGCCAGATTACGCTTGACCGCCCGCGATACGTTGCCTTCCCCACAGTTGTAGGCGGCAATTGCCAACAGCCAATCACCAAAGTCGCCATGCAACTTAGTCAGGTACTTGATCGCTGCTTTGGTCGAAGCATAGATGTCTCGCCGGCCGTCGTAGGAGTGGCTGTGCTTTAGCCCATAGTTATGGCCCGTCGAGGGGATAAATTGCCAGATTCCTGCGGCGCGGGCCGGGGATACCACATGTGGCTGGAAGGCACTCTCGACAATCGGCAGTAGAGCGATTTCACCGGGAACATTCTTGGTCTCTACCAGCTTGACGATGGAGTAGAGGAAGGGTTCAGCACGATTTTGGGCACGCTCGAGGTACCCGGGATGGTTAGCGAACCAGTTGAGTTCACGATCAATGTCCGGGTGCTCGATGCGCGGCAGCGCATAGAGGGCAAAAAGCCGATCCCAGAGCGTGTCGTACTGGGAGCCTCTCGAGGGTTTCTTCTTCCTTGCGGCCTTACCCTGCATTGACTCAGCCTCCGCCGAATCGGGTATATTGGGGCCCTTCTTGACCTCGTTCCTGGAGCAGCCCGCTAGTGTTGATAAAAGGATCAAAAGACAGCAGGCCAATCGGACGCGAGATTTTTGCAGTTGCATTACGTTATTAAATCCTCAACCTTTGCCGGCAGCCGGAATTTCCGCGTATCTCTCGAATAAGCAATGAAAAAGATACGACCTGCGAAGACCCAGGCGCGCCGTGAATTTTTAGAATGGTATCACGTGGCAACCCTCGGACAAGCTCTACAGGGGAATGAATCCCAGTACCTACGCTCCTCCTTGCCGCACATATACAACCAACGGACACTCCAGGTGGGACGACTTGGATCGGAAAGTCGATATATAGACGCCGAGCGGGTTGGAAGCTTCATTCTCGCGGACAACAAGGGGCCAAGAAGCTTCCCGACATTCATTCAGGCCTGCGCCGGATCGCTTCCGATCGCGACGGAAAGCGTTGATACGGTCATACTGCCGCATGTGCTGGAGTTTGTTGCCGACCGTCATCAGGTTCTCCGTGAGGTCGAGAGGGTTCTCAAACCCGAGGGGCGACTTTTCATTCTTGGCCTTAATCCCTGGTCGCCTGCCAGATACTTCAGCCTCTCCGGCCCGAAAGACTCCTTCTGGCAGTCCTACCTCATTCAGGCACATCATTTGCTGGACTGGCTCAGCATCCTGAAATTTGATGCCGAAATCGAGGCGGTTTTCACTGCCAAGGGAACAACGCACCCGAAACAAGACCAGTCCCAGCTGGGCACTGTGAAAAGCTGGCTGTCGGTGGGATACGCTGTCAAAGCGATCAAGCGCAACTACACGTTGATCCCCATTGAACCGGAGTGGTCGAGTCTAACTCGCCTTGTTACAGGCAAGTTAATGGAAAGCCCCCAACTCAATAGGGAATCAAATTGAATAAGCAGGTAGAGATATATACCGATGGGGCCTGCAGGGGTAATCCGGGACCTGGGGGATGGGGAGCCCTCCTGATCTATGACGGCAAGGAACGGGAGATTTATGGTGGAGAAAAAGACACCACCAACAACCGGATGGAGCTCACCGCCGCCATTAAGGCACTCGAAATTCTAAAAAGGCCCTGCAAAGTCCGAATCACCACCGACTCTACCTATGTCATGAAGGGGATTACAGAATGGCTTCCCGGATGGATCAGGAAGGGATGGAGAACGTCTAGCAACAGTCCGGTAAAAAATGTCGACCTCTGGCAAGCTCTGGTGAGCGCGAAAGGTCAACATGAAGTCGAATGGCTATGGGTTAAAGGGCATAACGGCCATGCCGGCAACGAGCGTGCAGATGTCCTTGCAAACCGCGGCATTGATGAGTTGGTAAAGGGAGCTTCTGCACCGTGACGCGTCAAATCATCCTCGACACAGAAACCACAGGGCTCGAACCTGCGGCAGGTCATCGCATTATTGAAATCGGTTGCGTAGAACTGATCGACCGAAAACTTTCCGGTCAGAGCTTTCATGTCTATATCAATCCGGAACGCGAAATTGATGAGGGCGCCGTCGAAGTCCACGGACTTAGTGCTGAATTTCTTGCTGACAAGCCCCGGTTTGCAGATATTGCCGATGATTTTCTAGGATTTGTGGAAGGCGCTGAGCTCATCATTCACAACGCACCATTTGACGTGGGCTTCATCAACCACGAACTTCGCCTGCTTGAGTCAGGCCTCCCTCCCATCGGGGAGCGGTGCATGATCATCGATACCCTTTTGATGGCGCGCAAGAAACACCCCGGACAGCGGAATAGTCTGGACGCGCTTTGCAAACGCTACGGCATCGACAACAGCCAGCGCACGCTTCATGGTGCTCTCTTGGATGCCGAAATCCTGGCTGAGGTGTATCTGGCCATGACCGGCGGCCAGATCACCTTGTCACTTGAACACGAAGATGACACTTCACAGGCGGAAGATCCTGGCGAAGCGCTCAGAGCCTTGGGAGCCTCCCGGTTGCCCCTGCCCGTCATTTCGCCATCAGCCGAAGAACTGGCAGCCCATCTCTCGAGACTTCAGGACATCAACAAAGCCAGCTCTGGCAACTGCCGTTGGTCACTGCAGCCCTAATCCAGAAGGAAATGGAATGTAACCCCTCAAGAACTCCGACCGTTTGAGTTTCACCCTATAATCAGGGATTAATTTTTCGACGCAAACGGGGGGTTACCGTGCGAAGAGTCGTATTCAATCAGAAAGGCGGGGTCGGCAAATCAACAATCACCTGCAACCTTGCAGCGATTAGTGCCGCGCAAGGTCGAAAGACATTGGTCATTGACCTTGATGTTCAGGGAAATTCTTCCCATTATCTTTTGGGTGACAAGGTCCCCGATCCTGAAGCGACTGTCGCAGAGTTCTTCAAGGACTCTCTCAGCATGAGCCTCTTTGGAAAGAACCAAATCGGAGCGTTGTCGGACCGTATTCACCAATCGCCATACGAGAACCTTTTTGTTCTCCCATCCCATCCCGAACTTGAGACACTTCAGTCTCGTCTGGAATCGCGCTACAAGATCTACAAGCTGAAGGAAGCGCTGGATGTACTGGAAGGCTATGATGACATTTACATCGACACCCCGCCGGTCCTTAATTTTTTCAGTCGCTCCGCCCTGATCGCAAGCCATGGTTGTGTGATCCCGTTTGACTGCGACGCGTTCTCAAGAGAAGCGTTACTCACCCTGATTGGCTCCATCGCAGAAATTCAGGCAGACCATAACCCCCACCTTAAAATCGAGGGCATTGTGGTCAACCAGTTTCAGTCCCGGGCAAAGCTTCCGCAGCAGCTGGTCGACGAATTGACTGATCAGGGCCTGCCGGTCCTGAACACCAAGCTCTCGACATCGGTCAAGGTCAGGGAATCCCACAGCTTGTCAAAGCCCCTTATCTACTTTGTTCCAGATCACAAGCTCACCCAGGAGTTTGTGGAGCTTCACGCAGAACTCTCCTGATTCTCCCTCTTTGGAGAACGCTACAATGCGTTCTCCAAAGATCAGGCGTCATGGACGGGGATGCCAAGACGATTCTTATGGAGACCCCATGACCCCGCCCAAACTCAATAACCCCACGGTTCAGGTTCTAATAGCTATCACCCTGGGGATATTTCTCGGCCTCTACAATCGATCCCCCCTGGGTGCAGGCAGCTTTGATCCTGCCACTCTGGGTCAGGTCGGCATGATCCTCATCCGGTTCCTCAAGGCACTGGCTCTGCCACTGATTTTTTTCGCCGTAGCGGATGCCATTGTCAGAACAAATCTCGCTGAAAAATCCGGTCTTCGTTTCCTGGCGATTTGCCTATTCAATGTCAGCGTAGCCTCTAGCATTGCACTCACGCTGATCAATACTCTTCATCCGGGCACAAAATGGCAGGGCCACATTGAAGAACTCCTGAAGCTTGTGGGCTCGACATCTGCGGCAACGCATATCGCACCAGAGAAAACCAAACTGGACTGGGTCCAGGGGCTTTCTGGCCTCTTTCCGCAGCACCTTCTTGACCCTATCCAAACCGGAAATATCCTCGCAACCGTCATTCTGGCGGCTCTCGTCGGGCTGTCTGTTCGGAGCCTAAGCACATCAACCACAGGAGATGAGCGAAGGGCTGTAGAGCTCATGGCTTCTGTCCTCACCGGTGGATTTTTGGTGTTCTCCCGAATTTTGCGTTTTACGATAAAACTAGCGCCTTTAGCGATCCTTACGCTAGTGACCCAAGCTGTGGGCAAACTCGGCCTCGGCATATTTCTGGATCTTTCGGATTACCTCTTCATCGTCATGTTGGGCCTGATGCTACAGGGCCTCATTTATTATCCTCTGGCTGCTTTTGTGGCGGGTGGGCGCTCACCCCTGAACTTTCTGCGGGGGGCATCTGAAGCCGCGTGGACGGGTTTTGCGGTCAACAGTAGTCTCGCGACTGTTCCCGTCAGCCTCAAATGCCTGAAGGAGATGAGGGTCGATGACCAGGCTGCCCGCATTTCAGTCTGTGGAGGAACCAATTTCAATAATGACGGCGTGGTGCTTTATGAGGTCATGACTGCCCTCTTCTTAGGTCAGTCTATGGGAATGGTGCTTGATCTGCCTCAGCAACTCATCATCGTCTCTTCGAGCATCATTGCCGCAGCCGGCATCGCTGGGGTTCCTGAAGCTGGACTAGTTATCCTCCCAATCGTTCTTGCAAACTCCGGATTCTCGGAGGCAGTGATCGCTGCCGCTATCCCCCTAGTTTCCCCAATCGACTGGATTCTTGCTCGTTGCCGCTCCGGCGTGAATGTGCTTGGAGATATTCTTGGCGCAACCATACTCTCACGCTGGAATGAGCGCTCTGGTAGCAGATTGCGCTAATACCCAAAAAAAGACCGCCCAAAAAAAACCAGCCCGGAGGCTGGTTTTTTTAGAGGAACAAAACCGATCAGTGATTGATCAGGTAGTGCACCACGATAGAGGATACGTAACCCGCTGCAATCGCAGGCGTCCACTTCAAATGGCTGAAGAAGGTGTACATCCCCTTGGAGCTTCCCATCAGAGCAACACCTGCCGCAGAGCCGACTGAAAGGAGCGTTCCGCCCACGCCTGCAGTGAGGGTGATCAGCAGCCACTGATAAAGATCCATGTCCGGGTTCATGCTGATGACAGCAAACATGACTGGGATGTTATCGACAACAGCGGAAAGCAATCCAACGAGAATATTGGCGGTGGTTGCACCCAGACCGTCGTACATCGCGACGGAGGCCAATTCCAGATAGCCGATGTAACCCAGGCCACCAACAGCAAAGATCACACCAAAGAAAAACAGCAAGGTATCCCACTCAGAGTCCTTAACGTTCTCAAAGACATCAAACTTGCCACTCTCGGGATAAACCATCTTCAATCGATAGCCGTAAAGCATCAGGTAGGAAAGGCCCAGCATCATGCCCATGAAAGGGGGGAGATGAAGGAACTGCTTGAAACTGACCGCGGTAACAATCGTCAGAACAAAAAGACCGCAGACGATCAGTGCGCCAGGCTTCATGACCACACGCTCTTCTTCAGCGTGTTCCGGCATTTCATTGGGAATCGCAAACTGCATGATGAGCGCAGGAACCACGAAATTCACAACGGACGGAATGAACAATTCAAAGAAATCGAAGAATTCCGCCTTGCCAGCCTGCCAAACCATCAGGGTGGTAATGTCACCAAAGGGGCTGAAAGCACCGCCCGCATTCGCTGCACTAACAAGGTTCACAAAGCCCAACGCAACAAATGCAGGACTTGAAGCACCGACAGCCATGACCACGGCACCCACCAGAAGTGCCGAAGTCAGATTATCTGCAACGGACGAAAGGAAGAAAGTGATGACACCGGTGATCCAGAAAAGAACACGGTAGTTGAAATTCCGACTGACCAGCCAGGAGCGAAGCGCTTCAAAGACATTCCGTTCCGCCATGGCATTGATATAGGTCATCGCCACCAGAAGGAAGAGGAAAAGTTCCGCATACTCCTTAAGGTCATGCTCGAATGCCTGGTGAACCTGATCCGCAGGAACGCCATTCGACGCTGCAAGATAAGCGACGTGCGCCCAAATGATCCCCGCTGCCAGAATGACAGGCTTGGACTTTCGCAGGTGCGTAAATTCCTCCGTCATGACGAAGGCGTAGGAAATAATGAAAATCAGGACACAATAGAGTCCACGCTGGGTGCCGGTCAGGCCGAGAGTCTGCCCCTCCTCTGCAAAGGCCAATTCTGGGATGAGGAACAAGGACGCAAGCAAAAGGAATATCCGAATCAAGACACGGCCCTCAGTAGGTTAAAGTCAGATGCCCCCGCAGCAGATGGCAGGGTGAATTCTTGGGAAACAACCGCTAATTATAGTCGATTACTTGTGGCATTGGAGAAACACTCCTTTTCCCCACACCAACCCTTGGGGCCATCAAGATCACAATCCAAGTGTTTTAGGGTCGATCTCGAAGGTGTATATTGGCCGGTCATCCGGCACAACCGAGAGCCTGAGCCAAAGCACATGTACCAGTACGATCATCACGACCAGACGATTGTTAACGAGCGCGCCGCGCAATTTAGAGACCAAACGCGCCGCTTCCTCGCCGGTGAACTCACCGAAGATCAGTATCGCCCCTTGCGGCTGATGAATGGCCTTTATATCCAGCGCCATGCACCGATGCTGCGTGTCGCAATTCCCTATGGATTGCTGTCATCAACGCAAATGCGCATGTTCGCGCACATTGCTCGGACCTTCGACCGCGGATATGGTCACTTCACCACGCGTCAAAACATCCAATACAACTGGCCTCAACTGGAGCAGGTTCCGGACATTCTGGACTGCCTTGCCTCAGTGCAGATGCATGCCATACAAACCAGCGGCAACTGCATCCGAAACACCACCAGCGACCACCTTGCTGGGGTTGCCGCTGATGAACTGGAGGATCCACGCCCTTACTGCGAGATTATCCGGCAATGGTCCACGCTCCATCCGGAATTTGCCTTCCTGCCACGCAAATTCAAGATCGCCGTCAGCGGCGCTGAAAGAGATCGCGCAGCGACCCAGGTCCATGACATTGGTTTGCAGTTGGTCAAAAATGCCGAAGGCCGCGTAGGATTTGAAGTCCTAGTCGGTGGCGGACTGGGCCGAACTCCCATTATTGGCGTCGTCATTAGGCCATTTCTGGAAAAGGAAGACCTTATTTCCTATCTTGAGGCCATTCTGCGGGTATACAACCAGCTGGGTCGACGCGATAACAAGTACAAGGCAAGGATCAAAATCCTGGTCAAGGAGACCGGCGCTGAGGCCTTTACTCGACTTGTTGAAGAGGAATGGGGCCTTATTCGTTCTAGCCTCAAGCTTGATGCACAAGAAATTGAACGGGTTTCTAAAGATTTTAAGACCCGGCAGTATGCAAAACTTCCTGCGACGAATGCGCAGGTGGAAAGCCTATTGACCAGCGACAAGGAATTCGCCGCCTGGCATCGCCGCAATACGGTCGATCACAAATCAACCGGATATCGTGCCGTCTTCATTTCGTTAAAACCCCACGGGAAGGCTCCAGGGGATATGACGGATACCCAGATGGATGCCATTGCCGAGATCGCCGACCGTTATAGCTTTGGCGAAATTCGAGTCACCCATACCCAGAATCTCGTTCTGGCTGATGTGGAGGCCCAAAAGCTACCCGAGCTTTGGAGAGAGCTCGCATCCCTCGAGCTGGCAACCGCCAACGTCGGAACAGCAACTGACATGATCACCTGTCCAGGTCTAGACTTCTGCTCCCTGGCAAATGCGGCCTCCATTCCTGTCGCCAATGGAATTCAGTCCCTTTTTGAGGACATGGATTATCTCTATGACCTTGGCGAAATACGCATCAATATTTCAGGCTGCATGAATGGTTGTGGCCATCACACGGTTGGCCACATTGGAATCTTGGGTGTCGATAAGAAAGGCGAGGAGTGGTATCAGATCACCCTGGGGGGCTCATCAGCCAATGAAGCTTCCCTTGGAGAAAGACTAGGCCCCTCCGTAGCCCGAGACGAAGTCACTGGCGTCATGGAGAAGATTTTCCTGACCTTCAAGGAGCTTCGCGAGGGAGAGGAGTCTTTCCTTGAAACCGTGAGACGAACCGGAATCGAACCCTTCCAGGAGCGCGTTTATGAAAATCATTAAAAGCGGCCATGTTGTAGAGGACCAGTGGGTTCATCTCGATGACGAGAGCACCCTACAACCGGGCACGATGGCAACGGTATCGCTGGATCGACTGGAAGCCCTCACTGATGAGGAACGTCAGATCCCGACCAGCCTAGGGGTCCGCATCAGACCTGGCGAAGATGTTAATCGACTTAACAACCACATCAAACGAATCACTCTGGTTGTTCTTGCAATGAATCCGTTTACGGACGGCCGCAGCTTCAGTCAGGCACGCATTCTTCGTGAACAGCTAGGCTTTCAGGGTGAAATCCGCGCATCTGGGGATTTCCTCCGCGACCAAATGTACTACCTTCACCGTCTCGGAGTAGACTCTTTTGAGTTCGCGGAAGGAACGGATCTCAATGACCGACTGAAGGCCTTTACCGAGTTTACGGTGACCTATCAGGCGGCTCAGGATGAGCCCCAACCCCTGTTCCGTCGCCGCGGCTGACACCACATCCATCGCCGAAGAGGAGGCCCCTTAATGGAATGCTACAAAGCTTTAACCCCATTGGTTCTCGCGCTGACCTTGACGGGATGCATATCGGAATCCATTACGTCCAGTGAATCGTCATCGGCATCGTTTGGATCAAGCTCTGATTCGTCCAGTTCGCCTTCCAAATCATCCAAAAAGAAGGCAAGTGTCCCTGAGGAAAAGCGTGGGTATCTCAATGACATCGCCAACCTGACGAACTCCGTTACCGGCTCCAAAATGACTTCATCAGACTTCATGAATGCCCTCTCCCGGACAGCCAGCCAGGACCAGATCAGCAACTGGGAGTCAGAATCCACGACCTATCTTGGTATCGGCAAGGGGCTCAAGCGAGCCACCGTACCAATTGCTCAAATCAAGGATCAACCCTTCCTTGAAGACATTCTGGCCCGTAACCAAAATGCCCTCGACCTGATTCAGCAGGGATACAAGGAGTAAACCCGCGTGAGATCGCGACCGCTTCCTTGGGGAGCGGTCATCCTTCTGGTTGTTGCCCAAACGGCGATCGCCGACCACTCCCTGGACTACCTCTACATTGAGGCCAATAGCGGGACCTCCAGTGGCGGCCATGTTGCAGTCAAGCTGGATGAAACGGTCTACCACTTCCAGAACAAGGATGGCCTGATCTTGGTGCAAAGGGATGACTGGCCCCGGTTCAGACATCTTTATGCCGATCTTGATAACCGAGACATCCATGCTGCGAGGGTCCTGGTCCCAGAGGCCGTCCAGTCCGAGATAAAGCAACATCTCGATCTTTTCCACCTCAACCAGAAAGCCTTGCTGGAAAGAGCAGCTTCCCTTGGACGGGATCTTGAACTTCTTGAGGCGCTCACTCAAAAGCGTCCTTTCCTGCTCCAGGGTGCCGGACTCTTTCAAGAAAAAAAAGCCTCCCTAGCGCCAAGACCACACGTATTTCTGGCACTTTCCTCACGTGATAGGCAAAACTTTCTTCTCCATCGATTACAAACTCTCACCCAAAAACGCGAGAGTCTTCAATATTTCGACTCAAACTACACCGCCGAGGAATCCAGTCCGGCCAATTTTGGGCAAGGTTACGCGGACCAATGGATGGATCTTCTGCAAAACGAGATCGCACTGGAGTTTGTTCTTGGGCGAAAGGAGATCAACCCAGCCCTCTTGATGGATGGCGGCCCCCTGGTTCTTCAGGAAGAACCAAAAGATTGCTCAGCACAAAACTGGCTCACGCGCTATCTCAGTCACCTGGAAGAAGATGCGACCCGACTTCTGCTTCACCCTTACCCCGGTTCAGGACTGCCTCTTCTAAGAACCCTCGCCCGCGCGGAAGCCGTAAAGCTCTCCCTTCAAAGAGGCAGGCTCTATCTGATTCTTCCGGGACTGACCTCCGAAACCTCTGAACCGCAGAACGATACCTACCTCCAAAGCGCCCAAAATCACCTTGAAACAGATTTTAGGCAGCACCTAGAAGAACTCAGACACCGCGTTTTCTGCTCGAATGAAATCGACGATCTTCCGTACCATAAACTGGAATTAGCAGGCCTCGATCTGAGGGAAGCCATCCACGCCAATCAGCAAGAAATGCCCGTACGATTCGACCATGAACCCGATCTCCCTAATGCGCCTGGGCTTATTACGCCTGTTCAGATCGAGAATTCAATTCGCCCTAGAGCCACCGAACTTGATAATGCCACTGAAGCACGAGACCGCCTGGCGGACGAAATCAGCGAGAGAATGCGTTACAACCTGATTACTCGGAACTGCGTAACGGAACTGATCAAGGCCATGTACTTCGGCTTTGAGAATAATCAAGAGCCTCCCGAATTCAAGGGACATATTGATCCATCGGGTTCTCAGGCATTCGTTCCTTTTCGTTTTTTTGAGCTGGTTTTAAAGCGATATCCCGTTGGAAGCACAACGAAGATCCTCTCCTTTCGACATCAAAAGCTGGCTCAATTAACTGCTGAGGATCGCGGGCCCTGGCTGGGAATTCGTGAGGGGAATACTTTGACCAGCAAGCTCTATCGGCCAAGAGAGACCGATGGGGTCTTTCTGTTTTTTACTGACGACACCCTGTGGACGAGGCCTCTCCTCGGAGGCGCCAATCTCGGAACCGCTATGGGTGCCATGGCCTTAGGACTTGTCGGATTTCCCCTGGACGAGGGGAGACTACTCAAGGCTGGAGCGCGGGGGGCACTCTTCAGCCTGCCGGAAATCGCGCTGTGGAATGTTCGAAAGGGAAGCTACACCGAGGTCACCCTTCGAAACTAATTGATCGTCTTATGGGGGATAGTCCGGAGAGGGCATCCCCCATTCAGATGAAGACCCTATGGTTTGGAAGGAGCCGTTTTCGGCGTCTTCTTAACGATATTTATCCCGCGCAGAAGGTTCAATGCCTCATTCAAAGGGTAATCCTGGACAGCCAAAGCATCTTCAGAATCCGTAGCGCCGGCCTTAGGCGCTTCCTTGGGCACCGTCAATTCCTTGATGGGCTCACGTTTCGGGGAGGGATTATTGTTCTCCAGATGGTTGGCAAGATCGGCTTCTTTGATCGGGCCGAACTCTGACTGATTCGCCGCTTCTATCTTGACCTTTGAAATCAGGACATCAGGTGAAATACCCTCGGCCTGAATCGATCGTCCTGAGGGCGTGTAGTAACGAGCAGTGGTCAGCTTGACTGCCGCCCCGTTACTGGTGGGCAAAATCGTCTGAACAGAACCCTTGCCAAAGGTTTTTTCACCCATAATCACTGCGCGATTGTGATCCTGAAGGGCGCCGGCAACGATCTCGGAAGCAGAAGCCGAGCCCGCATTGATCAGAACGACAATCGGTGCCCCCTCGATCAAATCACCAGGGGTTGCATTGAATTTCATCTTCGAGTCTTCAATACGCCCATCCGTGTAGACCACGAGACCTTCATCCAAAAATGCATCACTGACCGTAACCGCGGCATTCAGAACACCACCAGGGTTGTTTCTCAAGTCCAACACCAACCCTTTAAGCTTTCCGGACTTCTTCAACTCCTCAATCGCATCAATCATGCTCTCGCCCGTCTTGGCCTGGAAGCTTGAGAGCCTGACATAACCATAACCCGGCTCAAGCATTCGGCTACGAACACTTTTGACCTTGATCACATCACGAATGAGTTTCAGCTTGATCGGCTGTTCTGCGCCTTCCCTTACAATGGTCAGCACGATGGCACTTCCCGGCTCTCCGCGCATAATCTTGACGGCATCATTCAGGCTTAGCCCCTTAACAGGTTTGTCATCCAGTCGAATGATGAGATCACCCGCCTTAACGCCCGCCTTTTGTGCCGGAGTTTCATCGATGGGAGCAATGACCTTAACAAACCCATTTTCCATTCCGACCTCGATGCCTAGGCCACCAAACTGTCCCGTAGTGCCAACCTTTAGCTCTTCATACTGCTCCTTATCGAGATAAGCCGAGTGAGGATCCAGACCGGAAAGCATTCCACGAATGGCATCCTCGAGGAGCTTGTCATCTTTCACAGGTTCAACGTAATCCTGCTTGATCCGACCGTAAACCTCTGAAAA
Source organism: Pseudomonadota bacterium (assembly GCA_041178325.1). Taxonomy (GTDB): domain Bacteria; phylum Pseudomonadota; class Gammaproteobacteria; order Methylococcales; family Methylococcaceae; genus UBA6136. Next base: position 98,501 of record JBEGVN010000082.1, read on the forward strand.
TGCTTTCAAACCCTCAAATGGAATTTGGCTGCTGTCGGTTGTTTCAACCTTAGGGGCCGGGGGCTTTTCAGCCAAAACCATGCCTGATTGCGTCAGAACAAAGACGCCAGCCATGATCGGTGCGACGACTGCTCGAAACTTGAAGGAAAAAAGCATAAGGATGGCCTTGTCGAAAATGAGATGAAAAAACGATTAATGGACTTGTTTGCACCAGACCAACGGATCGACCGGTTTGCCTTGTGTGCGGATACCAAAATATAGCCCGGGTTTGTCTCTGCCACCGGTTGATCCGAGAGCAGCGATCACGTCACCGGCCGTAACCGAGTCGCCTTTCGATTTAGTCAGGCTTTGATTAAATGCATAGAGGCTCATGACTCCGTTGCCGTGGTCAACAATCGTTAGAAGTCCATATCCACGAAACCAATCAGCGAAAGCGACCTTGCCTGCAGCAATGGCTCTGACGGGAGCCCCTTCCCTGCCACTGATAAGCACTCCATCCCATTTACTGGTCATGCGAGGACTTCCGAATTTGGCGGTGATGGTTCCTTGCGGGGGACAACGGCCGGAGCCTTCAGAGGGGGAGGCATCACTAATTGACCCGATCACAGGCTCTTTGACCGGATCAATGGCGTCGATCGCAAAAGACTCCACCAAAATACCAAGACTGCGCTGATCTTCCCGCATTTGTTCAGCCTGATCCTTAAGCTCGCGTTCCCAGCCCTTGAGGAGCTGCCTACGCGCTTTGCTGGACTCTGCCAGCGCAAGCTTCTCCTCTTGCGTCTGGCGGCGAAGCTCAGCCTTTAAGGTCGCCTCATCGTTCAAATCCCGCTCAAGGGTTTCAAATCGCGCGATCTGCTCCTCGAGTCGGTGAATCAGATCAGACCTCGCCTGACTGAGATACCCGTAGTAGGCTAGCACACGCGCCAAATGTGACGCATCCTCCTGATTCAGAAGCAATTTGAGCCAATCTTTACTACCAATTACATGTGCACTTCGCAACTGACCGGCCAAATGCTTTTGTTGCGTGGCGATATCAGCCTTCAGATCATCGCGCTGTTTCTTAAGTTCACGGATCCGGCGTTCGCGCTGTTTGGCCTGAGCCTCAAGCTCACCAATCTTGCTGCTCAGGACACCTTGCTGAATTTCGAGCTGGGAAAGCTGCTGGTTTAGCTGATCCCTCACCCCGAGAAGGGCGGCATGCTTTTGGCGGGTCTGCTCCATCCGATCTCGAATCTCCGACTGACCCGGAACCTCTTCAAGAGCATACACAGGACCATCGCCTGCCGTCAGGAAAAACACAACCGCAAGGACACCCGAGCGGTTGTTCAGCCTTCGCATTCCCGTGGCAGGATGGATCTGATTAAGCGAGCAAGGATCGACCGGTCATCTCGGCAGGCTTCGCAATGCCCAGCATATCCAGCATAGTCGGTGCGATATCTGCAAGGTTTCCGCCATCCAGGAGCTTCCTTTGCGAGTTTCCTCGGTAAACCAGGGGAACCGGGAAAGTAGTGTGCTGAGTCAGCGCTACACCGGTACCCGGATCAACCATCTGCTCGACATTCCCATGATCAGCGGTGATCAGGAGTTCGCCACCGACCTTATCCAAAGCCTCCGTAATGCGGGCAAGCGAGGCATCGAGCGTTTCGACCGCCTTTACTGCAGCATCCATAATTCCGGTATGTCCGACCATATCGCCATTGGCATAGTTACAAATGATCACATCGAACTCACCGCCTTCAATGGCTTTTACCATTTCGTCGGTGACTTCCCCTGCACTCATTTCCGGCTGAAGATCATAGGTTTTGACCTGAGGCGAAGGAATCAGGATTCTTGACTCACCTTCAAAGGGCTCATCAATTCCCCCGTTGAAGAAGAACGTCACATGAGCGTACTTCTCGGTTTCAGCCAACCGGAGTTGCTTGAGACCTTTGCGCGAAAGCACTTCGCCCAAGGTGTTGGTGATCGACTGGGGCGGAAAGGCGATCGGGTAAGTGAAATTCTGATGGTACTCGGTCAAGGTGACATAGCTTCCGAGCTTGCGCACTTCCCTGCGGTTAAAACCAGTGAAATCGGCATCATTGATCGCCTTACTGATTTCTCGTGCGCGGTCAGCGCGGAAATTCATGAAAACAACGACATCCCCATCTTCAAGATGAACGGGCTGCTGTCCCTCAGAGACGATGCTGGTGGTTGCAACAAACTCATCGGTTTCACCGCGATCATAGGCAGCCTTGAGACCTTCTAGCGCTGATGCTGCTTTGAATTCCGCCTGACCCGAAACGATAAGGTCATAGGCCTTTTCCACGCGATCCCAGCGATTGTCACGATCCATGGCATAGAAACGTCCACAGATGCTCGCGATCTGACCCGCACCCAAATCCTTGAACTTGTTTTCAAGGCGCTGAATCGGGCCCTCGGCACTCTGAGGGGGGGTATCGCGACCATCCAGGAAAGCATGCATGTAGACCTTGCTTACCCCTCGTTTAACGGCCAGTTCAGCCATAGCCTGAATCTGTTGATCATGACTGTGAACTCCACCGGGGGAAAGCAAACCAAAGATGTGGATCGCCTTGCCGTTGGCCTTTGCAAGATCAACCGCCTGCGTGAGCGCCGGATTTGAGAAGAATGAGCCATCTCGAACGGCTTTGTTCACGGCGGTGAAATCCTGATTGATCAACCGCCCGGCACCCAGATGGAGGTGGCCTACTTCAGAGTTCCCCATCTGATCATCGGGCAAGCCAACTGTTTCACCGGCGCAATCCAACGTTGTATGGGCACAGGAGGCCCAAAGATGCTTCCAGGTCGGGGCCTTGGCCGCGGAAATCGCATTGTATTGTGATGATTCGTTGTAGCCGAAGCCATCCAGAATAACCAAGACAACAGGTTTAGGGCGATGCGAGTTCAACGTATAATCTCCTAGGACAGGCTTCATGGAAGCTTGTTTTCATGGTGGGACAATGGAAGGGCATGATGGCAAAACGCTCCGCCCCATGAGCCCGATTTTAGCGGGTTTTGATAGCTTCGTCCTCTCAGATACCCCGCGTATACGGGATTGAATGGCCGGTAATACGAGTAAAACTGATGAAGGATGAGTTGATTAACCGCGAAGAGGACATCGCACAGGCTGCACATTGCATCAAGGCCATGGCCCATCCCTTGCGGCTGAAAATCCTCTGCATTCTGGGTGACACCCGCGCAAGCGTGCAGGAAATCGTCGATGCTTGCGGCACGACGCAAAGCAATATTTCCCAGCATCTTGCGATTCTCCGGGAGAAAGGGATCCTTGGATGCGAAAAAGAGTCGAATCGGGTCTACTACCATATTGACGATAAACGAACGCTCAAACTGATCGCGCTCATGCGTGAAGTTTTTTGCAGCGATGGCCACTAAATTCAAAACACAAGAACATCAAAATCCTCATGAACGTCTCTCCTGAACAACTCATCGAATTCATTGGCAACCATTGGATGATGGGTGCCGCTCTTTTCGTGGTCACTATTCTGCTGATCCAAGACATCATCGACAGCGCGACTCGGAAACACAAAACCGTTTCCCCGACTGAAGCCGTAGTGATCATGAATAATGATCAAACCATCGTCGTCGATGTGCGTGAACCCCCTGAATTTGCTGAAGGTCATATTGAAGGGGCTCGAAACATTCCGCTTGGAAAGCTCGACGAGCGGGCCAGCGAACTAGAAAGCCACAAGAACAAGCCGATTGTTGTGAACTGTCAGTCGGGTACGCGTTCACTGGCTGCCGGCAAGAAACTCACCAAACTTGGTTTCACCCAGGTTTATGAAATGAAAGGCGGGATTTTTGCCTGGAAGGATCAAAATCTTCCTATGACCAAAAAGCGCAGCAAATAAACGGCCCCAACAAAGCCTCAACCGAGAACCCGTGTTATGGCCGAAGAAACGCAAGCCCCCACTGACACTGATCCGCAATTTCGGGTCCAAAAGATCTATGTGAAGGACGTTTCTTTCGAAACGCCCAATTCACCTCAAGTTTTCATGACCGACTGGGAACCTGAGATTGATTTCAATCTTGGGAGCAATGCCCAACAAATTCAGGAAAACACCTTCGAAGTGACCCTCAAAGTCACGGTGACCGTAACCCTGGGACAGAAGACCGCCTACCTGATCGAGGTATCCCAAGCAGGAATCTTTGGAGCACTTGGATTTGGCGCAGATGAATTGGGCCATCTGTTGGGGAGTTATTGTCCCAGCATTCTGTTCCCTTACGCCAGGGAGGCCGTATCTGATCTGGTCATCAAGGGAGGGTTCCCTCCCATGCTTCTCGCCCCTGTGAATTTTGATGGCCTCTACGCGCAACGTCTTGAAGAGCTGAGCGTCGGCAGCCAGACGAGCCACTAGGCCTGCCATTCACGTGGAGGTCTGCGTGTCCATCTGGTTAGGTAATCGATAATGGAGATTTCGGTTCTCGGCGCTGGTTCATGGGGAACGGCGCTTGCGTTGGTCCTTGCCCGCAACAACCACAACGTCCGACTGTGGGGACATAACCCAAGGCGGATGGAACAAATTCAAAGGGAGCGCTGTAATGCGCAATATCTCCCCGGCGTTCCGTTTCCGGGCAACCTTTTCGCCCTGCCCGACCTGAGCGAAGCATTAAGGGACTGCGCTTTGGTTGTAGTTGCTGTCCCTAGCCATGCTTTTAGAGCGCTACTCGAGCGTTTGCCAGAACTAATGCAATCGCCCTGTGGAATCGCTTGGGCGACCAAAGGGCTGGAATTAAATACTGGCCTCCCTCTCCACAATGTGGTCAAGAGTGTGTTGGGTGACGCATGTCCCTCAGCGATCTTGTCCGGCCCAACCTTCGCCGGAGAAGTGGCTCGCGGTCAGCCCACTGCGATCACGGTAGCCTCAGAATCAGAGGCCTTCTCCGCGGAGCTAGTGAGCATTTTTCACAACCCAAAGTTTCGGGCCTATACGACAAGCGATGTGGTTGGGGTCGAACTCGGCGGTGCCGTCAAAAACGTGCTGGCCATTGCTGCAGGAGTGGCTGATGGACTTGGCTATGGCGCCAATGCTCGGGCCGCTCTGATAACCAGAGGACTAGCCGAACTCATGCGACTTGGTCTGACGCTGGGCGGACGACCCGAAACCTTGATGGGCCTGTCTGGTGTGGGGGATCTGATTCTCACCTGCACAGACAACCAATCGAGAAATCGCCGCTTTGGACTCGGCCTTGGGAAAGGGCTTTCAGCGGAAATAATAGCCGCCGAAATCGGACAAGAAATCGAAGGCATTCCGACCGCCAGAATTGTCCACGAGCTTTCACTTCGGCATCGCATTGAAATGCCGATCACCGAACAGGTTTACCGCATTCTCTATGAGGGCCTCCCACCCCATGAAGCGGTCAGTAATCTTCTGGTTCGCGAACCGAAACCTGAGACTGACCAACCGGATTCCGCATGAGCAAAAAATCGAAACCCTCAACTTCAACCTCAAAAAGCCCATTAATCGCGGGCATCATCGGAAACATTCTCGAGTGGTACGACTTCGCCCTTTACGGCCACTTCTCCGTTCTCATCAGTCGGCATTTCTTTCCCGAGGGCGACCGCATCCTCGCGACCTTTGCCGTCTTCAGTGTCAGCTTTTTCATGCGCCCTCTCGGCGCCATGATCTTTAGCGCGATGGGTGATCGCCACGGTCGAAAACGAGCGCTTTCTCTCTCCATCTTGGGTATGGCGGCGCCCACAGCAGCCATTGGCTTTTTGCCGGACTATGCACAAATCGGGGGCTGGGCCACCGCATTTCTCATTTTTCTTCGACTTCTCCAGGGTATGGCCCTTGGCGGAGAGATGGGGGGAGCCGTCACATTTGTTATGGAGCATACGCCTCGAGCACAAATTGGACGGGCTTCGGCATGGATTCAAGCCAGCACGTGTCTCGGGCTCTTGGCGGGGACGGTGATGGCGAGCATCCTGGCTCTGCTATTGGATCAGCAGGACTTTGATAACTGGGGATGGCGTATTCCCTTCATCCTTGGCATTGGGGCCGCCTGGCTCGGCTTTAAGATCCGACGCAAGATGTCTGAAAGTGCTGTATTTGAGATTGCTCGCAATGAAAATCGGCTACAAAAAAACCCGTTGGGTGAAATTCATGGCAAGTATCGAAGGGCAACTCTGACGGCGATCGGAATCGTGGCCCCGATGACTTGTGGCTTTTTCTTCTGTTTTGTTTACTTCAACAGTTATCTCGTGACGGGCCTCGGACTCACTTCCGCCAGAGCACTGATGGTGACATCCTTGGGACTGATTTTGTCATTGATTGCGACACTTGCCAGCGGCATCATTGCCGACCGTGTCGGCTACAAATCGGTACTGTTAAGAACATCGCAATTGCTTTTACTTTTTACCCTACCGCTCGTTATTGTCCTGTCCGGTGAATGGAATATCGAAATCACCCTCATGGCCTACTTCATTTTGAGCCTGATACTCGGCGCTTATTGCAGCACGGCCTTCGCCTCGGTCACGGCACTGTTTCCAACACCCATTCGTTACAGCGGAATCAGTATGTCGGTAAACCTCGCCTCCCCTGTTTTTGGCAGTACGGCCCCTCTTTTAGTTGCTGCAATGGTCGAAACCTATGGGGGACAGAATGGTTTCATTGCCTTTGGTGGATATTTCACCGTCCTCTGGCTTATGGCTTTGATCGCTATTCGTCAGATTGACCCACACGCCTTTGCGCGATGGGGTCAACACTGAACACAGGTTGGATTTGTCCAGTATCGCTTTTTAGAGTGAATTCGTAGAATGGCCACGGCGCCTATTGCGTGACGCCCAAGAAATAAAGAGAAAAAAATGAAGATCTTCAGGCGTTATCTCCCGGACCCCGCAAAGATCCGTGAAATCAAGTCACTGCGGTTTTTGGGCGAGAGAATCTACTCACCTAATCTCTGGTACCTCAACCGACATTCGGTTTCTCGCGCTTTTGCTGTTGGTCTTTGGGCCATGTATACCCCCCCCCTACCGTGGCAACAGGTTCTGGCAGCCTTAGGGGCTATCTACTTTGGCGCTAATCTTCCAATCGCGGTGGCATTGGTTTGGATTACCAATCCACTGACCTGGCTCCCAATGTACTACTTCGCCTATGAAGTTGGCGCTATTGCTCTCGGCTCCGCGACCTTCAGCTTTGAACAGTTCTCCGAATTCTTCAGCGTCGAACAGGCGATGACTCTGGGGGCTCCGCTTTTGGTTGGCTGCCTGATTCTTATGCACTTAGGTGCCCTCATCGGGTATTTTGCAGTTCAGTGGCTTTGGATCCGGAATGTTCGGGAGTCCGTCACCGTTCGCCGACTCAGGAACATGCCCTTCAACTCTGCGGAAATGTGCCGCCAATCCTATGCCAGCTTCAAGCGCTACCTGGAACATCACCAGATCTCTGTCAATCACCTGCCGCGCTCCCCAAAAAAGTAACCGACTCAATCGCCAAACGCACCCACCCTCATTCTTATGTCCCTGACTGAAAAAGCTTTTGTTCTTGCACAATACGCCCTTCCGCACCACTTGCTATCAAGACTGATGGGCAAATTCACTTACTGCGAAAACCCCATCATCAAGAATCTGATGATCCGGAAAATTTCAGCTGCATACGACATTGACCTATCAGAGGCTCTGGAGCCTGATGCCGGGGCATATCCTTCGTTCAATGCATTTTTTACCCGGCCGCTTAAGCCGGAAGCTCGGCCTATAGCACCTGCGGTCAACAGCATCGCATCACCGGCCGACGGCTTTCTAAGCCAAAAGGGACCAATTGAGAATGGGAGCATCATTCAAGCAAAAGGATTCAACTACACGGTCGAGGCCTTATTGGGAGGCGACAAAGAGAGAGCAGCACCCTTCCAAGGTGGGAACTTTGCGACGATTTATCTCTCGCCTCGCGACTATCACCGACTTCATATGCCTTTAACAGGCACCTTGCGTGAAATGATTCACGTGCCCGGACGACTCTTTAGCGTCAACGATGCAACCACACGAAACGTGCCTGGACTTTTCGCCAGAAACGAGCGCGTTGTGGCTATTTTTGACACTGCCATCGGACCTATGGCCCTCATCTTGGTCGGCGCTATTTTCGTCGCCAGTATCGAAACGGTCTGGCATGGCGTGGTCACGCCACCAACTCGAGACAAGGTTTTCTCTTTCCCCTACGAAGGTGGAAATATCGTTCTTGAAAAAGGTGCGGAAATGGGACGTTTCAATATGGGTTCGACCATCATCGTCCTTTTAGGTAACCCCAACGCAACCTTTGACACACAGATCACCCCTGGATCGGCAGTCAAAATGGGAAGCCCGATTGGCAACACCAACAAAATCCCTTAAGGGTGTAACTGGTGTCTTAAGCTCTCAAGCGCAGTTGCACTGATTTCAATCAAATGCGCAATTTGCTCCGCCATTGGTAGGCTGGCCGGGACGGATATAAGTGGAGTAGCGGGCCTGACGTCAAATGCGCCCTGACTGAATCCGCTTTTGCAACGCCAGTGGAGTACCCCAGCTTTTTCTGGTCGCAACAAAAACTGTCCTCCGTTCGGCCCCAACGGATATACCGTTCCCTCCTCCACGAGTATCAGGGATTCCCCGCACTGGGCTAGCGCCTTCCCCATGACCATCCAGTGGATTTCTTGCCCAGCGACGAGGATCGGGACTTCTGGGTTCACCCCGTCCCGATCAATCTGACTGTGAATCATGGCCTGAGAGGATGAACCGCTGCTCAACGGCGAGGAGTGCCCCATGGCCGCATGGACGTCTTCGCCCTTGGACAGCATGAGATAACCCCGCTGCAACATGATGACGCCCAACGCAATAACGATGACGCCGGAAATCCGAACCAGCTTTGGAACCATCTGCGCCGACAAAGCGCTGGCAAGAAATCCGAAACCCATCATGAGGGGGAGTGTGCCTAAACCGAAGAAAAACAGCATCTTGGCACCTTCAACGGGGCTGCCAGTTCCCGCCGCGAGGATATACATCGCCTGTAGCGGCCCGCAAATGATCATGAGCCCATTCAAAAGTCCGATGACAAACGGACTACTCGCTCGCCTTAGCAGTCCCCCGAGATGTTTCATCAGGAAAGGCGGGGCTCTGAATTGAAGATCACGGGAGACCGGGAGAAGTCTGAGTGATGACAGACCGAATAACAGCAAAAAAACACCGGCGAGAAGGCCAGCGACACCTCGCATGAAGGGAGTAAAGGTCACAACGGAGCCAAGCGCACCAAAGATCCCGCCAATCACGGTGTAAGAGAGCGTCTTACCTACACCATAGTAAAGATGGGTGAGGTATTTCGCTCCGCCTTTATTGGCTGCCCGCACCGTATATCCGATAACCAATGAACCGCACATGCCAGCACAGTGAAACCCGGTAAAGGTGCCGGCAATAAAGAGCAAAGCAAAACTCAGGGGCTCATGACTACTCGGCGCTGAAAAGTTTCCGCTCAGGAACGAACTGAAGTTGAGGAGGAAATAAATTCCTGCAACCAGCAACATAACTTTCCCCAACCTATACAGCATGCTCATCCTCAATGACCTTCTGATTGAATCAACCTCACTCAACAAGCAATTTTGTGCCCAAAAGACTTTCCCCGTATTACCGAGATGCATCAACCCATCCGATCCAAAATTTGCGTGATTTGACACACCATCCTGTGTCAAATCACATCAACGCCAGCGAGCCCCAAGGCCTAAAAAACAAAAAACCCCAGTAATTAAAGGATTTCCAACTCTGGCACGGACCTTGACTCCATATTCGGCACACGACTCTCTGTCGTGCCCTTTTTGGAGAACCGCTCATGACTGCAACTGCCGTAGCTCAAATTCGTAAGCCGGTAACGACAAAAAAAGCCGTCACCAAGTCGCGACGACCCACCCCGGGCGCCATGGCCGTGGGCACCGGATTGGCGTTTGCATCCATTATTCTTCTTCCGGCAGTTGCTGCTCATGTCGGGATCAGTGCGACGCTGACAAGCGCCCTTCGGATTGCACTGATGCGCGCCTCAAGCCGCGTGGTAGCCGGGAGTAATGAGGGTGGGGATTCAATTCCAGCGTACTTGAGCTGTCATTGACATCATTAAAGCCGAGGTCAAGCTCATCCTCGGTTAGGAAGTGATTGCGGCCTAGCTTAACAAGCAATCGCGTTATGGTGTAATCTGGCTCCAGCCAGAAGGCTGTCCTTTATGCAGCTTGAGGAACAACGATCGTGAGCGAAGCGTCAGACACCTGTGACCTCTGCCAACTCCCTATCATGGGACATGCATACGTTCTTCAAACGACGCTAGGCCTCAAACAATTCTGCTGCGAGGGATGCCAAGGCATCTATCGAATGTTGCACGAATCGGAAATTATTGAGGATGGCTCAGCGGGCTAACTAGGCTCACGAGCATTCTCGCCCACTGCTAGGAGGCAATCATGGCCCATGTTCATGGCGCCGCAGCTAAGAACCTATCCCAAAGCGCTCATGCGGCGCACGGTGCCGCTGCCCTGACGAAGGCGAAGCATGCCGGAGCCGCGGTAGGTATTGCAGCGGTCACTCAAACTCATACAGGAAAAGGTTTTATGAGCGTATTCTCCAAACACCCTTTTTTGGTCTTCACCGTTGGCGTTGCTGCCGGTTACTTTGCCCACAAGTACCGAAAGGAAATCATCGCATCAGCGACCCGCGCGACCGAATTGGGCAAAGACTTTGTAATGCACCAAAAGGAAAACCTTGAGGACTTGGTTGCAGAATGCCAGGAATGTCCCGAAGAAGGGGAACAGGAATAAAACCCCCAGAAGACCGAGGATTGCATGAGTATCACCAGAGAGGTCATTCTCCGCCATCGGGAGCCTGGGTATCTCAGATTTGATATACCGGACGCCTTATGCGCCCACTATGCGGCCGAAGAGTTAAGCCGGGAGCTGGCTGCGGTGGAGGGGGTTTATCGCGTTGGACTGAACCCAAGCGCGGGCAAACTCACCCTCCGATTTCATGACGCCTATTGCTCATTCGAAACACTGATCCGAACCTTGTTTCGGCTGGTTCAGCAAATCATTGAACGCGTTCGGGCAGCGGCAAGTCAGTCCAAAATCGTTGTCCCTATCAGTTCCAGAAAAACCGTTCATTCCCCTGCTCCAACAACAAGACTAGAGCCCATTGAGTGGCTGAAAAGAAAACTTGAGGAAATACGAGAGACTTTCCTCGCCTTCAAGATTCTTCTCTCCCGGGCTGTGGAGCATCGCCCTCGTTGGGTGAAGGAGTTCATGAACGACCTTCTCATGCTTTTCCTTATCAAACTTCATTGGCATCAAATCCTAACGGAGTGGCTACCACGGCCTTGGACCTATCGCTACGAATGGTTGGCGACGATTTACCTGATTTACCTCTCAGTTCAGTCCAAAGTACCCCAGCCCGCATAATATCCAGCGCTCTATTTCCTATTCACCTCTGAATAACGGGGCATCGTCATGAGCTCAAACGAGGCGCAAGATTTCGCCCACTTTCGGATTGAGCATCGCCTGAAGCGGCGACTCCGTATTACGATCCCGAATCTCAATAAAGACCCCGAGCGCCTTTACGCGCTTGAAATTCTCCTCAGAAAACGGCGCGCTATACGATCGATTCGAAGCATCCCAGACATAGGCGGCATGGTGATCAATTACCAGCCCGCCGAATTACCGGAATTGGATTTACTGAAGCTTCTTACCGGAATCATCCCAAATCTCAAGAAATCAGGCCCGGCACCAGTTAAAACCTCAAGCCCTTTGAAGCGGGCTAAAAAACGAAAAGAAATTCAGTTTGCAGTCGAAGGAATCAGTTGCGCCTCCTGCGCGTTGTTGATTGAACTGGTCCTGCGACGAGATCCACGCATTGAGAAAGCCGCAGTCAACATGGCTTCCTCCAGCGGTTCCGTCACGGGCTTTATTACTCAAGCTGATCTCTTTGCCCTGATTGAAAAGCAAGGTTACAGGGCACTTCCTCTGGATACGGTTTCTCAGAGAAAAATACTGATGGACCGGGAAGAAGATAGGCTCAAAGACGCTCAAAAACGCGCCGTTATTGCAGCGCTTCTCAGCATTCCAGTCACCATCATTGCCATGGCCGAACCCAGGGGCTGGTTCTGGCGATGGATCCAGCTTGTGCTCACCACACCGATTGTTCTTTGGGCCGGGAAACCCTTCCTCGACAAGGCCTCCAAGCTTGCAAAGCAAGGCAATGCCAACATGGACAGCCTCATTGTGCTTGGCGTCGGATCTGCCTATATCTACAGCACTGGCGCCTTGTTCATGAAGCGCCCGTATCTGTATTTCGATGCCGCAGCTGGCATCATTTGTTTCGTTCTTCTTGGCCGCTATCTTGAGGAAAAAGCCAAAGGGCGAGCTAACTCAGCCATCCGGCGCTTGCTCGACCTACAGCCCCAAACCGCGAATCTTCTCCGCGATGGACAGATACTCAAGGTTTCCGTTGACGACCTTGTCGTTCATGATCGCATTCTGATTCGCCCCGGCGAGAAAGTCCCCACGGATGGTGTCGTCATCGAGGGTACGTCAACCGTTGATGAGGCGATGATCACGGGAGAGAGCATTCCAGTCATCAAGTCCATGGGCCAGAGCGTTGTGGGTGGCTGCATGAATGGGAATGGCGCCCTGACAATCGAGGTGACTGCGACGGGGGCCGATACGATTCTGGCGGGCATTATTCACATGGTGGATCAAGCTCAATCCTCAAAGCTCCCCATACAGAAAACCGTCGATAAAATTTCCGCTGTTTTTGTCCCTAGCGTCGTCATCCTGAGTGGCGTTACCTTTGGTGCCTGGTTTCTTGCCGGAGCCGGATTTACCACAGCCTTTGCGACCGGCATCACGGTGCTACTCATTGCTTGCCCGTGTGCACTGGGCCTTGCAACGCCCGCCGCCATTATGGTGGGTACGGGACAAGCTGCTCAGCGCGGCATCTTTATCCGGAATGGTGAAAGCCTCGAAACGGCGACGCAGATCAACACCGTCATTTTTGATAAGACAGGGACCATCACAGAAGGAAAACCGTTTGTGACTGACTTTATCAATGTCAGCAAACTCAGCAACACCGAGTTGGCATCTTTGGTCGGAACCGCCGAACTGCAGTCTGAACATTTTCTTGGCAAGGCTTTGGTTGAGCATGCCAAACTCATGGGAGCACCGATATCCAATCCGGAAAGCTTTGAAGCATTCCCAGGAAAAGGCCTCAAAGCGAGGGTATCGGGCCATGAACTGACCATTGGAAATGTTTCTTGGATGGGCGAACTCAAGGTTAAGCTGAACGCGTTCAAAAATCAGCAAGATAACCTGGCCCTTCAAGGTAAAACCCCTGTTGTTTGCCTTGTCGATGGAAAGCCCGCCGGTCTTTTTGGCGTTGCCGACAAACCAAGAGCAAACGCGGGCGAAGCGATCCAGAGACTTCAGGCCATGGGAGTTGAGACTATCATGGTCACCGGCGACGTCGAGGCTGCGGCTCACTATGTCGCTCGTGAGGTTGGAATCCAAAGGGTTGTGGCGCAAGCCCGCCCTGACAAGAAGCTGGAGATCGTTCGTGAACTTCAGGCAGAGGGGCGGATTGTCGGCATGATTGGCGATGGCATCAACGACGCCCCTGCTCTTGCGGCAGCTAACGTGGGATTTGCCATTGGCACCGGCACTGATGTTGCCATCGAGACAGCCGATCTGACTCTGGTTAATGGTGACATTACTAAAGTCGCAGACGCCCTAGAAATCAGTACAGATACGTTGAAGATCATCCGGCAAAATCTCGCTTGGGCATTTGGCTACAACACGCTCGCAATTCCCATCGCGGCTATTGGAAAACTTAATCCCATGGTCGCTTCGATCGCCATGGCACTGAGCTCGGTCTCCGTTGTTGCTAACTCTCTTAGATTGCAGAAAAAGCACGAAGACCAGACCCCATGACCACGGTTTGATCCCGATGCAACTCCAAAAGCAGACGGGACAATTGAATCGCTTGTCACTCCATCCTGCTTCGGCAGTAACAGGCAAAAACTGCCCCCTGGAGCAAAAATCGTTCAAAATTGTGTGATGCTTGCTCCTCACATACGCATGTTAAGAAGAAAGCCCCCCTGCAATCAGCAAAACTTTAAGTTCTATGAATATCTACTGGATATATGACCTGCCGACCTGGCAACTGGGCCTTGGTATCACTAGCATCTACACCCTCTCGTCAATACTAGGGCTTCTGGCTTTTCGCGGCTGGATCTACAGAACCTTTGATGTTCATGCCGAAATGAACGAAATGACAGGGGCCATTTTCTCCGGCGTTGGCGTTTTGTACGGTCTGCTTTTAGGGCTAGTTGCTGTTGCTACGTGGGAAAACTTTGATGCGGTTGACGAGATCGTCTCAAAGGAGGCCGCTTCCGTTGCTGCGCTCTATCGCGATGTCAGCGCAATGCAACTTCCCGCCAAAGCAAACATGCAGAATCATATCCGCCATTACCTCGAGGTTGTGATCAATGAAGACTGGCCTAATCAAAGAAAAGGCATACTCAATGTCAAAGGGGGAGAAATCTTGACCCATCTGCACCTGGAATTGGTCAGATATAAAACCACCCAGGGAACTGACGAAAGTCTCTACAGGGAGGCGCTAACTGCTTTTAACCATCTGTGTGAAGCCCGCCGTGTTCGACTTGCTGAAGTGGGCACAGGCATCCCAGCCGTCTTTTGGATTGTGATCATCGGTGGCTCGCTTCTAAATATGCCTCTGCTCTATCTATTCCATACCACCCGACTGGGAACCCACGTCACCGTGACCCTAATCTATGGGGTTTTTACAGGACTCATGATCTTCTTGACCGCCTCTGTGGACAATCCTTTGAGAGGTGAGGTCAGTGTACCAAGCGATGCATACACGTCCGTGCTGGAGAATCTTCACCTGTTTGATCCCAAAGCCAAAAATGAAAGATGATCGGGCAAATTCAATTGTGAGAACCACACCTGCCCCAGATGCTGATGCGCGATCATTTCTTTTCGCGCTGCATCATCATCGCCCCACACCCCATTTGAGGAGCCCTGCGGCTTACGCCATTTTGAGTTTCCACCGCCTTAAAAGGGTTATCGTCAGCATCAGCACCGGCTTGTGAAACACCAGCATCCAAGGCCTCCAATGCCATGGGTCCACGTGGACCAAATAGAACCAAAGCAGCCAATCCAGTCGTCGTCAAAACAGTAGCAAGGAGAAGCGTCGGCAATCCAAGAGGTTTCCGTGTGGGGCAGCGCCCCTCGACCACACATTCACGATAGAAAATGTAGGTAAAGCACATCAGGATCAGAACGTTGATCCCGGTGAAGAAGGGCATGAAGATAAGAACATTGTCCGGAAGCATCATTACCACGACCATCGCCCCCATGGGCCCTCCCATGACACCCCCCATAAGGCCATGAAGGACGGCCATAGATCCACAGCACCACGCTGTCAGAACGCCATAGAAAGCCCCGAGGATCATTCCAATCATCGAGCCCACAAAAAAGCCGTTGGTGGCTCCAAGCACCCCGCCTACCATGGTTCCAACTTGCATACCTATCGTCATGCCGATCAGCATGCCAACGGCATGACCCGCATTTGCGTAGACGTATGAGCGAAGATAACTTAACGTTGATACCAACGCGACGACACTCACATCAAGGTAAAAAATCCAAAGTCCATAATGTTCTGCGAGGTGCGCGTTTGAGGGCCCAGACCATCGCGCCAGAAGAAACTGCCCGAGGATGATCAGGAAGAGCGCAACGGCCGCATTTCGAACGAGACGAAAGACCGAATGTCTCGCCTCATCAAACGGGAAAAGAGATTCCGGGGTGGGACGCACCGTGTCGGCCGAATCACAGCAGGAGGCTTCCGGTGAAATGTCCACCTCTCTGCCATTAACCTCGACACCCAGAAATTTACCGTCCGGATCGATGCGAATTTTAAGATCGATTTCCTGACCATTCGGGTTTTCGGCAGAATCCCCACAGCACACTTCGGACATAATCACTCCGAGACAAAACCGATAACCAAATTCCCAAATCGTATGACGAGGATCATTGGCAGACCTCGCATTCTAACCGTTTGATGAGCACGGCCAAGCAAGGTTCATCTGGCGGGACCTCCCTCGAAGGCAAGACCCTCAAGGTTTCTAAAAAGATGGCGCGAAAGACGCTCGGCTTCGCCTTTTTCCGCTGCAGAGAGCTCCGGGGAAACATACCGAAAAAGCGCCTCAAATGTTCGCCGATCATGGTCTGTCGCTGGCCAGGTCATGGCTTCACAAAAAGCAGCCAACTCTGCCAGTCCAGGGGAGCAGGCTTGAAAATCAGGACTCATCAGTCGCAAAGCCGCAAGTGTCAAGCAAAAGAAAGCCTGGAAACGACTAGCGGATTCCGTTGGGTCCCGCTATCGAAGTCCAGGCCCGTGATTTTAAGATTAAGAGCTGGAAAATACTCGCAATTAATAAGGCACTTTCCATGCCATACCCAATGGGAACATGTCAGACTGGAACAAGCCCCCTCAATCCGCTCCGATGGGGGAATTGACCTTATTCGGGAGGTACATCTTTGAAAAAGAATCTTTTAGTTTTGCAGGATATGGCATAGACACTGTGTGAAATCCCGCACTTTCGCACATGGACATTCTCGAGCCCAACCTTAACATAACCACTTCTGACACCAACCTAATATTACATATTTTTCAATAGGTTACGCGGTCTGGTAAAAAAGAAGTCAATCTAACTTCACCCTCGAAATCTTCAGCACTCCCGGCGGCCGCTCCACAGAGTTATCCACAGATTCTGTGGGTAACTTTTACACCCGAAAGCAAGCTCCACAGGCGGATCCGGCAACCCCTTCATCTCGCACCTTTTTTTCGGCCTTTGCGCCGATACGGGTCTCGTTTTGTTTCGAAACAATTAAATTGTGGCCCGCAATTTGCTTTTTATTTGGGGAATGAGGTTGTTGACACCGCAACCTCCAACTTCCAGGGGACGAGATTCATGATGGAAAGAAAGTCAGCACATAAGATTCAGGTTGGTCATCGCTATGGAAACTGGGTCATCATCGGCGAGGCACAGCGGATTGGCGGTGATATGCGTTACCTGTGCCAGTGTGCGTGCGGGATAGAGAAACAGGTTTCTGCGATCACACTAAGAAACGGTTCTTCAACCAGCTGCGGCTGCATGAGAAAGGAAAAACCCCCCAGAATCTCAGACTTTGAGTTGCAGCCAACCCCGCCTGATATTCAGGAGATTTTCAATCTCATCAGTCAGGGCTGCCTTCCCCCGGCCGATCAATTCAGCATCGTGGATGGCGCACCATCATGGACGCTTCCTGCGATAGCAAAAATCCTGGGAATAGGAAGATCTGAACTTATTCAACATATCGAAAAAGCGGGCCCCCGGTTCTCAGCCCATTCCAGAGGCTCCATAAGCGAGGCCTACTCGGCTGCAATCTGACGAATGATGGGGGCGCTCAACTTTCGGCGCCCTTAAGCGACGAATCCCTAGCGTGGTCCGGGTAGACCCTGACCACCCAGCATTGTCGGCCTTGGCGGGGCCCACTTGAGATCGATCACCTCCCCGCCCTTGAGTCGGATCTTTTGCATCATCGATCCATCTTCTTCCTGCGCGTCATTCACGCCGTACATGAAGTCAAAATAATCGTGGTCCTTGCCAAGCCATCGGGTGCGCGCAACGACAAAAAACTCGCCGTCAGCCACGTTGATGAAAGAGAAGTCTCCATCCTCATCGCACTGCGCCGTGCGTGTTGCGGCATAAAATGCCTCAGCACCCTGAAAAGTAATCTGGGACTCACGTGCATCCATTCGAAATGCGGTATTGATGTTGCCGTACTTCCCCGTGTCTAGCTCATAAAACTTCCGCGCCCACTCCTTCGCATAATCAGTGGCAGGCACCAGACTCACCGAGCTATTGGCGCAGGTCACCAGCGTCCCACTCGCCATAGCCACCATGATGCGCCCTGTGACTTGATTGGTTCCCGGCTTCAATAGCGCCCGCGCCTTGCCTTCATCAAACGGGACAGAAATACGGACCGGTCCAGAAGACTGACAGCCGACAAGGGCCAAAAAGAAAACGCCGCTCCACAACTTGATCTGCATAAGCTCACCGAGAAAAAACCGAAGGGCTGTTTCCGAAAGGCTTTCCTTCGGAACTTTTGGGGTCCGTCGAATTCTAACCGATCGCGCAACACAGTCGGCTGATCACGCCTGTTGGCTTTGAAAGACACCCAGAAGACTGAGGGGTACTCCTTATGATTTATGGACAGAATCTCATCATGACCCGCGAAATGCTCGACTGTTACCGTCGAGACATTCACAGTCGACACCCCGTTTTCTCAACACAAGCGGCACAGTCCCTTAAAGAGTGCATTGAGCGGGGTGGAAGTTTTGATTGTGAGGCTACACGGCTGAGCGCCATGAACCTTTACTCCTCCCTGACGGGAAACCCCTAAAGACCCTTCCAAGCTCGCCCACCACTTGGTCTACAATGACAGCCTGATCACAGCCACTGTGGTCATGCTGAATCTGAGCGGCGTACTGGGAGGATTAATGGAACCTGATGTCATATCTGAATTCCCGCGTGAATCATGGGGGAATGAGGCCCAGTCAACCAATGAAGGACTTGAATCCACTCTGGAGGCTGGGAGGGTTCTCTACTTTCCACGCCTCAGCTTCGAACTCAGCGAAGCAGAAACGCGATTTCTTGACCCTGTCTGGTCAAATGGAAAATCTAAAAACATCAGTTACCGGGGACCCGATGTGCCCCTTCAGGGAGTCAACGGAAGCGCGTCGGACGTTCAGGATCTGAAGGCTCTGGTGGCCCGCTTTAGTGAACATGCCGAGAAACTGGTTGACGCGCTCTTCCCTCTGTATCGTGGCCATCTTCGAAAGGGATTCACTTCCTATAGACCCGCGCATGTTGAGACCCGCGTGACCAGCTGGCGAAAGGATGACACGCGCCTCCACATCGACTCATTTCCTTCGAACCCGACAGGCGGATTGAGGCTTCTGCGGGTATTCACGAATATCAACCCCAATGGCGTGCCCCGAACCTGGCGGGTGGGTGAGCCCTTCAAGGACTACGCCGCCCGATTTGCGCCAAAAGCGAGCGCCATGTGGCCGGGTCAAGCTTGGGCAATGGATATTCTGGGCCTGACCAAATCCAAGCGCTCGCCCTATGATCATCTGATGGGCCAACTCCACGATCATGGAAAATTTGATCTCGACTATCAAAAAAACGCCCCTCAACTGACCCTGGATATTCCCCCCGGGGCAACATGGGTCGTCTTTTCAGATCAAGTTCTTCATGCCGTAATGTCCGGGCAGTTTATGCTGGAGCAAACCTTCTACCTCAAACCTGAGCATCTCAAGGATCCAGCCAATGGTCCACTGCGCATTCTCGAGCAGCTCACCCGTCGCCCATTGCTGACCGGATAGACCATGTTTGCAAAACCCGCATTGACCGAAACGGACATCCAACCCCTGCTTCAAAACCGCTGGAGCGGCAGGGCTTTTGACCCTCATCGTGCTGTAGAAATAAATAAGCTAGATGCCCTCGCCGAGGCAGCGCGTTGGTCCCCCTCCAGCATGAACGCCCAACCCTGGCGCTTCACCCTGGTAACCCGAGAGCAGGATGCGGCCTGGATCCCCGTGAAAGAATGCTTGGCGACGTCGAATCAAACATGGGCTGATCAGGCGCCAACACTCTTGGTTGTTGCCGCTGAAACACATTTTGCAGATGGAAAGCCCAATCGCTGGGCAGCATACGACACTGGTGCAGCCATGATGGCCCTGTCGATCGAAGCCACTGCTCAGGGACTCATGGTCCACCAGATGGGGGGCTTCAACGCGGAACGACTTAGAGCGGTTTTGGCGCTTCCTGCACATTGGGAATTATTGGCCGTTGCCGCTATCGGCTATCAACTCCCCAAGGACAAAATACCCGCTACGCTGACAGAGCGCGAACTAGCCGAGCGCTCGCGAAACCCCAAAGAAACATTCTGGCTCAAGGCACCGACCTGAACCTTCACCCCGCAGGCTTATGGCCTCATGACTGAGGCTGGCCGCGCATTTTTCGTGTCCCATGCAATCACTTACTCGACTCATTGAACGACTCAGCAGCCGACAAATCAGCGGCGTAGGCTTAGGGCTTTTCCGGATCGCCTTCTCGCTCGTTGCATTGCAGGAAGTCGTTTTCCTTTTCTATTTCAGGCACCTCATCTTTGACCCCGTTCCCTATCTGGATCGTGCATCGCCGGTCATGCATCTTCTTCTCATCGTGTGGATGGGGGTTCTCGTGTGCTTGGCTCTGGGATATCAAACCTACAAGGCGGCTATCCTTAATTATCTTTTCTGGGTGGTTTTCGTGATCTTTACGCCCATGTGGCAGGATTTTGATGGGGGCTTCGACCAGTTAATGACGGGCACCAGCCTTTTGCTGATCTTCCTGCCGTCGTCACAGCGCTTGGCGCTCGACCCGATCAGGCTTCGCTGGGACACCCCACGACCCGATCTTCTCGACCCTAACCCGCGAAACGTCTCTCAGCTGGCGTACCTTCTTCCCCTGGGAATCATGCTCGGCCTGCTTTATCTCGATTCAGGCATTCACAAGCTTTCATCCGAATTCTGGCGCAATGGCATGGGCGCTTGGCTACCATCGACCATGCCTTATTACATGTCACCGCTCGACATGAGCTTCCTTCTGAATCACCAGTCACTGGAGATGCTGATCGGCTATAGCGTGATCGTATTCCAGCTGGTGTTTCTGTTTGTGTACTGGCATCGCTGGTTTCGAATTCCTTTGTTGCTCTTGGGTGTGAGCTTTCATCTAGGAATCATTGTCTCGCTCAATGTTTATCCTTTTGGCTTTGGTATGCTGGTGAACTACCTTCTTTTGGTTCCCGCCGCATTCTGGAATCGACTGGAAAGGGGGATCAAAGTCCAGAACCCCACACTGGATGTTTTTTACGACGAGGGATGCCCCTTGTGTCGAAGGACCGTTCTGGTCATCCACCATTTCGACATACGTCGGGCTGTCGCTTTCAAGGGACTCCAAAGTCATCATGAGGGAGAACCCCGTCTTGATGGCATTCCTCTTAGAACCTTACTCACAGATTTATTCAGTACCGATAGCAAAGGGAGCCTCGCCTCAGGGCTCGATACCTATATTCGGATCCTTCGCGCACTCGGCTATACCTATCCTTTAGCGCTGTTCTTGAGCCTTCCCGGCATTTATGGAGTGGCAAATAGGATGTATCGACGAATCGCCGACTCACGCCAGCGGCAGCCCTGTGACGAGACCTGCGTCATACCGGTTAAAGATAGCCCTGAGAACCCTCATCCTTGGGCTGAGTTTCTCGAAAAACATGCGGGCACACCGCGCAAGAGAGCGTATCGGATTGCCAAAATCGTCATTGGCATTTTGGTCCTTCAACTGAACTGCACCCTGCACTACGGCATCCTTTACCGATGGGCGGGCAGTAAACCTCAGGATCCAGCATTAGCACTTCTGGATCAGGCCAGCGACTCCGTCATCAACGTCTCCCATGCTTTCTTCGGCATTTCCCCACATGCCTTGTACCTGCATGATCATTTTGACAATTACAACGAAATTGTCGCCCTGGTTTATCGGGATGGTTCAGGGCATGAGGAGTGGCTACCCTTCATCAATCAGGAAGGTCGTCTTTTATCGCCCAACTGGGGAAGAGTCCAGTCCATGTGGGCCAATGTAGCCATCACATCACACATGAGTCAGGACCGCCTTGAAAAATTCGGCCGCAAGGTTACCGCCTACTATAGCCGGGAAATGGGCATCAACCTGGAGCATGCGGATTTCGTAATAAAGAGTAAGCGGGTAGAGGTTCCCACACACTGGGAACCTGAACTCAGGAAGCACAACCTCTCGGGCAACTGGACCGATATCGGGTTACTGAGCTGGCGAAACGGTATTGGACGTCTTAGCCTGGAGCCACGGCCGGGCGCTTTGAAACCGCGCGACCAGAAAGACACGCCTCGCTCACTTGGAACCCCGCCGCCTCCTTAAATCCTTGGTAGGCCTGCAGCTCACACCCCGACAACAAGGGTGCCCTTCGATCAAGGATCCAGCCGACAACATCATGCAGCGGGATCGCGGCCTCAAGATCGCGTAGAAGGAGATGAAAACCCTCAGGATAATATGCTGCTCTCACCTCTGGCTTACCCGCAATTCGCGCCCAAAGGCGCTGGACCGGGGCGGCAGGGATGATCTCGTCCTTGCCGCCGTATAGGATTAAGACAGGCCCGTTAAGTTGATCGACTCCAATCTGGGCCGCATCCATTAGATCAGCAAGACCCTGGATCGCATCAATCCGCGTTGCCTTAATCACCCAAGGATCACGCCCCAACCCCCGCAACATTTCCAGATTGTCAGACGCCTGAACCCGGAGTCCACTCCCGGTCAGCCGAAACTCAGGCAACGTTAGCGCCGCCAGATCGAGGATCAAAGATTGATACCAAGGCATCGTGTCCCTCGACCATACGGCAGGTGCTGAGAGAATGACGCCGTCTACAGTTAAGGTCGGATTGTGAGTGAGAGCGGTGATGGCAACAGCAGCGCCCATGCTTTCTCCCAGAAGAAAAACAGGAATGCCCCGATAACGGGCCTTGACCGCCTGAGTGATCAATTGAAGATCTTCGCCATAGGACGCTGATCCTGCCCATAGCCCCGTTCTTTCAGACAGACCGAATCCACGCTGATCGTAGGCAATCAAGCCAATGCCACGGGCCGCGAAATAGGAACCCACCGCATCAAACGCCCGACTGTAATCGTTGAAGCCATGGAGTGCCACCACTATGGCCTGCATTCCACTTTGCTGTGGCAAAAAGGTGCGAACGGGAATGATCCGCCCATCGGGAGAAAGAAAATGGGCCGAAGCCAGGTGGGTCTCTCCACTGGCTTTGTGCTGCGTCGGTATAGTGCTGTCAGCACACCCTGCCAGAAGCAAAAAGCTCACCCCACACAAACTGAGAAGCAAAAATCGGTAATGCATTCTGGTGACTCGGGTTTTTGCAGACTTTCGCACAAAATGCCCCATGACGGCCTCTAAAATCTCCGCAAATTGACGCGTAGCATCGTCCAGCAAGGTAGGCTAAGATGGCCCAGCCTATCGGATCGGCGGCGCGATTGTCTCCCTGCCCCGATGCCCGAAGGCCTCTTGCCCTGAGGCTGCAGCGCCTCTCCATGTGCAACGACTTCGCTTGAGCGCGAGCGTCAAAGGCTTTTAACCCCATGGTCAAAAAACTCCTCCGCTGGCTTCTGATGCTTCTATTCCGAGTGAAAGTCACTGGGCTGGAGCATTACCAGCAGGCAGGCGACAGGGTCCTGATCGTCTCCAACCATACCTCATACCTCGACCCCATCCTGCTCTGGGCTTTCCTGCCTGATGACGTCACCTTTGCGATCAACACGGAAATCGCTCGTCAGTGGTGGGTCAAACCTGCACTCAGGATTGCGCGGGTATTTCCGATGGATCCGTTGCAACCACTTTCGATCAAGTCCCTCACACACTACATCAGGGAAAACCAAAAAGCAGTCATCTTTCCGGAAGGAAGGATCACTGTGACTGGCGCCCTCATGAAGGTCTATGACGGCGCAGCGGTGGTTGCCGAACACTCGGGGGCGGCCATATTGCCAATCCGCATCGACGGAGCCCAATACACGCCGGTTTCCAGAATGCATGGCATTGTCCGTCTTCGCTGGTTTCCACCCATTACCCTGAACATCCTGCCACCCCGTGACATCATGCATCGCGCCGATGCCGACCCGCACGATCGTCGGCAACGCATGGGCATCATGCTGACCGACATCATGAGCGACATGATGTTTGAAACCGGCCATCATGAGAGAACCCTGTTCGCCGCCTTGCTTGATGCCCGAAGAATTCACGGCGGGAGCCACAAGGTTCTGGAGGACATCAGACGCAAGCCCATGAGCTACAACGGGCTGATTGCTCAAACCTTGGCGCTCGGTCGAAAGCTCGAAAAGATCACCACCCGTGGTGAACATGTCGGGCTTTTTCTCCCCAACACCAATACCACCGTAGCCGTCTTCCTGGGGCTTCAGGTTTTTGGGCGGGTGCCTGCCATGCTGAATTTCAGTGCAGGTTCCCGCAATATCGCCTCGGCCATCAAAACGGCGCAGATCAAAACCTTCATTACCTCGCGCCGCTTTGTGGTGAATGGGAAACTCGAATCGACCGTTGAGTCTTTAAGGGATGAGGTCCACATCCTCTTTCTCGAGGACATCGCAGAGTCCATTGGTGGCGGCGATAAACTCAGAGCACTGCTGGACTCTCGGACTGCGACCTTTTGGTATCGTGATCTTGACCCCAAATACTCCCATCGCCCGGCGGTTGTTTTGTTCACCTCAGGATCTGAGGGCGAGCCCAAAGGGGTGGTCCTCTCTCATGCCAACCTTCTGGCGAATCGAGAGCAGCTTGCTGCTCGACTGGATCTCAATGCTCAGGACACCATCCTTAACGCCTTGCCGATGTTCCATGCCTTTGGCCTGACCGCCGGAACGCTTCTGCCGCTCTTTTACGGCATGAAAACCTTCCTTTACCCCTCTCCCCTCCATTATCGAATCATCCCTGAAATCGCTTACGATCTGAACGCGACGATTCTCTTCGGCACCAATACGTTTCTGGCGGGTTACGCCAAGTATGCTCATCCCTACGATTTTTACAGTGTCAGGTATGTTTTTGCCGGTGCCGAGAAGCTTCAAGATGACACTCGTCGACTCTGGGTCGATAAGTTTGGTATTCGGGTGCTTGAGGGCTACGGCACCACCGAGACCTCACCGATCCTTGCTGCCAACACACCGATGTTTTATCAGGAAGGAACCGTTGGCCGTTTTATGCCAGGCATTGACTGGCAGTTGGAAGAGGTCGAGGGCGTCTCAGAAGGAGGCCGTCTCCATGTCGCCGGGCCCAACATCATGTTGGGCTATCTGAGACCACAAAGGCCAGGACATCTTGAGCCCCCCCAATCCCGCTTTGGTTTGGGCTGGTATGACACCGGAGACATCGTCAAGGTCAATGATCATGGCTTTGTGACCATCTGTGGGCGGGTCAAGCGCTTCGCCAAGATCGGAGGTGAAATGGTTTCCCTAACGGCCGTCGAAGATATCGCCTCTAGGGTGTGGCCAGGGACCCTGCACGCAGCGGTCACGCTCAGCGATGAAAAGAAAGGCGAAAAGATTATCCTGGTCACGCAGCAGCGCGAAGTAGAGCGCAGCGAATTCCTTAAGGGTGCGCAAACACTCGGCTTTAGCGAACTATATACCCCACGGGAAATCCTGTATGCCAAGGAGATTCCGCTACTGGGATCTGGAAAGGTCGACTACCCCGCCCTTCAATGCCTGGTCACCGAGGCTCTTACCGGATGAACCGGGGACTGCATACACTCATCGGCGCCCAGTTCTTGTCGGCGTTTGGCGATAACGCAATCCTTTTCACCGTGATTGCCCTGACCCTTCAGGAAGGCGGGCGTGGCAGCTGGTACATTCCTGCGCTCCAGAGCGCATTTATTCTGGCATTCATTCTCCTGATGCCTTGGGTGGGTCGATTGGCTGATCGTCGGCCTAAACCCCGGGTTCTTCTTGGTGCCAATCTGGTCAAGGCCTTGGGCGCGTTGGCAATTGCCTTTGGCATTGAACCCCTCGTGGGATACGCCGTGATTGGCGTGGGTGCCGCATCCTATGGACCGGCCAAATACGGCATTATTCCGGACCTCAGCACTGAGGATCAGCTTGTTCGCGCCAATGGATGGGTCGAGGGTGCGACCATCGCCGCTATCCTGACCGGAACGGTAGGTGGCGCCCGGCTAGCCGACTACTCGATCCCTTGGGCGCTCGGATTGGTCATCGTGCTTTACCTCACCTCAGGGCTTGCAACCTTTTTTCTGCCCCTAGGCCCCGTCAAGCTAATAAAAGGGGAAAACTCCGCCTGGGGCGAGCTTCTGGTGTCTTTGAAACATCTGGGGGCCGATACCAGGATCCGTCTTATCTTGATTGCTCTCAGTCTCTTTTGGTCTATTGCCGCGACCTTGCGTGTCGTTCTGGTTGCATGGGCGCCTGAAGTCCTGCACGCCGAATCGGCCAGTGCCATCGCTAACTTGACCTTCTTCATGGCGATTGGAATCGTAATCGGCGCTGCCATCGTGCCTCGTTTCATCCCGCTGAACAGGGTTCGTCGTGCAAGATTTCCTGCTTATCTCATGGGAATTTTGTTTATCCTGATGGCTTTCGTGACGGAGACCCTGGTTGCCGAAATACTCCTTCTGGGCATTGGCATTTTTGGTGGCATGATCGTGGTACCCCTGAATGCTTCCGTTCAGGAGAATGGTCATCACTCTATTGGCAGCGGCCGCGCCGTCGCCGCCCAGAATTTTTTCCAAAACAGCGCCATTCTCCTTGGCATGGGCATTTATTCTGCAAGTGCAGCGCAGGGCGCAACAGCCATCCAGGCAATCTTCTTGCTTGGAGGCCTGGTTGTCGTTTCAACCTTTATCCTTTCACGGTTTCTTCCAAAACCGAATAAATCCACCCCGACTGCTCCCACACAGGTGTAAGCTCCGATCCTCTTAACCGAAACTTTTTGCTGTGATTCGAAATCTGACCCTTTTCCTATTTCTGGCATCTCTGGCGTCCTGCTCAACCGTTACCACCCGAAAAAGCACGGGCGAGGAAGTCACCATGACGCAAGAGGAATTTTCCAAATATGTGGAACACGTTTTTCGCTACCACAATCAGATCATGGCTGAGCTGATCGAAAGCGCCTCAGACCGGACCGAACGATCAAGCAGAACCTACAAGGATTTGACCTCGGCCGAGAAAAACATGGTGACGCTGTGCGAGCCTCTGAACGAAGTCGTCACCGAAACCCTATCGGGTCAAAATATTGGCCTTCGACTCAAGATGAAGCTTGTCGAGGCGGCGCCAGCCTGTGAATCAGCGACTCAAGCGGTCGACAAGCTCATCACGGAATAGGGCTTACAGCTTCGATCGATCACTTGACTGCGATCAGATCCACATCAAAGATTAAAGTCGCGTTAGGCGGAATAGCCCCACCCGCGCCGCGCTCGCCGTAGGCCAGATCCGAAGGGATAAAGAAGCGGGTTTTTCCGCCTTCCTTCATCAACTGAAGTCCTTCGGTCCACCCCGGAATCACTCGATTCAGGGGAAACTCAATCCCCTCCCCGCGATCAAACTCGCGACCATCCACAAAGCTACCCGCATAGTTCACTCGAACCATCTCGGTTGCGCTCGGCTGGCGTCCCTTTCCCTCCTGCAAGACCTGATACTGAAGACCTGAAGCTGTCGTGAAAACCCCGGGTTTACCCGCATTCTCTAAAAGGAAGGCTTTGCCGGCCTCAGCGGCCTTGCCATCATCACGATTCATTCCCTGACAGCCCGTCATCAGGACAAAAATGAGGAGTAGAGGAGATATCAAAGACCAAGAGGAGCGGAATTTTTGCATGAGGATCAGTGTGGTATGACGAAAAGAAGACGCAGTATGCCAAATGCTTATCGCGGAAGAAAATCTCGAATGCGAGCCAGCGCCTCATGTAGCCTTGGGATAGAAGCGGTGTAAGCAAAACGGACATGGTTATGCGCACCATGAACGCCAAAGTCCGTTCCAGGTGTCAGAGCAACACCGGCCTGATCCAGAAGGTCTCGTGCAAACGATTCACTGTCGGCCGCAAAGGGGGTTGAATCGGCATACACATAAAATGCCCCATCGGCGCGGGCAGATAGACCAAATCCCAAATCGCCAAGCCCTTCAATGAGAACCTTTCGACGCGCGGCAAAGGCCCCTCTTCTCCGCTCCAGCTCTTCCCGATTGGGGCTGGAAAAAGCCGCAAGTGCTGCGTATTGGGAGAGCGTTGGCGCAGAAATAAACAGATTCTGTGCAAGTCGCTCCGCCGCTTCAACCGCCCATTCCGGAACAACAGCCCAACCCAAGCGCCAGCCCGTCATTCCAAAGTACTTAGAGAAACTGTTGATGACGAAGGTCTCGTCCGAGAGCGCCAACGCGGAAACGGCTGGCTCGCCATACTCAAGTCCATGATAGATCTCATCGGAGATGACATAGCCATCTTTTGCCAAGACCGTCTGAATCACCTCATGAAAGGTCTCGCGAGGCATTACAGTCCCAGTTGGGTTTGATGGCGACGCCAGAAGAACACCACGCGTTGATGGCGTCCAGGACATGGCAATCTGCGAGGGGGTGAGATTAAATTCCGAATGAATTCCTACGGGCAGGCTCCTCGGTATCCCACCTGCCAGCAGAATGAAATTTGGGTAGCAGGGGTAACCTGGATCAGCAATGAGCACCTCATGACCAAGATCCACCATCAGGCCCAAAACCAGGGACAGCGCACCGGAGGCCCCCGGGGTCACGAAAATCCTTCGGGGATCGGGCGCCCTGCCATAACGTTCCCCATAATCACGTGCAATCGCCTCTCTCAGGGCCGGCAACCCGCCCGCCGGGGTGTAACCCAAGGGGTACCCCTGCGCAAGGTGATGCTGCGCCGCAGTGACAATTGCCGGGGGCGTTGGGAAGTCGGGTTCACCAATCTCCATGTGCACGATGTCCCGACCGGCAGCCTCATGACCCCGTGCACGCTCCAGAATTTCCATGACTTTGAAGGGAGAAACCTTCTGCGCCCTGACCCCAAGACTTATCTCGCTGTTTTTCAAATGCTTTCCCTTTTGTGACGCCGATTCACAGGTGGTTGTGAATGATGATTTCCAATAGCACAATTTACCCCTATACTTGCGGGATTTCTTCAAAAGCGGTAAGGAACTGAAAGCATGTCTGGTAGTAAGACAACTGGGACCAATTCAAATCCCTTTACCTTCGAGCCGTATCAGCCAAGGGAAGGGGAAGAGTACATGAGCGAGGGGCAGGTGGAGCATTTCCGTCAGATCCTCGGAAACTGGAAAAACGAGCTCATGAGTGAAGTGGATCGAACGGTTCACCACATGCAGGATGAAGCCGCCAACTTCCCCGATCCAAATGACCGTGCAACCCAAGAGTCGGAGTTCAGCCTCGAACTCAGGACGCGGGACCGGGAGCGAAAGCTGATCAAGAAGATTGACGAATCCCTGCAGAATCTTGAGCGTGGCGATTATGGCTTCTGTGAGACCTGTGGGATTGAAATCGGTCTGCGTCGACTGGAAGCTCGCCCTACAGCGACCCAATGCATTGACTGCAAGACCCTGGACGAAATCAGGGAAAGACAGGTCAGCTGATCGCCCCTGCCCCTTCGGACGTCACCATACTCGCTGGCGCGACTATAAAGCCGCCTGCCTACAGGGGTCGCTTTGCGCCAACGCCTAGCGGCCCGCTTCATCTTGGCTCCCTGCTCACTGCTCTAACCAGTTACCTCGATGCGCGGGCTGCGGGTGGTCAGTGGCTCCTTCGCATCGATGACCTGGATACCCCAAGGACAAAACCCGGCGCAGCGGAGCTAATCCTATGGACTCTTGAGGCCCTCTCCCTTGAGTGGGATGACGCCGTCTTCTATCAAAGTCAAAACCTAGCAGCCTATGAGGCCGCATTGAATCGGCTTCAAGATCAGGGCCGGGTCTACGCCTGTGAATGCACACGGCGAGACACCGCGTCGCTGGCTTTACCCCTGGATGGTGGATGCCCTGGGAAATGCCGAAGGGCAAAGCTCGCCTTTCAGGCGGGGGAAAACGCCCTGCGCATTCAAACCCCTGAGGCTCCTTTGGTCTTTTGGGATCGCATCAAAGGATGGACTGAAAGGTCACTCCATTCGCTTTCAGGCGATTTCATTCTCTATCGCAGGGATAAAATCTATGCGTACCACTTGGCCACAGTGGTTGATGACCAACAGCTTGGCATCACCCATGTGGTCCGCGGTGAGGACCTTCTCGA
Source organism: Pseudomonadota bacterium (assembly GCA_041178325.1). Lineage (GTDB taxonomy): Bacteria > Pseudomonadota > Gammaproteobacteria > Methylococcales > Methylococcaceae > UBA6136. Next base: position 128,462 of record JBEGVN010000082.1, read on the forward strand.
CTCTACCCCGCAACAGATTTTTCTTCAGCAGGCGCTGGGATATGAACCCCCAAGCTATTCCCACACTCCCCTTATGATCAGCCCGGATGGCCGCAAGCTAAGCAAATCCGATGGCGCACCGCCTGTCGATAGGCATCAGGGAGGCCGAATCATCCAGTATCTGCTCCAGAATATTGGCCTACCCCCCCCCAAGTCTTTGGAGGGAGCCGCTTCCCATGAACTTGTCGCGTGGGCGATTCTCTCCTGGAACATCGATATCCTTAAGGACTCCAAAGCCTTAGTCGTCAGCGATAATACTATTCCCGCATGAGCCACCTTTTTCTGATTCTGGTTAGCGCTCTCATCGTCAACAATGTCGTCCTGACCCAGTTCCTGGGACTATGTCCTCTGATGGGCGCTTCACGACGACTCGATACCGCACTCGGTCTGGGACTGGCGACACTCTTTGTCATGACCCTCGCGACGACAACCACATTTCTCGTCGACCATGCCATTTTGACGCCCTTGGGCGCAGGGCATTTAAGAACCCTGGTCTTTATTGGCTTAATTGCCGCCGTTGTCCAGGCCTCCGAACTGGCCATGAAAGCTCATTCTCCGCGACTTTTTGAGGCGTTGGGCCTGTATCTGCCATTAATCACGACGAACTGTGCGGTGCTGGGAGTCACTCTCCTGAGCGCAAGAAAAAATGCCGGACTGCTCGAAACTCTCTTCTTTAGTCTTGGGGCTTCGCTGGGCTTCGTTCTGGTCCTTGTCCTTTTCAGTAGCCTAAGGGAGCGTATCGAGATTGCAGACGTGCCAAAACCCTTTCAGGGGGCCGCTATCGGTCTCATAACAGCAGGCATTGCGGCCATCGCTTTTAGTGGATTTGCCGGCATGATCAGGTCCTAGGCTGTGACCCTCATTGCCCTTTTGCTCATCGTCGGCCTTTTTGGCCTTTTGGGTCTTCTTCTGGAAACCCTCGCCTCACGCATGCCCGCCAATGAAGAATCCCTGGTGTTAGAAATTGAGGCCCTGCTTCCCCAGACCCAATGTGCACAATGTGGATTTCCAGGATGCCGCCCCTATGCTGAAGCGATTGCCCATCATGAAGCCGAAATTAATCAATGCCCACCCGGCGGGGAACCTCTCATTTTGGCTCTGGCCGACCTTTTGGGTCGCGAACCCATGGCCGCTGACGCAACGCGAGGACACCAGAAGGATCCTGCTGTCGCCTTGATCGATGAACCCCGCTGCATTGGCTGTGCGCTCTGCCTCAAGGCGTGCCCTGTCGATGCCATTCTGGGCGCATCCCGCTACCTCCATACGGTTATCGCAGATGAGTGCACAGGCTGTGAACTTTGCATTCCGAGCTGCCCTGTCGACTGTATCGAGATGATCGCTCGTCCCCATCAAAAGAGAGCTTCCCGATGAAACCCTGGCGGTCTTACGGAGATTTTGCAGGCGGAGTCGCTCTTCCAGCACGAAAGTCCCTCTCCAGTGAAGCGCCGATCCGAAACGCGGGCATCCCCCCCCGACTGATTTACCCCCTCGATCTTGCCTCAGGACATCGCGCCTTACCCCTTTTCAGGGACGGTGACCACGTTAAGTCGGGGACACCCCTTGCCCTTTGTCCCGAAGGCTTCGATCCACCGATTTGCGCCACAAGCTCCGGGAGAGTGCAGTTGCTTGAAGGTCCCTCGCCCTTTGCCTCAGATGCCCCCCTGATCCTTCTGGAGACCGATGGCCTGGACCTCAAGGCACCCTCACTGCCCCCGTTAGAAGGCACTGAGCGCTCCCCCGAACATGTGCTCGAGCGACTTCATGCCTGTGGGGTTTTAGGCATGGGTGGAGCGGGGTTTCCCACTGCCCAGAAAATTAGAAGTCTTTTGGGCCCTTTAAAACTGCTCATCATCAATGGCGCAGAGTGTGAGCCCTTCCTGACCTGTGATGAACGCAGCCTCAGGGAAAAGGCCAGAGAAGTCCTCACAGCGGCAGAGGCCCTCGCGCGGATTTTTGGCATTCCTGAAGTGATCATCGCTGTCGAATCCTCCAGATTCGGTGCGCTGTCATCCCTACAAGAAGCACTATTTGACGGAAATTTTTCCCTGAGTGCTCTTTTTCACCTTCCTGACCGATACCCCGCAGGAGGGGAGCGGCAAATCATTCAGACGGTCCGTGGACTTGCAATGCCGGGTGGCACCCACCCGGTAGATCACGGCATTCTTTGCCTCAATGTTCAAACGATACTTGCCGTAGGCGCTGCAATCGATTCAGGAGAATGTTTGACTCGCCGCGTCATTACGGTCTCAGGGAACGGCGTTCGTCAGCCCGCCAACCTCGATGTACTGATCGGAACCCCAATCGATTACCTGCTGGAATGCTGCGGTGGCGTGAAAGAAGGCAGACAACAGCTCATTTTGGGGGGGGCCATGATGGGTTTTTCAGTTGCAAGTACCGAAATCCCCATTACAAAAACGACATCGGCCCTATTAGTACTCAGCGATACCGACCTTGCCTCCATCCCCCATCTGATTGAACATCCCTGCATTCGCTGTGGCGCCTGCACGGACGCTTGTCCTCAGGGGCTGCTGCCCCATAGCCTTCATGATCTGGTGAAGGCAAAGAGAATGGCGGAACTGGAACATCTTCACCTATTGGACTGCATCGAGTGCGGATGCTGCGATGTGGTCTGTCCCAGCATCATTCCGCTGACCGAGCGATTCCGACAAGGAAAAAAACAACTTCGACGATACCTCACCGACGAACAATTGGCGCGAAAAGCGCAGAATCGGCATCAGGCCCGGCAAGTCCGACTCCAGCGTGAACAGCTTGAACGCGAACAGGAAGCCGAAGCCCGAAAAAATGCCCTCGGGCAGGGGGCCAAGCCTCAAATCCAAGAAGCTCTTGAGCGTGCCCGACTAAAACGGGAGCAGCGGCTGAATGCAGCCCAGGGTCCGAGCAAGCCCGATGCGCTTTAAAGCAATCAGAGGACTGCTTTCGCAGCTTAACCAGCAATTGGATTCGGCTCGGCCCGCGGTCCAAATGTGGGTCTTTGCTGCGGTAGGCGCCGTTCTGACCTCACTATTCTTTTTCCTGACCCGTCCGACCGTTAACGCCCATGAAAACCAGAGGCTTTTGGGCACCCTTCATGAGCTGATTCCCGAAACGGTCCTCACACCGGCAGCCCTCAAGGAGATGATCGACATCCCTCCATGGACGCCAGGATTGTCCGGTTTGCAAATCTATCGGCTTCGCGAAGGTGAGACACTCAAGGCCATCTTCTTGAAGGCGACCACGTCAGAGGGCTACAGTGGGGACATTGAGTTCGCCATGGCCATTCGACCCAATGGCAAAATCATTGGTGTCCGGGTGCTCCGTCATCGCGAAACCCCAGGCCTTGGAGACTGGATAGAAAGCGTCCGCTCAAACTGGATCCTTGCATTTGAAGGCAAAAGCCTCGAGGATCCCTTGGAAATGCATTGGGGTGTTCGAAAAGATGGGGGCGCATTCGATCAATTTACTGGCGCCACGATTACCCCCAGGGCAGTGGTCAAAGGAGTTCATGAGACCTTGAAAAGACTAAAACAACAGGGCGAAACCCTGGAGGAACCTTAGGACTGTGGACGTTCGACCCGAGACACTGAAATCACTCGCAGCAGAAGGACTGTGGTCCCGCAATCCGGCCTTGGTTGGCTTGCTCGGGCTCTGTCCTCTTCTGGCCGTCAGTACGAATTTTGTTAATGCACTCGCCCTTGGGGTGGCAACAACGGCAGTGCTTTGGGCCTCATCAGGACTTATATCGCTCCTGAAAGATCGAATCGCAAGTGCGGTGCGTCTCCCCCTCTTTATGATAGTGCTGGCCTCCATGGTCACCATCGCGGACTTTGTCATGGAGGCGGCAATCCCTGAGATTCACCAGATCATCGGTCTTTTCATTCCCCTGATCGTGACCAACTGCGCAATCCTTGGACGCATCGAGGCATTTGCCTACCGGCAAAACGTCTCCCTGTCCCTGGCCGATGGTCTCTTCATGGGGCTTGGCTTTACCTGGGTGATTTGTCTTTTGGGTGCGACTCGCGAAATTCTGGGCACGGGCGGGCTTTTCCAGCATGCAGACCAACTCTTCGGAAAGGCTGCAAGTGATTGGACACTGACCCTCTTCAAAGACTATGCAGGATTTCAGGTCGCTTTACTGCCAGCCGGCGCCTTTTTGCTCCTTGGGCTTCTTCTGGCCCTGAGGAACTGGGTGATGGAAAACCGCCACTCCGCCCCAAGCACTGTCAGGCTAGAGCGAAGTTGACTACTCCTCATCCCTCCCCGCCATAAAGTACCGGGTTTCTCACGAGATTAACGATGAACGCAGAAAAGCGACTCCGGATCTTCGAGCGACTGGCCAAAGCCATTCCATCACCTGAAACCGAACTCCTCTACACAAGCCCATTTGAACTTCTGGTTGCTGTGGTCCTCTCAGCGCAGGCAACCGACAAAAGCGTGAACAAGGCCACCCGCGTTCTTTTTCCGGTGGCTAACACGCCAGACACTCTGCTCGCCCTGGGCGAAGAGAAGCTCCGGTCGTTTATTAGCACGATTGGCTTATTTAACAGTAAGGCCAAACATATCATCGCGCTTTGCCAGAAACTGGTTACCGAACATGGCGGAGAGGTTCCTTCAAATCGGGCTGCGCTGGAGGCCTTGCCGGGAGTAGGGAGAAAAACCGCCAATGTGGTTTTGAATACCGCATTTGGTGAGCCGACCATTGCTGTCGATACCCACATTTTCAGATTAGCCAATCGGATCCGACTTGCTCCCGGAAAGACAGTACTTGAGGTTGAGCATAAGCTTTTAAAAACAATACCAAAGCCCTACCTCAAGGACGCCCATCACCTTCTGATTCTGCATGGGCGCTATGTCTGCATGGCCCGAAAACCCCACTGCGAGGCTTGCGTGATCGCTGATCTTTGCGAATTCGAGGGCAGAAGCGCGACGCGCGTTCTTTCATCAGATGCGATTAATACTTGAGCTCCGCTTCATCGATCGCCGTTCTGAGATAAAAGAGGATGTCCCGCTCATCCTGGGGCGACAGGCGACCTGGGCCCCTGAACCCGGAGGGCATCCGCATCGCTTGATGTTTTTGCACAATGCCAGGGGCATCCAAATGCTTGATGTCCCAATCCTCAGGATCACGCAGCGAAGGGGCATTTTTTCCCGCATCGTGACAGGCAGCACACTGTTGCTGGTAAAGCGATCGACCATGGGCCGCATCCGGGGTTTTGACAGCTTCTGGCACAGGAGGGGAGCCAGAACAAGCCCCCAGCAACGCGCCTGAGAGCAAAAAAACGAGGAGCCTATGGGTCATGGCACGATCTCGCATGATGTGAATGCGAAAAATTGTAACCAACCCACGAACCGGATCCTAGACATCCTCATTCCCTGAGGACAAAAACAGCCATTGTGACATCGTCATTGAAGCGAGCATCCCCTCCAAACTCTCGAAGATCGTCAAGAAGATTTTCCAAAGTCGCCTCTGGATGGCGATCGCGAAGCCTCAGAAATGCTGCCTCGAGTGACTCTGTCCCATAGAACGCGCCAAGGGCATCCTGAGTTTCAACCGCCCCATCGGTATAGACGAGGATTCGGTCACCTGCACCGAGGACCAGAGATTTTTCCTCGAAGACCACCTGCTGATTTACCCCCATGATCAGTCCATCCGCATTCAGTTGCTCACAGGCGGTAGCCCCCTTTCGCAAGAGAAGCGCAGGATTATGCCCTGCACTGGCATAACGCAAAATCCCTGAGCTTCTCTGATAGCGCATGTAGAACATGGTGATAAACATTTCGGCACCATCAAGATCGGGCATCAGCAGTTCATTCAGGACGGCGAGCAGATCTCCCACGCTTTGCATGTTGGGATCCACCCGCCGTAGCTCTGCCTTAAGGGTGCTTCGCATTTCAGCCATGATGAGAGCCGCCCCGACGCTGTGTCCGGACACATCGGCGACCACAAGGTCAATGTAATCACCGTGCGGGACCATGTCGTAATAGTCCCCACCGACTTGGGTTGCGGCAATACAAACGCCGGCAACCTCGAGATCGGGGAGGAGAACAGGATGCTTGGGTAAAAGAGATAGCTGGATCTCTCGGGCAACATTCAGCTGCTGTGTTTCAGTTTCCGCTCTTCGACGCTCGGTGACATCTGTGATGACGCCGATGTAATGTGTGAGCCGCCCCTCCTCATCGAGCACCGGCGAAAGCTGGAGTTCATTCCAGAAAGCTTGGCCATCCTTTCGGTAGTTGCGAATAATGACTTCACATCGACTGCCACTCAAAATGGCATTGCGTATGGTCTCCCTATCCATCTCATCGGTGCCCCGCCCTTGGAGCATACGGAGATTCTTTCCGATGAAATCCTCCTGGGCGTAACCTGTAATTCGGCTCAGGGCGGAGTTGGCATAAATGATCGGGTTATCGCCGAGCGTGGCATCAGAGACTACGATACCGACGCTGGCCGCTTCAATCGCACGCTCACGAAGGCGGATTCGATCCTCCGCCAGCTTCCTTGCCGTGATGTCTCGATCGACCCCTCGCCAACGCACCACCCTGCCCCGTTCGTCAAAAAGCGGGGTACCACTGGATTCGGTGAAAACCTCATGACCGTCACGGTGAAGATAATGATTGGTGAGACGATGAAAGGGCAGCTGCACCCGACTTGCAGGCGGTAGCGATCGGGCCCAGATCCGGCGATCGGATTCGGTCATCAGTTCCTGATAATGGCGACCAATAATCTCCTGAGGCTGGTAGCCGAGAATATCGTGAACGGCCTCGCTGCTGTAGGTAAAGAAACCCGCCTCATCTTGCTCCCACAGCCACTCACCGACTAATTTTGCAACCTCGCTAAAGCGCTGTTCACTCTCGGCCAGGGCTTCCTGATCGCGCACCTGATGCGTCGTATCCTGAAAGCGCCCGAGAAGCCGAATAGCGTCTCCATTAGGTCCAATGATCGAAGAAAAGGTCACCAGCGCGGCATAGTCCGCGCCGTTACGGTGTGTACCCCGAACCTCGCCTTGCCATTCGCGGCTAGAGAGAATCCGCCAACACAAAGGGACATTTCGAGCAAAGGCCGCAATGACTGACCCGGTCGATAGGAGATTACGACCGACGACCTCTTCTGTTGCATAACCGGTGAGCTTCGTGAATCCATCATTCACATACTCGACAACCCCCTTGAGATCAGCAATTAGAATACCCGCAGGCGCCTGCTCAACGGCACTGGAAAGAAGAATCAGGCGCTCCTCGTTCATTTTTCGGCGCCGCAGATCCTTCATGACCATCAATGTTCTTAACTCTCCAAGGATTCGGAGATTGGCAAGGCGCACTTCGACAGGCACTAGCTGCCCGTCCTTTCCCTGCACACTGAGCTCCATAGCATGCCCCAGGATCGGAAAGGTTCCCGCCAATAGATCCTGGAGAAATAGCCTTCCTTCAGGCGACTGACCCTGAGTATCGAAAAGAATACCGACCTTTTGATCAACAAGGTCTTCCGGAAGGTATCCCAGAATCGAAGTCGCCGCGGGATTGGTATGCAGAATCACACCGGCACCATCCAAGATGAGCGCGGCGTTTTCAATGATGGCAAGGGCCTTGAAGATTTCACTGTCTTCGCTGACGCCTTGCAACGGCGAATCACGCCTATCCAAGATCAATAGCCAGCAGGCAGCCCCATCGAGAGATTGCGGTCGGAGTTCGGCACGAAAAGAGCGCTCAGGCAAACCACTGGGCTTGGGGGCAAACTTGGAGTTGACCGTGACTTCAATCCGCGATGGCGTTTTGCTCGCAGAAAAAGAATGAAGGTTAATGCCGAGCAAGGGCTCGAGTGCGACTCCCTCGATCGCGGAGGGCGAAAGGCCCAGTCTTTGGCAGGCAAGGCAAGTTCCACCCACAATCGTTCCCGTCTCGCCGATCAGGAGAGCGGAACTCCCGAGACGTTCGAGAAGATCTAAAAGCCAGTGAGTCCCTTGGGTTTCGGAATGCATGAATCGGGAAATAGCACCGGTGCTTCCGGCTTCGCCCGATTATGCCCCATTCGGGCTTAGAAACCGAAGATTTTGAGCACAGGGGAAGATCCCGGCCATGGGCCGGGATCGATAGAGGCATCGCACCCCCCTTAAGAGGGGTTTAACCCTGAAAGTTCTTGGCAACGAAATCCCAATTGACCACGTTCCAGAATTCCTCAACGTACTTGGGGCGTGCATTGCGGTAGTCAATGTAATAGGCATGCTCCCAGACATCACAGGTCAAAAGAGGCTTTTGTCCTGAGGTCAAAGGACATGCCGCATTGCTGGTACTGACTAACGTGAGACTTCCGTCGGCATTCTTCACAAGCCACGCCCAGCCCGAGCCAAAAGTCGTGACCGCACACTTGGTAAAAGCTTCCTTGAAGGCATCAAAAGATCCGAAGGCCTTTTCGATGGCTTCAAGAAGCGCGCCCGTCGGCTTTCCACCGCCATTGGGCTTGAGACCATTCCAATAGAAGGTGTGGTTCCAGATCTGTGCGGCATTATTAAAAATGCCACCTGAGGACTTCAGAATGATCTCCTCCAGTGACAGATTTTCGAATTCGGTTCCCGGAATCAGGTTATTGAGGTTGGTGACATAAGCCTGATGATGCTTGCCGTAGTGAAACTCGAGGGTTTCGGCAGAAAGGTAGGGAGCAAGGGCTCCTTTGTCATACGGCAACGCGGGCAATTCGTGGATCATCCTGAACTCCTGTAACAAGCGGGATAAAGAAAAAGGGGCTTGCCCCCTTGGTGCACAGAGCACCGGGAAACAATTCCCCACTAATTTAATCGGAAATAAAGTCTAGCATCCCGCAGGGGACAACTGGAAGATGAGACGATGGCTTCCCGTGAAATTCAGATTTGCCGGAATCGATCGGCTGGACCTACCCTTTCTGTGATGGAGCCTCTCCATCCCAGCGCTGAACTTCGGCTTTCCAGCGGCCATCGGACTGCTGCCTTAGAACGCTATACACCACGCCATCGTAGCGGTAATGGAGCCTCTGGTGATTTCCCTTTTCAAGGGTTTTGACATCAGAAAAGCGAACCGCCGCGACGACAGTACCATTCTGCGCCGCACGGACACTAACGATGTCCATCGCGTACTCGCCCTGACCGATCAACTTCTGCCAAAACGCCCTGATTTCAGAGCCGCCATGGGCAACAACGCCGTTCGGCTGCAACAACATGGCATTGTCCTCATAAAGAGACACAATGACATCAATCTGCCCCTGCTCAAAAGCAGCGTTCCATTCGGCTGCAGTTCGTTCTGCAACTTGCCGTGCAGGCTCGATTTCTGCGGCTTGTAAAGCCCCAACACTAGTGACTAAAAGTACCAGAAGCCCTAAGCTACGACGCATGGTCGTTCTCCGCTGCAGTCCCACGATTGGGACGCCTATAGAAAACCACTTTTGGTTTACAATAACCAATAAAAGTTGCTGATTGTTTCCATAAACCGGATTTTTAAGTTGGAGACGCGATGGACAAGCTGACGAGCATGCTGGTTTTCACCAAGGTCGCCAAAGCGGGAAGTTTTGCCGCAGCTGCAAAGGAACTGGGGCTTTCCCGAGCCATGGCTACAAAGCATGTGATGCAACTGGAAAATGGACTTGGGATTCGGCTTCTTAATCGGACCACCCGAAACCTGAATCTAACGGAAGTCGGTGCGGTCTATCTGGAGCGTTGCCGACAGATCCTTGACGATATGGAAGAAATGGAGCTCGCAGTTACGAGGCTCCAGACTGAACCTCGAGGCCTGCTCAAGGTCAGCGCCAGCCCCTTTTTCGGTTCGTACCATGTAGCGCCCGCCATTACGGCCTACATGGAAGTTTACCCTGACGTGCATGTCGACCTGATCCTCCAGACCAGCTATGCCGATTTAATCGAGGAAGGTTTCGATCTAGCGATACAACTCGACGAACTTCAGGACTCCAGCCTGATTGCAAGATCTCTTGGCACCTCTCAGCGCGTCGTCTGCGGTGCGCCGGCGTACTTCAAAAAACATGGCACGCCAAAAACTCCGGAAGATCTCAAGAACCACAACTGTCTAGTCAACCTGAGCCTTGCCCCACGTGATCACTGGCAATTTACGATTCCAGGCGGGGAGTCTCTCACCGTTAAGGTTTCAGGATCCCTTCAGGCTAATGTGGCCGATGCGCTTCGAATTGCTGCACTGAGCGGATTGGGGCTCGTCATTCTGCCGACCTATATGGTGGGGCAGGATATCCGCAAGAACCGGCTTCAAGCCGTCCTCACCGAGTATGTCCCAGCCCCCCTCGAGATTCATGCGGTCTACCCCCATAGAAAGCATCTTTCGGCCAAGGTCAGAACATTCGTGGACTTCCTTCATGAGCGCTTCCACCCGAAGCCCTATTGGGAAGAATGGGCTCAGGAGCAAATGCAGGATAATTAGCCCAAAGCTTTCACCGAATCCTCAGCGACGTTTCCCACGTGTCCCATTTCGAAATCGAACGCAAATTTCTGGTCCTCAATGAGGATTGGCGCGCCTCAGTCCGCTCTGCAATCCCCATGCGTCAAGGCTACCTCAATAGCGAAAAACGTTGCTCTGTGCGAGTAAGAATCAGTGGCAAAGAGGCCCATCTCAACATCAAGGGCGCAACCATTGGGGCCAAGCGACTCGAATTCGAATACCCTATTCCGCTCGATCAGGCCACCATCATGCTCGACAGCCTCAGCACAGGGCCACTCATCGAGAAAGTCCGCTATCTCATTCCACAAGGCCATCTGACCTGGGAAATCGACGTCTTCTCAGGGGACAACTCTGGGTTAGTGGTTGCCGAAATCGAACTTTCTGACCCTGAAGAAGCCTTCGATCTACCGTCATGGATAGGTGAAGAAGTGACCCATGACTCGCGTTACTACAACACCTGTCTTAGCCGCACGCCCTACTCGACCTGGAACACTTCCCAATGAATAAGGTTCAGTTCCTTGGGATGGCAACGCTCTTTGAAGGCGGCCTGTTTCTTTTAGCTTTGGGCCTTGGAAAATTCTTTGAAATTGACCCCCTCGCAACTCTTCACGGTGATTCCGAGAGTGTCTTTCTAGCCGTCGCCGCCACAGTTCCACTCTATGGCTTCCTACGTCTGACCCAACATATCCCATCGCTGCGCGTGCTTCGCGATCTGTTGGTGGAACGACTCGGGCAGCTTCTTGCCAGCATGAGTCGCCTCGAGCTGCTTTATCTTGGATTTTTGGCAGGAACCACAGAGGAGGTTCTTTTTCGCGGGTTCCTACAGCCCTGGCTAGAGGAGATGTGGGGCGGCATCGGTGGCCTCGTTTTTAGCAACATGATCTTTGCACTTCTGCACTGGATCACGCCCGTCTACGGTGTTGTTGCGGGGTTGCTCGGTACCTACCTCGGCATCACCATGGATCTAGGCCCGGAGCGCAATCTGACGATTCCGCTTTTGGTGCATGCACTCTATGATTTTTTGGCTCTACAGGCCGTTGCAAGCCTTTGGCGCCAGGCCGAAATCCAACGCGCAGGGTACCCCGAGAGAGACTGAGTATTTAGGACTGGATGGCCGTAATGAGGACTGTATTGACGATGTCATCGACGGTACAACCTCGACTCAGGTCATTGACCGGTTTCTTCAAACCCTGAAGCACAGGGCCAATTGCCAGTGCACCGGTTTCCCGCTGGACAGCCTTATAGGTATTGTTTCCGGTATTAAGGTCCGGAAAAATGAGGACATTGGCGTGACCTGCAACCCTTGACCCCGGAAGCTTGAGTCGCCCCACGGATTCGTCCACTGCCGCGTCGTATTGCATGGGCCCCTCCAAAATCAGATCAGGACTTTTGGACTGCGCGATCTGGGCGGCAGAACGCACCTTGTCCACATCCTCCCCACTGCCTGACCCTCCGGTGGAATAAGACAATAAGGCGACTCTCGGACTGACACCGAAAAGACATGCGGTCTCGGCCGACCGAATCGCTATTTCGGCCAACTGCTCCGGCGTCGGATCCGGATTGACTGCGCAGTCTCCATATACCATGACGCCATCTTCCATGCACATGAAGAAGACCGAGGACACCACCGGACACCCCGGAAGGGTCTTAATGATCTGAAGGGCGGGGCGTATGGTGTGTTGAGTCGTGTGGACAGCACCTGAAACCATCCCATCAGCCTCACCGAGATGAACCATCATCGTGCCGAAATAAGAAACATCTTGTAGCGTGTCTCTTGCCTGATCGAGGGTGACTCCCTTGTGTTTGCGAAGCGTGAAATAGGTCTCCGCGTAAGTCGAAAGTCGTGGGCTCTCCACCGGATCAATGATGTTGACCCAGGCAGGGTCCAATTGAAACCCGATCTCACGCATTTGAAGCACAACTTCACGCCGATTACCGAGCAGTGTCAGTCTGACGGCCTGTCGGCTGACCAGTTCTGCAGCCGCTCTGATAATGCGAGGTTCGGTTCCCTCACACAAAACGATATGACGAATTCTGGCCTTCGCTTTCTGCATCAGACCAAAGGTAAACAGGCGAGGCGTCATGATCTCAGAGCGAGCTTCCATGATGTGCCGACTCAGCGCATCAAGGTCAACATGCTGATCAAACAGTTCGCGCGCCCTTTTGACCTTATCTCGGTCGTTTGCATCAAGCCGGGCATGGATCTTTTCAAGATGCGAAGCCACTGAATAAGTGCCACCCTCAACCACCATCACAGGCAAGGTGCCATGAAGCCCGTCGATCAGACGCATGACGATAGGGTCAGGTCGAATTCCAGCAGTGAGAACGATCCCTGCCAAACGAGGTGCATTCAATGAGCGATCTGCCTCAATCATGCCAAGAAGGAGATCCAATCGGTCACCGGAGGTCAGGACCAAAAGACCCGGCCTTAACCGTGGCAAAAGGTTCTGAAGGTACATCGCCCCAATCATGTAACCTTCCACAACGGATTCCAGCCGCTCGTGGCCACAGATCACTTCGGCCTTCAGGACCCCAAGAACCTCACGAACGGTCGGCCGACTGAGTGCCGGTGTTTCAGGAACAACTCCGAGGATTTCATCGACAGCGATGAACTCTTTCGCCAAAAGAGTGCGGTAGGCATCCAACTGAACGGGTTCAGCACGGGAGAGAACGACCCCGATCACATTGGAAAGCTTGCTGCGAAATCCATCCACAGCCACACGAAGTCCATTGACGGCCTCCTCCGGGGACAGGTCTTTGCCTGTACCGACCAGTACGACAGGCACTGAGAGTGTCTGAGAAATCAGGGCATTGAGATCAAACTCCAGCGCCAACCCCTGGCCAAGATAATCGGTCCCCTCAATCACGATAAAGTCGCAACTCGCCTCTAGGCTTTTATAGTCCTCGACAATCTTCTCCAGCACGCCATCGATCCCCTGCCCTCCAAGCTCTATCAGGAGATCACTCATCCGCCATGAGTAGCTCGCGGCATAGGACTGGTTCAAGCCAGAAGATCGACAAATGAGTTCAATGTCTTCATCGGGAGCATTGTCTGAAGATTCAGCGATCACAGGCCGATAAAACCCAACCCGCGGCGTTTCTCGAAGCCCAAGCTCAATAAGCCCCAACGAAATAACCACCTTCCCGGTTCCCGGCGCCACCGCACTAACATAGATGGAACGCGCCATCAAATGCCCCCGCTGCCGATCAAAAGTTCGGACGCCTGAAGAGCGATTTCCCTCTCCTCTGCCGCCGGCGCAACGATCACCCGAACCTGTGAACCTTTTTTCTGGATCTCCGCGACCCCCCCTGCGTAGGCCACATTACGCTCGAGATCAAGTTCGAACCCAAGATGGGACAGGCCTGAGAGGGCTTCTAACCGGACCTTGGGCGCATGTTCTCCAATCCCTCCTGTGAAGACCAGCGCATCCAACTGAGGAAGCTCAGCGCGATAAGCGCCGATGAAGTGACGTAGCCGGTGGATATAAATATCGAGAGCTTCCCGGGCTTCAGCGTCCCCGGATAAAACTCTTCCAAGAATCTCCCGCATATCATTGCTTCCACAAAGAGCCTTGAGCCCGCTTTGATGATTCAGCCGCCGATTCAAATCCTCCGCTGACAACCCCTCCTTGGAAAGCCAATGGACCAAGACACCCGGATCAACATCGCCTGAACGGGTTCCCATGACCAACCCGGCAGTAGGCGTCATCCCCATCGAGGTATCGACGCTCAAACCCGCGCGGATGGCGCAGATACTCGCGCCATTCCCCAAGTGCAACACCAAGAGATTGACCTCATCGGCCGAACGCTGGAGATATGCGGCAATCTGTCGCCGAATTGAGGCAAACGACGTGCCGTGAAAGCCATAACGACGAACCCGCTCCCCACCCTCTTTGGCCTCAGGAATGGCATAGCGATAGGCCGCTGCCGGGAGTGAGTGATGAAACGCCGTATCGAAAACGGCCACCTGTGGCACAGCAGCCCAATGGGCTCGACATGCCTCAATTCCCAGAAGATTAGGGGGATTATGCAGTGGCGCCAGGGAGGCCGCTGCACGAATGCCTTCTACGACGGATGCATCAATCACTTCCGCCTGTCGGAACCGCTCCCCCCCATGGACCACCCGATGACCAATGGCAAACAGAGGCGCGGTCTTAAGATAACCCGATGCCTCCAGCATATGAACGACCCGACCGATTGCATCGCCATGATCCTTGACCGTCGAATCAGGCTCACCAATGCGTTCGACCAATCCACCCGAGACGGCAGAAAGGCCCTCGCTGGAGAGCATATAGAGCTCGTATTTGAGCGACGAACTCCCCGAATTCATGACCAGTATGGATCGTGCCAAAACTCGCTCTCCGAAACCTACGCCATGGAAGCTAGCATAGCCCTTCAAAATAAAAATAACGACTCGTTGTGATCCGCTCTGGCAAAATGAAAGGCTGACCTTTACGAAAACAACGACCCTTATGGACTATATCCTTCTTGTCAAAGCTTTCCTCCTCGGCATCGTCGAGGGACTGACCGAATTCTTGCCCGTCTCCAGCACAGGTCATCTGATCCTCGCCGGGGACCTTCTTGAATTCAACAATGAGCGGGGGAAACTTTTCGAGATCGTGATTCAGTCAGGCGCTATCCTTGCGGTGATCTGGGAATACCGAAATCGTATTCTGACGGTGCTGCGTGGGCTTCCCAAGGAAAAATCGGCCCGTCGCTTTACCGTGAACCTTGGAATTGCCTTTCTCCCTCTTGCCCTCCTCGGGCTGGCCTTCGGCAAGACCATCAAGGCGCATCTTTTCCAACCACTTCCTGTCGCTAGCGCATTTATCCTTGGCGCCTTTTTCATCATTTGGGCTGAACGGCGGCAACACAAAATCCGGATCCACCGTGTCGAGGATCTTCGGTGGCCCGATGCCTTGAAGCTTGGCATTGCGCAGGCCTTTGCCCTCATTCCAGGCACCTCCCGCTCAGGTGCCACGATTATTGGCGGTTTGTTCTTCGGGCTTTCGCGTAAAGCGGCCACCGAATTTTCTTTTTTTCTGGCGATTCCAACGCTGCTGCTGGCAACGGTCTATCAGCTTTATAAAGAACGCGAGTTGTTGTCTTTCGATGATGTGGGAATGTGGGCTGTCGGCTTCACCAGCGCCTTCCTCTCGGCCTTCCTTTGCGTCCGCTGGCTGCTCCGATACATCGCACACCATGATTTCGTGGTGTTTGCCTGGTATCGCATCCTCTTTGGGATCCTGATCATTGCCTCATGGCAACTCGGCTGGGTCAACTGGACGCAAGGCTGAGCGAAATGCATTCCGAATTTTCCGTCGATCCCTCGATCATTTATCTGAATCATGCCGCAGTCGCTCCCTGGCCCAAGCGGACCGGTGAAGCCGTCGCAGCATTTACGAGAGAGAATGTAACAAAGGGCGCAAGCCACTACCCGAAATGGAGCTTGGAACAAAAAAGGCTCCGCGAGAAGGCCGCGTCCTTTCTAAATGCCACAAGCCCCCGGGAAATCGCTCTGGTTAAAAACACCTCAGAAGCCATCTCATTTGTGGCATCGGGACTGGAGTGGCATCCCGGCGATAACGTCGTGGGCACTTCAGAGGAGTTTCCCTCCAACCGTATTCCCTGGGAGGCCCTCTCAAGGCTGGGCGTTGAATATCGGCCGGCCGACATTTCGGGTGAAGATCCGGAGAGTGCGATTCTTGCCCGCGTTGACCAGAACACCCGTCTCGTTGCTGTAAGCTCTATCCAGTATGCATCCGGTCTCAGACTGAACCTCGAAAAGTTGGGTAAAGCATGCCGACAGCAAGGCATTCTTTTCATGGTGGATGCAATTCAGAGCCTTGGCGCTTTTCCGATGGATGTTAGGGCCATTCAAGCTGACTTCGTGATGGCCGATGGGCACAAGTGGCTCCTTGCGCCTGAAGGCCTCGGAATTTTCTATATCGCTGAACAAGTCCTCGACAGGATCAAACCGACCCAATATGGCTGGCATATGGTCGAGCACGCGGGCGACTATGATACGAAGGCGTGGTCCCCCGCGCTCAGTGCAAGAAAGTTCGAATGCGGCAGCCCGAACATGCTGGGCATCCATGGCCTTTCCGCCAGCCTTTCGGTACTCATGGAAGAGGGCATGGAAAATGTCGCACGCGGGATCCTTGAGCGAACACATCGACTTTTGGATCTGATCTCAAGAGAGTCTCGACTGACTCTGCTGTCATCCCCTAATCCCGATCGTCTCTCAGGCATCGTCCTTTTCAAGCACCACGTAACGCCCGATGCGGCGGTCTGGAGTCACCTCAAGAACCATCAGGTCATCTGCGCGATGCGAGGGGGCGGAATTCGATTTTCTCCCCACTTCTACACCCCGCTAGGGCAATTGGAAAAGGCCGTACAACTCGCTGCTGAAGCGACTTAACCGGTCTTCCCGATCGGGACCCTATGCGGCTGCAAGCGAGAACAAGGTCCTGAAATTATGGGCGGAATAGTCTGCGACTTGCTCAAAGCTCTCGCCCCGAAGCTCTGCCAAAAACTCAGCCACATGGCGAACATAAGCTGGATAATTGGGCTTCCCCCGAAGCGGAACAGGAGCAAGATAAGGCGAATCCGTTTCGATCAAGAGGCGATCCTGCGGCATTCGGCGAGCGACATCCTGAATCTGCGCTGCGTTCTTAAATGTCAAAATCCCTGAGAGCGAGATATAAAAACCGATATCCAGCGCCGCTTTTGCTGTCTCCCAATCCTCGGTAAAGCAGTGAAGAACACCACCCACCTTTTCAGCAGCCTCTTCCCGGAGAATTCGGAGCGTATCCTCACGCGCCTCCCGGGTATGGATGATCAAGGGCTTTTTAACTTCAACCGCGGTCTGGATATGAGTCCTGAAGCGCTTCTGTTGACGATCCTGATGTGAGGCATCGCACCGAAAGTAATCAAGACCGGTCTCACCAATGGCTACGACACGAGCGTCATCCGCAAGGTCTTTCAGGCGAGCGACATCAGGCTCTTCACAGTGCTCCTCCGTTGGATGCACGCCAACCGATACGGATATTTCAGAATGTGGATCGACCAGCGCGCGCATACCCACGTATTTCTCGAGGGTAATCGAGACACACAAAAGGTGACTGACCCCGCCCTCAACCGTCTCTCGTATGAGTCGGGAGAAATCGTTTTGGTAGGGCGCAAGATCCAGTCGGTCGAGATGGCAATGGGAGTCGATCAGCATGGGTTGGATTCCTGTGTTGGCCTCCGATTTTAACGCAGCCAACGCAGCCAACGCAGCCAACGCAGCAAACTGCGAACATCCCCGTTGTTAAGGCCGAGATGTCGTCCCTTGGGTCATTTCGAACAGCTCAGAAATCGAGTGCGCCCCCATCTTTTGCATCACCTGGGTCTTATATTGCTTAGTGGTCGCCAAGGAGATCCCCAAGTCCACCATGATTTCCGCGTTGCTGTACCCCTTAGTCAGGAGCCAAAACACTTGAAGTTCTCGCGGACTCAAGACACTGAGCCGCATTTCTAAGGTTTCGGCGACAAGGGCTCGATTCATGTTCTCAAGGTCGATCTCAATCCCTTTAGAAACGGCCGCCAAAAGGGTTTTCTGCGTAAAGGGTTTAATCAAAAAGTCAAAGGCCCCCTGCTTCATGGCTTTTACGCTCTGTTCGACCGTGCTTTCACCGCTAATAAAGAGGATAGGCGTTTTTATTTCCCGCTCCAGAAACGTCGCCTGCAATTCAACACCGGACATCTGGGGCATGCGCATGTCGGTAATAACCACTGCAGGCGAATAGTGCAGATTCGCGTTCAGAAAATCGATCGCTTTTGGAAACGCATGCACAACAAAACCAGCGTTTTGAAGGATCTTTATCAGCCCAATACGTAAATCATCATGGTCCTCAATCAGATAAACATGACTTGCGGCCGAATGGGACTGCCTCTGACGCATCGACTCCTTGCTGCCTTTATTAGACATGCGTTATACGGGATGCCCCACTGTTGATTCACTGGAGCTCGTTACTCGGTTCTCTTGGCTCGAAAGCAAGGGAATAGATACTTTGAATTCAACCCCACCCCCTGAGTCGTTCGTGTGACTAATGCGCCCTTGATGCTTTTCTACTATATGCAGTGAGAGCCAGAGTCCAAGCCCTGTTCCATGGTGCTTTGAGGTGTTAAAAAGACTGAACACATCACCCACCAGCGACTCATTGATGCCTGGTCCATTATCGAAGATCGAGAACTCTAGTCGCCCTTCATTGATTTGGCTATGGATTCGAATTTGCTTGTCCTTCCGTGAGATGAGATCCAAGGCCTCGATTGCATTGACCAAAAGATTCCCGATGACTTGTCGCATCAATGCCCCCCAGAGGGTGATTTCTTCTTTAGCCGCCAAATCCATTACCAAATCAATCTTGGACTTCTGCAATCGATCCCGATAAAGAACGGCAACTTCCGCTATCAACTCATCGATTGAACAACGTTGCGGCGATTCCTCACGTTTTGAGAAAAAGCTTTTCAAGCTCGAAATCAGCTTAGCGGCCAATTGGTTGGACTTGATGACATTTTCAACATAGTGCTCTACGGCCTCCGCTTGCTCTCCTTCATGAAGGGCATGGATTGCCAACTCAGAGTTCACCTGAATGACCGATAGAAATTGATTTAATTCATGGGAGAGACCTGCCGAAAGCGCACCGGATTCGACCAAGGCATGGGCCTTCAACAAATTCTGGATCAGAAGATCCTTTTCTTTTAAGAGTGCTGTAATTCGCTCATTGTCCAGCCTGTATTTAAGGCTTGCCTTGGCCCCCTCGCTGGTCCAATGAAAACCCAGGGTCATATAGATAAATACCGTCATGCAAACCTGGACATCCATAGACTGAACAAAGGTGTCGGTAATGGATTCCGGAATTATCGCTGAGTATTTGCATCCAACAAAAACCCACATGTAATATAAGGACATCAAAATAAATAACAACGCCAAAAACATGAGGGTTCCCACTTCGCGCAAAACTCTCCTTTCCCTCAGCTTAATGACTTTTCTCAAAAACCTGCGTATTTCGCGTGATTCGGCCGGGCATTTCACGAACATCCGGCCACCTGTTCCACGCTAATTCGGCCACCCATTTCGGATCATTCGGCCGGGCGGTCGGAGCGTAGCGACGCAGGTCTTTTTGGAGGCTAATGTTCCCTCCAAGTTTCGTCAATC